>NZ_RQSP01000011.1:0-1304 GCF_009078285.1 Bifidobacterium jacchi
TGGTAACGATGGGTAACGATGACCGCTGACTTTAACCTCAATTGGCCGTGCAGAAAAGAAAAATCCCCGGGGTTTCATGATGTTTCGCATGAGTGACGTTCCGGGGCATTCACCATTAGTATAGCCATCATGAATCCTGGCTCTTGCATGTCAGAGCCGGTTCTGTCATAATGGTGACGCTTCGTCCCGTAAGAGCGAGGCTCCAAGTCGCCGGGGGTATTCCCCCGGCATTCCTTTATTTGCCGTCTTGTCAGGGGAATCGGTTGAGCGAATTGAGCATCTTCGTGGACGAGTCCGGCGAATGGGGCAAGCTGTCCGAATACTATCTCATCACGCTGGTGTTCCATGTGCAGTCCACGCCCATAACCACGCACATCGAGAAGTATGAACGGCATCTGACAGATTCGGCTTTGCCGGACATCCCGTTCCATGCCGGTCCTTTGTTCAACGGTCACGACGATTACGAGGATATCTCGTTCGCGGATCGAAAGAGACTGTTCTTCGCGTTCTTCACGCTTGCCCGTAACCTTCCGTTCCGATACGTGACGTTCGCCCATCGCAAAAGCATGTTCGACGGCGATAAGACAAGGTTCGGAGCACAGCTCAAACGCGATCTTGCGGACTTCTTCCTATCACATCTCAACGAATTCCAATCGTATGAGACAATCAAGGTGTACTACGACAATGGGCAGCAAATCGTATCGAATGCGCTGAAAGCATCCATCGACTATGCGCTGTCCAAGGAAGCCGTCGTGTATCGCGATGCGCAACCGAAGGACTATCGTCTGGAGCAGGCCGCCGATTTGATGTGCACCATCGAACTGACAGCGTTGAAATTCAACGCCGGCGAAGAGACCGCTACCGACCGAAAGATGTTCAAAGACCGGCGTGACTTCCGCAAAAACTATCTCAAGATTCTACGACGCAAGCAATTCTGATGGAATCCAGAAGCATGGTCTTTCTGCCGGGAATCCAGTAACTACCGACGAAACGGTTCTTGCTGGACTGCAATCCAACCACCCGCGACACGCCGAGCGTGTCGCCTTCCCAAGCGGCCAATCCCAGTAACATTTCAGTAACAGTAATCGTCAGGATTAGCCAAGCGCACTGGTTCCAGCAAAGAACACCCAATACTCAGAAACGGCTTGATTCCAACGATATTCACCCCATCCAAAGCAGCCGTTTTTTGCAAAACAACCCCCTGATGATACAGGATGTCGCGGGTTCAAATCCCGCCGGCCCGACCACAAACCCTACTTCCGCTTAGGTTTTGAGGTTTCGCCGTTCGAGGCAGAAGACCGCTG
>NZ_RQSP01000011.1:1408-2142 GCF_009078285.1 Bifidobacterium jacchi
TGGTAACGATGGGTAACGATGACCGCTGACTTTAACCTCAATTGGCCGTGCAGGAAAGAAAAGCTTCTTGTCTCTAAGCTTGTTCACTCGTTCGGCCATCGTGTCGAGATCGCCGAGATCATTAACAAACGTCTGCATGGGTTCGCGGCGTCATCGTGGTCGGCCTGTGTCCAAGCATCCGTTGCACAGTTTTGACATCACGCTCGCCGATATGGCCATACCCGTGTCAGCGCGACGCAGATCGTGCATAGTCCTCCGCGTCGTCCGTCCGGTCGGCCTTGTTCCTCCACCTGCGCAACGTCTCGGACGCGATGCCCAGACTCTGCGCGACCGAGGCCACGGCCCTCGTCTTCGACGAATGATTCGCACGCGACTCCTCCAGAAGCCTGGGCGCCTTCATCCGGAACTCCTCCGTATGACGCGTCCTTGCAGTCATGTTCCTAGTCTCCCATCAATGAGGTGAAACACGGAACAAAAACCAGGCCATATCAATGGTCGGGGATGATACGCCCGTGGACGCCCGTGGACGGTCACCTGTGATTGTCACGCGGCGTGAAAATCGGGCAAAACGTCGTCGCGTGGCAAGCCGGGCTGTCATCAATCTGCTGTCGATCTGTCACGCGGCATCGAAATAGTCGTTTTTTGCGTCGTGTGACAGGATGCAGCGAGTTGCGCGCGTCCATCGCTGAGTCACGTGATTGCAGAATGGCGGAATTCCAATGTTTCTTGAACTG
>NZ_RQSP01000011.1:2209-7856 GCF_009078285.1 Bifidobacterium jacchi
GGCTCGGTTGAGTGTGCATGTTCGCTCGTGTCACGCGGCGTGAAAAACGTCCAAAATGTCGTCGCGTGACAAGCCGGTCTGTCACGCGACGCGAAAAACGTCGTTTTTGACGCCGCGTGACAGATTGGTCGCCCGCCGTAGGCCAGTCTCGCAGCTGGTTGAGTGATGTCAGCCCCGCCTCCAAGGGGAGCTGGCGACGAATCCGACCGAGGCGGGCGGTCCGAGCCATCCCATCGAAAACTCCATCCCATCGAAACCATTGTGTGCATCGCACGTACGTATCAGGGTGCGATGGACTCTTCCGGCCGCTGCGGGTTGTAGATCGTGTGCATGGCACGTACATAAGGCGCTGCTGATCGTGTGCATGGAGCGTATATCTACGTGATCGTGTGCATGGGGCGTACATGTAGCGCGCGTTTTGCGCCTCGACGTATCCGTTGTATGCACACGATGCCTCCAACGACATACGTGTGATGCACACGATGGGGTGGAAGAGGGAGCTGCCGATACATTCCGACGCGTGGTGACGTTCTTCGCCGATCGAAATTCGGGAATCGGTGGTTGATCTCCCGAATTGTGATCGCTGACGGTCGCTCAGTGAACGAAATTCGGGAACACTGGGCCGCATTCCCGAAAAACGATCGCCGAGCCGGTCTCAGTGATCGAAATTCGGGAGTGTGTTGTCTCGGGGCATGGTTGACGGGTGTCCTGAGGCATTGTTTATCGGATACGAATCGGGTGCCAATCGGGTGCATCACCTGACGACCAACGGCTTCCCGGCGAGTGACGCTCCGGGGGCTTCTACTGCTAGACATTGAGGCAGATGCGCCCATCTCCCACTGTGTTACAATGTTCATATAATAGCATTACGTGAGTGAGGGGTTTGCGATGGTCGATACCGCGACGATCACTTTCCGCACGGATCCGCAGGTCAAGCGGCAGGCGAAGGAACTGTATGAGTCGATGGGACTGGACCTATCAACCGCATTGAACATGTTCCTGCGCCAATCGCTGACCGACAATGGCATGCCGTTCCGTGCCACGAGGGAGAGTCAGCTGAACGTGGAGGCCCGCCGTCAGGCCGACACCCGGGAGGGTGCTGCGTTCTCGTCTGTGGACGATCTGATGAAGGACCTGATGGATGCTTAGATCCGTCTTCCGCACCACGCAGTTCAAGAAGGACTTCAAAGGACTGTTGAAGAAGCACTACGACCCGGACAAGCTACGATGTGCCGTCGAAGCGTTGATGACCGAGGATCGTGACCTGCTGTCGACCAAATATCGCGATCACGCGCTGGTCAACAACTGGAAAGGATATCGGGTGATTCATATCGAGTCAGACTGGCTGCTCATCTACCGCATCGAACGCAATGAGCTGCAACTCGTGCTGACTCGCACCGGATCGCACGACCAGCTGTACTGACATGCGACATCGAACATACCGGCATACCGTTCTTGTCGGATGCGACAAGAACGGTAACGAAATGGTAACGATGACCGTCACGATGAACCAATCCCAGCCCGCTCAACCAAACTTTCCAAAATCCAGAATCGGCTTGATTCCAACGAAAATCAGTCCACTCAAGCCCAGCCGAACAAGCCAATCGAACACCCGCCCAAACAGGATGTCGCGGGTTCAAATCCCGCCGGCCCGACCGGAATAGTGAGATGTTGCGGCCTTTCGACCTACGGGATCCCACCTTTCGTTCACCGGATGCAAATCGGGTGCATCGCCTGACGGCCAACGGTTCGCATATCATGAAGTCCATGCTGTTGAAGATTGACTCGGAACGTTTGCAAGCGTATCTCAACGCCCATCGCACGGATATAGGCCAAGGCCCAAGGCTTCCGCCACAATAGCCACCGTGGAGGGCATATTCCTTATTCTCGCTGCCGGGACCACGCGGCTGCCATGGCCGTGGCTGACCATCGTGCTCATCGTAATGGCGATCGCGGTCACAGCGTATTCGGCAAAATCCGCTATCATGGCTTGGAGAAACGGCTACAATGCCGAGAGATTGTATCAGGAGTTGGAGCATATGGCAGGAACGGAGAAATACAGCAGTCTAATTGCCATCAGCAACGGCAACAAGTATCTCTTGTACTATGATGCCGGCTGGGACTGCGACTTCTTCCCGAACCATGCGACCAACGAGCTTGAGTCGGAGAACGTCAGGCTGCTGACCGACTACCTGTCCGACGGCTTCGACATTCCGAAGAGCGATTTCTCCCTCACGCGCGTGACTGGGACAACGCGGGAAAAGTACTCCACCGAGCATGACGAGACCCGCGTCTACCACTACACGCTCTACCGTGCGAACATCACTCGCATGCCAGATGTTTGGAAGGCGGACAGGTTCCACGTGGATTCCAAGGACTGCCGGTGGATGACCACCGATGAGATGCTCGCGGACCCGCGCATCCGGCAGGTCAACCGGGACGTGGTCACCATCGTTCGGGACAACGCCTGACCTGCGTTAGCTGAAGGGGATATCTGCCAATCGTCTCGTTGCCGGCACTCGTCGCCTTTCATGGAGTCGGATGCCGTCTTTTCCTTGATGAGAGTGGTATCGAGCCGGCGTGCAACGCCGTTGGCAAGAACCTTATTCCATTTTATGAGGTCTGATTGTGCCCGAAGCACAGTCATAGTCTCGGCAAAGCGACCTGAAAAGACTCAAGGTCGAATATGGCGTTCAGTAAGAAGTCAAGTGGCAGCCCATTTTCTGACAGAGATGCACACTGGCTCTGTAGAGCGGTTTTTAAAGGCTGGGCATGATTCAATACGAGATTATGTTGGCCAGTTTCCCTGCGATGTCGGACGTGCGTCCGCGTCCATGTGACTATGCTGACAGACTCTCGGTGTATCCAAGGTGCCGGAAACTGCCCCGCTGATGTATGTATGGTCCCGAAATCCGTTGGTATGCTTGGAATCGGAACGCTCCGCAACGTCCGCGGCCATCTGCATGCGGTATCGCAGAAACCCGCGGAAGGCAGGAATCGAGGCGGTAATCATGGCGGCAGACACTACCGGAATTTCCGAATCATCGTACGGCGTCGATCAATACGGTGCCGATCAGCACGGCACCGATCAGTACGACGCCGATCGGCAACCCAACCGCAACAACGGAAACGACCGCGGTTTCTGGAACAGGTGGTCGTGGGCCTTCTTCTGCGGATTGTTCAGCATCGTCGGAGCGATCTCGCTGATACCGAGCGTCGGAGCCCTGGTCGGCGAAATCACCCTGCGAAGGGACTGCACCGAGATCACCGACGGCACAGTGACACAGATGATCTTCAATCCGACCGACCCGTCCGATGATGATTCCTCGGACTCCTGGACGCCGGTGTTCCGGTACGGAGTATCCGGAAGGATCTACGAGCAGCGATACTCGGTGGCGTCATCAGATCCATGGTACGAGGTGGGTGATGCCGTAACGATTCGCTATGATCCGGCCGATCCGAACCGGTACGTGGTGGAGGGCGACCATGCTCCACTGATGCTGTACGCCGCCATCACGGTCATATTCCTCGGATTCACGGCCGTACTGCCCGTGGCGATAGCTATAAAACGCCGGTAACCGCCGCAGAGGCCTCATTCACACGGCTTTCCTTGGAGCTGTTGCAGCTCGTCGGCGGTCGCCTCCTGTGTCTGGGATGTGCTGCGGCGTGTGGGGTGCTGTCCGGTGGCTGCGTCGCTGCCGGTTGTGGATGCTGCCGGTTGCGGATGCTGGCTGTGCAGTGGCGTGTTGGTTGCCGATTGGCAACCGTTTGTGTATGGATTGCGTGTGGTTGATGGGCGGAATTCCGTTGATTGCGTGCCGCCGATTGGTTGCCGAATGGTTGCCGATTGGCAACCAATGCGCCATTGGTGATCGCTGACATGTCGGCGGCCCGTTCGATTGCGGCCCGTTCGATTGCGGCGTGTTTCCCCGCGTCGACCAGTGTCCTGCATCAGTCCAATGCCCCCCCCCCACGGCATGCCGGATTACGCCAGATCGTCGTCCCCGGAGGCGACGGCATGCATCCATGCCGCGAATGTTGCTCCCGGCGCGACGCCGGTGCCGTCATCCTTGGCTACGATGCGATCGTATTCGTAGCTGGCCTTGTAGGCGCCGGTGGGGGAGTAATGGCCGCGGATTTGCGTCGGGCATGGGTGGCCGGCGGCGTCGCACAGTCTGCGCAGACCGGCAAGATCGCTCTGGGCAAGCCTGATCACCTGCCAGCGGATGTCGTCGTCGACCACGACCTGATTGAGCGGCAGGATGCGCGCACTTGACAAATGCACCGCGCCATCATCCCCCATGCGGAAGAATGCGTTGAAGACCGTCATGTTGCCTTCGAGCGACACGTAGATGTACACGTCAAGGACCGGCATGCCCTCCGTCGCCTCAAGACACAGCGAGACGAGTCCGGACTGCACGTCCATGAATTCATCCTCGAAAACCCGTTCGGCCATGAGTCCGCCCTCCGATCAGCTGTAGTGCTTCAGCGCGGATGCGACGACCCCTTCGCCGCTCCTTCAACCGGTTCAATCATAAATCCACCGGTGCCTCCTGCCGTGTATAATAAAGAAAACGAGTCTTATCGGCTCGCCCAACGCTGTCCGCACCGTCGCACCAGAAGCCGCGTCCCAGAGGATCAGACATGAAGAGACTTCGAACAACCCCACCTGTCACCCTCGCAACCATGGATAATCGGATTCGTTCCCGTCGACTCTTGGCAGTGCTGGCGGCAGCCTTCTTGGCCGTTATCGCCATGACGGGCTGCACTGCCGGCGGGGGCGAATCCCCTCCCAGCTCCGCTACCACGAATCCTGGGTACGTTCCCGCGGCGAAACCGCCAACGCAATCCGTGAACGATATACGGCAGCGCACCGACCTCCATGATGAGCATGTATTCTCTTGGAGTCGATACGAAGTGGTCTCGGATCGCTCGGTCCGTGTCTTCTTCACCATGGGCAGTCCGCAGTGCCACGGTGTACGGGCGACCGTCGAAGAAGACGCCGCCACGGTGCGCATCGACCTTTATGAGGGAACCCTGCCCGACGCGCCAGCCGAATGCACTCTGAATGCCGTGAGCGCATCCCTTGTCGTCAGCACACGCGATCCCATTGGAACACGCTCGGTCGTGCGGTCATCCTCGGGTGAGTAGCGTTCCCTGCGAGCTGCGGTGTGCGCGAGGCGCTGTTCGGCGGCCGCGTCGCCGCCGATTGCGGATGCTGGTTGTGCAGTGGCGTGTTGGTTGCCGATTGGCAACCGTTTGTGTATGGATTGCGTGTGGTTGATGGGCGGAATTCCGGCGATTCCATGCTGATGATTGGTTGCCGATTGGCAACCAATGCGCTATTGGTGATCACTGACCGGTGATCAAGGATGTGCATGCGGTCGTTTTTCGATCATTGCAGTTGCATGGACCAGATGTTTGATGCCGACGGTGACAACGCGCTTTCCCTGAGCAAGCCATGCCACCTTCGTCATGTCATGCGTCGTATACGTCTGTACACGTCGCGCGAAGCAAAGCCTCGTTGCGCACGACAGGTGCGGATTGCGCCGCAGGGGCGAGGGCGTCGAGCTGATCGGACAGCTGCGATTCGTCGACCGCCGGTAGGTCGAGCAGGGAGCGCGCGGCCGTATGCAGGTAGTCGTTC
>NZ_RQSP01000011.1:7966-14036 GCF_009078285.1 Bifidobacterium jacchi
AGCGCTTCGATGCGACCATGCTCTAGCGGATAGGCCGGGTCGTTCTCCAACGTGACATCCAACACCTTGCGCAGCATCTCATGCTGGCTGGCGCCCATGATGGTCGCGCACTGGTCGCGGAACGTCATGCGCGAGCCCGACGGCTGACGCTCGGACAACACCCGCGGCGTCCACGCGCCATGCTCCCAGTCGGCGCGCATGTCGTTCTTGAACAACGACATGTTGTGGTCGAATAGAGGGGCCGGACCGAGGATGCGCCCGGTATGGTTGTCTCGCAGGAAACCGTGGTTGTTGGCGTGGCGGTCCTGGTTGACGATAAGCGCGTCGAACACGAGCATCGTGCGCATCGCCGCGAACGACTCCTCGGACACGGCGCGCGCAGCGGCGAGAATCTCAGGGAACGAGGCCAGCTGTGTCGCCGCATAGAACGGCACGAACGACACGTCTTTCGTGTTCATCGAACCGCACACCGAAGCCAGCTTGCCCTTCCACCGGGCGATGCGGTACTCGACCGCGTTCACGCCGAGCCTGCGCGCGAGCTGCGAGGCGAGATACTCGGAATACGGCTCCAGCCCGGCATTCGCATAGCCTTCGGAACCGGCCTTCCACAATTCCAGTCCTCGTTCCGTATGCCGCCACGCCTTCGGGAACTGGCCGTCCGTCGTCCACTCGCTCGACAGGCCTACCGCATGCTTCTCGCTCGACGTGTACCCGGTGTAGGCGACGATGGCGAGCGTCTCGTCCAACGGATTGTCATACAGGTTGATGTCTGCGAACCTCATGTTCTCGTCGTCACGTTCCACCCAGAACGAATCGTTGACCGACAATCCCTTGCACAGGTCGATGATGCCCAGCGTATCCGAGATGTTCAGTCCGGCCTGCGCGAGAATCTGCGCAGCGAACTCGCGGTTCTTCGGAATCGTGCGCCGCTCCAGCCACGCCGTCAGCTTCGCGTCATCCGGCTGAGGAGCCAGCGGGAACGGCAACAGCATCCGCTTCGACTCATCGAACCAGCGAATATGGGCCTCGACCTTGCCCGCCAACAGGCCCTGGCCGTATACGGCATCGAATTGCATCAGCGGATCATCGTACAGACGCAACACGTAACTCGTCATGATCAGTCCTCCGACAATCTCAGCCAAACCGGGTTCCGCCACCACGCCCTTGGCGCGAACAACTGCCATCAGTATAGACAGGGGCCTTGGAACCACTGGGATTCCAAGGCCCTCAACCCTACACGACAATCACTTCTTAGACGTTGGGGGAGAACTTGAACGCGACGATGTTGTTATATGTCATCGCAGTCCTCTCGGCAAGGAAGCAAGCATAAGGCACATTCCGTCATACCGCCCAAACCGTTACGGCAAACCCAGAATCCGCTTGAGCTGACGCCCAATAGCCGCCATGGCTGCATCATCGACCGTGCCGACGTGATACCCCAGCAGTTTTCTGTCGACAGTGACGATCTTGTCTGTCATCACGTAACTCACCTTGTTCAGGCCATTTTCTGGACTTGGGTCCAAACGAACCCGCGTGTCGATGCCTGAGGAATCATATGAGGTTAGCAGGCAGGTGATGACGGAATCGAACCGGTCGATGGCATCGTTCTGCACGATGACTACTGGGCGTGGTTTGCTGGCATAGCCATCGGCCTGCAATGTCCAGATCTCACCGCGTTTCATCGGACATCCTTAGCGCCAGACGGCTGGCATACTCAGTGGCTTGCTGTTCAGATGAAAACGGCTCCGCGTCATTCCGCGGAAGTCGCACCTCGTAGGGAAACCCGCGGTAATCGTTGAACGCGCTGATGAACATACGCAGCACATCGGCTGGAGTGGTACCCAACTGTCGGGTGGTTTCCTTGAACAACGCCGCCTGTTCGTCATCAACTCGCGTGGCAATTTGCGTGCTCATAGCCACTCCTTACTATTAATTGGTATCTTTTTGCACCGTTATTATATCAAATAACGGGCTCTACTCTTCTCAATCGAAGTAGGGAGCCCGTTCGCGCACGTCACATTATGCGGAGGAGCTTACCGTAAAACGTGCGATGACCTCGACACGCTGCCATCAATTACTTGGGGACGTTGGGGGAGAGCTTGAAGTCGACGCCGCGGCTGCACGGCATCAGGCTGAAGCCAGCTCGCCGTAAGCGGTGTATTCGTATGAGTGCTCATACAGGTATGTAGGGGAGATGTCGATGTCGCCGTTGCACCATGTCAGGACGCCATGGTCGATGCGGAAGTCCTCGAATGTCTTCTCGTCGCGCAGTGGGGCGAAGGCGGGAACATCGTCGTACATCTCGGTGAAATCGCACAGGCGCGTCTCGCCGGTGGAGAATGTCACCAGCATGATGTGATCGCCGGTGACACGTGCCGATCGGATTTCCAACTCCCGCACGGGCTCATTCGCATACAGGATGCCATTCATCTGAAACATGATGGATTTCCTTCCTTACGAAAGCGGCTTGATGCGGTCGAACGGACGTCCGGATACGGCCTCGTTCCACGCCTTGTACAATTCATCCTCATGCACGACCAGCCATGCGGCCACCAGTTTGTACTGTTTGACGGGAAGGGAGCCTGCCAAGAGTTCGCCGTCAATGCCGATGGAGGCTTTGAAGTCGCCATAGTACACATGGACGTGAGGCTTGTGATGCTCGCTCTCGTCCTGATACATCATGCGAACGATGATTCCGAAGAACCGGCTCAGCTCCGGCATGTCCACCTCCTATCTAGCCGCCTGCAGTATTGCTATGCTCTATCTTGAGTATATTTCCCAGCGGTGATGATGCGGAAGACGCCGTCATGATATACGTCAATAAGGCCGAAGTAATCGTTCGCTGATTCAAAGACCGGTTCCATGCCGCATTAGCCATCACACGACCCGACCGGTCGTTCTCCCTGTAGTGTCCGCCCCACACCGCGTCCTTGTGCAGCGTATCGAAGGCGTAGCCGAGCACTGCGTTCAGGGCCTCGGTCATGAAGCCCCTTCCCCAGAACGGGCGGCCGATCCAATAACCCAATTCCAGCGCATTGCCGCCAAGATACCTGCCGTAACGTTCCCTGAGCGCATCGTCAGCCTCGACCGGGTCAATGGTGTAGTGGCTGACCGGCTTGAGCGCAATGCTGCCGACAGGCTCGTCGCCGTTCTCCTTGATGGTGATGGCCCAGTTGTTCTCCACGGCTAGGATATTCCTGATGTCATTCAGACTGCTCTCGACACTGGCATGCGGAGGCCAACCGCACAGTGGTCCGATCTCCGGGTCGGAGGCATACCGGAACAGCGGAACGGCCTCAGCCATGTCATCGACCTTCCACGGACGCAGTAGCAAACGAGCCGTTTCAATCGTCTCGCTCATCCAAGCCTCCTAGTCGGCGGAATTAATGACTCCGCATACTAGCACACGGCATCTGGACATGACAGGCCCCGCCCTCCCATTCCTAGGGGAGGGCGGGTCCTGTTCCCGCCATGTCAGACTATGCGATGCAATCTATCGCAATCCGTGCGATACTCCGGCGTGTCATCCTCATTCATCGCTTGTTTGCGATAATCAGGATCGGCTTGATATCAGCCCTTGCTGACGTTGAACTTGAACTCGACCACATCGCCGAACCTCATCGCAATTATTGCCGGCAGTAGTCCGCATTCGCATCACGCGCACATTGTGTTGTGCTTGCATCGCAACGGCACGGCAAGACCATGCCCCAGCAAACGGCGTCGTCAATGACGGAATGTGGTATATGAAGGCAGACGATCGATCTCTACTGGAAATACTCAGCGCCAGCAACGCCCAATACGTCATTCCTGTTTACCAACGCCCCTATTCATGGACCGACAAACAGTGCAGGGAGCTCTGGGAGGATATCAAGCTATCCGGCGAACTCAACCACAGTCATTTCCTTGGCTCCATCCTTGCTATTCCGCAAGGCATCGGGGCAGAAGGCGGCAGCGACCTTGAACGACTTCTCATCATCGATGGACAGCAGCGGCTCACCACATTGACTTTGATCCTCCAGAGCTTCTACGAGTATCTAAGAGAACATCGCGAATGCTGCCAACAGATAGGAATGACGCTCGGCAAATTCAGGACGAAGTACCTATACGATGACGGATACTTCGATACCGATCGTTACAGGCTTGTTCTTTCCGCCACAGACGCGGACACCCTGTTCAGTATTGTCAACGAATCCCCCAAGCCCGGCAATTTCTCCTCCTTGCTGGAAGACAACTACCACTATTTCCGCGACAGCATGAGGAGCAATGACTTCAATCCACGACGATTTTGGAACGGAATCAAGAACCTTCATGTCATCTACACAGAGCTCATTCCCGGCAAGGACAACCCCAAGCTCATCTTTGAATCCATGAACTCCAAAGGACTGGATCTTACCCCCATCGATCTCGCACGTAATTATATCCTTATGTCGTTGCCCGAGCAGGAGCAGAATGACTTGTACGCCAATTATTGGCATCGGGTCGAGATACTCTTCGGCACGGAAACCAAGGACTTCAATCGATTCCTATGGTATTGGCTGTCCCTCAAGCTCACGCCACAGCAGCCCAAGGAATCTGAAGTCTATGAATACTTCAAGCACTACGTGGACACCGAATATGGCGAAAGCCATAGGGACGACCTGCTCAGGGACATATTGCGTAATGCCGAGCATTATGCCCGTCTCTTCCTCGGCAAGGAGACGGACAGGGATCTGCGGACCGCTTTCCATCGCATCACCTCACTCAATGTCGCACCAAGTCGCCCGCTGATGTTGGCCATCTATGACTCCTACGATCGGGGAAGCCTGTCCAAGGCAGATTTCCTCGGCATTTGCATCCTCCTCGAATCCTATTTATTCCGTAGAATCGTCTGCGGGACAAAAACCGCGGGTCTCAACCGGTTCTTCGCCGGCATGTACAAAAAAAGTCCTCGACAACTTTGCGGATGTCACGGACTACATCAATATGACCTTGTCCACGCCATCAGCGCATTTCCCCACCGATGACGAGTTCAGCACCGCGTTGCAGGAACGTGACTGCTATACGAAATTCGGCAAGGAATGCTCCTACATGCTGCACCGCATCGAAAATCACCTGCACCCCAACGAAGTCGTCGGCGATGGGTACCAGATCGAGCACATCATGCCCCAAAGCATTACCAAATCAACCGAATGGCAGAACATGCTCGGCGAGCAATGGCCGCAGATCCATGAGCAATACTGCAACCGGTTGGGTAACCTCACACTCACCGGCTACAACCAGAAATACTCCAATCGTCCGTTTGCAGAGAAACGGGATATGCCCGACGTCGGCTTCGCCCACAGCCCGCTTTCCCTCAATCGCGACATCGGCAACCAAACGCAGTGGGATACCTGTACCATCAAGCAGCGTGGCGAACGGCTGGCCCAGGAGGCATTGCGAATCTGGCCCCATCCCGAAATCGACGAGCAACTTATGCAATCCTTTCAGGAAGGAAAGCAAAGCAAACACGAATGGAGCATCGAGGAAGACCATCCTTATCTCGCGAATGGAGGTCGCGCCCATAAGCTCTTCCAAGTTCTGAGAGCCCGCATCACCGCCGAATGCCCCCAGTGGGAAGAGTACGTTACCAAGTATTACATCGGGTATCGCAAAGGCACTCACAGACTCATACGTGTCGAAGGGCAACAAAGCGGCGAATTGGCAATAGGCCTGACAAAGCCAATTGAAGAACTCGATGATCCTAAACACCTCTGCATCGACAAACGACGCGACGCAGACGGCAAACCATCGGGATGGCTTGGCGGCGCCAAGACCTATCTGAAGGTGAGCAACGCCAATCAATTGGATGATGCTATGCGGCTCATCAAACAGGCCTGATGACAAAGGCGACGACGCACTTTTCCTGAGCGAACCCTGCCACCTTCGTTGTCATGAGCCGCATACGCCCGTATTCGTATTGCACAGCAAAGCCTCGTTGCGCACGACGGGCGCGGATTGCGCCGCAGGGGCGAAGGCGTCGAGCTGATCGGACAATTGCGATTCGTCGACCGCCGGTAGGTCGAGCAGGGAGCGCGCGGCCGTATGCAGGTAG
>NZ_RQSP01000011.1:14134-49972 GCF_009078285.1 Bifidobacterium jacchi
TCGTTCAGCGCTTCGATGCGACCATGCTCTAGCGGATAGGCCGGGTCGTTCTCCAACGTGACGTCCAATGCCTTGCGCAGCATCTCATGCTGGCTGGCGCCCATGATAGCCGCGCACTGGTCGCGGAACGTCATGCGCGAGCCCGACGGCTGACGCTCGGACAACACCCGCGGCGTCCACGCGCCGGACTCCCAGTCGGCGCGCATGTCGTTCTTGAACAACGACATGTTATGGTCGAACAGCGGGGCCGGACCGAGGATGCGCCCGGTATGGTTGTCTCGCGAGGCCAAACCGGGTTCCGCCACCACGCCCTTGGCGCGAGCAACTGCCATCAGTATAGACAGGCACCGTGGAACCATTATGATTCCAAGGCTATACGCCGATTTTCGGTGTTTTCGATGCATAGAAGAGTAATATGCTTATTCTAAGCGTTGATGCACGGCGAAACGAGGTGATAAGGGGATTGGATTACAAAAGCATCAGGCAGACCATCGGCATGTCACGATCCACGCGCAGACCGGTGGAAGCGGCGCAGCAAGAGTACGAGTCACGGATTAACGGATGGTCCACGTTTCGCTCCGGGATCATGTTCGATGGACATGAGATGTTCGCCGTGTGCTTCAGAGAGCTCTGCACGGCGCTCGACACCGTCAGGGAACTCGAAGTGAAAGTGGAGTCGCTGTGGAACAGCCTGCCGAACCTCGCCAAGCGGGCATACCTGTTCGACCTCATCGGTGCCGAGATGCAAAGCACCAACACCATCGAGGGGGTGCACACCACGCGTAAGGAGATAGCCGACGCACTGGAATCGGCCGCAGGCTCAGGCCCTCACAAGCGGCTTGCCGAGTTCGCGCAGCTGTTTCTCGGGCTGTCCGGCGAGGAGGGAGGAAGGCTCGGACTGCCCCACGATCTCAAGGACATCAGAAGCATCTACGATCAGGTCGTGAACGGTGAGATAGCCGACAAGGACAAGCCCGACGGCATGCTGTTCCGCAAGGGAACGGTCAGCGTATGGGATGACGGCAGCGGGCGCAAAATCCATGACGGCACGTATCCCGAATCACAGATACAGGTACAGCTCACCCAATGGATTGCCCTGATCGCCGACCAAAGCATTCCGCCGGTGCTCCGGGCGGTGATGTGCCATTACGCCTTCGAATACATCCACCCGTTCTATGACGGCAACGGGAGAACGGGACGATTCCTGCTGGCGTTGCAGCTGAGCAAGCATCTGAGCGTTCCCACCGCGATCTCGCTCAGCCCGGTCATAGCCGATGCCAAAGGTCGGTATTACAAGGCGTTCGACGACGCCCAGTTCCCGTTGAACTGCTCCGACGTGTCTCTGTTCTGCTACCGGATGGTGAAGTTCATCATCACCGCGCAGAAGAACATCATCTCCGATCTGGGGGATAAGTGGAACTGCTTGACGGCGGCCCGCGAAAGGCTTGAAGGATACGCCGAAAGGGAGCAGGCCTCCACCGACCAGAAGAACATCCTGTTCTACCTGCTGCAGGCGGAACTGTTCGACAACGATCCCCTCCCGGTCTCCCGCAAGGGATTGTGCTCATGGCTCAAGGTCGGGAACACCAGGCTCATGAGCGCGGTCAACGGGTTGCTCGGCCTCGGGCTTCTTCAGGAGCACGGCAAGAGGCCGATCCGATACTCGCTGTCGGAGAAGGCCCGCGAGCAATTCCTGCGATAAAGTCGAAAGAAGCATGCAACAATGAGCGGATCGGTGGACACCACCGCCGTGTGCACGCGCAGCGGAGGCTGGTGGGCCTTCGAGTTGCCCGAAAGCCCACCAGCATCACGCGAATCAGACTGAAACCAATTCCTCGTGATCGGAATCGCCATAATACACATGAACGTGCGGCTCTTGTGATGCTCGTCCCGTCCTGATGCATCTTGCGAATGATGATTCCGAAGAACCTGCTCAGCTCCGGCATCCAGCATCTCCGTTCAGCGTATCAGACGACAACAAGGCCTCCCCGTCATCCATCGGTCACTTGCTCACGTTAAACTTGAACTCGACGATGTCGCCGTCCTGCATCACGTAGTCGCGGCCCTCCTGGCGGAGCTTGCCCTCCTCCTTGATCTGCACCATCGAGCCGTTCGCGGCCACGAAATCGTCGTAGGAGACGATGTCGGCCTTGATGAAGCCCTTCTCGAAGTCGGTGTGGATCACGCCGGCGGCCTGCGGGGCGGTCCAGCCCTTGTGGATCTGCCAGGCGCGCACCTCCTTGACGCCTGCGGTCAGGAACGTCTGAAGACCGAGAATGTCGAATCCGACGCGGGCCAGCTGATCGAGGCCGGATTCCTTGAGACCGGCGTCCTCAAGCATCTCGCGGGCATCCGCCTCATCGAGATCGGTCAGATCGGCCTCGAACTGGGCGTTGAGGAACACGGCCGGCGCGGGCGCGACCGATGCGGCGAGCTGCTTCTTGAGCTCGTCGTTCGACAGCTCGTCGTCGTCCACGTTGAACACGTAGATGAACGGCTTGGCGGTCATCAGATGCAGGTCGTAGACGGAATCCTTGTCGAAGCGGCCTTCGCGCGCGGCCTTGTCGAGCGTCTCGCCGTTGCCGAGGATCCGCTGCGCCTCCTTGACGGCATCAAGATACGCCGGCTCGATCTTCTTGCCGCGCAGGTCCTTCTCCAGCTTGGGTAGCGCGTTCTCGATGGTCTGCAGGTCCGCGAGAATCAGCTCGGTGTTGATGGTGTCGATGTCGTCGGCCGGATCGACCCTGCCGTTGACGTGCACGATGTCGTCGTCCTTGAACGCGCGCACGACCTCGCAGATCGCGTCCGCCTCGCGGATGTTCGCGAGGAACTTGTTGCCCAGACCCTCGCCCTCGGAGGCGCCCTTGACGATGCCGGCGATGTCGACGAACGTGACGGTGGCGGGCACGATCTTCTCGGTGTGCACCAGATCGGCGAGCACGGCGAGCCGCTTGTCGGGAAGCGGCACGATGCCGGTGTTCGGCTCGATCGTTGCGAACGGATAGTTTTCCGCGAGAACGTTGTTGCGCGTCAGCGCGTTGAACATGGTGGACTTGCCGACGTTCGGCAGACCGACGATTCCAATAGTTAAAGCCATGCATTCCAGTCTAAGGAGCATGGCGACATACGCGCGATTCGCGCATGCCCGATTCCCATGCGCTTTAGCTTCTGCGCACGCTCACCCCGCACGCTCACCCCGCACGCGCACGCGCACGCGCATCCCGCCCCCGGCGTTACCTGAGCGCTTCGCGTTGGTGAATTCTTGCTGAAATCCGCGATACAACGTAGTCGACTCGGGTACGCTATGTGACGTATCGTCTGCGATGCGGCATTGTGCCGGGCGCGGGGCATGTGTCGGGGCGTGGGGCGCAGCGGCGCCTGGGTTGGAGGCTGACGACGTGATGACTGACGCCAGGGATGCGGGCCGATGAGATTCATATCGGCTGGTCCGCGCATGCTCGCCCACGGTTCTCACATGCTCGCCCAAGGTCGACGCACGCTTATCGACGGCTTTGCTCCGTCCGGTGTACCAAGGATCCTCGTCTGTCTGGCGGGCGCGGCCGTCGTCGTCATGGCCGACAACGCGGCCACGCATGCCGACATCGGCCCGTTTGATCTGCTTTTCATGCTTCGCATCGCACTGCTGTTCTGTCTGCTTGCCATGCTGTTCGCCGCGGGGGAGCGGCTGCTGCTGGCTCGGCGCGGGCGTTCCGTTCGCGATGCGCTCCGTCCGCGCACTGCGCTGCGTGCCGCGATTCACGCGGCCGCAGAACGCGCGCTGCGCTGGTGGCGCGGGCGCGGCCGACTCGGCCGCCTGCTCGCCGCCACCGCGCTGATGGCGGCATGCTGGCTGCCGTACGTGATCATGCTGCTGCCCGGCACTATCTGGTTCGACACCGGCGATCAGATCGCCCAGTTCCTCGGCATCTCCGCATACGGGCAGCCGATCGGCACGATCTCGTCGCATCATCCGCCACTCGACACGCTCGTCTTCGGCGGCGTCGCATGGCTGGGAGAGCGGCTGACCGGCGATTATCAGAACGGGCTCGCGGTCTATGTGATCGTCCAGCTTGCCGCCACCTGCCTGGGATTGTCGGCGATCTGCCTGTATGTCCACCGCATCGGCGCCGGGCGCGCGGCCGCAACGGCCATGTTCGTCTTCTTCGCCGTGTTTCCCGCGTTTCCCATCTTCACGATGTCGATCGTCAAGGACACGCTGCATCAGGTCGTGCTCATCCCGTGGCTGCTGATGGTCGTCGAGACCGCCCGCACCAGACTCGCCGCATTGCGTTCCGCGCGATGGTGCGCGGCCCTGCTGTGCGTGTCGGTGCTCACCGCCGCGACCAGCGCGACGGGACTCTACGTGGTCGTCCTCTCGCTCGCCGCACTCCCGTTCACCTCACTGAAAACCGCCTGGAACCACGGAAAACCGCGAGGCTGCGGCATCCGGCTGCGTCTGATTGCCGTATTGCTGACGGCGGCCACGCTGATCATATCCGCGGTCGGCGTGCCGGCCGCCGTGCGCTTGGTCGTGCCCATCGCCCGCGAGGATGCGAATCAGGCGCTTGTCGTGCCCATGCAGATGACCGCCCGTTGGATGCTTGACCACGCCGACGAGGCGACCGCGCAGGAGCGTGCCGCCATCGACCGCGTCAACGAGGTGTCGTCGGCCGCGATGCCATACCTGTACAACCCGTATCTGGCGGACCCGATCATCCAATACGAGCTGCGCGATTCCAGCGCGGACGCGGTCGGCGACTATCTGCGCGTGTGGGCGGCGCAGGGCGCGCGCGATCCGATGCCGTATCTCAATGCGTTCGCATCCCTCGAATCCGGCTGGTTCTCGTTGCGACGCACGCCGCTGGTCAACGCCGACGCGCCGTTCGATCTTGACATGGTGCGCGATGCCGCGCCCGGCGCGATCGGCAACCAGATGCTCATGCAGACGTGGAATCCGGTCAGCCATCCGTTCGCCGCGTTGAACCGCGCTCTGGATCAGCAGACCGACCCGACCCCGCCGTATGCGTTCACGCCGTATGCGAACACGGGCGGGCAGCGCGCGGCGGCGGCCGTATGGGACGCGCTGTGCGCCATTCCGGTGGTTTCGGCGCTCACCTATACGGCGGTGTGGACGTTCCTCATGCCGCTGTTCCTGCTGTTCTGCGCGGCCGGCGGCCGGCGTCGTCGCGGCTTGCGCTCCGGCTCGCCGTGCCGAAGCGCCGGCGACCGCGACGCAACGCAGCGCCCCGACGCGGCGGCATGCCCGTGGACCGCCGCCATGCCGCTCGTCTGGTCGCTGCTCGCCCTGCTGCCGAGCGCGATATCGGTGCCGCTCAAGCCGACGGCGACCCGATACATGCTGTGGGCGCTGTTCATGGTGCCGTTCTATCTGTGCATCCTGCGCGCCGCCCGCCTACGCACCGCCCGCCAGGGCGCATCGCACGGGGTGCGCATGCCGAACGAAGCGCGCACGCCGCTTGGGAAAGGGGATTCGACATGCGACGAGGACTAGTGCTCAATCTCATCGGCAACGTGACGTTCTTCGTGTGCGGCTATGCGATCCACTTCTTCGTCGGCGGCTACGCGTCGGCGGCCGGCTACGGCGTGGTCGGCACGATCATCACCGTGCTTGACTTCGAATATCTGTTCACCAGCAACGGCGCCCGCCAGTCGCTGGCACGCAACCTGGCGTCGCGGCGATACGACGTGCGCGACACCATCGTCAAGGCGCTTGTCGTGCAGGCCGCCGTCATCGCGCTGTTCTTCATCGTCGACTTCGCCGGCGCCCCGCTGCTCGCCGGCGCGCTCAACGACGACGATCTGACCGGCTACTTCCGCATGGCCGCGTTCCTGCTTCCCGCCAACGGACTGTACATCATCATGCTCGGCATCAACGAGGGACTCCAGCACTTCGGTCGCAGCGCGTCGCTGTACACGTTCTATTCGCTGATCAAACTCGGCACGATCCCGCTGATTCTCGTCGCGTTCCCGCATGATCCGGCGATGGGCGTCGAAGTGGGGTACCTGTCGTCCATGATCGTCACCATTGCGGTCGGCGGCGTGATGTTCCTGACACTGTCGCGCAGCAGTGCGGGCGGCACTGGCGGAGGTGGCGCGTCGGGCGAAACCCGCGCGACGCGGCGCATCGCATGGCGCGAGGTGGTCCGCGACACGTTCTCGTTCTCGCTGTTCTTCATCATGGCGTCGCTGATTCTGAGCGCCGACACGCTCGTCGTCAAGGCGCTTGTCACGCCCGCGTCGATGACCGGCTACTATACGGGGGCCGTGAACTTCGGCAAGACCACCTACTACCTGCTGCAGGCGTTCGCCGTGGTGATTCTGCCGGTCGTTTCGCGTCTACTCGCCGCTGGCGCCGCCTCCCGCGCGAAGGCGGTCGGCAAGGCACGCGATCTCGTGCTCGTCGCGTTCGCGTTCGTGCTGCCGATCGCGGTGACGATCTCCGCCACGGCCGAGGGCCTGCTGTCGGCGTTCTATCGCGACGACTTCGCCGTCGCCGCGCCCGCCCTGTCGTGCCTCGCGTTGTCCGGCTTCTTCATGGGCATGACCGTCGTGTTCAACATGATCCTCAACGCCGAGAAGGACACGCACTTCTCCGACGTGCTGTCGATCACCTCGCTGATCGTCGTGCTGCCGGTGTTCGCCGCGGCCGCCCGCTTCGGCGGCATCACCGTCGTCGCCGCCTCCAGCATGATCTGCACGTTCGTGACGATGACGATCTCGTATCTGCGGCTGCGGGCGCGCTTCGCCGACGTGATGACCGCCCGCGCATGGGTGGTCGTCGCCGTCAACGCGGCCGTGTGGGCGGCGCTGCACATTGCCGACCAGACGGTGCACATCCGCTATTTCGCACTGCTTGCGCTCTGCTATGCCGTGCTGTACGCGGCGTATCTGGCGGTGCTGTTCGCGACGCGCCTCATCGACCGCACGTTCATCCACTCGCTCAAGGACGCCGGATGACGAATTCAGGCGACGGATGACGGGTATTACGGGGATGACGGGTTCAGGCGATGGGTTCAGACAATGGATGATGGGCGATCCGGATATGATGACGACGATCGCACGGTGATCGCACGGTGATGAATGCAACGCAGACAGGACGACGATCGCAGCGATCACGACAACGATCAGCACAGCAATCACAGCGACTAGGGAAGGACACGATGACCAAGGCACCGCTCACAAGCGCGTCCGACGACGCCCACGCACGCCCATCACGCCATCGGCGACTGCTGCGCGAATCGGCCCCCTTCGCCGTCGCGATCATCATCATCGCCATCCTCGAACTGTTCGTCTTCAACATGCCCTACTGGCAGACGCGCGGCGCCACCCCGCAGCCGGCCATCGAAGGCGCGGCCGGACCGGGGCTGACCATCGAGGCGGACGGCACCGCCTACATCACCGACCCGGAAACCGCCTATCGCGACCTGTCCAGCAACGCGCCGATCGACTACCTGTACGTCAACCCCGGCCCCGCCGAGCGCACCGGGCAGGGCAACGACGTGCGCTGGTCGATCTCCACGATGAAGGACACCGACGGCGGCTGGTACGACGCCAACGCGATCGTCGGCTACTCGCCGTCCTCCGCAATGTCGCGCTACTCGCATGTGGGCGGCGGCGCGACCCATGTGCGCATCCGCTACCAGATGGACCCCGGCGGGCGCGTGCCCTTCACCACGTACACGGTCAACCCGCGCGTGCCGATGAGCTTCGACATGCGCCGTCTCGCGCTCGAACTGCTCATCGCCGCCGCGATCCTCGCGTTCCGCCCCGGCTCGCGACTCCACCGGCGCACGTTCTCGATGCGCGACAAGGCGTGCGCGATCGCGGTCGTCGCGCTCGTCGCGGTCGAATGCGCGCTCGTGCTCGGCCTGTTCTCGATGGCGGCGCCACCCGAGCACGAGCAGCCCGCATACTGGGATTTCTTCGCCTCCTATCAGGCATCCGACCAATACCAGCGCATGGGCGAATCCCTGCTCGACGGCCGCGCCGACCTCGACTATCCGGTCAACCCCGACCTTGCGGCGATGAGCAACCCGTACGACACGCGGGCGCGCACCGACGTGGCCCTATCGAACCGGTCGGTGCCCGTCTACTTCGACGTGGCGTTCCACGACGGACGCTACTACAGCTACTTCGGCGTGCTGCCGGCGCTCGTCATGTTCGCGCCGTTCCGCGCGATCACCGGCATGAACCTGCGCACCAACACGGCGATCGGCATCTGCGCCGTGCTCGTCACCATCGCCTCGATGCTGCTCGTCATCCAGATCGCGCGGCTCGTCGCCCGGCGCGGCGGCACGCGGGTGCATCTCGGCGCGGTGCTGATCGCCGGCGCGTGCGCGTTCCTCGGCACCGGCGTGCCGATCCTCATCCAACTCGGCTACTTCTACCAGATCCCGCAGGAGCTGGCGATGGCGCTCGCCATGGGCGCGCTCGCATGCTGGATCGAATCGAAGCTGCGCGGGCTGAGTCTGCCGTGGCTTGCGGCCGGCTCGCTGCTCATGGCGCTGACGGTCGCCAGCCGCCCGCAGACCGTGCTCGCCACGTTCATAGCGATTCCGCTGTTCTGGGACGACATCCGCCGCATGTGGGTCGACGGCGTGCGCGAGCTGCGCGGCGCGGGCGGCAAGCTCGGCAAGCGCGGTAAGCGCGTCGCTTCTGCCGGCGCGGGAGCCACAGCCGGCCGGCGTCGCCATCCCGCGCTGCTGCGCGAGGCGAGGGCCTGGCTGTGCGTGATCGTGCCGTATCTTGCGGTGATCATCCCGCAGCTGGTATACAACAAGGCGCGATTCGGCTCGCTGTTCGACTTCGGCGCGAACTACAATCTCACCGGATACGACATGACCAACTTCCACGCGCCCCTTGCGCAGTACGTGTCGTTCACGTTCTACTACTTCCTTCAGCCGCCGAATCTGACCGCGCAGTTCCCGTTCGTCAACCAGGTCGGCATTCCGGTGACGACATGGCGATCCGAGCATCCCAACTTCGGCGGATTCCTCATGACCACCGCGCCGTTCGCACTGCTGCTGTTCGTCGCGCCGCTGTGGATGCGCATGCTGCGCCGCATCCGCATCGCTGGTCTCTTCCACGGTTCGCTGGTCGCGGCGCTGCTCATCTACCTGATCAACGCGCGCATCACCGGCGTCGATTTCCGCTACGAGATCGACTTCACATGGACGATCATGATGGCGTTCACCGTGCTGCTGCTGGTCATCGACGCGGCGACGAATCCCACGGACGGCGCGATTGGCGAGGATTCCGCGGATAGTGGTGCGGCGGACGCGACGCGCTATCGCACGATGATGCACCGGCTTGTCATCGGCTTCCTGACGGCCGCGATCGCGCTCGCGGCCGCGTTCCTGTTCTTCAAACAGTTCATGGACGACATGAACATGCCCACGCGCACATGGTGGGACACCGCAGCCTGGTTCACGTTCATGTAGCCGTGCAGCCGTGCGATCGTGCAGCCGTGCAGCCACCCTGCCCGCCGCCGTGCAGCCGTGTGCCACGCGAAGCGCGCGCGGCGACGGACGGGGCGGGCGCAGGGGTTCGATGCAGCGCTACAGTCGCACGCCGAGCGAGGTGAGCGCCTGCCGCGCCTGCAGGGCGTTGTCGAACAGCACGCCGTGGATGCCGACCTCGTTCGCGCCGACCACGTTCCTCGCGGTGTCGTCGAAGAAGACGCAGCGCTCGGCGGTCAGGCCGAAGCGGTGCAATGCGAGCTCGTAGATGTCGGCGTTCGGCTTGTGCATCTTCTCGACGCCGGAGACGACCGTGCCGTCGAGCAGACGTTCGAGCTGCGGGAACTTGTCGAAGGCGATGTGGAACGTCTCATGCGACCAGTTCGTCAATCCCCACACGCCGTAGCCGTGGCGTTTGAGATCGGCCAGCAGCTGCTCCATGCCGGGCAGGATGCGCGGCAGCGCGTCGCCGTAGTGCTCGATGTAGTAGCGGAATATCGCGGCGATGTCCTCGCCCTGCTCGCGCACCACGTCCGGGTAGATGTCGGCGAAGTCCTCGCCCGCGTCCATGCGATCCTCGTAGCGGAAGAAGCCATGCGGATCGTCGGGCGCGCAGATCGCCTCGACGACCGGCTCGAGGTAGTGGCCGGTCAGGCAGGCGCGCGTCTGCCAGTCGAGCAGCACGCCGCAGAAATCGAAGATCACATCGGTGACGGCGGTGGATTGCATGGATTCGGTCATGGCATCGGTGCCGGGAAAGTCAGTCATGGAGTGCTCCTCGCTTCCTGCTGGGTTCCGTTCGTCTCCGCGGTGCTGCGCACCGCAGGTCCACGGCCTAGTCTACCCGACCTTCACGCGCCTGAGCGCGAGGTGCTGAGTGGACAATGGAATCGGAGACGCGGGCAAGGAGGCTGGAATGGTGGGAGCTGCATTGTTCGGTGTCCTATCTCTAAACTGAGAGGCTGTTTTGCGGTGCAACGGCAGTCTATCTCTAAACTGAGAGGCTGTCATGAACGGATAATTCATGGTGGTTACGCCGTTTGTGGCCAAATTGCATGGCCGGCATGCGGTCGCGTAGCCTCTCAGTTTGCAGATAGACTGCCGTAATAGGCCAAAACAGCCTCTCAGCTTTGAAATAGCATGACTGCCGGGTGGTTCATCAGCATCCATGCCTTTACAATAGACAGCCGCAGCTGAGTCGGCGCTGCGTTGTCGTTGCCGTGACATTTGCCGGCATATCGCGGCTCGGGGATACGATGGCATATTCTTGTGATCGACCACAGGCGAGGAGGACGCATGGCGGGTTCGTATGGTGCCGAGACCGGGCGGAACGAACGATATCGGCTGTCCTTCACGGTCGGGGGACTGCTTGCGCCGCAGGGACGCGTTCTCGCCTCGATGCTGGTGCGCGATGCCGCATTCGTCGCTGATACCGCGCCCGCCGCCGGTGCTGAGTCCGCCGCTGATCCGATGCGCGTCGAACTGGGGGAGCGCGTGCTGCGCATTCGCAGACGGGCCATCGACTCCAACGCGCTGTCCATCCGCACGCAGTCGGCGAGCGCGCGCATGGTGAGCGAGGTGCTCAAGCGCCTCAGCGCGCTGAGCGGGGAGGAGATCCGCTTTCTTGCCGACGAGGGCACCACGGCGAATGACTGCCGTGCGCTGATGTGGGTGGCGATGTGCCGCTACTATGCGCTGATCGGCCAGTTCGCCGCCGAAGTGGTTCGCGATCGCTATCTGATGGGACTGCTGTCGCTGACCCGTGAGGATTATGACCGGTTCATCCGGGCGAAGGCCATGTGGCATCCCGAATTGGAGGAGCTGACGCCGGCGACCGCGAACAAGCTGCGCGCCAACCTGTTCAAGGCCATGGTCGAGGCCGATCTGCTGGATGCGCGCGACAACACGATACTGCCCTCGCTGCTGAGCGGCACCGTGCTGAGTATGCTGGATGGCAGGCCGGATTCGATGCTGTTCTTTCCCATGCGGAACGCTTGAGCCGCATATTCGGAACACAGCGAGGCGAGATTGACGTGACGTCTCGGCTCGGCGATGATGCCGGCAACAGAAGCGGCAGAGGGCGGCGACGGCAATCAAAGGCAAGGAAGGGCGGCGACGACGGCGAATGGCATGGACGACTGTGAGAGGAGACGAAGGACGATGAGCCTCGGCGATGACACGCATGGTGCGCAGGGGGAGGCGCGGCGACTGCCGCGGCGGCAGGACGATGCCGCGCGCGACATCGAACAGGATTTTGATCGTCTGTTCCAGTACATGCGCTCCAGATACTTCCGCAACGGCGAGCAGACCGGCGGCGAGCCGGCGAACTTCATCTACGCCTATCGTCCCGAACAGGAGCTGGAGGTGCGTCGCCGCATCCCGGTCCTCGTCAGCAGACTGCAGGGCATGGACCCGGTGGATGCGCAGGACGCCGCGCCCGCCGTATTGGTCATCGACCTGTATGAGCTGGCGATCCGCATCATGAAGGATGACGACGTGTTCGACGAGGCCGTCGAACAGGAGCCCGACATGCACGGCGAGGAGCCCTATGCCCCGGCTGCCGGCGACCAGGCCGGAGCATACTCGGGCGAGCAGGCCGGCGAGCCGTATGCGTGGCCGGAGCTTCAGAACGACGATTTCTACCGGGCGCTCGCCGGCATGCTCGGCCCCGACAACGATGAGCTGAAGGAGCATCTGGAAGACCGCTACCGGCAGGCCGCGGAGAATCATGAGGCGGATATGGTGTTTCTGACCGGAATCGGCCAGGTGTACCCGTATATCCGCGCGCATGCGCTGCTCAACCGCGTGCAGGATGTCTTCCCGGAGCATACGCCCGTGGTGCTGTTCTTCCCGGGGGACTATGAGAAGACGGCGACGACGGTGTCGGTGATGCGTCTGTTCGGCCGTCTCGACGGCGACAACTACTACCGTGCCTTCAGTCTCAACACCGCGATCATGGAGGGAGTCCGCGCATGAACGGCAGCATGAACGACAGCCTGAACAGCAGCATGAGCAATGGCATGAACGACAGCGCATTGCAGCTGAGGGGCATCTTCGTCAAGAACATCGACGACCGGATCGACGGCGTCATCAAGGCCAGCGACGACAGCGACCTCGCCGACGAGGTGAACGAATACGTGCTGACCAACGAGATCCAGTCCAATCTCGAACGCTTCCTCGACACGTACAACGATCCGTCCGCGGACTATACGAACGGCGTGTGGATCTCCGGCTTCTTCGGCTCCGGCAAGTCGCACCTGCTGAAGATCCTCTCGCATATTCTGGGCGACATCCCCGCCGGCATGCGGTCGAACAAAGCCGAACCGCTCACCCGCAGCCAGGTCATCGACATCATGAAGGCCAAGGCGCGGCAGGCGGGGAACCACGAGCTCGAAGGATTGCTGGAAGCCAACGGGCGCATCCCCGCCACCTCGCTGCTGTTCAACATCGACAGCAAGGCGCAGCGCGGCAGCAGGACCGTGCTCATGGACGCGTTCATCCGCGTGTTCGACGAGGCGCGCGGCTACTACGGCGCCGACAAGTACGTGGCGAAGCTGGAACGCGACCTCGACGCCAACGGCTGCCTCGACGAATTCACGCGCCAGTTCGAACGGGTCGCCGGCAAGCCGTGGCTCAGGGGCCGCACGCAGGCCGCGTTCTCCGGCGCCAGGATCGACAAGGCGTTCGCCGCAGCCACCGGCGACGCGGTGCAGGGCATTCTGAAGGACTATCAGAAGCAGTACCATCCGACCATCGCCGACTTCGCCGACGATGTGAACGACTGGCTCGACCATCAGAGCGCCGGCCATCGGCTGATCTTCCTTGTGGACGAGGTCGGCCAGTTCGTCGGCACGGACGCGGGCCTCATGCTCAACCTGCAGACCATGACCGAGGAGCTGTTCTCCCGCACCAACGGCCGCGTCTGGGTGATCGTCACCTCCCAGGAGGACATCGACGCCGTCATCGGCGACCGCACGGTGAAGCAGGGGCTTGACTTCACGAAGATCAAGGGACGCTTCGCCGTCAGTCTCAAACTCTCCAGCGCCGACGTCGCCGAGGTCATCCAGAAACGTCTGCTCACCAAGAACGAGCGGGGAGACACAGCGGTCGAAGCGCTGTGGCGCGCGCATCGCGACGAGCTCGACGCCCTGTTCACCTTCCAGGGCGAAGGCGGCGTGCAGCAGTTCAGAAGCCTCAGATTCGGCACGCAGGAGGATTTCGACTCCACCTACCCGTTCGTCAACTACCAGTTCGCGCTCTTCCAGGAGGCGATGCGCGGCATGAGCTATGCCGGATTCTTCGACGGCCAGCATCGCTCGGTGGGCGAACGCTCGCTGCTGGCCACGATCAGCATCGCGCTGGCGGAGCATGGAAGCGACACGATCGGCTCGCTGGTGCCGTTCAGCGCGTTGTATGACGGCATCGCCGGCGCGATCCAGAGCTCGGTGAACCATCGCATCTACGAGGCCGAACGCGAGCTGGACCCGGACCTGTGCGCGCTCGCGCTGCCGCTGCTCAAGGCGCTGCTCATGGTCAAGCATGCCGAGGGATTCAGAGCCAACGCGCGCAACCTGCGCATTCTGGTGCTCGGCGGGTTCGGCGAGAATCTGCCGGAACTCGAACGGCGCATCCAGACCACGCTCGACGAGCTGGAACGGCAGAACTATGTGCATCGCACCGGCGACGAATACGAGTATCTGACCAACGACGAGCAGGCCGTCGAAAGCGAGATCAAGAACCTCGACATCGACGACCGTCAGATTCGCGACCGTCTCAAAAAGATCGTCACCGATCTGATGCCGCTGCAGGTCGAATACGGTCAGGGTCGGCCAGGCGGCAGGCAGGTGTTCCACTTCGGCCTGACCATCGACGGCGTGGCCCAGGGCCGCGCCTACCCGATGACGCTGCATGTCGTCACCCCGATGGACAGCACATCGTTGGAAGCCAAGATACTGCGCTCGTCCGGCGCGCGCGAGGAGCTGCGCGTGATCCTCGGCGATGACGGGGCGAAGGTGATGCATGACGTGGCCATGGTCGAACGCACGGAGAAATACCTTCGACTGCACTCCAATGAGCAGGGTTCCCGCAGACGGATCATCGAAAGCAAGCGCGCCGACCTGGAGGCCATGACCCGCGAACTGCGCGGCGAGGTGGCCGAGGCGCTGTGTTCGGCGGCGCTCGCCTACAACGGTTCGACGCTGGAGACGAAGGCGCATGGCGATGCGCGCGCCGTCGTCACGGAGGCGATGCAGACGCTGATCGGCCGCCTGTACACCAATTTCAGCATGGTGGATGGCCTTGGATATCGCGAACAGGATCTGCCCGGAGTGCTCGTCGACGCCAAGTCGCCGGCCTCGATGCTGAACGGCACCGATTCGGTCAGGAACCGCCTGGATCTGCCGTCGCAGGACGTCTACGACTATGCGGCCGGTCAGATTCGCCAGAATCTGACGCCCACCGTGCGCGAGATCGTCCAGCATTACGAGGATGCGCCCTACGGCTGGCCGCTGGGCGATACGCTCGCATGCCTATGCCACCTGTACGGCGGCGAGCGGATTCGTCTTGTCGTCGACAGCGCTCGCGTGCCGCGCACCGATGTGGTCAAATATCTGACCAATCAGCGCAAGACGGATAGCATTCGCGTGGAGATTCCGAAGCGGTACGATGCCGTCAAGCTCAGGAAGCTGCGCGAGTTCGCCAGCGAATATCTCAGCCTGACGAGCGGCCGGCTGCCCGGCGACGACGAGGACATGGCACGGGCCATCAAGGACGGGCTGTCGGACGAGGCGCACGGCATCGAGAACCTGATGGCGGCCAACGGACGGTTCGTGTTCGTCGGCCAGCTGGCCGAGCCGCTGAAGCGTGTGAAGACCGTGGCCGGCAAACCGGAGGAGTGGATTCTGGAATCCTTCCCGTCCGAAGCGGGAGAGCCCAATGCGGAAGACCTGCTCGACGACAAGGAGAGCGTGATCGATCCGATCCGCAAGGTGCTCAACGGCACGCAGCGCGACGTGCTGGAGGAAGGCCTGGATTGGATTCAAGCCAATGATTCAAACTTCACGCTCGCCTCCGCCGACCTGAATCGGGAACGAGACCAGGTGAGCGCCATCGCGCGCGATCCGAGACTGTTCAGCGGCAACAGGGTCAACCTGTTCCGCACACGCCTGGCCGAACTGCAGCAGCATCTCGATGCTTTGGTGGAGAAGGAACGCGAGCGTGCATCGGCTGCGGTCGCAACCGTGCGCGCGTCCATCAGCGGCATCGACTCCTACCGCAACGCGCGCGAGGACGCGCAACGGCAGGCCATGCGCATGCTCGACGAGGCGGAATCCAGAATCGGCAATGCGAAGTACATCGCCGACATCCGACAGGCCGCGGACATGGTGCGCGGCGACCTGTATCTGGATCTGATCAACCGGTTGGATGCCGCGAAGGCGCAGCCGGAGCAATCCGTGCGGCAGGTCGCTTCCGGGACCACGCCAGCCTCGCCAGCCTCGCCGGCGGAGTCCGCAGAACCGGCCGAGTCGCTGCCAGGCACTTCCTCGCCGGCCGAATCGGCAAGGGTTGACGACCATGAACGGCCCGTCGCTCCGGTGCCAAGGCATGCTTCTCAATCCGCTCCGGAGGCAGGCGACGCGGAACCCGCCAATCGCACGATCCGCGTCACGCCGCCGCATCCCAAGCCGGTGCTGATGACGGAGCGCGACGTGGACGACTTCCTCGACGCCTACCGACGTGAGCTCATCGCCGCCATCAAAGAAGGGAAACGCATTTTACTTTGAGCCGGTTTTCGCGCGGATTTAAAATGTATTTTAAATCCAGTGATATACTGGCGATATTGAAACACGTTTTTATTCTTCTGAAAGGGTGCGCCGATGATCGACAGGCCGCAGTATCTGCGCAAACTTGACGCGTGGAAAGACCGTGACGTGGTCAAGGTGATCACCGGCGTACGCCGATGTGGCAAATCCACGCTGATGACGCTCTGGAAGCAGCGGTTGATCGAACGGTATGGCATTGCACCCGAAGCCGTCATCCACATCAACCTTGAGCTACTGGAGAACGAGCAATTCCTCGAATATCACAAGCTTCACGAGGAAATTCTTCGCCGATGCGCGCTCGCGGACACGGCAACGGATGGTCGCCGCTATGTGCTGATCGATGAGATTCAGAACGTGCCAGACTTTCAGAAGGCTCTTGACAGTTTGCAGGCCAGGGGCGATCTTGACCTGTATATCACCGGCTCGAATGCCATGTTGCTTTCCGGCACGCTGGCGACCCTGATATCCGGTCGGTATGTGGAGATCTCCATGACGCCGCTCTCCTTCGCGGAGTATTGGAGCGCTCGTTCCAATGAGGGATTGACCTTGCAGCGCGCATGGTCGGAGTATCTGCACGACGGCGCGCTTCCTGCAACGGTGGGATTCCCCGGCGATGAGACCATGTTGCACGATTACCTTGACGGCATTCTCAGCACGGTGCTCTTCAAGGACGTGGCGGCGCGTCTTGGCGTATCCAACATCGCCGCGCTGGAGACGGTGACCCGATACCTGTTCGACAACATCGGCAACCTCGTCAACCCCAAGTCCATCGCGGATGCCATGACCTCAATGGGTACGAAGATATCGCCGCCCACAGTATCCAATTATGTGGAAGGCCTTGCGGCTGCGTTCATCTTCTACCCGGTGCAGCGATTCGACATCAAAGGCAAGCGTGCGCTACGTCAGGAACGCAAGTATTACGCCGTGGACCTCGGCATCCGCCGCATCCTATGCTCCAACAACGTACGCGACACGGGGCGTCTTCTGGAGAACGTGGTGTTTTTGGAGCTTATGCGGCGAGAAGGTGACGTATACGTCGGCCAAGGCTCGGGCGGTGAGATCGACTTCATCACCAATGGTGCCAGCGGACGCCGATACTACCAAGTGAGTGAATCTGTTCGCGATCCGAACACGTTGGAACGTGAATTGTCATCATTGCGCGCAGTCAGGGACAATTACCCGAAGACGTTGATTACGCTTGACGACGAACGCCCGACCTCGCACGAGGGCATCGAACAAGTGTATGCATTGGATTGGCTGCTCAACGAAGAGAACACATGACCGATACAATAATGAGCGATGACTACGACGAGACCGCAGATACTGTATTCGGCGGTGACATTTCGCTAGACATCGGCGCGGCGAACTATGACGCCGCCATGCGAGAGAACGATCCCGGAGAACGGGCGCGTTTGTTCCAACAGGCGGCACGATGGTATGAACGCAGCGCGAACATAGGCAATGCGCAGGCGGCCACGAACCTTGGTTACGTGTATTTGTATGGTCGCATCGGCTCAGTGGATGACGCGCAGGCTTTCCATTGGTTTACTCTCGGTGCTGAGATGGATAATCCGGAAAGCTGCTACAAGCTCGGCGATCTGTATCGGTCCGGACGAGGATGCGCACGCGACCTCAAAAAGGCCGTCGAGCTGTATTGCAGGGCGGGGTATTTCGCGGGCAACGAATGTGATCCCGACATTCCGCAGGACGCCGCCGTGCTGGCCAGCATTGAGCTGCGTCTTGCCGAATGCTGCGAGCGGGGCGAAGGCGAGCACGAGAACAGGGAACTCGCCCACGAGTATTACCGTCATGCGGTCGACCATTTCGAAGTCGCGCTGTCGGGCGGGCTTAATTGGTATGGCAAGGCGCTGGAAAGTGCCCGGGCCGGATACGCACGTACGAATGATTGATTGATTGATTGATTGATTGATGTGGGGCTCAAAAGAACCCCCACATTATTCATCGTCTGCCTTTGGTTCATGTTCAAGCACAAGCAGCATCTTGCTGTTGACAGTCGGGAGGGGCTGCGAGAGGAAATTGGCGGTGAGGTTTGACTGTCGGCTCATGAATCACTACAATAACTGATGAATTCCCCCAAAGGGCCTCTCCGGGCGGTCGCTGACCGAACCGTGATGCACTGGGGGTTCTTTTTTCCTCCGGCAGATTGAGCGTGGCCGCCGCTATGATGGTGCTTTGTATGTGGAGTCTGTAGGGCCGTGCATCGGTTCGCGATGATGAGGGCTTGACGAGGGGAGCAGAGCGGATGAACACAAGTAAGTTGCAGGCGTTTGCGGCTGGGGCGCGCGTGGAGTTGATAAAAGCGGTGCGCGCGAAATTGGATGCGGCGATGGAGCCGGATTCGGCGGCGCGCGTGGACAATCCTCGCGCATTCGCCAAACTGGAGGAGGAGATCCGTGCCAACGGCGGCGGCGAGGAAGGTCGTGCGAAAACCGCCGAGCGGCATGCCTACCGCTGGTTTAACCGGATCATCGCCCTGCGGTACATGGATGCGAACGAGTTCACCATGCCGCATGTGGTGTCCGGCGATGACGCGGACAATCCGAATGCGCTGCCGGGTGTGCTGTCGGCCGCCAAGCGCGGGGAGTTCGACGAGAGCGTGTTCGGCAATGTCGGCGCGAAAGCCAAGGTGATGCCGACCATCCAGGCGCTGCTGGACGGCACCAAGACGAGCAACGACCCGCAGGGCGACGCCTACGGCCTGCTGCTGCGCGCCTACTGCGACTACTGGCACCGGTTCATGCCGTTCATGTTCGACGAATCCGGTGCCGCCGACGAACTGCTGCTGCCCGCCGATCTGCTCGCCTCCGATTCCGTGCTGCGCCGCGCCGTGGAGGCGATGCCCGTCGCCGACTGCATCGGTGACGATGGCGAGGGCACTGTGGAGATCATCGGCTGGCTCTACCAGTTCTACATCGCCGAGCGCAAGACGCAAGTGATGGCCGGCTTCAAGAAGTCGAAGAAGGCTGGTGCCGCCGAAATCCCCGCCGCCACCCAGCTGTTCACGCCCGACTGGATCGTGCAATACCTCGTGCAGAACACGGTCGGCCGTCTGTGGACGCAGAACCATCCCGAATCCAGGTTGCATGAATCGTGGGAATACTACATCGAGCCGGCCAAAAGCGGCTCGACTGCGAGCGAGCAGGGGAGCGTGCTCAGGATCGATTCGCCCGAAGACCTCACCGTCTGCGATCCCGCATGCGGTTCCGGTCACATGCTCACCTACGCGTTCGACCTGCTCTACGACATCTATGACGAGGCCGGCTACTCCGCCAACGAGATTCCCGGGCTCATATTGCAGCACAACCTGTTCGGCATGGAGATCGACGAACGCGCCGCCAACCTCGCCGCCTTCGCGCTGACCATGAAGGCCCGCGGCCGCTACCGTCGCTTCTTCCGCAAGCAGGTGCAGCCGAACATCCAGCGCATCACGCCCGAATACTTCACCGACATGGAAGTGCAGGAGCTCAACGACCTGTACGACGTGACCCTCGATGCCGACACATGGAACACCTACCAGAACGCCGACGTCTACGGCTCTCTCATCCAGCCCTCAACTGATTTGACCGATTTGGCTGCTGCGTTCTCGGCCCCCTCTGATGAAGCAGACGAAGATTCGTCTTCTTGGCCCCCTCTGATGAGGGGGCTGTCAGCGGAGCTGACTGGGGGAGAGACCTCCCTCTTCTCCGACCCCCTCGCCGACCGCGCCCACACCGTCCTCACCCAGACCGCCTACCTCGCCCGCAAGTATGCGGCAGTCGTCGCCAACCCGCCGTATATGGGCTCAGGCAACATGGGCAGTGAGCTCAAGGAGTATGTGAACGAGCGTTACCCAGACGGCAACAAAGATTTGTTCGCCGCGTTCATCCTGCGCAACCTGCAGCTCATCAAGCCGAACGCGCTGCTCGGCATGATCACGATGCAAAGCTGGATGTTCCTCTCCTCGTTCGAGGAACTACGCAAGGGATTGCTTGCGAAGCACTCCATCGAAACGATGGCGCATCTCGGAGCCGGCGCATTCGACAGCATCGGCGGCGAAGTCGTCTCCACCACAGCGTTCACCATTCGTAACGGTGCTTCCGGTGGCAAGGGCACGTATCTGCGATTGGTTGAGGTGCAAGGCGATGACAATCAGGCGGCGGCATGCGCGGAAGCAGTTGACTCCCCTCTTCGAGGGGAGCTGTCGGCAAAGCCGACTGAGGGGAGCAAATCCTCGATACTCGTCACCGTCAACCAGCATGATTTCGCCCAGATTCCCGGCTCGCCGATCGCCTATTGGATTCCTGCGTCCTTAAAAGCTATTTTCAATGGGCAGAAGATTGATGCATTGCTTTTTAGTGATGGTTTAACAAAGACTGGTGATAACTTACATTATCTTCGACTTTGGTGGGAGCTTTCTCAGCGAGAGATTGCCGATAAGAACATCTATAGATTCTGTGCAAAAGGAGGAGATAATAGAAGCTATTATGGGAATTTGGATTATGTCATTGATTGGAAGCCAGAGACTCGGCATCATTACCGGAATGATCATGTAGCTAGACTTTCTCCTGAGTATCTCTGGAATAGAGAGGGTATTACATGGACGAAAATCAGTTCTAAAGGAGGTACCTTTAGACTTTTTCGTAATGGTGATATTGCGGAAACTGGCGGGCCGAGTCTATTTTTGAAATCAAGCTTGCCTAATCATGATTTGTATTCGGTCTTGGGTTTGATGACCTCATCAACTGCACCGTACTTGCTCCAGAGCTTAAATCCAACACTAAACTATCAGACTGGTGATGTGTTAAGGGTTCCTTTGCCCGTGGATATTTCAAAGTCTCAGAGCGAAGCTGTCTCAAGTCTAATTGCTGCATCCCGTTCCGACTGGGATTCCTACGAAACCTCGTGGGATTTCAAGGACTTGGAAGTGCTGAATGGTCTCTCCCTCAGTCAGCCTGCGGCTGACAGCTCCCTCGTCAGAGGGAGCCGAGATGTTGTGCTGGCTGAGGCGATTCCCGCCTATATCGCCCACTGCAAGCAGATTGCTGAAGAGCAGCGTCAGCGCGAGATCAAGAACAACGAGCTGGTGGCGGATGCGTACGGCGTGCGCGATGAGGTGCCGTGCGATGTGCCGATTGAGCGCGTCTCGCTGAAGCGTAATCCGGCGTTCACCTATTCGAAGGACACGCCCGCCGAGCGTGATGCGAAGATGGCCGAGGATGTCGTCAAGGAGATCATCTCCTACGCGGTCGGCTGCATGTTCGGCCGCTACTCGCTCGACAAGCCGGGTCTGATTCTCGCATCCCAAGGCGAAACCATCGACGATTATCTGCGTGAGATACCGAACCCCACGTTCGAGTCGGATGCGGACAACGTCATTCCCGTCACCGACGACGAATGGTTCGAGGACGATCTCGCCGCCCGCTTCCGCACGTTCCTTGCCGTCGCGCTCGGCGAGCAGCATGTGAACGAGAACATCGCGTATATCGAACAGGTGCTCGGCAAGCCGCTGCGCAAGTATTTCGCTACGGACTTCTACGACGATCACGTCAAGATGTACAAGAACCGGCCGATCTACTGGATGTACTCCAGTCGCACCGACAACAAGGGCACGTTCAAGGCGCTCGTCTACCTGCACCGGTACACGCCCGCCACCACGAACACCGTGCTCAAATACCTGCGTGAATTCACTGGCAAGCTCAACGCCCAGTCCGAAACCCTGCTCGCCTCCGGCAAGCCGGCCGAAGTCCGCAAAGGCGAAAAGCTGCGCACCGCCGTCAAGGAATGCGCCGACTACGAGCGCGACATCCTCTACCCGCTCGCCACCGCCAATCTCCCCATCGACCTCGATGACGGCGTGCTGGTCAACTACCTGCGTATGGGTGCTGCCGTCCGCAAGATCGCATCCTTCGAAAAGAAGCGCCCCACCGTCCAATCCTGGACCTGGCCCACCAACCCGTTGGGAAAGGAATGACATGATTCCACAGGAACTTAAAGCCGTATTGGTGCAGGGTGAGGATGCATCGGTGGAATTCAAGCGGTGTGGGGCTCAGCCTGAGCGTGTTTGTAGCTCAAGTTCCGGCCCCGCGGAACACGCAGATTGATGACGGGAAAGTGCCGGATACTTCATTGGGAGTGCGGGATACTGTCAAGAAAGTGCGCGATACTCTGAAGGGGGTGCCGGATACTGCTGCAAAGGTGCCGGATACTATGTCTGAAATGCCGGATACTGCCGGAAATTGCCGGATACCGAATCCGGAGTGCGCGATACTGCCGGATTAGTTCGCGATCAGTTCGCGATTAGTTCGCGATACTGCTGCAAAAGTGCGGGATACTGCCCAAAGAGTGCGGGATACTCCGTCTGGAGTGCGGGATACTGGTTCCCTGACCGATGGGCAGAGAGAGGTACTTCATTATGTGCAAGAAAAGGGCGGTATCACTACTGTCGAAGTAGAGAGCCTTTTGCATGTTCAGGAACGTCGAGCGCAGATAATTCAGGTGGAATTAACGCGGCGTGGCCTATTGCGCCGTGTCGGTGCGGCCCGTTCGACTCGGTACATTATTCGTGAAGAGGACGCGGAATAAAAGCAGTATGTGGATTTCCGGGACTGCTGTGCCACCCACTCGGTGTGATGCGCTCCCGAAGTGAAGCCGAAGGCCGATTGTATCGATGGTTCGGTCAGATGAGTTCGCCTTGGAACAATTCCGAATGGGAGCCGATGCGTACCATTCGAATCACGGTGCGGTCGACCCGTTTCCAAAACAACACGAGCACGTCGATGTTTCCCGCAAGGTGGAACTCCCAATGGCCATTGTAGTTGCCGCCGGAATTGTCCAGCACATGAGGCGTATAGCCTTCGGGCAGTTCCCCGTATTCCTGCAGATAGTCGATTGCATCATCCAAATCGTCCATCAATTCGGGGTGCTTGCGGCTCAACTTCGTGTAGTCCGCATTGAACTGCGGTTCGAATACGATTCGATACGTCAACGAGCCCCCTCCCTCAGCTGGCGTAGGTGCTCGCGTGCCGAACCTTTCGTATCACATGAGACGGAATCGTCCGCAATGATGCCCATCTCCTTAGCTTCAGCCTCCACCATTGCACGACGCGTCTTCTCCGTCGGAGTCAGCCGCATGCCTTCATAGCGGCGGGGTCTGAACGGTATGCCATTGTCCGCCAGCGATTGACGCAGAAACATGTTCACGGCCGTACTCAGGCTCATGCCCATCGACTCGTACAGTTCGGCGGCTTGAGCTTTCACATCGTCATCGACGACAGCAACCAGTTTACCCATAATCAGCCTCCAATCATTGCCATAAGTGGTATCAATCATATACCATAAATGCCCATAATGGTAACCTAGGTGCGCAATCGCTTAACTCAATATGTCCTTGCCGACGATTCCACGTGGAATCAGGGTGCGTGGCCGTCCTGATGAGAGTGTCGAACGTACTCGACACTCAGGAAGGAAATCTCCATAAGTATCGACTATACTCGACATTTATCGGGTAAATACCGGAATGTATCGAGTATGGAAGTAGTGATGTCGGCATGGTCAGAACGCTGTATCCCCGTCCGCGGTACCAGACGTTGCTTGAACGGTACCGGGACGACGGCCGCATCAAGGTGCTGCGCGGCGTGCGCCGGTGCGGCAAGTCGGCGATCCTCACCCTGACCATGCGTGGTCTCGTCGCAGACGGAGTCAAACCGGAAAACATCTTCTACAAGCGCTTCGACGATTTCGGACTGCCTTCCATGCAGACGGCGGACGATCTCACACGAGAGCTTGCGGCAGCCATGGAGGCCTCCGATGCGAAATCCATGTTCTATGTGTTTCTCGATGAGATTCAGGAAGTGCCCGGCTGGGAACACGTTGTGCGCGGACTGCACACCAAAGACAACGTGGACGTGACCATCACCGGGTCTAACGCGCATTTCCTTTCATCCGATCTGGCCACGCTGCTCGCCGGCCGCTATGTGCCGATTGACGTGTTCCCGCTCTCGTTCCGCGAATACATGGAGTTCCTCAGCGCTTCCGGAAATCAAGGGACAGGCGTGGATGCGGCGTTCGCCGAATACCTGCGGTACGGAGGCATGCCAGGACTGTTCTCCCTGAGACAACGGGATGAGGATGACGTGGCCCGCGAACTGTCCTCCGTGTTCGACACGGTCATCCTCAACGACGTGGCCAAACGGCTCGGCATCCGCGACCTCGCGTTGCTCGAACGCCTCGTCGCCTACCTGTTCTCCACATCCGGAAACCTGTTCTCCACTCGCAAGGTGACCGGCGCACTCAGAAGCGCTGGATACCGGATATCGCAGGACACCATCGAAAACTATATCGACGCCCTCGAACGCGCCTACATCCTCAGCGGATTGCGCCAGACCGGCCTCAAGGGTAAGGGCCTGCTCAATCCGCTGCGCAAGTTCTATCCGGTGGACACCGGCCTGCGCAATCTGACCACGAATTTCTCCGTCGAGGACCTTGGCTTCCAACTGGAGAACGTCGTGGCCAACGAACTCATACGCCGAGGCAATCATGTTTCGGTCGGAGCGGTGCCAATGGAATCGTTCGGCACTTCGGAAGTCGACTTCGTCGCCGAGCATCATCAGCACCGCGCCTATTATCAGGTCACGCAGACCCTGATCGACGATCTGGTCTTCGAACGAGAGATCGCGCCGTTGCGAGCCATTGGCGACTCGTTCCCCAAGACCATCCTCACCTACGACCATGCACGCGGCGGCATCACCTCGGACGGCATTCGAATCATAGCCATACCGGACTGGCTACTGTCCGACGGCGCAGACGAAAGGAACCTCGCATGAGCACGAGCACTCAAATCGGACGGTTGCTGGCGGCGCGGTTCGCCGGCTACGACGGCACCGTGTACGGCGAGGGGCGCGTGGTGTTCTGGCATGACGAGCACGGCGAATTCGCCGATCTGCTGGGTGAGATCGCAGGGCCGCAGGCCGCCGACGAGGCATTGCGCGACGTGGAGGTCGTGCGGCTGGAACGCAACCCGTTCGCCGTCAAACACCGCATCCTCCTAGAGCGGCCGACCACGAAGTTCCTCGTGTACCTCACCGGCAAACTGCCCGCGGACGCGGATAATTGGCTGCTCGACCTCGAACTGGCATACGGGCCGATGTTCACCGCCGACCGACTCTCGATGATCGTCAACGAACTGTTCCCGCGCGAGGCATCCGCCGCCACACGGGATGCGTGGCTCGCCATCATGCAACGTACCAAACCGTTCTTCGATGACGACGATCAGGTCGAGGCTCTCGCCGGGCGGCTGCGCGCGGGCGACGACGAGCGGGACTTTAAAGCGAAGATGATCGCCGTGCTGCTCGGTCTGCCGGCGGGGGAGCACAGTCTGCAGGCGATCTGGCGCGCGCTGCTCGCCCAGTATGCGCAAGGCAGTACGGGCGGCATCGAACGCATCGCCGCCGCCGGACTCGCCGACTACCACTGGAACGGCACCCGCGGCATCTACCGGTTCGACAGTGCCCGCGAAATCGCCAAACCCACGGTCAAGGACTTCGTGCTATGGCTGTTCCGCCTCGCATGGAACGGATTCACGGATGCCGCCCACAGCGAGGACTACTATGCGAACATCCGCCGCGACTTCGACATGTGGCGCAACGACCCGCGCTACGCGCCGACGATCCGCACGCTCGCCGAAGACGCGTTCGCCGACCTTTCGCTGGACGCGCAAATCGCCGGCATGAGCCTGGAAGAACTGGCCTCGCGCGGCATCTTCCACGAAGTGGACGAGCGGCTTACGCAACTGCTATACACATCGTTGGGCAACGACGGCATATCCGACGACGACGTGCAGCGCATCGTCGCCGAACGCCGTTACAGCCTGTGGCATGGACGATTCGCCAAGGACTACGATGTCATCGCCGCAGCCAGCGCCCTGCGCGCCGAGCTGCGCCGCACCCGGCCCATCATGGAATCGATCGCATCCGCGGAAGGCGGATTCCACGCCTACGTCAGCGACCTGTACCAGGTGGACGGATGCTACCGTCGCTTCATCGCCGCGTGGAAGGTCCGCAACGGCTCCAACGACAACAACCTCAGGGACAGACTCGAACAGGAGTACGGCAGCTATCAGAACGATCTGAGCGTCAACTGGCAGAAGCGGGTCGGCAGGCTCGACGACTGGGCGATCGACGGCGTTGCCGCCCAGACCGACTTCTACGCGCGCAACGTGAAGAAGGTCACCGATGCCGGCAGAAAGATCGCCGTCATCATCTCGGATGCGCTGCGCTTCGAGGTGGCCGCGGAGTTCCGTGAGCGTCTGGTCAGGCAAAGCCGTTGGAACGCCACGCTCGACGCGCAGTTGGGCGTGCTGCCATCGTATACGCAGCTTGGCATGGCCGCGCTGCTGCCGCATACGAATCTGGCGTTGAATCCGACCGACCATTACGGTGTGCTGGCGGACGGCAATCCAACCGCCGGACTGGCCGCGCGCGCCGCGATCCTCGCCACGGTGGGCGGCACCGCAGTGGACGCGGAAGCCCTGCTCACCATGAAGCGCGACGAATACCGCGAACTGGTCAAATCCTGCAGCGTGCTCTACGTCTACCACAACGTCATCGACGCGGTCGGCGACAAAGCCGCCAGCGAAACCGGCGTGTTCGACGCTTGTTCGCGGGCGATCGACGAGCTTGACGCCATCGTCAAGCGGCTGGCAAGCGCGAACGTGACCAACATGATCGTCACCGCCGACCACGGATTCCTCTATCAGGACCACGAGGTGGCTGATGACGAATGGCTGAGCGAACGACCTTCCGGCGACGCGATATGGCAGCTCAAGCGTCGGTTCGTCATCGGGGCCGATCTCACACCCAAGCCCGCGTTCACCACGTTCCGCGCCGCGCAGGTCGCTCTTGGCGATCCGAACGGCGAGGGCGTGACCATCCAGGTGCCCAACGGCATGCATCGTCTGCGTATGCAGGGCGACGGCGCGCGCTACGTGCACGGCGGCGCGGCGCTGGCGGAGATCGTGGTGCCCGTCGTGCACATCAACAAAGGGCGTTCCTCCTCGGGAGATACGCGCGCGGTGGAATTCCGCATTCTGCAGAACACCGACCGCATCACCACCGGGCAGATCACGGTCGACTTTCTGCAGACCGAGCCCGTGGGCGGCAAAGTGCTTGCACGAACCGTGCTCGCCGGCCTGTGGGGCGTGGAAGCGGACGGCAAGGCCACGCTCATCTCCAACGAAGTGCCGCTCGCGTTCGCTTCCGAATCGAAGGAGCCGGCCGACCGGCATGTGCCGGCCACGTTCCTGCTCGCCGGCGAGGCGGACCGGTTCAACAACACCGTGGTCGAACTGCGTCTGTTTGAGCGCATCGCCGATTCCAGCCAGATGCGCCGGCTTGATGTCAAGGCCGAATACCGGCTGCAGCGCGGGCTCGTGTTCGACGACGGATTCGACTTCTAGCGTGGAAGCCCAGGGATGGGCATACGGGTAAGGTGGAGGCATGGCAGACGAAGAGTACAAACAGACGTCGGGCCGGGCGGCAGACGAGTCCGAGCGGACCGCGGAAAGCGACACTCCGGTAATGAGCGGCACTGAGGCGATGAGTGATCTGGATCGCAAGGTGACCACGGAATTCTCCACGTACACGGTGCGCAAGGACCTGGTCAGCAAGGTCAAGGGCAATGCGCTCGTGCCCTCGTACGTGCTCGAATACCTGCTTGGCAGGTACGCGACCACCACCGACGAGAACAGCGTGCAGTCCGGCGTGGAGCGCGTGCGCTCCATTCTCGCGGACAACTACGTGCATCGCGAGGAAGCCAAGCTCATCCAGTCGAAGATCCGCGAAAAGGGTCAGTACAACGTCATCGACAAAGTGCAGGTGGCGCTCAACGAGAAACTTGACCAGTACGAGGCGACATTCGAGAACCTCGGCATCAGCCATGTGGTCGTCGATTCGCAGACCATCGAGCAGAATCCCAAGCTGCTGGTCACCGGCATCTGGTGCATGTGCACGGTCGCCTACGCCTACTCCGGCGACCCGAAGGAGGTGCCGTGGCGGCTGCTTCGGCTCGTGCCCGTGCAGATGTCGCACGACGACCGGGAGAACTACCTTGCCATGCGGGCGAAGTTCACCGCCGGCGAGTGGATCGATCTGCTCATGCAGTCGGTCGGATTCAACCCCGACATGTTCGGTCATCGGGCGAAGCTGCTGCATCTGGTGCGCATGATTCCCTTCGTAGAGCGCAACTACAATCTCATCGAACTCGGCCCCAAGGGCACCGGCAAATCGCACATCTACTCGGAATTCTCCCCGCACGGCATGCTCATCTCCGGCGGCGAGGTTACGGCCGCGAAGCTGTTCGTCAACAATTCGAGCGGGCAGATCGGCCTGGTCGGCTACTGGGACACCGTGGCGTTCGACGAGTTCGCCGGCAAGACCAAGAAGGCCGACCGGGCGCTCGTGGACATCATGAAGAACTACATGGCCAACAAGTCGTTCTCGCGAGGACGCAACACCATGCAGGCCGAGGCGTCCATGGTGTTCGTCGGCAACACCGCGCACAACGTGCCGTACATGCTCAAGAACTCCGACCTGTTCGAGGAGCTGCCGGCGCAATACCACGATCCGGCGTTCCTCGACCGCATCCACTACTACCTGCCCGGCTGGGAGTTCGAGCAGATTCGCTCCGAAATGTTCACCGGCGGCTACGGTTTCGTGGTGGACTATCTGGCCGAGATCCTGCACAATCTGCGCGACGTGGACTACGGCTCGGCGTTCGAGCAGTATTTCACACTGTCGCCCACGCTCTCCACACGCGACAAGGACGGCGTGCGCAAGACGTTCTCCGGCCTGATGAAGCTCATCTACCCTGCCGGCGAGGCGAGCGCGGAGGAGATGGAGCCGCTGCTGCGCTGCGCCATCGAGGGCCGCAAGCGGGTCAAGGACCAACTGTGCCGCATCGACTCCACCATGGCTGAGGTCGATTTCAGCTACACGCGCGTCGGTGCCGCTGAGCCGATCGCCGTGCAGACGCTGGAGGAGATCGAATACCCGCAGCTGTATTGGCGCGATAGGCGAGGCGGGATCGAGGATCGGTCCGACGCCGATTCCGCCGATGCCGGCATCGGCGCTGCGGGTGCCGGCGTTGCCGACTCCGGCGCTATGAGCGGGTCGAGCGCAGCCGGAATCGAATCCCAAGCAGCAGCCGGCGCAGTCGCCGAATCCAGCAAACCCAGCGAATCCAGCGAATCGCATGAATCCGGGGAATCGCAACCGGCCGCCGCACCGGCCCCGCAGCCAAAGCTGACCCGCATCGAGCGCGCCGCCGCGGCCGCCAAGGAAGCCCACCGCGTGTTTGCGGAGGGCCAACGCGGCATCACGTATGACAGACTCTTCGGCGCATACGTTGCCGGTGCGCACAACATCACCATCGTGGACCCGTACATCCTGCGGCCCTATCAGATCTGCAATTTTGCTGAATTCCTGGAAACGGTGTTCAACTATACGGAACGAACCGAGGAAGTGCACGTTCATCTGGTCACCAAGTACACGGACGAGCCATTTATTGACAAGCAGATCGATGACTTGAACTCAGTGCAGAACGCGTTTAGGCAACTGGGCATCATCGTCACCTACGAGTTCAGTGACACCGTTCACGACCGGTCCATCGTGACTGACACGGGATGGATCGTGGGTCCTGGCCGCGGTTTGGATATCTTCCAGCAGTATGACACCTCATGGCTCAATCCTATGACACGCAAGCAGCAGCTGCGCAGGGTCAGGGCATTCACCGTCTTCTATCATCGCGACCGGTCCGGCAACTGACTTTCCGACATTGGCGGCGGCTGCGGCTGGCTGGCTGCGGCTGGCTGGGGTCAGTGGCGGTTGCCTGCGGTCGACTTCGGTCGGCGGCGGATGTCTGCGGCTGATTCAGCGCGACGGGATCGCATGCATTACACTTGTACCGTTTGACCTGATATGACGTGGCGTCTGTTGTTGATGTGGCATTGACGTGACGTTGACGAACATGCGCGAAACCATGCGAGGAGGAACCCGATGAATCCGAGGAGAGGGCCGCTGACTGCCGGCGAGAAGGTGCAGTTCACCGATCGGCGAGGCAAGCGCATCACCGATCAGCTGGTGGCCGGCGGCTGCACACAGACCGAGCATGGGCTGATCGTGCACGACGACGTGATCGGGCGCACCGAAGGCGTCGTCATCACCACGGTCACCGCCAAACGCGACGCGCAGGTCAACCAGGTGCATCCCGAACGCGACGCGGGCAAGCCGTGGAAGGCGGCGCGTGCGATCGGCGGCTGGCAGTACGCTGTCATGCGGCCGCGGCTCGCCGACTATGTGCTGTCGATGCCGCGCGGCGCACAGATCATGTATCCGAAGGACATCGCCCAGGTGATTCAGCTCGGCGACATCCGCGCCGGCCTGCATGTGCTCGAATCCGGTGCCGGATCGGGGGCGATGAGCATCAATCTGCTCGACGCGGTGGGGCAGGGCGGGCACCTGACCACGATCGAGCTGCGGCCCGACTTCGCGCGCGTCGCCGAGGCGAACGCGACCCTGTACTACGGCGAGCGGCCCGCATGGTGGGATCTCAAGGTCGGCGACTTCGACTCCGTGGCGGCCGGACTCGACGAGCATGCGTACGATCGCATCGTGCTCGACATGCTCGACCCGTGGAACCGGCTCGAACAGGCGTGGCGGGTGATCGCACCCGGCGGCGTGCTGATCTGCTACATCACCACCACCACGCAGATGTCGCGCTTGGTCGAGGCGCTGCGCGAGGCGGGCCACTGGACCGAGCCGGACATCCACGAGACGCTGGAGCGCAGCTGGAAGGCGCAGGGACTGGCCGTGCGCCCCGATCATCAGATGATCGGCCATACCGGATTCCTTGTGGTGTCGAGGGCCATGGCAGCCGGATTCGATGCGCTGCGCAAGCGCGACCGCGCCACCAAGGACACGACCACCGACATCGACTCGATGAGCGACGAGGAGCGCGCGGCGCAGCTGGAGGATCTGGAGCTGCGCGACATTTCCGATCGCAAGCTGCGCAAGGTGCTGCGCGATCTCGACGCGCAGACCGCCCGTCTCGGCTAGCTTTCGTAGCCACGCGACACGCGCCGGCGGCGCCGCTGCTGGCAGCGCCGCGTCGGCAATTGCGAATACGGCAACACGCGGGCGGAAAGTTCACTTTCATCGGCCATAATGGTGAGCATCATTATGATTATGTAACGATGCGTTCATGGTACGTTCACGTCCGTTGCCGTGCGCGTCTCAGGCGGGAGGAATCATGGCGGTAAAACTCGGCAAGGTCCGCAAGGCGATAGGCGAATACGACCACATTCTCATCATGATGCGCCACGCGCAGGCCGAACCCGGCTCCCTGACCTCCGACCGAGGTCGCGGGCTGACCGACAAGGGCCGCAAACAGGCGAAGACCGTCGCCAAAGGGCTGCTTGATCTGGGCGTCAACCCCGACCGGATCATCTGCTCGGGCGCGCAGCGCGCGGTCGAGACCTGCGAGCGCATGCTCAAGGTGTTCGGAGACGGCCCCAAGGTCGACTATCGGCAAAGCCTGTACGATGGCGGCATGCAGGCGATTCTCGACGAGCTTGGCCACATCAAGCCCAAGACGCGCTCGGCGTTGGTGCTCGGCCACGAGCCGGTCATGTCGATCGCCAGCCAGTGGATGGCGGATTCGCAGTCGGATCCGTCGCTGATCGATCTGCTCAATCTCGGCTTTTCGACCGCCTCGATCGCCGTGTTCGGCTCGGATACGCCGCTCGGCGAATGGCAGCTGCATTGCGGTCGTCTGCTGGCCGTGATCAGCCCGAAGGACTTCGACTGAACGCTATCGAGCGCAACTGCTTCGGCGGACGGCCCCGCGACTGACGAGCCTATAAACGTCGCTTATAGCGACACTCAAGTTTGTCTGATGCCATGCGATTGGGGAGGGCGTGATAAGGTGGCGTGGTTGAGATTGTCATAGCATCGGGAGGATTCATGTCCACACTGACTTCCGTCTCCGGTTTTCCCCGCATCGGGCAGAATCGAGAACTGAAGAAGGCCATCGAAGGATACTGGAAGGGAGCCAACGGCCTTGATTCCGTCAAGGCCACGGCCAAGGAACTGCGAGCCAGGCACTGGCGCCTTCAGCAGCAGGCCGGCGTCGAGCTGATCCCCAGCAACGACTTCAGCTACTTCGATCAGATGCTGGACACCGCCATCCTGCTCAACGTGATCCCCAAGCGCTACGAGCGGCTCGCCTTCGAGAACCCGGAGGACACGCTCTTCTCGATGGCCCGCGGCTATCAGGGCGACAAGGGCGACGTGACCGCCCTGCCGATGAAGAAGTGGTTCACCACCAACTACCACTACATCGTGCCGGAACTGGAGACGAGCGAGGAGATCAAGCTCAACTCCACCAAGCCGTTCGACGAGTTCAACGAAGCCAAGGAGCTCGGCATCCTCACCAAGCCGGTGCTCATCGGCCCGTACACCTTCCTCAAGCTCACACGCGGCGCCAACGCGCAGAAGCTCGAGTACGACAAGGGCCTGGTCAACTCGGTCGCCGCCGTGTATGCCGAGGTGCTCGCCCGGTTCAGTGAACTGGGAGCCCAGTGGCTGCAGCTTGACGAGCCGTATCTGGTGCTCGACAAGGAGCCGGGCGACGTGGAGCTGTTCAAGACGCTCTACACCAAGATCCTTGCCGCGAAGGCCGGTGTCAAGGTGCTGCTCAACACGTACTTCGGCCACATCGCCGACGTGTACGAGACCGTGAACCTGCTCGGATTCGACGGCATCGGCCTCGACCTCAACGAAGGCCGCGAGGAGAATCTTGAGGCCGTGGCCAAGTACGGCGTGGCCTCCAACACCACCATCTTCGCCGGCGTGATCAACGGCCGCAACATCTGGCGCAACAACTACGCCACCTCACTCGGCCTGGTGGATGCCATCAGGCAGGTCACGCCGAACGTGGCCGTTGCCACCGCGTCCTCCCTGCTGCACGTGCCGTTCAGCACCGAAGGCGAGACCGGCATCCCCGCCGACGACTTGAAGCACTTCGCCTTCGCCGTCGAAAAGCTCGGCGAGCTCAAGGAGGTGGCCGTCCTCGCCGACGCCACCGAGGATGAGAAGAAGGCGTCCGCCGCCCTCGCCGCCAATCAGGCGCTGTTCGACGGCACCCGAGTGGCCGCCGACCCGGCCGTCGCCCAGCGTGTGGCCGGGCTCACCGCAGACGATTACGTGCGCCAGCCCGCCCGCGAGGAGCGTCAGAAGCTGCAGCGTGAGGCACTCGGCCTGCCGCTGCTGCCCACCACCACCATCGGCTCCTTCCCGCAGACCAAGGAAGTTCGCGCCGAGCGCGCCAAGCTGCGCAAGGGCGAGATCACCAAGGAAGCCTACGATGAGTTCATCAAGGCCCAGATCGACGCCTGCATCAAGCATCAGGAGGAGATCGGCCTGGACGTGCTGGTCCACGGCGAATTCGAACGCAACGACATGGTCGAATACTTCGGCCAGAACCTCAACGGCTTCCTGTTCACTAAGAACGCCTGGGTGCAGTCCTACGGCACCCGTTGCGTCAAGCCTCCGATCGTCTGGGGTGACGTCTCCCGCGCCAAGCCGATCACCGTCGAATGGTCCGCATACGCACAGTCCCGCACCGAGCACGTGATGAAAGGCATGCTCACCGGGCCGGTGACCATCCTCAACTGGTCCTGGCCGCGCGAGGACATCACCCATGAGGAGCAGACCAAGCAGCTGGCCCTCGCCATCCGCGACGAGGTGCTCGACCTCGAGGCCGCCGGCATCAAGGTCATCCAGATCGACGAGGCAGCACTGCGCGAGAAGCTGCCGCTGCGTCGCTCCGACTGGCACAAGAAGTACCTCGACTGGGCCGTGCCCGCGTTCCGTCTGGTGCACTCCGCCGTCAAGCCGACCACGCAGATCCACACGCACATGTGCTACTCGGAGTTCAACGACATCATCCGCGACATCGACGCGATGGACGCCGACGTGATCTCCTTCGAGGCATCCCGCGGCGATCTCGTGGTGCTCGATGCCATTCACGAAGCCCACTTCGAGACCGAGGCCGGCCCGGGCGTCTACGATATCCACTCGCCGCGCATCCCCTCCGAGCAGGAGATCGAGGATCGCATCTACGAAATCCTCAAGAAGATGGATGTCGAGAAGGTGTGGATCAACCCCGACTGCGGTCTGAAGACCCGCGGCAACGCCGAAACGTGGCCGAGCCTCGAGCACATGGTCGCCGCAGCCAAGGCGGTGCGCGCCAAGCTCGCCTGAGGTGGTTTGCCTGCAAGCGGCTCCCTCTGATTCCCGCTGATGAGGGAGCCGTTTGCAGGCGAGTTTGCGGCTGCTGATTCGTTGTGTCAGCTTGTGACGTTTCCCCCTCGCCGAGGGGAACGATAATGCGTGTAAGGAGGCTACTATGCATACGCCGATGTTCTCACTGGAGGTGTTCCCTCCCAAACGCAATGCGCCCGTAGGCACCATCTACGACACGCTTGACGGCATCGAGGATCTGGGGCCCGACTTCATCTCGGTCACCTACGGTCACGGCACCCATTCCGACCGCACGGCGACCGCGCGCATCGCCAACACCATCGTCAACGAGTACGGCATTCCGGCAGTCGCCCACCTGACCGCACTGTATTCCAGCCGCAAACAGATCGACGAGGCGCTCGACATGTTCGAGCAGGCCGGCGTCACCGCGGTGCTCGCCCTGCGAGGCGACTATCTCGACGGCGAGACACCCGTCGGCGAATTCACGTATGCGAGCGATCTGGTGGCGTACATCCGTTCGCGCAGGCCCGATCTCAAGGTGTTCGCGGCCTGCTATCCGGAAGGCCACTATCAGGCCGGCTCGCTCGACGAGGACATCGAGCATCTCAAGATCAAGATCGACGCGGGCGCGACCCACCTGATCACCCAGCTGTTCTACGACAACGACGACTTCTACCGGTTCCGAGACAAGGCGAGCGCCGCCGGCATCAATGTGCCGATCGAAGCGGGAATCATGCCCGTCCGCGGCGCGAAGTCGACGCGTCGTATGGCCGAGCGCAACGCGTCACGCATCCCCGAACATCTCAACGTGCTGCTCGAGCGCTGGCAGGACGACATTCAGTCGCTGCGTACTGCGGGAATCCTCTACGCGTGCGAGCAGATCGCCGATCTGGTGGCGCATGGGGTGGACGGCGTGCACCTGTACACGATGAACCATCCGGCGACCACACGCCGCATCTGGCGCAACGTTGAGACGCTGTTGGGCACCGATTCGGCGGGCTCTTCGGCTGGGGCCGCTGATGCAGCCGCTGATGCGACTGCTGCGGAATAGTTGCGCATTCGCTAGTATCCTGAGGCAGAAACTCGCTGATCATATCGTTGGCTCCACTTGTCGGACAGCAGCGTGTGATGTGGCCCGGTTTTTGTTCCATGTTTCACCTTATTGATGGGAATTTCGTTTAAGGGGATTACGTTTGATGGGGGCGTAACCGATCACCGTGGCCG
>NZ_RQSP01000011.1:50077-57747 GCF_009078285.1 Bifidobacterium jacchi
GATCAATGTGACCGATCACATTGGTGGTTTTGCCGGACGTTATTGATGATTCGGCGTTCTTTCTGGTTGAAATCGCAATTCAGGGTACGAAATGGACGCTGGGGCCGGACTCAGCGTCCATTTCGTACCCCCAATCTCGATATCGACCATTTGCGCCTGTCATTTACATCTGTCAGCGCCTGCCATTGCGTCCTATCGTGCCCGACAGAATCGAACCGGACAGAGCTGTGCCCGACAGAACCACACCACACCCCAGTAGCGCAAGTTATTCTCGAAATAAATGGCCATTTCGAGATTATCTTGCGCTGAGCCCCAGGTTCTTTCCGAGATTATCTTGCGCTGGGAGCCTTGGTCGCGCATGTTTTTCTCGAGGTCGAGGATGATTTCGAGAAAAACCTTGAAGTTGCCTGATTGTTGTTCCGTCTCTTCTGTGAGACGGCTTGTGTCGTCTGTTCGAGATACTCGTTCTCCACGTCACCGGGAGCGGCGGAGTCGTCACAGGGAGCGGGGTCGGTCACAGGGAGCGCCCGCACCCTGTGACCAGGGTGTTGAAATACCAAGGTTTTTCATCAAGTGGTCACAGGGAGCGCCCGCACCCTGTGATCAAAGCCGCTCCGTGTGACCAAAGCCGAACAATGCCACGCCAGTGGTACGGAATGCGGAATGGGTGTTGCGTCGCGTACCGAACGCCAGTGGTACGGAATGTGATTCAGCCCCGTTTCGGCGCTGCATACCAGGCGCTGGGCGAGGCGGCGCGGTGGGATGCTAGACAGCGAGATAGCAAGACAGATCACATCATCGCCCTCATCGAATAGCTCGATGCCGCTCAAACGAGATGGCGCAGACCGCTAGACAAAGCATCAGCGGGCATAGTTCCCTCAGCTGCCCATCAGCTATGATTCATCGATATTCAGCAGTGAATCAATGACGAATCAGCGACACAATCAATGAAAATCAGCGGTGATGATGAGCGTTCGCACTGCCGCCTTTGGCAGTGCCGTTGCCTTTGCCGCCCTTGCCGCCGCGGCGTTCGCTGCGACGCTTGTGCCCGTTGCGCAGATCGACGCGAAACAGGGCGAACCGGTTCAGCATCGCGGCATGAATCGCCGGAATCCGCGCGATGCCGAATCCGACGACCATGGCAAGTGGCGTCACCCACGCCGCCACCAGCATCTTCGCGATGACGACGACCAGCAGCACAAGCGCAGCGACCAGACCGACCCGCTGCTGGAGGCGATTCTGCCGTTCATTGGCAAGATCGAGCCGCAGCGGCATCAGACCGTAGAAGAATCCGGTGCCGAGACCATAGACGGCCAGCACAATGGTGATGATGATTTCACTGATAGTCATAGTCTCCCATTATGGACCGTATGCCGCGACACCTCGCCGCGCCGACGTAGATCGTCGCGCAAGGATTTTTCGGAAACCTCCTTGAGTTCGTAGAATCTTTGCGCTAAGCACTGGCCCAGCGCAAGGATTTCTCGGGATTTGCCCCGAGTTCGTGAAATCCTTGCGCTAACGGCCTATCCAGCGCAAGGATTATACGAAATGGCCGTTTTCCCCGAGAAATCCTTGCGCTAAGAGGTATGCGCTAAGAGGTGCTAAGAGGTTCATAAGCGCAAGAGAATCTCGAACTTGGGGACGATTCCGAGAAATACTGGCGCAATCCGACTGCGTACCACGACTGCGTACCACTATGTATGGGTGATGCAAGGGTAATGCATGGCACGCAATGTGAAGGGCTCGCAACGGCGTTCCGCACCACCGATTCGCACTGATTCGCGTCACGCAACGTGTTTTCGACCGGTTTGCGCGTTGCGTACCACTGGTCTTATAGTACGCGATGAGAAGAGTGCGCATACCAGCGTTGTGTACCACCGAATTGCGGTTCGGAATGTGTAACGAACCGGTTTGCGCGTTGCGTACCACTGCTCACAGCCACTGCTCACAACCACTGATCTTCACCGATCACAACCATTGGTCATCAGCACGCCGCACTCCCGCACCGCGTGCCCACGACGCGCCCCACACCGCATCCCACCCCGGGCAGACGCACGTGGGGACGGTGCTGTTGATACCATTGAGGGTTATGAACGAAACGACGGGCACGAAGCGGCCGACGGATGCCGCCGCGCATTGGACCATCGACGGGCGAGCCGCGCAGGAGACGCGCAACGGTCTGCCGAATGACGCAAGGTCTGACTCACGGTCACTGTCCGGAGGGTTCACGCCCGGGGCCAGAGATCTCATTCACGCCGGGCTTCAGGATCTCGACAAGGCGCGCGGCCTGTTCGCCAGTCTGAGCGACAACGGCGTCACCGCCGCGCGGCTGCGCGTCGTACTGAAGGCCCTCGAACGCGCCGGAGACCCGGATGTGGCGCTGAACAATCTCATTGACATCGTCAACGCGCTCATCAGTCAGGGCAGGTCCGTGGAGGAGATCCTTCCCGACGACACGGCGATGAGCCGTCTGATGGCGGTGCTTGGCGCATCGGATGCGATGGGCAAGCTCATGCGATTCCGGCTTGATCTGGTCGAGGCCGCGGCTTGCGACGGATGCGATTCGCATCTGTTCAACCGCGATCAGCGGCGGGCGCACGTACTGCGGGCGGTCGGCGCGGACGCGATTGAAAGCATGGATACGCGCGACGGCGCGGATACGCTCGCCGGTACCGTCATGCATACCGCCGACGCTGATGCTGATGTCGACGTTGGTGCCGACGCTGATGCCGAATCCGGTAGCATCAGCACCGACGGCGCAGCCAGCATCAGCTCTGACAGCACCCACACCAGTACCAGCACCGACACCACCAACACCACCACCGCCTCCGCACCGAATCCTTCGACCTCGCTCCATCCGCCGGTCGCATCCAAGCCTCTCGCCGAGGCGACGACGGCGCTGCGCCGCACCTATCGCAACCAACTCGCCGCGATCATCGCACAGGACACCACCGCCGACGATCCGATCGCCCTTCAGCCGCGCATCAGCGAGGAACTGTCCGATCTCGCCGACGCGGCGCTTGAAGGCGCGCTCGCGATCGCCAGACGCGAGGTGCCGGGTGCCGAGGACGTGCGCTTCGCCGTCATCGGCATGGGCAAGCTCGGCGCGCGCGAACTCAACTACGTGTCCGACGTCGATCTGATCTACGTGGTCGAACCGGCGCGCCCCGGCATCGACCGGCAGCAGCTGTATCGCACCGGAACGAAGATGGGCACGATGCTGCAGCGCGTATGCCAGTCGGTCATCATGGGCGTCGCCGAACCGGCGCTATGGCAGATCGACGGCGGCCTGCGCCCCGAAGGCAAGGACGGCCCGCTGGTGCGCACCCTCGAATCGCATCGCGCCTACTACGAGCAGTGGGCGGAGAACTGGGAGTTCCAGGCGCTGCTCAAGGCGCGGCCGGTCGCCGGAGACGCGGCGCTCGGCCAGTCGTACATGGCGATGACCCGGCCGATGGTGTGGTCCGCTTCAAAGCGCAAGAACTTCGTCTACGACTGCCAGCAGATGCGCCGCCGCGTCGAGGATCTCATCGCCCCGGCGCTCAAGGATCGCGAGATCAAACTCGGCAGGGGAGGACTGCGCGACGTGGAGTTCACCGTGCAGATGCTCCAGCTCGTCCACGGCCGTTCCGACGAATCGCTGCGCACCGCCGCCACGCTCGAATCGTTGCAGCGACTGGCCGACGGTGGCTACGTGTCGCGCGCGCAGGCGAAGAGGCTCGCATGGGACTACCGTTTCGAGCGGGTCATGGAGCATCGCCAGCAGATGTGGGCGCTCAAGCGCACGCATCTGTTCCCCGATCTGGGCGGCAACGCCAACCGCGGCGGACTGGAGCGCAAACGCGAGGTCAGCGTCGACGATCTCAACCGCAATCCGGAACTGCGCCGACTCGCGCGCGCGTTCGGCATGCATCCCGAACAGCTCGTCGCCAAATACGACGAGACACGTCGCGAAGTGCGCCGCCTGCACATGGACATCTACTACCGGCCCATGCTGCCCATAGCCGCCATCGCCGGCGACGACGACATCACCCTCACCCCGCAGGCCGCGCAGGAACGGTTCGCATCCATCGGATTCGCCGACCCACAGGCCGCCATGCGACACGTCACCGCGCTGACCGCCGGCGTGTCGCGCGCCGCGAAGATCAACCGCATCATCCTGCCCGCCGTGCTCCAATGGCTCGGCCAGGGGCAGAATCCCGACATGGGACTGCTCTACTGGCGGCGCTTGGAGGAGCGATTCGGCACCGAAAGCGAATATCTCGGATTCCTGCGCGATTCGGGCTCGGCCGCGCAGCGACTGTGCCACATCCTATCCAATTCGAGATTCCTCGGCGACGCGCTCAACAAGTCCGTCGAATCGGTGACCTGGCTCGGCGACGACAGCCAGCTGCGCGCACGAACCCGCGCAAGCCTCGACGTGCAATGCGCCTCGGCGCTCGCCCGCAACGAGTCGAGCATCGCCGATTTCGCCACGTCGATTCGCGCCATGCGACGCCACGAGATCGAACGCATCGGTCTGGCGTGGATGAGCGGCGTCATGGACGACGCGTCCTCGCTGGAGGGCATGACCGACGTGTACGACGCGGCCATCGAAGCGGCGCTCGCATGGGCGATGCGCGACCAGTGCCGGCAGATGGGCGCGCCCGTCGACCAGCCGCCCGCATCGATCGCGGTGATCGGCATGGGCCGATACGGCGGCCGCGAGATCAACTTCAGTTCCGATGCGGACGTGATCGTCATCTACCGGCCCGCCGGCGCGGCAGCCGATGCAGCGAACAGTGCGGCAGCAGACGCGCGCGCCAACGAGCGACAAGCCAACGACCAGCAAGCCAACGTCTTCGCCCGCAAGGTATGTGAATCGATGCGGCAGATCCTGCAGGGACCGATCACCTTGGAGCCGAAGATCGAACTCGATCTCGATCTGCGTCCGGAGGGCAAGAACGGCCCGCTGGTTCGATCCTACGAGTCGTGCCGCGAATACTACTCGTCGTGGGCGAGCACCTGGGAGCATCAGGCGCTGCTGCGCGCGCGCTTTGCGGCCGGCGACCGCGAGCTCGCCGAGGACTTCCTAAGCAACATCGCCGATCCGCTGCGCTACCCGGTCAACGAGCCGAGCGAGGCGCAGGTGGGGGAGATACGCCGGCTCAAGGCGCGCATGGAGGCCGAGCGTCTTCCGCGCGGCGTGCGGCGTGAGCGGCATCTCAAGCTCGGCAAGGGCGGCCTGTCGGACGTGGAGTGGACGGTGCAGCTGATGCAGCTGCGCCATGCCGGCTCGCACGCCGCGCTGCGCACCGGCTCCACGCTTGGCGCGCTTGACGAATTGGAGCGCATGAAGGTGATCGGCAAGGCCGACGCGATCGTGCTGCGCCGCGCGTGGCGCATGTGCACGGCCGCGCGCAACGGCAACTATCTGTGGAACGGGCGCGTCAACCAGGCCGACATCCTCCCGGACGACATGTATTCGCTGGGCGGCATCGCGGTCTATCTGGGCTATGACGCGCATCGCGGACAGCATTTCGAGAACGATCTGCTCGGCGCGATGCGCAAGGCCCGTGACGTGACCGAGCGGTTGTTCTACGGGCGTTGACCGACACGTCGAGCGCTACGTAGTACAGTAGCGCTACGTGGCTCAACTACATGGCATCCGGCGAGCGAGCGCCGACGAGAAATACCGGCAGATGACCGAGCAGCCGATCAGACCGCTGATTCTGAGGCTGTGCATCCCGGCGGTGATCTCGAATCTGGTCACCACCGCGTACAACCTGACCGACACGTTCTTCATCGGCCGGCTCGGCACCGCGCAATCCGGCGCGATCGGCATCGCGTTCTCGATCATGACCGTGCTGCAGGCCATCGGCTTCTTCTTCGGCAACGGCGCGGGCAATTCGATGAGCCGCGAACTGGGCAAGCAGAACAACGACCGCGCCGCGCGTCTGCTCGCCGTCGGATTCGTCGGCGCGATCGGCTTCGGGCTCGCCGTGTCGATCATCGGTCTGCTCACGCTGCATTCGCTGGTGTTCGCGCTCGGCTCGACGTCCACTATCGCGCCGTTCGCGATCTCCTATCTGACGCCGATCCTTGTGGCCGCGCCCTGCGTATGCGGCTCGTTCGCGCTCAACGGCCTGCTGCGCTACCAGGGGCAGTCCGCGTTCGGCATGATCGGTCTGGTGACCGGCGCGCTGCTCAACTTCGCGCTTGCGCCGCTGTTCATCTTCGTGCTTGGCATGGGCATCTTCGGCGCGGGACTGGCGACAGGCATCTGTCAGACGATCAGCTTCGTGATCCTCACCACGCTAAGCAGGCGTTTCGGCGTGCTGCGGCTGTCGCTGCGCCAATGCAGGCCGGACGTGCTGCTGCTGCGCGAGATCCTCGGCGGGGGACTGCCCTCGCTGCTGCGGCAGGGTGCCGGTTCGATCGCCACGACGTGCGTGAACATCGCCGCCAATCCGTTCGGTGATGCGACGATCGCCGGCATGGCCATCGTCATGCGCATCATGCTCGGCGCGAATTCGGTGATCATCGGTCTTGGGCAGGGGTTCCAGCCGGTGTGCGGCTACAACTACGGCGCGAGGCGGTTCGCGCGCGTAAGGGAGGCGTTCTGGTTCTGCGTGTGGCTGTCGACTGGGGTGCTGCTGGTGATCGGCGCATGCGTGTGGCTGTCCGCGCCACAGCTGGTGGAGATCTTCCGTTCCGATCCCGCCGTGGTCGAAGTCGGCGTGGCGGCGCTGCACTTCCAATGCATCACCGTGGTGCTCAACGGCGTCAACATGATGGGCAACATGACGACGCAGACGATGGGAAGGACCGGCGTCGCCTCGTTTCTTGCCGTGTGCCGCATGGGGTTGTTCCTCGCGCCCGCGGTGCTCGTGCTGCCGCATTTCCTTGGTGTGACGGGCGTCGAGATGGCGCAGTCGGTCTCCGATGTGCTTTCGTTCGCGGTGACGATTCCGGTGCTGCGGCGCATTCTCAGGGGATTGCGCTGACGCGACTGCGCTGACGGCGTGAACCCCGGCTGGTATGTCGAAACGAGATATACTGCTGCGTATGAGCGTGATCGAAATGATGATTCTGGGGTTTCTTGCCGAACGTCCCATGTGCGGCTATGAGCTGCGCAAGAAGATGGAGCAGCTGCAGGGGTATGCCAGACGATTCAGCGACGGCGCGATCTATCCGGCGACCAGCCGTCTTTCCGAGGCGGCACTGATCGAGCAGATCGCCGAGGAGACCGGCGACGGCCGGCCGCGACGACGGTTCCGTCTGCTCGACGCCGGCCGCGAGCGGCTCATCGACGAGCTGAAGCAAACAAGCGGATTCAATCTTACGGATTTCACCCGGTGGACGGTGGTGCTCACGTTCCTCTCCGTCGTGCCCGACCAGGCCGATCGCGATGCGGTGCTGCGACGGCGCTATGATCTGCTCAACCGCGGTGACATGCACTACTTCTACTGCGATGCCGGCAATCCGCTGTCGATCGATCAGATCGACGACCCGTATCGTCGCGGCGTCGTCGTCGCGCATGATGCCGAAACGCGCGCCGAACTCGAGTGGCTGCGCGCCATGCTCGGCATCGACGAGGATCGTTAGCGTCCTGCGTCAGAAGATCGTTGATTATGCTGTTGGCGCCCCTTGTCAGGACGTTGCCGTTAGGCAAACAGCAGAGCTGTTTG
>NZ_RQSP01000011.1:57869-64445 GCF_009078285.1 Bifidobacterium jacchi
TAGGCAACGTGCGAGCCGACCGGCGAGTAGGCAGACTGCGCGCGCAGCGCGTCCATGATTGCAGGACCGTTGCCGTTAGGCAAACAGCAGAGCTGTTTGTAGGCAACGTGCGAGCCGACCGGCGAGTAGGCAGACTGCGCGCGCAGCGCGTCCATGATTGCGGATCGAGCTGGCCCGCGAAGCGGTACTGAGAGGGGTAGTGAATTCGTCAACGTTTTTCTGACGTAGGATACTAGCAGCTCGCTGACGGTTCGCTGCGGTTCATGCCGTCATCGGCTTGTGCAGCCCGCCCGGATGCGACCGTCGGCAGGCGCCCGGCGACGACCCTTCATATATCCTCAAGGTTTGCGGTATATGATCGCATCTGTTTGGAACATGCGATGTCATTGTTCAACCGATGGAGAACAGTCGCGCGGGCGGCTGGTGCGGTTGCGGGAGCTGCCGTCCGGCGACGATGCCGGCGGGGCACCCGAACGGTTCCACAAGATGGGAGGTGCGTCATGGCATACATCGAATTCGATCATGTGGTCAAGGAGTATCCTGGTGGCGCCGCGCCGATTCGCGCGCTTGACGAGGCGAGCTTCACCGCTGATCAGGGCGAGCTGACGGTGATTCTCGGCCAGTCGGGCGCGGGCAAGACCACGGCGCTCAACATTCTCGGCGGCATGGACACGGCCACGTCAGGGCGCGTGGTCGTCGGCGGTAGGGACATCACCGGCCTGCGGCGGCGCGAACTGGTCGCCTATCGTCGCAACGACGTCGGTTTCGTCTTCCAGTTCTACAATCTCGTGCCCAATCTGACCGCGTTGGAGAACGTGGAGCTCGCCAGCCAGATCTGCGCCGATCATCTCGATCCGGTGGACATGCTGCGCAGAGTCGGGTTGGCCGAGCGCATGGGCAACTTTCCCGCGCAGCTGTCCGGCGGCGAGCAGCAGCGCGTCTCGATAGCGCGCGCGATCGCGAAGCGGCCGAAGCTGCTGCTATGCGACGAGCCGACCGGCGCGCTCGACTATGAGACCGGCAAGGAGGTGCTGCGGCTGCTGCAGGACGTGTGCGACGAGCTGGGCATGACGGTCATGATCATCACGCACAATTCGGCGATCGCTCCGATGGCGCACAAGGTGATCCGGTTCCGGTCCGGCAAGGTCGTCGCGCAGGATGTCAATCCGGCGCCGACACCGATCGCAGACATCGAATGGTAGGCGGGCTATGAGTCGACGCAACCGGGACGATATGGGCGAAATGGACGATATGAAGGCGGACGCGAACACTGCGGCATGTTCGGACGCGCTCAAACACGTTCGGCGGCGCGTTCGGCGGTTCGTTCGGCGGCGCGTTCATCAAGGACATGCTGCGCTGCTGGGCGCGCAACTGGAAACGGTTCATCTCGATCGCGCTGATCTCGATGCTCGGCGTGGCGGTGCTCACCGGCATCTACGCGGGATGCCGGGACATGTTCCAAGGCGCCGACCGGTTCCTTGACACGCAGCGATTGTACGATCTGCGCGTCGTATCCACGCTGGGCCTGACCGATGACGACGTGAAGGCGCTGCGCGACGTTACGGGCGTCGCCGCGGTGGAGCCGGAGCGCAGCGCTTCGGCCACCGTTCGAGTCAACGGCGGCGACGAGACGGCGACGCTGAGCGAGATCGGGCCCGACGGCATGAACCGGCCGTACGTGCAGCAGGGAAGACTGCCGGAGCATGCCGGCGAGACCGCGGTGACCCGACGGTTCATCAAGGACAGCGGTCTTGCGATCGGCGCGCGCATCACGGTGACGCCGGAATCGGATGAATCGGGCGAATCGGGCGAATCGGGCAAGGCAGCCGAATCAGCCGCGGAAGACGAATCCGCAGCGCAATCGGCATCCGATGCGGCGGCATCAACCACAGCATCGACCACAGCATCGGCAGACGCGGCAGACGCGGCATCAACAGCAGCGCAGAGCGGTCAGCCCACGTTCCCCACCGAACTGACCATCGTCGGCATTGTGCTCGACCCGACCGACCTGACGAATCCCGACGGATACTCGCAGGGCGCGTTCCGCAGCACCGCAACCAACGCCTACACGCTGTTCATGCCGACCGACGGCGTGACCGGCGACATCTACACGGCCGTTTCGATCGAAGTGAAGGATGCGGCCGGGCTCGACGCCTTCGCCGACGACTATGACGACGCGATCCGGGCGGTGCGCGACCGCATCGAGCAGACCGTCCAATCCACACGGCAGCAGGCGCGGCATGACCAGCTCGTAGCCGACGCGCAGCAACAGCTGGACGACGCGCGCGACAACGCCGACCGCGAGATCGCCGACGCGCAAGCCGAGATCGATGCCCAACGCAGCGCATTCGACGCGCGCATCGACGAGGTGCTCGCATCGATGGGCATGCAGGCTGCGGATGCATCAATGCGAAACTCGATCATCGCATCCGACCCCCGGCTGAGTCAGGCGCAGCGGCAGCTGGACGACGCGCAGCAAGAACTCGACCGGCGCAAGGCCGATGCCACGGCGGAATTCGCCAGGCGCGCCAGCCGGATCGAGACGGACGTGCCGCAGGCGCGCTGGTATGTGAGCACGCGCGCCTCCGCCGGCACGTTCTCCTCGCTCAAATCCGATCTCGGATCGATCGAATCGATCGGGCGCGCATTCCCGATCGTGTTCCTCCTGGTCGCCGTGTTCATGAGCCTGACCGCCATGACCCGCATGGTCGAGGAGGACCGCTCGCTGATCGGCACCTATCTTGCGCTCGGCTATCCGCCCGTCGCCGTGGCGATGCGATACGTGCTGTTCGCGCTGCTCGCCTGTCTGATCGGCGGCGGACTGGGCGATCTGGCCGGATTCCTCGGCATCCCCGCGTTTCTGCTGATCGTGCTCGAAGGCATGTACGTGGTGCCGAACGTCTCGCTGCTCTACGACTGGGCGTACGGCTCTGCCGGCGTGGCGCTGTTCGTCGTGGCATGCGTTGCGGCCACGCTGGTGGCGTGCCGGGCGGAACTGCGCCGCAATCCGGCCGAACTCATGCGCCCGAAGGCGCCCAAGGCGGGGTCGCGCGTGCTGCTGGAACGCATCGGACCGTTGTGGCGGCGCATGAGGTTCCTCAACAAGGTGACCGCTCGCAACCTCTTCCGGTTCAAGGGGCGGCTCATCATGACGGTCGTCGGCGTGGCGGGATGCACCGCGCTCATCGTATGCGGACTGGCGATCAACGACACCGTGGACGCCCTGCCCGACACGCAGTATCGCGATATCTACCGCTATGATCTGCTGGTCGTGACCGATGCCGACAAGCTGACGGATACGCGCGACTCGCTCGCCGCCGAACCGAAGGCGGATTTCAGCGGGGATACCGGTGTCGAGGCGCGCGTGGACACCGGCGAACTGACCAATGCGGGCGGCGAATCCGAAAGCATCCAATTGATCACCGTGCCGCAGTCGTCTGACCTGCAGATCATCGCCGATCTGCGATCGGTCGAGGACGGGCGGACGGTCACGCTTGGCGGCGACTCGGGCGGCGACGCTGCATCAGCCGCTCTGCCCGAGGCGATCGTCTCGCAAAGCGCCGCCAATGCGCTGCGCGTGAACGCCGGCGACGAGATCACGCTGACCAACGGCGGCACCGACCGCGCCCGCGTGCGCGTGCGCGCGGTCAGCCGCTCGGTGATCGGATCGGACGTGTACATGACGGCCGCCGGATACCGGACCGCATTCGGCGATACGGGAGGCGGCGATACGGGAGGCGGCGACAGCGACTCCGGAGCCGATGCCAACGCCGATGCCGCACCCAGCACCAACGCCGATGCCGCAACGATCGACGGGGTGACGATGAACGCGCTGTTCGCGCGCTACCGGGATTCGGACGACGATCAGATCGCCTATGCGAAGCGCCTCGCGAAACGCGACGGCGTGCTGAGCGTCGTCAGCACCGCCGACATGCGACGCTCCTTCAGCTTCGACCTGATGGGCGCGGTCGTGGCGCTCATCGTGGCGCTGGCTGGCGCGTTGGCGCTCGTCGTGCTGTTCACGCTCGCCAATGTGAACGTGTCGGAACGCGTGCGCGAGATGGCCACGCTCAAGGTGCTCGGATTCTTCGATCGCGAGGTGCACCGGTACGTCAACCGCGAGATGCTGCTGCTGACGCTGATGGGCGTGGCCGTCGGCCTGCCGCTCGGCCGGTGGATCGGCGGACTGCTGACCGCTGCGCTCGCCATGCCCGGATTGTATTTCGAGGTAAGCGTGCGCTGGACGAGCTATCTGATCGCAGCCGCGGTCACGATCGCGTTCTCGCTGCTCGTCGAGCTGATGACCAATCCGGTGCTGGACCGCATCGATCCGGTCTCATCGCTCAAATCGGTGGAGTAGGCGCACAACAACAGTGGCGCACAACAACAGTGGGCGGAGTGCTGCGATCATCGGCATTGACCATGATCCCAGCACTCCGCCCACTGTCATCGGTAGTGCACTGTCGGCTGCCACCGGTGTTGCGCTACCGGTCGTTGCCGGTTGCTGTCGGCTGCCACCGGCTACAACCGGACTGCCTGTCAGCTATGTCGACGACTGCCGACTGCGACCGACTATGACCGACTGCGATTGGCTTCTGCCTGCCTGCTACCGGCGGTGGCGGCGCGCGATGATGCGCTTGCCTCCCACGCCGGGCTTGCCGCCGGGACCCCACGGTCCGCGCGCCTCGGCTTTGAGCTGCGCGAGATGATGCTTCATCGCGAGCAGCATGATATGCGAATCCTCAAGACCCAGATGGCGTTCCGCATCGTCCTCGTGCAGCGCGCCCTGACGCTTCGCATACGCATCGAGCCGGTTGTCGCCGTCGGGATGATCCTCGCTCGGGATCGAGCCCTCGTCCCACAGGCGGCTCATCGGCAGCGTGTCGATGATCGTCACATGGCCGTTGCGGTATGCCTCCGCATAGCCGGCCACGTTGAGCATGAAGAAGCTGTGCTCGAACGTGGCCATGTGCGCCACGTACGGCTGCGAGGTCAGCCGACGCAGCAGATCGGCCTGCGCGGCCGCGTCCTCGTCGAACAGCGGGAACTCGGCGCCCGTGCGCTGAGAGATGTCGATGCCCGTCAGCTCGATGATGAACGCGTTGCCGTGCCGCGCCGCCTCGGGCGTGACGCCGAACGAGAAGCGATGCTGATCGTAGGCGTCGCCCGACTCGTAGTAGTCCTTGTCGTAGGAGTAGTCGGCACCGGCGTTGGCCGGGCGCGGCGACCTCATGTTCATGTATTCGAAGCCGACGTCGATGATGTACGCGCGGTACGGTTCGGTGCCGTTCGTCTCCAGATCGATGCCCATGACATTGTCCACGTCGCGGCCGGGCAGATAGACTTCACGCCAGTAGTCCTTCGGAGCGGCCGCCTGACGCGCCGCCACATGCTCGGCGGCGGCGTGGCGTTTGCGCTCGAAGCGCGCCTCCGGCACGGCGGTCTCGTTCGCATACGCCTGCTCGACGTTCGGCACGGCGGGATTGTCGTCGTTGATGACCGGCTGCGCCTCGATCAGATAATCGGTGCTGCCCTGATCGGAGCTGGAGTCGGCGGGCGCGGACTCGTCCGGTCCGGCCTCAACGGAGCCGTACTGCTTTTCGTCGGCCTCGAACAGCGCCATCTGGCGTTCGTGACGGGCCTCCTCGCGCTTGGCGCGGTCGGCCTTGCGGCGTTCGGCGCGCGCGTTGACGATCTCGGCGGTGTGATCCTGCACGGGTTCGAGCGCCTCGTCGCTGAGCGGACCGCCCTCGACGGCGTGCAGTACCGGCACGGTGACGCGCTGGCGATCCTCGTCGGCGACCGTCCACAGACCCTCGGCCACGCCGCGATCGCGCAGCAGGTCGATCTGGTCGGTCAGACGACGGTCGGCGTAGGCGAGCGCGCGCGGCAGCTCATAAGTCTTGATGTGACGGTCGAAGTCGCGCATGAACGTCATGCTCATCTTGGCGAGGATCGCCTCCAGCCGGTCGCGGATGGCCAGATCGGCCTTGAGCAGGTCGAACGCGCTGCTGGCCGCGCCGGGTTCGAGATCGGCCGGGCTTGCCGCGCCGATGCCGTGCTCAAGGTCGAGCGAGCGCACCCAATCCCAGTCGATGTCGTGGTCGTCCGCGTCGCGCAGCATGATGTACGCCCACTGGTCGATGGTCTCCTTCGCCTTCGTCAGCCACGAGCGGTCGATCGTCGGAGCTGGGGCCTGCGCCGCTTCGCCCTGAGTGGTTCCGTTTGGCTGGGCCGCTTGGGCTGGCTGGACTGATTGGGCGTCGATGTCGCTGGGATTGTCTTCCGTTTCGCCGTTCATGTTCATATCGTCGTTCACACCGTTCATATTGTCATCATTCATGATCATGCATCATCATCCATCACTGCTATCAACAAGTCCGGAATCGAAGCGTTCTCCGGATCCGAGCACCACGCCATATGGTAGCGCTTATATGCGATGACCATCATACGCCTGCGCAACCGCGCCGAAACGCCGCGCGACGTGCATGATCACACGCAGCCATCCGCTCCGAATCGTCCGTAACTGCGCGCGATCTCGACGGTCCCGCGCAGTTACGGACGATTTCGGCCCTG
>NZ_RQSP01000011.1:64541-66036 GCF_009078285.1 Bifidobacterium jacchi
TTTTCGTCCTTAACTGCGCGGCGACCTCGTAATCACGCGCAGTTACGGACGATTCGGAGCGCGGCAGCAGTCCGCCAGCCGCCTTGCTGCGGCATCAAGCCGTTGTTCGGGCTATGACGCTTCCTCGTAATAGGAATTCATCACGCGCATCGGCACTTCGGCGTCGATCAGCTTGCGGATCAGCGGGTACCGCCGCGTCACCTCGTCATGATTCGTCCGCAGAATCGTCGTCACCTTGGCGCGCCGAAGCGCGTCCTCGCGCTCACGTTCCCTGCGCACCACGTCACGAACGGAACCTCCGCCGGTCATCGACGGATCGACGTATTTGCGCATGCCGTCATATTCCAGCACGATGACCCTGCCATCCGGCGTGTGCCACACGAAGTCAACTCGGTAGCGGTTGCGCATGTCGAGCGGATCGATGAACTCATGCTGCAGTTGCGGCACGGCGAATCCCTGATCGATGATGGTCGCATAGCACAGCGACTCGCCGCCGTTCTCGTTGCGCGGATTCGCATAATGCAGAAGGCGGTTGACCGTGCCGCAGTCGGCGTGCAGCGAATCACAGATCTCCATCACCTGATCGCGAGTGACGAGTCGCTGCCGCAATGCGGAATCGAAGATCGGCAGCGCCTGCTCGAAACGGTATCGCAGACCACAGTCGACCAGTATGCGTGCCGGCGACGTGATCGCAACGGCCGCGATCACGGTTGCATTTCGCGGCACGAATCGCTGCGGATCGCGGCCACTGAGTCGATCTGCGATAAGCGTCTGCTGCGGTGCGGCACTTCCGTGACGATACCGGATCAGCGTATTCACAGGGATGTCGGACATGACGATATGGCGGATTCCACGATATGCCGCAGCGGATCCGCCGCTTCGGGAGGCAAGAAAGACAAGTCCGTCATCATGGAGATCCCATTGATGCTCGAGGAACAGCATGGCGGCTGCGCTGATGCCGGCGAATATCCGGTCAGGATGCCGCAGCGATATCGCACGGATGATGTGACGTGCCCGCTCGGGTGGCAGAAGCGTGTTCCAATAGTCGCTGCGCGCATAGGTCCCGCGATGCGTGCGGATGATCTCGCCTGAGCGCATGCGCGCAAGGATCAGCTTGAACTGCGCCTCGTTCTCAGGCAGGAGGCAGCGCTGTTCGCATTCCGCTTCGGCGGCGAGCCGTTCGATGTCTTTGTTTGGTCTCATGCGCACATGATGGAGGCTGGATTGGATTTGGTCAAGCCAGACGGGGTCATGTGGACGGAACCTCTGATGATGACGACAATGTGGATAACTCTCAGGCGGCTGAAACTGCGGTCATGATGACACCGTTGCGGTCCGTTGATGCGGTTTGAGGCGACCCGGATGCGATCTACGTGACGCGCAAGGAGGGGAAGTCGCCGTCCGCGTACAACTCTGGGGTGGGGCGGAGCGTGTTTAGTCCGTAACTGCGCGCGATCTCGACGGTCCCGCGCAGTTACGGACGATTTCGGCCCTG
>NZ_RQSP01000011.1:66132-76504 GCF_009078285.1 Bifidobacterium jacchi
TTTTCGTCCTTAACTGCGCGGCGACCTCGTAATCACGCGCAGTTACGGACGATTCGGATGCTGCGATCCGCGCTATCATGCGATCATGAACATCATGGAGGCGCCGCACCGGACTTCCGGAGGCGGGCGACGCAGTCGTCGCTACCGAAGCAGCCGCCACGCACCCAATCGAAACGCATCCGTACAATCACATCAGGAGGACGATGATGGAACTGCGCGTACTGAGGTACTTCCTCGCCGTCGCCGAGGAGGGCAACATCACCTGGGCGGCCGAACTGCTGCAGATCTCGCAGCCGACGCTGTCGCGTCAGCTCAGGCAGCTTGAGGAGGAGCTCGGCGTCACCCTCTTCGTGCGCGGCCGGCGCAACGTCACATTGACCGGCGAAGGGGAGCTGCTGCGGGACCGGGCGCGCGCCATCGTGGAGCTCGCGGACAAGACCGAGCGTGATGTGGCGCTTAGTGCAGGACGGCATCTCGCCGGGGAGATTTCGGTCAGCTGCGGGGACGTGCGCAGCGTGGCGTTCCTGACCTCATGCATGGCGCAGTTCCGTCTTCTTCATCCCCATGTTCGGTTCGTCATGATTTCCGCCACGGCTGATGTGATTCAGGAACGGCTCGAACAGGGGTTGAGCGATCTGGCGCTGATGACCGAGCCGGTGGAGGTGGACCGCTTCGATTTCGAACGCCTTGACACGCCGGATGTCTGGGGTGCGATGATGCGCGACGACGATCCACTCGCCGATCGCAACGGGATCGTTCCGTCCGATCTGGTCGGCCGTCCGTTGCTGCTGCCTCTGCGGCCTCAGGTGCGTAGCGAACTGTTCAACTGGTTCGGCTCGCTGCGCGACGAGGTGCAAACCGCGTGCATCTTCAATCTGCCCCTGAACGCCGCGATGGCGGTGCGTCAGGGCGTGGGCGTCGCGCTGACCTATGACGTGGGTCAGGTCGGCGAAGGATTGCGCTTCGTGCCGCTCGCCCCGCATCTTGAGGCCCGTTCCGTGGTGGCGTGGAAGCGTGGGCGCAGGCATGCGCCGGCCGTCGAGACATTCATCGCGTTCATGCGGCAGCGGATCGAGAGCGGCGAAGGCTGCACGGACGCGCAGCACGGCGAGTAGTCGGCTCGGCCGCCTCGCGATGCGTTGCATGCCGTGCCGCATCGATCAGTCCTAACTTATGCCTGCGATTCCTGTGATGCCTCGCAGGCATGGCGGTGGTCCCTGCCTTGCGTGCGGGATTAGACCGCGGAGAACGGCACGAGATGCGCCGACGGCAGCGGGGACTGCCGCACAAGCCTTGGGATGAGCTGGAATCCGGCGATCAACGCGAGCGTCAAGGCGGCGGCATCGAGTGACATGCGCTTACCTCATGACGATGAGATATCTATGAGATATTATGGTGATCACATAATCGGAGGCATTTGAGGAGGCTCTTCATGGCTCTTATCCAGATCAATGTACCTGATGATGTCAAAGCGCGAGCCGATGCCGCATTCGCACGCAATGGCATCACCACGCCGGCCGCGATGAAGATGATGGTCACGCAGGTCGCCAATGAGAACCGCACGCCGTTCGACGGCATCTTCTCATCGAATGGCGCTCGCGAGCTGTCGGAGGATATGCGCCGTGACATGGTGTACGCCGAGGCTCAGGAATACGGGCTTATCCCGGACGACTCGACAGATGCGCGCACGATACCCGGCGATGTGCTTGCCGAGCTTGGACTGACCGCCGAAGAGGTGGGCCAGTGAGCCGATGGACGGTCAAGGCGTCGCCGCATTTCTGGCGAACGGCGTTGCCCTTGAAAAGCAAGTACACGCATGAGCAGTTCGCGCTCGTCATTCGCTCGGTGCGTGAGGCGATTTGCGAGCTGGCTGAGAAGGGACGGGTGGAGGAGACCGGCTGGCATGATCATCCGCTTGCACATAGTCCTTTCGAGGACGGTCATCATTTCGAGTCCCACACGTTCGACGATGACGTGCTGGTGGTGTATTTCAGGCGTGAATCCAAGCGCACCATTCGCATGGTGGGCATCTACGATCATATGACCATCCTCGACGGTAGCCGCTGATGCAGCATTCGCTGAGACGACGACAAGGTGGGCCATCCCCAGACTGCATCCACCATAATCGCCAATACATGGGATGAATGGATGATATGCCGCACTGTGCAGCTGACGCGGTACTGGAAGGCCCATATCCGCCTGATTGACCTTGAAGCCCGTTGCCGTACCGTTCCCGCTCGTTGGCTGCCATGCCTGCGTGGCATGTTCGCGTATGGCCCATAGCTATTGGACAGGGATTGCGCCCGCGCCATAATCGGTTAGTAGAGCCGATTTGCGGACGGCTGGCGTATGACTGCGTTGCGGCATGCGGCGGGCCGTACACTGCCGTGCGGGATCGGCTGCCCTGTTGTGAGGAAAGGAATCGATATGGGCAAGCGAATTCTGGTTACGTATTTCTCCGCCACCGGCACCACGAGGGCCGTGGCCGAACGGTTGGCGAAGGCTGCCGGCGCGGATATCGAGGAAATTGTGCCGGCTGAGCCGTACACCGCCGCCGACGTGGATTGGCGGGACCCGAACAGCCGGTCCAGCGTGGAGCACCAGCACCGCGAGATGCGCCCCGAACTTGCGCATCCCATTGATATCACGCCGTACGACGTGGTGTTCGTCGGCTATCCGCTGTGGTGGGAGACCGCGCCGCGCGTGGTGCGCACCTTCCTCGAAAGCGAGGATTGGTCGGGCAAGACCATCGTGACGTTCGCCACGTCCGGCTCCAGCATCCGCGGCGCCGACGGCGTGCAGCTGCATGACTCCGCGCCGGCCGCGCACTGGATCGCGGGCCGTCGCCTCGCCGCGAATGTCAAGGAAACCGAACTCGCCAAGTGGGTCGCCGGACTGGAAAAGTGAGCACGATATGACGATGGACAATCCGAGCGTCTTCCCGATGGGCAAGCCGAACGACGCCTATGCCCAGTATTTCGAAGGCCAAAGCTATCTCGCGCCGCTTGCCGGCGACAATCAGGTGAACGTGGCGAACGTGACCTTCGAGCCTGGATGTACGAATCACTGGCACATCCATCATGGCGTCTGCCAGATCCTGCTCGCGGTGGGCGGCCGCGGCTACTACCAGATCGAGGGGCAGACTCCGGTGGAGCTCAAGCCGGGCGACGTGGCCTATATCCCACCGGAGACCAAGCACTGGCATGGGGCGGCTCCGCATGAGGCGTTCGCGCATGTGGCCATCATGCCCAAGGCCGAAGGCGCCTCGAACGAATGGCTCGAACCGGTGAACGAGGAGGAATACCGCCGTCTGGCATAGGGGGCGCATATGACTTGCCGGAGTGGACGCGGAGAATCCTAAAGGCTCTGCATCCACCCCGGCGTTTGTTTACTTGTCGCCCTACCGCATCGACGGCGGTTTGTACTGGTCGTCGGCGGTGAAGCAGGTGCGGTAGACCATCGTCAGGATGAGGCTGTCGGCAACCAGTGTCAGCGCTGCGATGGCGGCGAACACCACGAACTGGTATTTGGCGGCCTCGAGCGGGGTTTCCCCGGAACGTGTCTTAGCCTCGCCTAAGCGCGCATGCCGTAGCGTGTGCGGCATGTCCATAATGATGCAGACAGCGGCACTTGCAGTCGCCCATGGTTTCACATCCACCTTCGCAACCACGTTCACATCCACCTTCACACCCGTCCTCACCCATGCGTTCGCCGATACCGCGCCGATCACGCAGTGCCCGGTCTACATCGGCGGATTCATCGGCCCGATCACCGACTGGACGGCGTCGCCGTGGACCGCGGCGATTGCGCATACTCTGCTTCTGCTATGCTGGCTTGCGTTGTCATGGCAGCGGTGCCCGGCTGATGCGCGCACCGCTCACATCAGTCCGGATCATGCGTTGCCGTATACGGCAGCGATGGCGGTACGATGCCATACGCATGGTTTTCCGGGGGATGAACATGGCTTTGCAGTGGTGGGAGAGACCCGTCGCATTGACCGAGGCGCTGGTCGCCAAGCACACCGTCCGACTGGCGCCGGAGCCCGCGGGCGATCGCGCGGGGACGGTTCGTCCCGCCCGGCTCGCCGCGGACTCGCACGCCGGAGAGCATCCGATCAGCCTCGTCGCCGTGGGCGATTCCCTGACTGTGGGGTGCGGCGTTGACGATCAGATCAAGGGACTTGTTCCCGACATGGCCCGCTCGCTTGCCCGCATCACCGGTCGCGAGGTCGCATGGCAGACGCATGGCCGTCTTGGCGCGACGATGCGGCGCGTACGCTTCCGTCTGCTGCCCGAGGTGCAGGTGCGTCCTGATCTGCTGGTGCTGTGCGCCGGCTCGAACGATCTGATGGCTCGTCGCAGCGAGACCGAATGGCGTGAGGATCTGACGGCCGCCATCGATGAGGCGACGGCGTTGAGCCGTCATGTGGTGGTCATCAGCTCCGGTCAGGTGTATCGTTCGCCGGCGCTCGGCCACACGCTGCGCAAGGCGATTCTCGACATGACCGACCGGCAGACCGCGATCAGTCGGTCGATCTGCGCGGCACGCGGCATCCCGTTCGTCGACATGACCCACTACGACACCGGTCTGTCCGACGATCGGTTCTGGGCATCCGATCGGTTCCACCCGTCCGAGGAATGCTATCGGCTGCTCGCCGACGGCGTGCTCGCACAGCTGGGGGAGAAGACGCTCAAGGCGCTGTGACGCCTTCGTCGCATTCGTCGTTGGCCGTGAACGATTGCACGATATGGCTTGGACTGACGCAGTATTCCGGGAAATGCGCGATCAGCTCGGCATCGGATGTGATGACGCAGTCGGCGCCGGACCGCCGTGCGGCCGCGATGATGAGATCGTCCTCGAAATCGTCATGCTTGGAGCGCAGGGCGAGGGCATCGTCGCAGGTCTGCTGGTCGATTGACGCGATGTCGCATAATGCTCGTGCCTGCTCCACGCAACGCCACGGTACATGACGCACCAGCACGTTCAGGGTCTCGTTTTCCAGAGCCGATTCTCCCTGCTTGAATTGTCTGCGAACCATCGCCTCGGCTATATAGGCGATGTCTTTCAACGATGTCGAAGCGCACAGCAATGCCACGTCATGGTTCGCGCATGCCTCCAGGGCTCGTCTTGCCTGCTGTGCGTGCCCGTCGCGTTGCAGCAGATGATCCAGCAGCACGTTCGTATCCAGAAGGACGCGTTGGGGATTCGGGCGCTTCATCAGACGCTCCTTGCCATGTTCAGATAGTCATCGAGTTTCTGGTCGTATACATCTGAGCGAATGTCCTGCCGGGTCTGCCCGGCGAGAAGATTCGTGTCTTCGTCGATGACTCCTGCGCGCAGGAGTTCCTCTTGTATGAGTCCTGAAGAGGCGTCGATCATCGTGAGCCTGCGCATCCGGCGCTGTCTGCGGGCCTGTTCCTCCGTCGTCGTTTCCAGACGCGGCACCTGTCTTCTGTCGGCGATATAGCGCCATAGCGAACGTATCACGTCACTGGAGGAGACGCCCTGTTCGCGCAGCACCGTATCAACGTCATCCTTGAGCTTGTCGTCGATGCGCACGTTCATCTGTGTCATTGCCATATCGGGCTCCTTCTCAAGTCGTCTGCTGCTATACAGTATAGCAACAGACGTTATTCAGGGGCGCGCGGCGGATTCGATTGAGGTCGGGCATTGTGGCTCATGCCGGGGATTTGCTGCCCGGCGAGGCGAGCAGTCTGCAAGCGTCCGGCATGTGAACAGGAGTGTGGACCGCCTGTGGTCTCCGATTAGCGTCGGACGCATGGTCACATGGGATTCGGAACAGTATTTGCGGTTCAATCGTGAACGCACGCAGCCGTCGCGTGATCTGGCGATGCAGCTGCCGCCCGACGACGGGTCGGTCCGGCGCGTGCTCGACATCGGCTGCGGGCCGGGCAACAGCACGGCTGTGCTGCGCGAACGCTATCCGCACGCCGAGATCCTAGGTGTGGACAGTTCGCCGGAGATGATCGAGGCCGCACGCAAGGAGCATCCCGATATCGATTTCGCGCTGTGCGACGTGTCCGTGGAGTCTGGGACTCCCGGAGCAATCCTTGGCCTTGCCGATCTGCCGGATGACTTCGACGTGGTGTTCTCCAACGCCTGCATCCAATGGGTGCCGGACCACAACCGCCTGATTCCACGGCTGCTGGGACGCTTGCATAAGGGCGGTGTTCTGGCCGTGCAGACGCCGATGAACTACGAGGAGCCGATTCACCGCATCATCGCCGAAATCGCCCATTCGCAGGCCTACGCCGACCGGCTTCCGCAGCAACGCGAGTTCTACAACCTCACGCCGCCTGAATACTGGGAGCTGTTGCATACGTGCGCCGCTAGCTTCCGCATGTGGAAGACCGCGTACATGCACACGCTTCCCTCGCATGAGGCCATCATGGACTGGTATCGTGGCACCGGTCTGCGCCCCTACCTGCAGGCGTTGGCGACCGATGAGGAACGCCGTGCTTTCGAGTCGGAGGTGTTCGCCCGCGTGCGGGAGGAGTATCCGACCCAGTCCGACGGCAGCATCATCTTCCCCTTCCCGCGCTTCTTCTTCACCGCGGTACGGTAGGAAGGGCTTTGGTTGGACATGCCAATCAGATAGTACTCCGAGCGTTTACCTCATTCGCCGCTCTCGTCCGCGAAAATGCTCAGGACGGGTGCCGTCAATCGTCACCTCCGGACTGGTGAAAATGAAAATGAAAATGCCGGGAAACCCCCCGGCGACTTGGAACCTTGCCTGTCTCCAAGCAAAGCATTTTGACTATAGCAGATTCCGCTCGTAAGTTCAAGAATCGGACATGGACATGTGAAGGCAGACATGCCATGACGCCGAGCGTCCGTTCATGCTGCCGCTGGTCCTCCTGTGGATGCCGTTCATGCGCGCCGCGCGGCATGGCGCGCGCACCAGCATCTATCTGGTGTCATCGCCGGATGTCGAAGGCGTCAGCGGACGGTTCTGGGGCAATCGCAGACCCAAGCGCATCAATCCCAAGTGTGGATCTCGCCCGACGGCGAGCAGTGCATCTGGGACTATTGCGCCCGTGCCTGCGAGCCGTACCTCAATCAGGCGGACAGCGCTTCCTGATAGGCCTTGGTGGCGGCGGACAGCGCCTCATCGGTGATGCCGAAGGCGCCGAACGTCACGAACGGCTTGATCCAGGTGGCGCTCACGTAGTTGGCCGTGCCCTGGAAGGGGGTGAGCAGCTGGTCGATAACGAACTTGTTGGAGCCGTCCGGCTGGTAGGCGGTCTCCGGGGAGCCGGTGGAGACGGCCACGCCGAATTCCTTGCCCTCGAAGGCGTGGCCTTCGGAACCGTATGCCCAGCCGTGCTGCAGAACCTCGTCCTCCCAGCTCTTGAGCAGCGCCGGGGAGGAGAACCAGTACAGCGGGAACTGGAAGACCACGCGGTCCGCCTCTTCGATGGCCTTCTGTTCGGCGGCCACGTCGATCTTGCCGTCCGGGTACAGCGCGTACTCGTCGCGGACGGTCACGTTGTCCAGTTCGGCGGCGGCCTCGGCCAGCGCCTTGTTGACGTGCGACTGGCCCTTGAGGTCAGGGTGGAACACCAGCACCAGAGTCTTCATGGTGTGTATCTCCTTTTCTTGATGATGTTGTCGATAGCCTTCCGCGCCGGCAAATATGCCGGCTAATTGCCATTCCGCTTACCAGTCTCGCAAATGACGCGCCCATCGGCGTTGCCTCTACGTCGTGGGCGAACGGTGGATGCCTGTGGCGGTTTTGGGTCACACTCGCCACATCCGTGGCCGTGCTCGCCGTGTTCGTGGCCGTGCAGCTGAAGATGGCGCGTCCGCTTATCGAAGTGCGCGTATTCGGCTACGCCGGCTTCTCCTTGGGCATGCTCATCCTGCTCAGGGCCTCCGGTGGCGTGCTGGGGCTGAACTTCCTGCTGCCGATTCTGCTGCAGCGCGCCTTCGTCGCCTACGCCTACTCGCGCCGTATCTCAGGGATTCTCGGATTCCGGTTGTGATGTCGTGATGTGTCCGCGCACCCGCCATGTCCGCGGCGTCGGCCATGCAGCCGTTTTCGTGTGGAACAGAGGATTCTCATACCATTGATTTCGTGTAAAATCCGAGATACCTATACTTCTGTTTTCGTGTAAAAATAGGTGTGTCCATACCGTTGATTTCGTGATAGCGAGGTGATTGGCCATGTTGCGGCGCAAGATGCTGGACAAACTCATCGCGTGGAAACACAGGGCGAATGGATGTGAGGCGGTGCTGATCGAGGGGGCCAGGCGCGTGGGCAAGAGCACCACAGCGGTGGAATTCGGGCGCACGCAGTACCGGTCGTATCTGCTCGTCGACTTCGCCCGTCTGCCGCAGGAGGTGCACGATGTGTTCGAGAACCAGCGCGATGATTTCGACACGTTGTTCATGATGCTGTCCGCGTATTACCGCACGCGTCTGTACGAGCGGGATTCGCTGATCATCTTCGACGAGGTGCAGCGGTATCCCGCGGCGCGCGAACTGATCAAATACTTGGTCGCGGATGGAAGGTACGACTATGTCGAGACCGGTTCCCTGATTTCTATCAGGAAGAACGTGGAAGGCATCGTCATTCCCTCCGAGGAGAGAAAGATGGGCATGGGGCCGTTGGATTTCGAGGAGTTCTGCTGGGCCATGGGGGAGGAACTGCTCGCAGAGACGATCCGCCATGCGTTCGATGCGTTGCGACCGTTGCCCGACGTCCTGCACAAGCGTGCGATGCGCCTGTGGCGTGAGTACCTGCTGGTCGGAGGCATGCCCCAGGTCGTCTCCAGCTATGTGGAGCGCCGTGATTTCGGCGAGGCCGATGACATCAAGCGCGGCATCCTGCAGCTCTATGGCGATGACATCGGTAAATTCGCCAATGGGGACGCGGGTCGTGTGCGTGGCATCTTCGCGCAGATACCCGGGCAGCTGTCCAAGCATGAGAAACGATTCACCTTGGCATCGGTCGACAAGGACGCTCGCCTGCGTGAGTACGATGCCGCGTTCTTCTGGCTGGAGGACGCGCGGCTGATCAACATCTGCCGCAACGCGACCGACCCATCGGTCGGCCTCGGGCTGTACGAGGACAACGCGTCGTTCAAATGCTACATGGCCGACACGGGGCTGCTGGTCGCGCAGACGTTCGCGGACCGCGAGACAACGCCTGACGACGTGTACCGGGACATCCTGTTCGACAAGTTGTCGCTGAACGAGGGGATGCTCGTCGAGAACGCCGTGGCGCAGCAATTCCGCGCCAACGGCCGCCGATTGTTCTTCTTCTCGCGGTCGAGCAGGGAGGATGCCGCGAGAACCATGGAGATTGATTTCCTCATCGTGCGCGAATACGACGATGCCGCGATGAAACCCCGGATCAGCCCGATCGAGGTGAAATCCACAAGACGGTACGGCACCTCCTCCCTCGACAAGTTCCGCAGACTGTACGGCGGGAAGCTCGGCAAGGAGTACGTGCTGCACCCCCGACAGCTTGAGGCCGGTGGCGAGCGGATCAAGCTGCCGCTCTACATGGCGCATTGCCTGTGACGCATCGCGCGTGTGAGGGGATAGGCGGGAAGAGCCCTGCCGTGACGGCTATCGCGTGCGCGCCGACGCCGTACAGTCGGTGTCGAATTCGTCGGCGGTCGCCCCACTGGTCGAGGTGCAGCCCGAGGCCACGGTTTCACGCACCGTGATGCGGGTGGAGGGTGCGAACGTCATGCTCTTCTCGAACGAACGGGTTGTCGCTCCCGGCGACACCGCCGTGTGCTGCCAACCTTGTGTCTCTGTGGATGCTTCCGCTCGTCAACGTAACGACTGCGGATGCCGTGTGGGATTCGTCGCACTGATACGGTTGGGCGATGATTGGATTGCGGAGGGGTGCGGGTTGCACTCCGAAATCCGATGGCTTCATCGGCGACTACAGTAAGAGTATGAACGTGTCTAGTTTTTTGTTTTGTTAGGCGTGTTCTTGACCCTCGTATCAGTCTCTTGCATGGTCTTAGCATGTAGTGTGATTGACGTTGGGGAGCCGTACTCCTTACGGCGTGACGGACAGTGTTTACTGTCCGGGCATCGCTGAACATGCTCCTTGCGGAGTTGGTTCAGGATGTTTGGTCTGCTGATCCATTGCCAGCCGTCCGGGCGGGAACGTCTCGCCCTGATGTTTCTGGCGGCAGCGATATCAGCGTATTGGGTTAGTCCGCAGCAAGCGCAGCGGAAGATTGATCGTTTTGGACGATTGTTTTCGCTTGTCCAACCGCAGGGATAAGGCCCGATTTTTTGCGCACTTTGGTTTGGGCTTGAGATGGAAGGGCATGGCCCGTGTCCTGTGTACGATTTTCTGTCGCCAAACAAAACAAATCGCGAT
>NZ_RQSP01000012.1 GCF_009078285.1 Bifidobacterium jacchi
GGGTGGCAGTGTGGTTGCGCTTGAGTGGCGGGTGGCGCGTGGGTGGCGGGTGGCTGGCGAGAAACCATGAATATGATGGTGAGCCTTATGCGTGCCCCTGCAATAATTGATGGCAACATATTGCGGCAACATTTGACGGCAATACATATTGCCAAGTATGATTGTGTCGTGAGATTCGAAAACGAAGACGATGAGCCGATCATCCTGCCATCTGCGTTCAAGCACGGGGTGTCCGAGAACGACATCCTGCATGCGTGGCGCGAATCGCGGGGGCCGGTCGATATCAACTACAACCGTGATCCACCCACGTATATGTACGTGGGGCCTGGAGTATCGGGAGCTGTCTGGTATGAGATCGGTACCGCGTCGAGAGCGGGCTACGATGTGGAGTTGATCGTGCACGCCATGAAGGCGCGCCAAAGCTACCTAAGAAAGGAGGGACTACGATGAGATTTGAGGATCTTCCCAAGGCCGAGCAGGAGTCGCTAGCCGCATTCGGTTTTGAAGTCGCTGCCGAGATGGAGGCACAGGATGTGCCAACGCCAGGCGATCCGACGCTCGACCCGCGTTATGATCCCTCGCGTGAGCTGCGACGGCTCAACTATCAGAGGCACGCGTTGGAGCGAGAGATCGAAGAAACGGTCAAGGCCAGTCGGGAGCATGGCCAGTCATGGAATACCATTGGCAGGGCACTCGGCGTGACGGCTGAGGCTGCACGCCGCCGCTATGGTGTGCGCGGCCTGCAACATGCCTGAAATCTGCAATACAGTGAGCTGCTCAGGGTGGAATACATCCTCCTGAAAGGTGGTGCGCACCGCACGCCACAAGAACGGCTGGCTCGACTAGCCTCATAGACGGTCACTTGACCGAATGGTCGATTGGTGGGGATGTGCCATACCGGCGCGTCATACCGGCGCACCCCCACCATGCTATTACGACGTAACTGGTAGGACGCATGCCAGTCAAGATCATGCGGCCGCACCCTACCCGGCGAGCGGCCCCCATTCCTGAATCGTGTAGCGCGGCGGCAGCTCGCCATGCTCAATGAAGCGCTGAATCTCCAGATCGGGCGTGCGCCGCGCCATGACGTCGCACAGGTAGCCGATGTTTGCTGCGAAGTGGCGCGGGCAGTAGTAGTACGTTTCCGGTTGCGTCGCCGTATCGCCGGGGTCCGACCGGTACGCCTTGATGTAGTATTCCGGTTTCTCATGGCAGTCGTGCCGCTGTGCCGCGTGCGGATCGTCCAGGTCGGCGAAGTCCTCGTCGTCATCGAATCCGCTGCTCGCGTAGATGCATTGCGGTTCGTGTCGGCCGCCGTGGTCGCCGTCGCGCGGCGGCAGTCCGGTGTCGTCGTTGTGGAACTGGTCGAGTATGTCGTCGAGATACACCACAGGCGGCAGTGACGCGGCCGCTCGTCGGTTCATGATTGGGCGTGCGCTTCGTGCTGCTGCGTTCATGGTTGGTTGTGTGCCTTGTGCTGTTGTATTCATGATTGAATCCTCCGATCGAATTGGGTATGCGCAGTGGGTTGTGGTTGGTTGATGTGATTGGCTCCCCTACTCTGATGAGGGGAGTCGGGGAGCCGGCGATATGGTCAGCGGACTGTCGATGCCGGACGCTAGTCTTGGCCGCGTTCGAGCTGGCTGATGCGGTCTTCAAACAGGGCCTCCTCCTTGAGTTCGCGGATGGCGGCCCGCCATTGCGCGAACTCGTCGGTGTCGCGTTTGGCGATGTGCTCGCCGAGTTCGCGACTCCACCGCGCGATGTCTCGATTCAGCTCCTGCTCGGTGTAGGGGCTGCCGGAGGGGCTGCCGGAGGGGCTGGCGGCAGCGGCATCATCCTCGTATTTCTCGTTCCCGTTGAGGCTGTGATACGGCGTGTCGACGGATCCGGTGGACCTCACGCGGATCGTCATCATGTCGTTCTGGCCGACGATGAATTCGGTTTTGGTGCCGACGCCGAGCGGAATCACCACGCCGGTGGTGTGCTCGATGACCGCGTGAAGGTCCGGTTCGGCTTCGTCGCGATCATCGGTGAGCATGTTGTCGTTGATCGCCGTATCCAGATCGAGCACGTCCCACAGACGTTCCACATGCGTGATCACCGGCGAGTCGGGCATGTCGGCGAATGCCGGGCGAAAGCTCACTTTCATCAGCGGCATGAACTGCTGTTCGGTCATCCAGTGCTGCAGTCGGGGAATGTTGAACTGGAGCCGCGCGGGGTAGTGGTCGTTGGTCACACGGCAGCCGGCGCTGTCGGTGATCGTGCAGCGGTCGATCCAGCGGCAGTTCCAGTTGCCGTTCTCGTCGTGCTGCGGTCGGCGGAAATACATGGCGCTGAACTGCAGCGGCGTCTCCGCCGTGCGCCTTGCGAAGAACTTCTCCGACGCGCTGGCGTGGCTCCAGTAGGGGAGGCTGAAGTGCGCCGCGAACCGGCGCTCGCCGGTGGCGCTGGGTGGAAGCTGCCTGAAATTCCGGTTTCCTGATACATCCATGATGATGCTCATGATGATTCTCCTTTCAATGAGGTTTTTCGCTATCACCATGAATAACCGGACAATTATGAGACTGTTGCTGTTGCTGTTTTCGTGGGCTGGACGGTGGGGCACCATGGTTGGGCGCTGCGTGCCACCATCTTGTGGGATGCAACGCAACAAGGGCCCTCTATCGCGTTCCGTCCCACGCTCTCGCGGATATTATTGGGACGCAACGCAAAAACAAGCCAAAATCACGCTGCATCCCACCGACTGGCGTGTGACCTGTGGGATGCAACGCAACAAGACGCGCGAATCGCGTTGCGTCCCACAAAAACAGGCAATTCTGTGGGATGCAACGCGCATAAGCCCCGATCCTGCGTTCCGTCCCACTCGCGCACTATTCCAGAGCAAACCAGCCATGAAAGCCTCACACCGAATCCGCCATTTTCCAACGATTTCATCTGAGAGTTCCCTGAATGCTCCATGTGGTGCCAGCGCAGTCGTGGGACGCAACGTGATTCGGGCCTGTTTTTGCGTTGCGTCCCCCGGAATAATGGGATGGAACGCGATCTGGGTGTTGTTTTGCGTTGCGTCCCCCGAATCAGTGGGAATTAGTGGGACGCAACGCGATTCAGGCGTTGTTTTGCGTTGCGTCCCCCGGAATAGTGGGACGGAACGCGATGATGGGTCAATTAAGCGTTGCATCCCACGGCCACATCACGGCCACATCAGGTTGTGTGTTATTGGTTATTGGTTTGGCGCGCGTGGTGTTGGCGTGGTGTCGGCGCATGGTGTATTCGCCGGTGTCGATGGTGATGCCGTTGTGGATGATGCGGTCCATGATCGCGTCGGCCGTCACGTCGCCTCCCAGTCGTTGGTGCCAGTCCTTGACGGGTATTGGGCTGCATCGATTGCGGTCATTGTGGCCGGCCATTGTGGCCGGTCACTGTGTCGATCACTGGCTCAGCACTCTGGTTCAGCGCCGCTTGCGGCAGTATTTGCCGCCGATGCCGGGCTTGCCGTCCGGTGCCCACGGCCCCTGCCCGGTTTGCCGGAGCATGTTGAGATGATGTTTCATCGCCACGAGCATGATATGCGTGTCTTCCAGGCCGAGATGGCGTTCGGCTTTGTCCGCGGCTAGCGCACCTTGTCGCTTGGCGTAGGCGTCGAGCGTGTTGCTGCCGTACGGATGCGCTTCGTCGGGTGCCGAGCCGGCATCCCAGCGCTTGCTCATGGGCAGGGTGTCGATGATGGTGATGTCGCCGTTGCGATAGTGTTCCGCGTAGCCTGCGATGTTGAGCATGAAGTAGCTATGCTCGAATGTGGCGTTGTGCGCCACGTATGGCTGACGGATGAGCCGGGTGAGCAGCGCGTGCTGCGCGTCCGGATATTCGTCGAACGGCTTGAGTCCGGCGTTCGGCCCGATGGCGCGCACGTCGATTCCGATCAGATCGGCGATCAGCGGATTGCCGTGACGCGAGTTGCGCGCGGTCACGCCGAATCGCAGGCGGGCCTGGCCGTAGGCGTCGCCTTCGGTGTAGTAGTGCTGCTCATATCGGAACCCGCCAGGCGCGTTTGCCGGTCGCGGGGAGCGCATGTTCATGTATTCAAAGCCGACGTCGATGATATACACGCGTGCCGGGTCGATGCCGGTGGTTTCGATGTCGATTCCCATGACCATGTCCACGCTGCGACCGGGCAGGTAGGCATCACGCCAATCGGATCGGCCGTATTGACCGTGATTGGGCGCGGTGCTGCGAGATGCCGAAGCGGGGGCGGCGGTGGTCGGGGCCGCGCTGGGGGGATTCGTGATGGTTGACGCGCCGTACGCGCGATTCGTGGCATTCGCCGTAGCCCGTGCCGCGTTCTGCTGGCTGCGATAGGCGGCGCGCGCCTCCTGCATGAGCGCGGTATCGTCCTGAATGTCGTCGATGGCGAACGGGCAGAGCGGTTCACGATGCAGCACGGTCACATTGGAACGCCCTTGGCGTTCGGTACTGACCGTCCAATAGCCTTGTGCGGCGCCGCGATCGATGAGCAGCTGAATCTCGTCGTTGAGGCGGCGATTCACATATGCCAGTGCGCGGGGGAGTCGATACGAGGTTAGGTGGCGGTCGAAGTCCATCATGAACGCGGTGGTGCACTGCGCGAGAATCGACTCGAGCATGTTGCGCATTGCATAATCATGGCTGAGCATGAGATGCAGATCCGAACCGGCGCCGGCCTGCAGATCCTGGTCGGATGCCACGCCGAGACCGGCGGCCAGATTCAGCCTTCGCACCCTGCGCCAGTCGATTGGACGACCCTGCGCGTCGAGCGGCATGGCCACGGCCCACTGGTCGACGTCCTCCAACGCCTCGTTGAGCCATGCCAGATCGGTGCCGTATTCACTTGTGGCTGCTGCGGTGGCTGTGGTTGTGGTTGTGGCTGCCGTGGCTGTGGCTGCCGTGGTGGCTGTGGCTGCTGCGGTTGTCGTTCTGTACTGTGCCATTGATGCTCCTTGTCCTGTTTCCCACCTAGCTCTGTCGCCTGCAAACAATGTCGTCTGCTAGCGGCGGTGCCGCTGACATTTCCTATAACCGGACAATCATTGAGTCAGCTCAATTATTAGTCCATAACTGTCGAGTTCATTGACATTTCTTCCTGTTTTATACTTTGTGCTTGGTGATATGGCGCTCAATTTCGGCAAGCTGTTTCCTGGTATTGATGGAAAAACAACGTTCGGTCTCATGTATATCGAAATACCGAATCAAACTCTGCTTCAGTGCGGTTCGATTGCCCGCAGAGTCCCAGATATGGCTGCAAACGTGGCTGGCTCAGCATCTGCTCAGCCGCCAGCGACTGCGCTGTAGGTGACGCCACGCGTTGCCAATGCTGTACCCACATGCTATCCTTGCACTGCTGCTTCGGCGAAAGGCTGAAGCGCTCTACGTCGATGGCCCCGGTTTCCGCCGGGGCCATTAGTTTGTCTCATGCTACCCCATAGCCCGTCTTTATTCGACTGCCATTGATCCTTTAAAAAACTTTATACAGATTGAGAGCTGATTCCATAAGGGAATCAACCCATTGACTCCTTTGTATGCCAAAATTGGTTTAACAGAGCCATTTCATGCCTGTTATTGCAGTGATTTGATCGTCTCGAGGAGCGACTGATAGCTGTCCGCCTGACCATAGCGAACCTCGCCGGCCAGCTGGAACTTGTTGAACAGCGTCTTAGCGCAGGCGATTTTGCCTTTTTCGACTTGACGTAGTTCAAACGAATCCATAGTGCCTTTGGTTTCAGCCACGAAGAACAGGTGCTTGATGCCGCTGCCTTCGCGGAATGCGACCGCCCAGTCGGGTGCGTAGTTGCCGACCGGCGTGGGAATTTGGAATCCACGCGGGAGTTTCGCATAAACCGCAACTTCGTCCGCAGCGTCGAGATCCTTGGCGAAGCGCCGTTCGACGCTTTCCTTGGCGGTACCGTCGGGGAAGACGAAGTCCTGCACGCATTTGCTGGCGCGGTAGGCTTCGGATTCCTCGCGCACGTTGCCTCCTGCGGTGAAGATGCTTGCATCGTAGTCGCCTTCGATGCGGTCGTAGCAGATGTGGTCCACGATCATGGTGGCCTTCTGCTCGACGATCAGCTTCGAGACCTTGGCGATGAACTGCTCGGGATTGTCCGCGAACATGCGGAACTTGTCGCCGCGAATCGCCTTGAGAATGCGCGCCGCGCAGCGACGGGTGATACTTGCCGCACGCGCTATTTCACCGAGCAGATCATAGGTGACGTTACGCGCAACGGCTATGTTCAGTTCCTGATTGTTGCTGACATGTTGACGGTCGAAATGATCGCCAGCAGCCAGCTCGTTGCGGTTCGCTTCCTGCTTCTGGATGCCGCGCGTCAGCGTATAGGTCATTGTCGACACGACGAGATGATCGTTGATGGATGACACTGATTTGCTGACGAGCTCGTCATCGTCGAAACTGACCGTGTACGCATACTTGTGGTTGATGCGTTTCCACAATGCCTGGAATTCCTTACGATCCCAGTTGGCATTCAATGGGTTGGACAGCACTTTCTTTTTGAGTGCGTTGCCGATTTGCATGACGAGTTCGCCTTCGAGCACACTGTCAAGCGCGTAACGGATCGCATCGATCTTGACCGCGGGCACGGCTTTGGCGAGATCCTCCATCGTGCTCTCGTCAAGACGGTTGTTTCGGTACTGGTCGGTGAGCTTGTCGTCCATATCGATCAGATCGTACTTGATGAGTACGTGACAGATTTTCCTGGACTCGTCCGCGCTGAACGTGACCGGCTCCTCGCCCTCATGTTCGGGACCGAGTTGCTCGGCGGGCACGCTGACGTGCGTAAAGAACGCGTTGTCGACCTTGATCGGACGATCGCGCAGTTCGCTGTTGATGTCCTTCTGCAGCGAGTCGGTGAACGTCGCATAGCTTTCCGACGCGATCACTGTCAGCAGGTTGATTTCCTGCACCTGATCGGCGCCGAGCACGTTCACGTCCTGGCGCACGCCGTCCTTGTTCACGCACAAACGCAAACCGCGGCCGACTTCCTGCCGTTTGCCGGTTTCGGAATCGGAATGCTTGAGCGTGCAGATCTGGAACACGTTCGGATTATCCCAGCCTTCGCGCAACGCGGAATGGCTGAAGATGAACCGGGTCGGCTCGTCGAAGCTCAGCAGCCGTTCCTTGTTTTTGAGGATCAGATCATAGGCGCTGATGTCGTCGCTTTCGTCAGAACCGCGTTTGAGGGTCGAGTCGACGGAGTGGCCGTGCTTGTCGATGCTGAAATAGCCGTTGTGCGCGGCGTGCGCGCTCGTGTGGCGCAGCCAGTCGCGATACTTGTCGCCGTCCACGTCCAAATGCATGGCGAGGTACTCATGCACGCATGAATCGTATTCTTCCTCGAACATGCGCGCGTACTCGCCAAGCTGTTCTTCGTTATTGTCGTCATACCACCGGTATTTGGCGACCTCATCGATGAAGAACAGGCTCAGGCATTTGATGCCGCGCTCGAACAGCATGGCTTCCTTGTCCAAGTGGCTTTTGATGGTCTCCCGGATCTGGATGCGACGCATATCCGCCTGTGCGCCGTCGTTGAGGATCTCACCGCGATGCAGCACGGTTCCGTTCAGGAACCGAACGTAGCCGACGCCATCATCTCCGAGCTGGTCGGGCACGATGCCGTCCGGCGCGATACGCCAATCATCACGATACGCTTCAAGCTCGCCCGACGCGGTATACAGGTCGTCGTTCACGTCGAATGTGCCGGTCGTTTTGACCACGTTGCCGGTGGCAGACATTTTCTTGAACTCGATACGCGCCTGCGGTGCCCGGTTCGGACGGATGATGATGTCCTGCAGGTACAGGTAGCCGTCGGTACCGCGCATGTTGTTCAGTTCGATGCCCTTGACTTCGATACGCTTGACGAGCCGCTGATTGTACGCATCCAATGCGTCCAACGCATAGACGAGATCATGCTTGACCTTGTGCGTGGCCGAATAATTGAGCACGAACAACGGGTTGAACTGGGCGATGCCCTGCTGCGTGGCCTTGCCGCCCATTTTCTGCGGCTCATCCATGATGATGATCGGCCGCGTGGCCGCGATCACGTCGATCGGTCGCCGGGAACCGAAATCGTCTCGTTCAGAGAAAATAATGCGGGATTCCTTGCTGCGTCCAGTCTCCTTCATGGATGTGTTGAACGCCTGCATGTTGATGACCATGACCGAAATGTCCGATGATTGGGCGAACGAGTCCAGTTCGGTCAGGTTCGACGAATTGTAGATGAACCAGTTGATGTGCTTGCCATAGCCTTCGCCGTTATCCGCGCCGGACGTGTAGAAATAATCGTCGGTCAACGCCAATGACTTGGCTACGCCTTCGCGAATCGCGATGGACGGCACCACGATGATGAACTTCGACCAGCCGTACCGGCGGTTCAGTTCATACATGGTTTTCGTATATACGAACGTTTTGCCGGTGCCGGTTTCCATCTCGACGTCCAATTCGACCGCGCCATTGCCGGCGAACAGTCGTTTCGATTCGGGAACGTCGTGATTGTGCTGGACTTTGCGAACATTGGCCAACAGCTGATCGGCGGACAGCATCAGATCGCCGTTGCGATATCCGGTATCATCCGGCTCATTCAACTGCACATCGTTGAAGGTGGACTGTTTGGGCTGCTCGTCGTCAAAACCCAGTTCACCCTGCGCGGGCTCCGGCGTGAACACCGGTTCCGGCTTTGCCCACACGCCGACATCATGAATATAGCTGGTACGCTCCTGCAACGGCTGGCCGGCGAACACATCGCACACGGCGTTCGCCGCATCGGTCTGATACTGATACCTTGAAAACTCGAATTTCATGAGCGATCACCTTCAGATGATGCGAATCTGCGTCGAACCCTGACGGGCATTCGCCGCCTGCTTGAAGATCTCGGTGAAATTCGTCACCGTCTGGCTGTTCTTGAGTCCTGACTCAGCCACGACCGCGTACGACGGCTTCGGATCAAGCGCCGCCATGCCGCGCAGCACCGATTCGGGGATCTCCGTATCGAAGCAGGCGACGAGCTGGTTGCCGTTCACGCTATACACCGTGTGGCCGGCGAACGCAGAACCGCTCAGCACCTCGATCGAGGAATCATACGGCAACTGGAACGTCGGGAAGCATTCGAAGAGCTTGTCCAACGAATCACGATCAGCCTTCGATGGATTAGTCAGCTCATCCAAATTGCCCTGTGTTGTCTCCAGCGGGGAACGACGAACATCCGCATAATTCGACGAATCCACGCGCAACACACGGAAACCGATATCCGGCACCTGCTTCGGCTCCGCGCCAAGCTCCAGCTGCCGGTTCTCCTGCTCAATCTCGGCCTTGATCTTCTCGCCTGCGCGACGAATGCGCTCCTCGCCGATCTCGCAGATCGTGTGATAGCCAGCTTTGTAGGCATCGCGGTCTCTATTTGTGAGTTCTGGCACTTGCACAAGGATAAATGAACAATCCTTTTCCTGTTCCGTATTGTATCGCATTAATGCATTAGCTGTAGTAGCTGATCCTGAGAAAAAGTCCAAAACAGTATCGTTTGTATCGAGATTTGCCAAGGTTATCAGATGATGCAGCAAACGCACTGGTTTCGGACCGTCAAAATAGCTTTTACCATTAAAAAGTGCTGTAACTTCTTTCGCGCCTTCCTGACTATGACCAACTTCTTTATAGAAGAGAATGGATTGCGGAGTTAAGCCGTCGTTTTTTAATTCTGACAGAAAGCGCTTAATTCGCGGAACTCCGTCTCCATTAGGGCCAAACCAAATTCGATTATCTTGGAGTCTCTCCAAGAACGCGTTCTTGGAGAGACTCCAGCAGCGACCTGCTGGAGGCTCAACCACACGCCCTGAAGGCGTTGTAATCGGATAATCTGTACTTGCGCTGTATGTCTTTACAGTCATGTTATCAGACATCCATACGCCGCGGGGGTCATTATCCGGATTCTTATAACGTGCATTGGCTTCCTCGGTGCGTGGCAAACGACCAATAGAGAATCGCAGCGCATTCTTTGCATACATCAGAATATAGTCATGGCTATTGGATACATATTTTGCGTCATTCTTTGGAGAAAAAGCTCGCTCCCAAATCAATTGAGCAATGAAGTTGCTCTCGCCAAACACCTCATCACATATTTTGCGAAGCTGTCCGTCCTCATTGTCGTCAATACTGATGAAAATCACGCCATCACTAGTCAGCAAATCCCTCGCCAGCAACAAGCGCGAGTACATCATTGTGCACCAGTCTGAATGGAAACGCCCATTTGACTCAGGATTGGCTACAAGCCGGCCACCATCCTCATCGTATTCACCGCTGTCACCGGCGTAGTCATCGGCGTTCTTGCGGAAATTGTCACGGTAAATGAAATCGTGCCCGGTGTTGTACGGCGGATCGATGTAGATCATCTTGATCTTGCCGGCGTAGGTTTCGCGCAGAATCTTCAATGCATCGAGGTTGTCGCCTTCGATGTAGAGGTTCTTGGTGTCATCCCAGTTCTTGCTGCGTTCCTTGACTGGGCGTAGCGTCTTGGCGATCGGCTGTCGCGCCTCCTCCTTGGCGGCACGCTTGCCCGGCCAAGTGAACTGGTAGCGTTCGCGCATACCTTCGGCCACATCACCGAGCTGGTCGCGCAACGCATCGAAATCAACCGCCCGCTTGACTTCTCCGGTTTGCGTGTCACGCACTTCCGTCGCCACATTCGGGAACAGTTCAAGTATCTTCTCGATATTCTCCTGCGTGATATCAGGCGTCACCGGTTCGATGCGAGGCACTTCCATGCTGCTCTCCTTTACTCTGTTCTTTCTAACAATTCATCCAACGGGTCATGATCGTAACCGCCGTTTCCCGCCCATAATCATGAACCACGGTTATTTGACGCCGTGCGGCTTGCTGGTTTGCCTGTCGCTCCGACACTACAGTCAACCGGACAATCACCCATACGACACGCCGAAGACCGCAGCATCGGCACCCATCATTGGATGCCATAGCGTTGTAAGTGTCCGGTCGCCACCACGACGCTGTCGACCATTGGGCTTCGCCGATAATTCCCCATAGGTATCCGGACGATCATGGGCATGAGGCAAAGGCGACGATGATGCCGTAACCTGCGTTGAGTTCATCGCACCAAACCTCCACAATTTGATTACCTATGCCGGTTTCACCAAGCGCAATACACTTATAGCACACTAGAATTCTAACGCTGTGACTTACAGCGTAGACAAGGTACCGTCTATCTTTTCTCCTCGTTTCCGCCACATCTTCTGTCTCTCATTATCCCCGATAGAATCCGCAGCGTTAGCGCACAGTCTCGTTAAGCTTGAGTCCACTGATTCGGTACTGATGAGTACGGGCTTTCCATTACTCCCCATGCTCCATAGGACAGCAGGTGTCGTTTCAGTGTCGTGGTCACGAAATTCGCACCAGTATTTTTCAGCATTTTGCAACGTTTGTGGGATCTTTCCCTGCAACAGTTGACAGAAGCAAATATTGTATTCACCAAGATTTCTTGGTTTCAATCCACTGTCGATCGCTTGCCGAATCATTTTTTCCGCTTTACTTGGGTCTACTGGAATGAGACAGAACCCTTTTGCGTTTAGTGCTGCTAAGTTGCCTGGATATTGTCTAAGGAAGAAATCAAATAATGTCGATGCTTGCTCGTAGTTATCTTTTTTCAGATATGCGAGAGCCGATTCGTATACTTGTGTATACAGGTGATCTTTTAATATAGACTCATCCGAGGAATAAACAGCTCTACGCGCGATAATTTCGATAAGTTCGGACTGCCTTATAGGAATCCTGGTGACGGCCCGCTCTGGAAAGTCCCCGATTTCGTTATCCACTACATATCGATACTCACGATGTAAAGATGTGGTCAACCATGCGTTCGGGTCAGGTATCAGATATCGATCGTACAACCACTGGTACTGCTCAGATACTGCCGCATCTTCGGATGGTGTTAAACGCAGTTTGTCCCATTCGTCATCAGATGGCGGCTTAAGTTCAATTATGTCTTTCAAATTGGCGGATGCCATCCATTTTGTCAGCATCATGATGCGATCTGAGAGCATTCGGGTCGCATCATGACAGGATCCTTTGAGGAGAATCTGCCGCCACCGATCCATGAGTTGTTCCGGATATAGATCGTTCGGAGCAAGGCCCATTGCTCGAAACAGCAATGGTATTGTCACATGACTCGCGAACCCATATCGAAGCACATCTTCGGCGAGGCCATATTTTTCGAGAATGCGCAAAATCCCAGTAATGATCTGACTTCTGAGAGGTGCATCCCCTTGATTCGCATTCAAGGGTCGGCTTAGTGCTTCTCCAAGGGCTTGAAAACATGAGCGAATATCGAAAGAAGGGGTTGCCATTAAACCTCCAGCCCTGTTCGCTACATATGATGATATGCAGGATATTGACAATATAGTATATGCTATGATAATATAGAGGCTGTAGTTTGTCTAGTATCGGCATGATGTTTATTCGTGCTGACATTTCACATGCCTTGACAAGGAGAGCTATGACAATTTTCCAAGCGTCTGATCTCGCAACCAAAAGAACCGAGGTTCTACAAGCAGCTCGTGACGGAAAAGCTGTTATTCGAGATCCACAGGGGCAAGGTTTGGTGATGCTTCCTGAAAAGGAACTGCAGAACCTTGAAAAATACAGTCAGTGGTCAGTGCAGCTTGAACGACTTCGCCGTATAGTCAACTCCGGTAGGCGTCCTTCTGTTGCGGAACTGGGCGAACTTGCGTGGCTGAGAGTGTTCGACAATGAGGATTTGGAATCTTTCTGCGAGGATCTTTCGGACCAGCTTATTGCATGCTCCGCTGATGGTGATTACTCGCAACTCGATCAGATGATTAAAGAATGGAAAATAACCGCTGGTCAACTTGAAGATCCATTACGTAAACGCATCCTGTTGCGCAATGGAGTTGATTCCACTGCACTGACCGACGCCGTACCTCCCGCAGAACAGGACGTCACGCAGTGATAGACAGCGCATACAATCCTTACGAGCCTACGAGAAGACCTGGCGGCCATCCGAATCAACGCCCCATCTACAGGATAGTGGTGCATCGCAGGTATTCCGACGCGTGGAATCAGCTTGTATCACGCGTCGGAATACAACAGGCGCAGCAGTTTTGGGATCACGTTTCATCCAATCCCGGAGCGCCGGATCCTATCGCATCCACATGCTTTCTGAGAGGAAAAGCGGGACGCCCAAAGCGGCCGGGTTTCTCTCGAACCATCCATTACGAAGTCTCCAGTATGGCCAGAATTAACTACCAGTATTGTGATTCCTACAGAACTTCGCCGGAGATGGAACCCCATCCGACGGTTTTCATTCTCACCATTGATTACTCGTCGCACTGAACCTCGAAGTTCAATAAGCATTGCCAATTTTGTCGGACGTCATAATGAACCATTCTATGGTACCGGTGAATCTGGCGGATTCCAGCCATTACTTGGCTGTGCTTGTGGATTTATGAACCCGTCTCCAGTTCCTTGAGCTGGAGCCGGGCTAGCCGCAGCCGGTTCCACAGGTCGTTGCGTTTGGCGATCTGGCGGGTTTTGGCGTGAGCCTTCTCAAGTCGGTCGATCTCGGCGAGCACTGCTTTCCTCTTAATGTCAACGGCGATGCGATGGTCAACCTGTTCGGGGTTTGCGTCGTCAAGGATGACCTGCGCGCAGATGGCGTCCCACGTATGGCCGAGGTCACGCTCGTCCAAATGAATCGACTCCTGCGTGAAGTTCACGTTCTCGGCCGTGTAAACACATCCCTCCATAAGACCTTGGGAGACGTTGGCGTTGCGGAACACCGCCAACGTGCATTCACCGGCGAACGTGCAGACAAACAGGATGCGCGTTTTATAACCCGTCCTCTCGCCGTAATAGCGGGCGATATGCTCCATGACCTGCACGGGCGGCTTCTCCGTTTTAGCCTCGATGCCGAGCACGAAAATCGTATTCACGGTTTCACTTGCAGGAATGCCGGTGGAACGTTCATTGATTTGCGCAAGCATCGTGAACGACACCACGTCTTGCGTGAACCTGCGGCGCAATGCCGCCGGCACGTCCATACCACGGTAGAAGCCTTCCTTGGACAGGTGGCCACGTCCTGCGGGTACTGCGGTGATGCTGGGCAGTCCCATGCTGAGAGCGGATATGGGACCGCAGTATTCGATGTCACTCATTGTCTTGGCTCCGGACGGTGCGGTGGCTCTGCTTGGGCAGGATCACCAGGAAGCAGATGAGTTCGAAGTCGTCGATGCCTTGCACCGTCGGCGCGAGGAAGTCAGCCATGCCAGTGGTCAGGAAGCTATCGGCCGCGGACTGAGAGTCCGCTTTGATAATGCCGGAAACAGCTTCTTGCAGCAGACGCGAGGCACGACTCATATCCTTGCCGTTCTTCGTCATCCGGTTGTAGATGCGGCATGCGTGATCGTCCGGCTCGTCGTTGCCTTTGCACAGCATGCGCATGAGATCAAGGCATGCTTTCGGCTCCAGATGCCCGTGCAGAATCGTACCGTCGCTGCCCACATGCACTAGATAATACGGGTGAAGACGGTTGCTGCCGCTCGTATTGATGCCTTCGTTCACGTTCTTCAGCGCGAACATGATGCCAGGCTCGTCGCCTTCCACCACCGCATCGATGCCATCCGGCGTGTGTTCGATATCGGGATTCTGCTGGTGGTATGCGACCAGATCCATGCGGAACTCGTTGAGACCGAGATCAGTGATGCTGATGCCACCTTCCACGTCTTCAAGGTCGGGAATCTCATTCTGCATCTGTTTGAGCTGGTTCGCCCGGTAGGCGAGATCGCCTTTCTCGTTCTCGTTGATGTAATCATCATCACCGGTGGACGTGAGCACGGTCAGTCGCATACGCGCTTCCACACGGTCCTTGAGTCTCAGATACTTGTCGAGATCCACGTCTGGCCAATAGTTGACCAGTTGGATACGCTCGTTTTTCGAGCCGATACGGTCCACGCGGCCGAAACGTTGGACAATGCGCACCGGATTCCAGTGAATGTCGTAGTTGACCATTTCGTCGCAGTCCTGAAGATTCTGGCCTTCGGAAATGCAGTCGGTGGCGATCAGAATGTCGATGTTCTGATCATCAAGCCCCCTCCCTGCCATAGTGGCCTCACGTTCCTTCGAGATCGGCGAGAAACAGGCGAGGATGTCGCTCATGTCGCTGCCGACCTTCTTCAACGTGCAACGGCCCGGTCTGCTTCCGGTCACTTCCGCCGTCTCCATGCCGAGCGTCTTCGCATACGCGCTCACATGCTCGTACAAGTAGTCGGCAGTATCCGCGAACGCAGTGAATACCAGCAGTTTGCGGTTGCCGGGGTTGATCGGATGTTCAACCTTCGCACGGATTGTACGGTACAGCTGCTGAAGTTTGGCATCATGCCCGGCGTCGATGCCGCCGATCATCGTCAACAATTCGTTGATAACGGTAATGTCGGCTTGAATATAGCGACGCCAGTCCTTCCAGTTCATGTCGGACAGAGCGAACTGTTTCCTGCCTTGCGTGGTGAATTCCATCTGCTCGTCGTCATCCTGATCAAAGTCGAAACCAGCATCGAAACTATCCGCGTCAATATCCTTGAACATACTCGTATCGCGATGCTGACGGCGGTATTCCTCATACCGGTCGATCACTTCGACCGTTGCCTTCATATAGCCAAGCACACGCTCCAACGTGAGGCGGAACGAGTGCATGCTGCTTTCAAACCGTTTCAACAGGTTCGTGGCCATGAGCTTGCGTACGCCGGTCTCACGCCCGCTCGTGGTCAGGCTCTCGCCCTCGCCTTCAAAATACTTCGCCCTGCGTGATTCGAGTATGAACTCGGACGGCATGTACAAGGTCAGCGAGAGCTTGTCGAGTTCATCGTAGATTTGATCGTATGTGACAGCACCCGCTTGCGTGGACAGCTTCGGCCGCACGCTGATCGGCTTCAACCGGTTCGGGAACTTGCCGATTGCGTTCATGTCGTAATAGCGTTGGATATGCTTGCGGCTACGCGCCACCGTCACCTGATCCAGCACCTTGAAGAAGTTGAAGTCCAAACGGTCCATGAGATTGGCCGTGGTCCGCTCCTTCGGGTCGAGCTTCGACCACGCCGAATACGCTTTCTGCGCGTTCTTGAACACGTTGTCGATATCGGTGGACAAGCCCAGTTTGACGGTCCAATCGTCGTCGTTGCCCTCATAGGCGAGACGCAGCTGGTTCTCCAGATCACGGAACCGGTTGTTCACCGGCGTTGCAGACAGCATGAGCACCTTGGTGCGCACACCGGAGTGGATGACCTTGTCCAAGAGCCGCTTGTACCGGTTTTCCTTGCTGTCAGCCTTCACTGCCGAATCGTTGCCGTTGCGGAAGTTATGCGATTCGTCGATCACCACGAGATCGTAGCCACCCCAATTAATACGCTCGATCGGAATGTTCATGATCGTATCGCCCTTGGAACGGCTCAGATCGGTGTGATACAACACGTCGTAGCGCAGCCGGTCCTCGGCGATTGGATTATTGGTCGCGTTCGACCGGTACGTGACCCAATTGTCCTTCAGCTTCTTCGGGCACAGCACGAGCACGTTGCGATTACGCGACTCGAAATACTTGATCACGGCCAACGCGGTGAACGTCTTGCCCAGACCGACCGAGTCAGCCAGAATGCAGCCATTATACGTTTCCAGCTTGTTGATGATCGACACGGCCGCGTCCTTCTGGAAGTCGTACAGCATCTTCCAGATGCGGCTCTCCCGGAAACCGGTGCCTTCCTTGGGCAGCACGTCCTCGTCCACGTCCTCGAGGAACTCGCTGAAAATACGATACAGGGCCTTGTAATACACCAGTTCCGGCGGGTTCTCCCGATACATGCGTTCGATGCCGTCGATCACCGCTTCGGTCACATCATGTACTTGGTTGCTGTTCCATGCCTGATCGAACATGGTCAACAGGCCCTGCGTCTGCGCGGCATCCTGTTTCATGACGAACGACGTGTAGGCGGGAGATGCCGCGTGCTTCGTCACGCCGAGCTGCGTGGTCGAAAACTCATTGAACGGCATATATCCGGAAGCGTCGCCATCGGCGCGTTCCACGGCAAGGAATCGCGGGAAACCGGTTTCCTCATCGAATGACATGAATCGGGCCCCTTTGCGTCGTATCCAATCCACGCATTCCAACGCGACTGCTTTCTGCGTCAACTCGTTGCGCAAACGGATTTCCAGATTCGTGCCGTACAGGCTCTGCTCGCGTCCCAGACGGGGAATGTAGAACTCGCGTCGTTCCTTCGGTGTGCGATCCTTCGTGAACGCTTTCGACGTGAACAGGAACCGGAACGAATCCAACGATTCCAACTGCTCGCGCAGCTCACGGTACGCGTACATCGAAAACAGCGAGGCCGCCACCGACATGCGATCGCCGTGCCGGATCGTGCGTACGAGATCGTCCTTCACCAGCGACGTGCGATTGTCGATCATGCCGTAAGCGTTCATGCCATAGGTATTCATAGGTGGTGTGCCTTTGCTCGGTGTGTTATTACGATGTGTGTTGGTTCTTTTCGAGCTTTTGCGCTGTGTGTTGGTGCGTTGTGTGTCGTTGCGTTTCGTGTCTGTGTTGCGTTTCGTGTCTTTGGTCTGATTGATCGGATCATCGGAGGGCGGGGCTGCAATGGCGGAATCCGCCACGGCCGCAGCCGTGGGCTTCTCCTGTTCGAGCACGATGAAATGGTACGTCGACCAGCCGGATGATGCGTCCACGCTGGCTTGCGCAAGCGTTCCGTCGGACAGCGGAAGCTGGTAGAAGTGTGGCATGGTCGGGTTGCGTTCAAGGTGGAACCGACGCAGTGCCTCCAGTTCTCCGGGTGTAAGTTCGCCTTCATATTCCGCCTTGCCGTCGGAATATGCGCGCACATTCAGCTTGTCGTCTTTGATCAGGGTCACGGTTCCCGGGTGTCGTAGAAAATCCGCCATGCGCCTTGCCACGACCGGGCGCGAGGCTCGAATGAGTTTTGACCGGGATTTCCGCCCTTGCTCGAATACGAGATTCACCGTAGCGGCATTGACCTCTGAGCCGTTGAGCGCGTGGCGCACATATGATTCCGACAACAGTGCAAGGGAGGCGAAGCGATTGCACGCCGACTCCTCTATGCGCTTGTTCTCGGCACCGTCCTCGATGAGCTCGAGCACATGCGCCAGATTCTCGTCCGTCTGCTGCAGAAAGTGCCCGAGCTCATGCATGAGGGTGAAGTTGCGGCGAGCGGTGTATTCTCCTTTTCGAAATTGCACTTGGATCAGACTCCGCTCGCCGGGTGTGAGTGCAAGACTGAACAATCCCAGAAGCCCGGCCTCCGCCTGATCGTCCACCGTGGCGTACGCGTTGTGTCCGGCGGCGCTGTCCGCGATCGACTCGACGTATTGGATGCGGACCTCGTTCTTCCACTGATCCGCGATTCTGGCCGGGTCGACATTGTCTGCCGGCGGGAAATCGGGGTGCAGGGATGAGGCCAAGGCGAGCATGGCCCGCGCTTGCTGTTCCACAACGAGGAATTCTTTCGCTTGTGACATGTCTGCCTTAGCTGTAGTGGACTGTGAGTGGACTGTAGTGACGATTGCTGTTGGGGAATGCCAGTCTTGATGTGCTGCTTGGCGCGTTGCCTAATGCGCTGCTGGGGTCGTTACCTGATGTGCCTCTTGATTCGCCGCAGCCTCGATCTCGTCGGCCGCCTTATGCAGCGCGCCTCGTATAGCACTGATGCCATGTCCGTTGACTCGCGCGGCGAGCTCGAACTGGGCCTTGCGGGCAAGGCTCTCGCGCGGATCCGCCGTTGCATTGGCTGCGGCAAGAATGTCGGCGACTTCACGCCAGCGAGGCTGTTCGGCTTCGATGAGATAGCCGGAACTGACATGGGACTCGTATGGCGATTGCGGGAATCCGGCTTCCGTCATCAGCCGCTGCTGTTCCGGGCTGAGCGCCATGCCTCGGCTCACGGCGAGGCGCTGTCCGGGAAGCATGTGCAGCACGGTTTTCAATGCGTTGCTGTATGCCTCCAGCTCCTCCTTGGAATGCCGAGGAGACTGATCGTCGTCATGCAGTTTCGGCAGCTTGTCGCACAGCGCGCGCCACTGGAGCAGCACGGCGATGGTGTATTCGCGGTTCTCCACGAACATGTCATCCTTCTTGGGTGAATCCACGCCGCGGCGCAGCCGGTCATGCGGGTCGGCCAGCGAGGGGTCGTCGGCGAGAATGGCATCCACCGTTGCGGGCTTGAATTCCTTAAGCGGCCTGATCAGCACTCTGACCGGAATGTAGGCGGGAATATGCGGCCATGCGACCATGGGCTCGCCAAGGGGAGATCCCTGCTCGATGACCAGCGAGTCATCGGTCTCCGCCCGCAGATCGGTGGACAGCGGGATGATCTGGGCCATGCGAGGGTCGTCGGCGTCCACGCCTGCAATGAGCACATACATATCGTGCTCCTCATCCGTGGCTATCCACAGTTGGCCTTTTTTCACGCCGTCCTGAAGCTGGCGCGCGATGCGCTCCGGGGAGAACAGGTCGTCGCTGGGCTCGACGAGTTCGTGGTCGATGTTGTCGGGGTCGCGGTAGAGGGCGAGGATTTCGCTGAGTGTGAGTGTATCGTTCATTGTTTGTTCCTTAACGTGCATTGTAACGTGTGTTGTGCGGTGTGCTCAGATGGTGATGTTCTTATACCGTGAATTGGCATTGATCAGCGCTTGAACGTCGGGATGCTGATCGACGAAGGCGCGTATTGCGGACTCTGATTTGAGCTTTTCGATGTGCTCCGTGTAGGCTGCTATTCTTTCGGCTGGGATCAGGGGAGCGGGAACGCGGCTTCCTCCCTGTGCATTCTCCAGTGCTGCCTCCGCCGCGTCCTCCACTGCGGTCGGAGACGTCGCCAGACGGTTCGCGGCCGGGCTCAGCCCGTTTTCGCTGTCGTCGTTATATAGGCTCACGTTCTTGTTCGGATCGTATGGAACCAGATTGGGGTATTCGTGGATGAGCACCTGATGCAAGGTGATGAGAGGCAGCGCTCCTCTGGCGCGATCCAGCACATGGTACAGCATCGTTTCGAGTTGCCCGCGTTTGCCGAGTCTGATGCGTTGTTGGCCTGAATCAGCATTCTCGTTGATCTTGACCTCGACGGGGTATTGGCGCGCCACGCGATAGAGCTCCGTCTCCCTGACCTCGGAGCGTTCCTGTACGCCGCCTTGGAGCGTCCACCAGTTGGCATCCGGTTGTTTCTTGGCCGTCAGTATCGCCGAGCTATGCGTGAACCTGTCGTCTCGCTCAAGCCGCTTGCGGAGGGCGTCCTTGACTTTCCCGGATTCCGTCTTGTCGTACAGCCCTTTGAACCACCCCGTGATGGAGCTGATGATGTACTTCTTGAAATGGGCGTCGTTGCGAACGAGACCGGTGGCCATTCTCTTGGCGATGCTATCGGCTCTGTCCACAATGAATTCATCCGCGTATTCCATGAAGGTGATATCGGGGACGGCACCATCCGCGGAGGCTTTCTTTATCGGCGTGGGCATGTTCGGAGGAAGCGTTCCATTGGCGAAATGCTTGTTGACCTCCTGAAGCATTACCGCGAAAATGTAGATGGAAATCCCTTCCTTGATATGCATGCCGGTGCGGATCGGCTTGTGCGTGCGGCGGCTGAGGTCGTCTTTCTGATACTCATCGACGTACTTTGTGGTGGTGGAGTCTTTGGCGACTACGTTGACCGGTGTGCTGAGGATTCTGCGCAGCTGGGTCTTCCACGCGTCTTCTTCCTTTTGCTTCGCCGTTGCCTTTGTTGCCTTCGTCGCTGCCGCTGCGGCAGACGTCTGGCGATGCTTCGGGGCCGGGCCGTCGGGTTTGCTGCCTGATGTGACCATCGTCGCTCCTTTCAGGTGCTGGTTATCAGTCTACTTTCTGTGGTCACTCGTATTAACCGGACAATTCGTCCTGTGGGACGTGCGAGAGCAGATGCCGGAGTGGAGAGGGATATGAGGATCGGCGCGCGGGAAGACGGAATGATGCTGCGTCGATGCTGTATGTCGCAAAGGATGGTTCTTCGTCAACGGGCTTGCGCTTCGGGGACGCTGGTACGGGACTCTGGTTGGTCTATCTCGAAACTGAGAGGCTGATTTCGCGTGCTGCGGCGGTCTATCTCGAAACTGAGAGGCTGTCATCAGCTGACGGATCATGGTGGTTATGCCGTTTTCGGCTTGATTCCGTGCCCGTCATGGGTTCGCGTAGCCTCTCGGTTTTGAGATAGACTACCGCAGCGTTCACAATCAGCCTCTCAGTTTCGAGATAGAACGCAAAGGGGGCAGCTTGGTCTCGTTCGTTGCGTGTCGTTACGCGGCTCGCGAGAGCGGGATGCCGTGAACGGATGCGATCATCGCGGTCGCTGAGCCGAGGAATGGCTCGTTGGCGGCGGAATTCCATGGGAATGATGCGGTCGGTTCAGTGTCGCAGCAGCCACGAGGTGCCATTGGGTTTCATGGATTGCCACGGAATTGCTGTCGAGCATGCGGCAAACGGGTAAATCGTCCTTAACTGCGCGTGATTACGATGGTCCCGCGCAGTTAAGGACGAAAACGGGGGTGAAATCGTCCTTAACTGCGCGGCCATGTCGTAATCGCGCGCAGTTAAGGACGATATTGGGGTTCCGCAGGGTGTTTGCGCAGGGGGAGGTGGGTGTTTGCGCAGCCTGTTTGCACAGGGAGTCGGGTGTTTGCGCAGGTTGGGATGCCCGTAGAACGCCTAGGGGGAATGCTGTGGCGGCTTGCGCGGCGGATTGTCCGGTTAACAGAGGTGTAGGGACACGAAAAGCCGCGCCGCTGACCGCACATCTCGACACGAAAGATGGACGCGCGGCATAGTAATAAGGAGTCTTTCATGGAGATCGAAGGAAAGAGCGTTGATAAGCCCACTGTCTCGCATGCGCCTGTTTCGCATGCGTCGGTTGCGCATGCGTCGGTTTTGCGGACGGCAGCTTCGCCGACGCCGACGCAGATGGCGGACGTCGCAGGGCGGGCGGCGAACGACGGCGGTGCCACGTCGGCGGATTCGCGGATGCCAGTCATATTGCCGGCATCCTCCACGCCACCTGTGTTTCCCATGCCGGTCGAATCGCCCACGCCGGCTGATGCGGCGAATGCGGCGGCGGCTCCGATCCGCGACGATCGCCCGCCGCTGACTGCGGGAGTCGGCAACGGCATGATCTGGGTCGGCGACACCGCCGAACCGGGTGCGCGCAAACGGCTGCAACGCGAGTTCGACAACATCGGCCGCGTGCTGGCCCGGTTCAGCATCCGCCCGTTTGCGACCCGCGTGACGCGCAATCCCGACATCTACGGCGTGTCGCACGACATCCGCCTGATGTATCGCGATTGGCAGGATGAGGGCACGTTGCAGCAGCCGCGCCCCAAGCCGCAGGACGCCGTGATGAACCAGTGGGTGTTCGATCTCGCGCATCTGCAGCGGATCGCACCCGACAACACGCAGAACATCGCGGACCTGTTCATGCGCTACGAACGCGAATCGGACGGGCGCGTCAGGCCGTGCCTGAGCGAGGGCCACTGCTACTACTCCGCCATGTATCTCGACGAGCTGGAGCAGGCGGGCATGTTCGCCCGCCCCGGCGGCGCTCGCTACAAGGGCGCTTTCGCGCTGGTGGAGGAGCGCAGCGGGCTGGTGCTGTCGGTTCCCGCGAACAGCGTGGTGTGCTGGCTGTATTTCAATGATGGCGCAGGCATCGAGATCGCCGTGTACGACGGCATCGCGGTGCGCAGGCGGATGGAGCGCTACCCCTGGTATTTCGATGCTGACGCAGCGCTCAGCGACGACGACATCGAGCGCGACATCGCCGGCTGCGCAGACGTCTTGGATCGCTTGGAATCCGGCGACGTCGATCAGCGGGGTTTGCTTGGCATGATGCCCGCCTCCCCGTTCGCCTCGTACTGGGGGAAATCCGCCTGAGTCCAGTCGGCGGAGGCGTTCGGCAGAGCAGTCCTGCATCGGATGCGCATCCCGGATATCAGATGGCAGGACTCGGATAGCAAGGCATCAACAAGGATCAGCACAAGGAGCAACCAATGAAAACAGCAACCATGACCGCACCCGCGGCCACCGCCGATGCGCGCACGTCAATGCATGTGTACGACATGCCGTCGTCAGGCGATGACGACGACTTCGACGACATCATCAACGACGGGTATCGCGACGACGACGGCAGGCCGCACGACGAGACCTGCGAATACGCGTTCGCGGAATGCCCGCAGCGCGCGCGATTCTGGCTGAAAAACCTCCAGGAGCGACAGGACGGCACGTACAAGGAGATCAAGCAGTTCTACTGTCCGCGGCATTTCGCCCTGCGGCTGCACGAGATCATCGACGCCAATGCGACCAGCCATCTGTACGAGTCGCTTGGCACGCCGGCGCAGCGACGCGATCTGATGCACCTGTTCTACGAGTCCTGGGGCCGCACCGGCATCTGACCGCGCTTCGGCATCGCCACAGCCGCCATCAGCCGGATTGCCTCAGAATGCCGGTAATGTCGGATTCTGCCTCGTGGAACGATGTTGGTGAATCTTCTTTCGCGCGAATTCAGCTAAGAGTGTCATGATTACCTTAATCGTGATTAAGGTAATCATGACACTCTTAGCGTGCAAGCCGTGAGTCACGCCGCTCGTGCCGCCGTGCGCGGGTCGGCGTGTATTGTGGGTAGTCAGTGCAACAGCGGCGCGATGCGATCGGTTGATCAGCCGGCCAACTGGCCAACCGGCCAACAGGCCAACAGGCCAACAGGCCAACAGGCCAACCGGCCAACTGGCCAGTCGATCAGCCGGCCAACTGGCCAACCGGCCAACTGGCCAACTGGCCAACTGGCCAACCGGCCAGCCGATCAACTGACCAACCGGCCAACTGACCGGCAATCGGTAATATCAGCCATATCGGCCATCGCGCGTGCAGGCAGTGTGCAAGCAGCGTGCAACAGCAAGGAGTGTGTCTGTCATGAGCGAACCCAGTGATCTCGTCGTAGCGGCCGCCGCCGCAACCATGCCGCGCATCAGATTGAACGACGGCAACCGCATCCCGCAGATCGGTCTCGGCGTGCTGCGCATCGACGACGAAGGCGTCACCCCGGTCGTCAAGGCAGCGCTCGCCGCCGGATACCGCCACATCGACGGCGCCGCCGGATACAACAACGAAGCCGGCGTCGGCCGCGCGCTCGCCGAAACCGGATTCAACAAGGGTCGCCGCCGCCGCAACCTGTGGCTGACCACCAAGCTGCGCGACTCCGAACAGGGCTACGATTCCGCGCTCAAGGCGTTCGACGACTCCCTCGCCAAACTGCAGGTCGACTACGTTGACATGTACATGATCCACTGGCCCACCCCGTTCAACTGGCGTTCCGGCGACACGTGGAAGGCGTTCGTCAAGCTGCGCAAGGAGGAGCGCGTGAAGACGCTCGGCGTGTGCAACTTCCTCCCCGAGCATCTCGAACGACTGCACGACGAAACCGGCGAATGGCCAGCCATCAACCAGATCGAACTGCATCCGACCTGGCAGCAGCGCAACGTGGTCGAATTCTGCAAGGAGCGCGGCATCGCCGTCGAAGCGTACTCGCCGATGGCCCGCGGTGCCGATCTCAATGCCGGCGACGGCACGATCGAGCGCATCGCCAAAGCGCACAACGTGAGCCCCGCCCAGGTGATCCTGCGCTGGCACATCGAAAACGGCACGATCATCATCCCCAAGTCGGTGCATGTGGCGCGGCAGAAGGAGAATCTCGATCTCTTCGGATTCGCGCTCACCCTGGAGGAGCATGCCGCGATCGACGCGCTCGACGGCCCCAAGCGCGCCGGCCACGATCCGCTCACGTTCACGTATGCGTGACCGTCGCCATCATTCCGCACGCTTCCGCGCGCGCCGCTTCACCGGAACCAGTCCGGTCGAGCGACTGCTCATTCTGCTGGTCGTCGCCGCGATCATCGGCGTGTCGGCCGGACTGCTGCTGCCCAAGCTCAGCCCGACGATCGGCCAGATCACCGGCGAATACGCGGCATCCGGGCCCGCGGCCGACGCGCTCGCCAAACTCGCCGTCGACGACCATCCCAGCACGGCCGGCTACGATCGCGACGCGTTCGGCTACCGGCAGACCGACGACGACGGCAACGGATGCGACATTCGCGACGACATCCTCGCCCGCGACCTGACCGACGTGCGCTACGTCGGCACCAGTGCCGCAAGCGGCTCCAAGCGATGCCAGGTCAAATCCGGCACGCTTGCCGATCCGTACACCGGCGCGACCATCCGGTTCAGCCGCGGCCGCACCACCAGCGCGAAAGTGCAGATCGACCACGTCGTCGCGCTCGAAAACGCATGGCAGTCTGGCGCAAGCCAGTGGGACACCGCCAAGCGATACCGTTTCGGCAACGATCCGTACAATCTGCTCGCCGTCGACGGGCCGGCCAACGAAGCCAAGGGGTCGGCTTCGGCCGCCTACTGGCTGCCCACGAACTCCGCCTACCGATGCGACTACGTAGCCCGGCAGATCGGCGTCAAAGCCAAATACCAGCTCAGCGTCACCACCGCCGAAAAACGCGCCATGCTCGCCGTGCTGCGTTCCTGCCCGGCCCAGCAGCTGCCGTGAAGCGCTGCGGGGGTGCGTTGCCGGGGGCGCGTTGCCGGGGGTGCGGTTGCGGCGGTGTGACTGCGGCGCGGCGGTTACGGTGGTGCGGCTGCGGCGGTGCGGTCGGTTGCAGAGTTGGCTGCTGTCGGGGTGCGGTTGCCGCGATCGACTGCGGCGGCGCGCGTCAATTTGTAACATGGCCGCGGTATACCGTTGCACGGTGAGGAAGGGGCGCAGACAGTGCGACAGATACGCGGAATATGGCAGATGCTTGGCGACGAACAGGCGGGCGGCTCCGGCGACACTGCGCCGCAGTCGCAATCGCGGCAATTGCAGTCGTCGCAATCGGATCGTTCTCAGCAGCCGCAGCCAGTACAGCCGCAGCCAGTACAGCCGCAGCCGACCGTACCGCCGCAGTCGCAATCAAGTCAGCCGCAGCTGGATTCGCAGTCACAACCGCAACCGCAGTCGAATCCCCGGCAATCAGCGCATCCGCAGCACCCCGCCCGACTCAACGACGACCGCGTGCCCGAGGGCCGCACCGCCACCCATGAGCCGACCTTCAACGGTCCGCACCGCGACGAACGCGGCTACGGGCGCATTCGCAGCGTCAACAAACACCACGGCCTGACGAACGCCATCGAGCATGATCGACCCGAGGCGGAGATCGAACGGGAACGTCAGAACGCGCGCCACTATGCGGGCAAAGTCCAGCATGGCCATTCGCTCGTCTCGATTCTCGGACCGGCGTTCGTCGCCGCCGTCGCCTATGTGGACCCGGGCAACGTGGCGGCGAACATCACGTCGGGCGCGCGCTACGGCTACCTGCTCGTGTGGGTGCTGGTGCTCGCGAACGCGATGAGCGTGCTCATCCAATACCAGTCCGCCAAACTCGGCATCGTCACCGGCAAGTCGCTGCCCGAACTGCTTGGCGAGCGCATGAGCGACGGCGGCCGATTCATGTTCTTCATGCAGGCCGAGGTGATCGCCATCGCCACCGATTTGGCCGAGCTGATCGGCGGCGCGATCGCGCTCAACCTGCTGTTCGATTTGCCGCTGTTCGTCGGCGGACTGGTGATCGGCGCGGTGTCGACCGTGCTGCTCATGTTCGAGGGCGGTCGCACGCATCGCATGTTCGAGAAGATGGTGATCGCGCTGCTGCTGGTCATCACGTTCGGCTTCATCGCCGGACTGTTCATTGCGCCGCCTGATCCGGCGGCCGTGCTGGGTGGCTTGGTTCCGCGGTTCACCACCCGCGATTCGGTGCTGATGGCCACGTCGATGCTGGGCGCGACCGTGATGCCGCACGCGATCTACCTGCATTCCACGCTCGTCAACGACCATTATGCGGGCGGCGAGGAGCGGCCGACCACGCGCGAGCTGCTGCACGGCTCGAAGATCGACGTGTTCTGGGCGCTGCTGCTGGCCGGGTCGGTGAATCTGTGCCTGCTGATTCTCGCCGCGAACTCGCTGTACGGCATGAAGGGCACCGATTCGATCAACGGCGCACAGCATGCGATCGTGGCGGTGCTCGGTCCGGTGATCGGCACGATCTTCTCGATCGGACTGCTCGCATCGTCGCTCAGCTCCACTTCGGTTGGCACGTATGCCGGTTCGGAGATCATGCACGGGCTGCTGCGCATCAAGGCGCCGATGTGGGCGTGCCGCGTGGTGACGCTGGTTCCCGGACTGATCGTGCTGTGGTTCGCGCCGAACCCCACACAGGCGCTGGTGATCGGCCAGGTGATCCTGTCGATCGGCATCCCGTTCGCGATCATTCCGCTGCTGCGCTACACGCATGATCGCAAGCTGATGGGCGAGTACGTTGACGGGACGGCCAAGCATGTGCTGTTCATCGTGGTCGCGGCGCTGATCGTCGCGCTCAACGTGGTGCTGATCGTACTCACGCTCTCCGGTCTGGCCTAGTGTCGTGTTGGTTGCCGATTGGCGACCAGTGGTCTTTCTCTTGCTTGGTTCGTTTCTTGCTCGGTCTTTCTCTTGCGCTGTCTGTCTCAGTCTGTCTCAGTCTGTCTCAGCGATCGAAATTCGGGAAAACATCCGCTATCTCCCGAATTCTGTTCGCTGGGATTGTGTCAGTGATCGTTATTCGGGAATTGAACCCATTGCTCCCGAATTCTGTTCACTAAGTGTGTCTCAGTGATCGAAATTCGGGAGATGGCCGTTTCTTTCCCGATTTTTGTTCGCTGGGATCGTGTCAGTGATTGTGTCGGTGAACGTGTGAAGCGGCCTGATTTTGTTCCGCCTCTACTGTGAGACGGCTTGTGCCGTCTGCTGTCGATAATACTCGTTCTCCACGTTATTCGGGAATTACAGCTTTGGGTTTGAGATTATCTTGCGTGACCCGCCTCTTTGCGCAAGGATTTTTCGGGATTTGCCTTGAGTTCGTAGAATCTTTGCGTAGAATCCTTGCGTAGAATCCTTGCGCTAACGACCCCCTTAGCGCAAGGATTTTACGAAATGGCCGTTTTCCCCGAGAGATCCTTGCGCTAAAGCAGCGCTCCTCGCGCTTCCTTGTACTTCCTTTGCGCAAGGATTTTTCGGAATCCTCCTTGAGTTCGTAGAATCTTTGCGCTAAGCACTGTCCCAGCGCAAGTATTTTACGAAGTTCCCCTTCTTCCCGAGAAATCCTTGCGCTAACGGCTCCCATTGCGCAAGGATTTCACGAACTCAAGGCAAATCCCGAGAAATCCTTGCGCTAAGAGGCTGCGCTAAGAGGCAACTGCGCTAAGACTGCGCTAAGACAACATAAAGACAACACAAAGAGACACCGCCTCAACAAGACGCAACAAGGCGCAGCCATCCAGTAGCCATCTAGTGTCCTGCGTCAGAAATTCATTGACGAATTCACTACCCCTCAGTCCCGCTTCGCGGGCCAGCTCGTCCTGTAAGCATGGACGCGCTCCGCGCGCAGCATGCCTGCTCGCCGGTCGGCTCGCACAGCACCTACAAACAGCTCCGCTGTTTGCTTTACGGTGCTGTCCTTACAAGGGGAGCCAACAATATGATCAACGAACTTCTGACGCGGCACACTAGCACCTCGGCGCAAGAAATTCTCGGGATTATCGGCCATTTCGAGAAATCCTTGCGCAAACCTATCGCTGGGCGCAAGAAATTCTCGGAATATGCTTTGAGCTCGAGAAAAGCTTGCGCTACGAGGGTGGCTGGCGCAAGATAATCTCGAAATGGCCGTTTATTTCGAGAAATCCTTGCGCAAACCCGCCGGCCGCCGCCAGCCGGCGTTTGCCAGCGTTTGCCATGCGCAAGATAATCTCGAAAAGAGTCCCGAGCTCGAGAGAATCTTGCGCTAACAGGGCGTTGGGCGCAAGAAATTCTCGAAATATGCCTTGAGCTCGAGAAAAGCTTGCGCTACGAGGGTGGCTGGCGCAAGATAATCTCGAAATGGCCGTTTATTTCGAGAAAACCTTGCGCTAAGACATTTGCGCTAAGACACTTGCGCTAAGCACTGTCCCAGCGCAAGGATTTCACGAAGTGCCTGTGAGGCGCTGCCGTATCTGTGGCCGTAGCTGCTGCTGTACCCGTATCTGTGGCCGCAGCCGCTGCTGTATCCGTGTCCGTATCCGTATCAGTACCAGTATCCGTGGCAATCTCCCCGGTTTATCCCCAGCTGTATCCGTGGCTGTATCATGGGCCTGTGAGTGATTTTCTGATGCGCCTGTCCGACCTTCGCGTCGCGGTCCGATCGATGCATGATCGTATCGAACGCCAATGCGCCGACTATCTGCTGCCATCCTCCGGTTTCGAGCAGGACGCCATGAACGCGGATATCGCGGTTGCGATCACTCCGGGCGACATCGCGCATGAGCGGGAGCTCGCCACGCAGGAGGGTTCCTCGGACGACTATCTGGAGACGCTCGCCGTGTTCCGTCGCATCGCCGAGCAGCTCCCGGCGTTGCATCGCGTGGTGTTTCACGGCGCGACGATCAGCTTCGCCGGCCGCGCCTGGCTGTTCACCGCACCGAGCGGCACGGGCAAGACCACGCATATTCGACTCTGGCGCGAGGTCTACGGCGATCGCGTGGGCATCATCAATGGCGACAAGCCGATCCTGCACATCGGCGCGGGCTTGGGTGGCGCGACCCTGGGTAACGCGGGCCTGGGTAACGCAACCTTGGGTAGTGCGAACCCTGACAAAGCTACCCTTGACAAAGCTACCCCTGACATAGCAGACAAAACAACCCTTGGCAAACCAGGCGAACCGGACAAACCGGACAAACCAGACAATCCGGACCCCACCGACACTCCCCGCAGCTGCGAGACCATCGCCTACGGCACGCCGTGGGCCGGCAAGGAGAACTGGCAGGCCAACACCAGCGCTCCGCTTGGCGGCATCTGCGTGGTGACGCGAGGAACCGACAATGTGTGTTCACGCATCGGTGTGGAACAGGCACTGCCGCTGATCGCGCGGCAGACGTATATGCCGGCTGACCTGCTTGCCGTCGCCGACACTCTGGAACTGCTCGACGTGCTGCTGCGCACGGTGCCCATCTACTTGCTGCGCTGCACGATCAGTCCGGATGCGGTGCGCGCAAGCCACGATGCCATGATTCATTGATTATTGATTTGTTTTATTGATTTGATTTATTGATTTGATTTGTTGATTATTGGGATTATTGATTATTGATTCAAGGGCCCAGCTATGCCATGACCGGCCGCGGCGAGTGATCGCTTGTGACGCCCTTCCTCTATGATGGTTGGCTGTGATGTGTAGTGCCGGTCGGCGTTGATCGGTCGGGTAAGGCAGGAGAGTGGGCATGCGCACACCGGCATGGGTGAAGAGACTTACGGGCGATCGGCGGACCGTGGTCGTGGTTGTGGTCGCGGCGTTGGCTGTTGTGGCGTTTGTCGTTGCGATGGTCGTTGCATTTCGCGGATTGTCCGATGGATTGCGCACGGGTCCGGTTGGCGATCAGGGCAGCAGCGCGTCGGCGAATCGTGCCGAGGGGCCGACGGCTGGTTCCAACGGTTCGCAGTCTTCCAATGGCACTGGTTCCGGTGAGCAGTCATCGGATTCCGCGCGCGGCGATTCGACCGATTCAAATGCGACCGGCTCCGACGCGACCGATTCCAATACGGCTGATCTCAATTCCGCTGGCACTGATGGCGCGCGCGGCGATGGCGATACTTCGGTGGACTCGTCCGAACTGTTCGGCGATGGCTCGAACACGGCCAATGGCGGCAATGCCAATGGTGGCAACGCTGACGACTGGAATGGCCCGTCGAATGATTCGGGGAACGGTTCGACCACTGGTGGCAACACGTCCAATGCCGGCTCGTCATCCAAGCCGACCACCGGCGGCAATGCAAACAGCGGCAACGGTACCGGCAGCAACGGCAGCAACAGCAGTGGCAGCAACGGCAACAAGCCGAATGGTGATGCCGCAGACAACGACACCCCGGCGACGGGCGGCAACGGGTCCAATAACTCGAACGGCGGATCGGGTACGAACAAGCCGGGCAACGGTGGCTCGAACGGCGGCGGCTCCAACAATAACTCGAATGGCGGCTCCAGCAATGGCGGGAACTCAGGCGGCTCCAACAAGCCGTCGCAGCCCAACAAGCCGTCCAAGCCGGGGTCGGGCATCGTCACCGAATCCGATGGCAGCAAGTGGACCGGCTACTACTGATCTTCACTGCTGCTTCCGATCGCTGATTCCGATCGCTGATTTCGGCTCGCAATCCGACCCGCGAGCCGAGCCGTAAGCGGGCGGCGAGCCATTATGAGCGGCGGCGCGTAGAATCGGCATTGAGGTCGGCTTTCACAAGGCGACATGGTTGACGATGATTCGGGTGATGCCCGGCTGGGTTCCGGGCAGCGCCCATGATTGCTGAAGAGGGGATGGACGATGCGACTCAAGGACGGATTCGTGCTGCGTGACGTGGCCGGTCAGACCGTGGTCATTGCGACCGGCGAGGCGAGCGAGCATTTTCATGGCATGATCAAGCTCAACGACACCGGCAAGGCGATCTGGCAGGGTCTTGCGGCGGGCAAGACCGAAGCCGAGATCGCGTCCGATCTGACTCACGACTTCGACGTCGATGAGTCGCGTGCCGCGTCCGACGTCAAGGCATTTGTGGAGCGCATGAACGAGCAGGGCTTCCTTGCATGATCGCTCGCGCGGCTTCCACCGGCGGTGACGCGCGTCGCGATGCGCACGATTTCGCATCGCCTTCGCGCCCGTCTGCCTCGCTCTCGTCCGCTGCGCTCTCATCCATCGAGCAGACGCTGGCGAGCGAAGGCGTGTTGGTGTCCACCACGTCAGGCCGCAGCATGCTGCCCATGTTGCGGAATCGGCGCGATACGATCGTCATCCGCCCGGCGGAATCAGCTCGGCCCGGCGGTCTGCTGCGGCGTTTCGATGTGGCGTTGTATCGCAGACCGGACGGCGCATACGTGCTGCATCGCGTGATTCGCGTCGTGCAGACGATGCCGGCGACGCAGTCGGCGCAGTCGAATCACGCGGATTTCGCCGATTTCGCGGATTCCGCAAATCGCACGGATCCCAAGAATCGGCCGACCGAATCGATGCCGGCGCGGCCTGATGTCACTGATTCCGGTAGCGATTTCGGCTGTGCCGCCGACGCCGACCGCACCGACCACACCGGTCGTGCCGCCGCTGCACCCGCCGGCGCCGCCCGCGAATCCGGCGTGACCTACCTGATTCGCGGAGACAATACGTTTGTGCTGGAACGGGTTCCGGCCGATTGGGTGATCGGCGTGCTTGAGGAATGCTGGCGCGGCAATCGTCATCTGGACCTTTCCGGATGGCGGTATCGGGCGTATTGCCGCATATGGAACGCCATCTTCCCCATTCGCCGGATTGCGCATGCGATGCGCGGGGTGCTCGCCCGCACGCCGCTGCGCACGCTGGTTCGGGCGTTTCGCTCGCTGGTTCGCTGACGCCTGCGCCCGTCTACAGTCGCGCCCGCCTACGGCGTCGGCCTGTGCAGGCGGTGTTTGCCCGCCGGCTCACTGCCTGTGCTGATTCGCTGGCTCGCTGAAGGCACCTGCTCGCTGGCATACGCGCCCGCCGTCGGCACCGGCCCGCTATTGCCGCGTAAGCCGGTCCCGCCAGTCGAATGCGAGATCGTACAGCCATCGGCAATGCAGAAAAAGCCGTAATCTCAGCCTCGCCGTGGACGATACCGGAGCGTCGAGCGCGGCCGCGGAAAGCCGACGAACCTGCCTGACGACCTGCCGGTCGCTGGCGATCCGCCAAGCCGATTCTCGCTCCGATTCCCGTTCCGATTCCCGTTCCGACTCTCGTTCCGACTCTCGTTCCGGTTCCCGCCCGACCGGTCGGCTCATCGCGCGCAGCAGCCGATGCAATCGCATGTATTGCACCGACTGCTGGTAGGCGAGCAGCGACGCGGGAACGCGATCGGCGAACAGCAGGGCGCATGATTGGGCGAACAGATCGATGGCGCGCGCGAAATCATCCGCATGCCGCCGCGTCGGATGCGCAGGATGCGACAGCGAATCGCTGCGCATGCGGTACCAGTAGATCGGCTCCGTCAGGGTGGCCACGCGGTCGGCGTGGACGACAAGCGGCGCGATCGACTCCAGATCCTCGTAGACGCGGCCGATGGAGAACGGGTGCGTCAGATAGAAGTCCCGTGACGCCAGCTTCCCCCACGCGGTCATCGACAGTCTGCCCGCAAGAATCGCCGTCATCGCCTCGTCGGGCGTGACGACGGTGCAGGGGACAGTGGTTGTGCGCGGGACGGCTGCCTCCTGCTCGCCGTCTTCGGAATCGCGTGCAAGCGTCGCCGAAGTGCCGATCACCAGCGGCCGCGTGACCCCGCCGAGCGCCGTCAGCCCATGCCACAGCGACGTCAGATAGTTCGGCCGCACCTTGTCGTCGCCGTCCACGAACGTGACATAGCGCCCGGTTGCCAGCTGCACGCCCAGATTGCGCGCAGCCGACAGCCCCTGATTGGCGGTGTGGACGACGCGCAGACGTATCCATTGCGGCGGTCGGTTCGGCGGCCGTTGTTGCTGTTGCTGTTGCTGTTGTTGCGGCTGCTGCTGTTGCTGGAAGCGCGCGTCGATGTCGTCGAGTATCGCCGCGGTGCCGTCGGTCGAACCGTCGTCGATGATGATGATTTCCGCGCCGCCGCCGGTGGGATCGCCGCCATCGATCGGCTGCATCGTCAACAGTGACATGACGCAATCGCGCGCGTATGGCGCCACGTTGAACATCGGCACGATGACGGATATCAGCGGCGATGCCGAAGCTGAAATCCGAGATGCTTCTTCATTCGTGGCATTGCCGGTAATGCAGTTGCCTATACCGTGGTCCATAACGATGTTCGCACTGCCGCACGTGCTGTCCGCGACGCTGCGACGCGCGTTCCCGTTCGCCTCGTGGTCTGCCGCGGCATTCACCTGATCATTCGCCGCGCGCATCGCCCTGATGTCCCGTTCCGTCATGTCTCCCGTCTCGTCCGTTCGGTTTGCGTCCGTTCGATTTACGCTCACCCGCTTATTGTCCGCTTGATTTGCGCCCGCCCAGTCGCTGCAGTTCGTCGCGCAGCTGATCGGGCCGCCGCCGCAGCGACACGAACACACGATACAGCGGGGAGATGGGAATTAGCCAAGGATGCCTGGCGAATAGCGGGTAGAAACCGACCAGTTCGCTGCGCTCGGGGTACAGTCGCCGCCAGATGTATCGAAGACGTGCTGCGATCGGCATGCGTCGCCCTGATCCCGTGCTTGCATCGTCGGCTGCGGCATCGCCATCCCCGGAGCCGTCGATGCCGCCTTCCGCCCGCCCGATGCGCGCGTACCGCTCCGGCATGTCGGCGTTTTCGCCCAGCGCGCGCTGCATGCGCATCTGCTGCTGGTGCTCGGCGGTGCCGTAGGTGCCGCTGTCGAGCATGTAGAGGAACAGCGCCGCGTCGTCATTGCCGATGCGCGCACCGCCGAACAGCGCTTCGGCGAGATGCCGCACGCGCCGCTCGAAGTCGGTCAGACCCAGCTTCGACAGCTCATCATTGATATACCGCCAATCCGCGCCGCTCTGCCGCTGGCCGCCCTGCTTGCTCTGCGATTCGCTCGATTCGCTCTGCTGCTCGCTCTGCGATTCACCGGATTCGTCCGGCCTGCCCATCCGATCCAGCAGCACCCGCTCGTCGACCACGAACCGCAGACCGCACCCGCCGATCGCATAGTGCTTCTGCATGTGCGTGATATGGAACAGATACTGATCCTCCAACGACCAGCGCATCAGATGCGGATCGGCGGCATCGGGCTGCGCGCGCCGCCACGGATTGGCGTAGTAGTCGTGGATTGCGCCGCGATAGCGCATCTCCAGCATGCGATGCATCTCGAACGAGAGGAACGGCTTTTTGATGAAGCCGGTGTCGCTTTCCGTGTCCTCGCTGATGTCGTAGCCGTCCGCGCTCATCACGTCGATGACGATCCGTCGCAGCCGTTCGTCGGCATCGGTGTCGCGCACCGGCTGCCACGTACCGTCCGACCCACGTTCGATGAACCCCACAAGTATGTCGTTGTCGCTCATCGAACGCATGCCCGGCTGGGGGTAGTACGTGGCGGTGTGCACGCCCTTGAGCGGCATGGAGGAGATGCCGCGCGCCGAAAGCTGCGCGAGGATGCGCTCGCGGGCCATGTCGAACGTGATCTGCCGGTACAGGGTGAGGTTCGCCTCGTTCTCCCAGACGCTGGCGATGGCGGCCGGCACGCTTGCGACGAGTGCCGGGTCGGTGTTGACGCCCATCCAGCTGATCGCCTGCAGGCTTTGCGCTGCGGCGAGCGCGTGGATGCGCGCCCACCGGTTGGCGGTGGCGGTGCCCAAGTCGGCTGCATCAGTGCCGCCGTCGCCGCCGCTGAGATTCGTCTCACCATGCGTCCCCAGTGCGGCGCGTACCAGACCCATCAGCATCAGTCCGTCGCGGGCGCGTTCGGCGGACAGCGCTCGTTGGGCGGAGGGTGCGATATCCGCGATATCACAGGCTTGTTCCGGCGTGTCGCAGGGTGGTGTCGTGGTCTGTGGCACGGCATTGGTTGTATTCACGACAGTGCACCCCCATTTTGCCCCCTTGATTGGGCTCCGATCGTCCTGACACGGTCTTGGTATAGTCCATCTCCTGATGATATCGTATCCGGTGCATGCATTTCCGGTCGGACGCTTGACGATGTGGGTCAGCGGGTGGAATCTGTCGTGGCTGTGTGTTCGTCTTCCGGCGTTTATATGGGATTCATGCGGGGTTCATGTGCGGTCTCGCGCGTACATGAGGACATGTATGGTGTTGCTGTAATCGTGCTGGGAGGGCATTGTCTCCTGGCGGTGCGGTGGAAGACTGAAGAGGTGAGTGATTTGATCAAGAGGAAGAGCGGTGCCTCGGTGCCGTCCTCTGCCGTGTCTGACGGAATTCTTCAATCCGTTGAGGGGGCGAATGATTCGAGTCTTCGCGGACTGTCCCGCGTGCTCTATTGGCGGTCGTTCGTCAATCTTGCTCTGATGTTCACCGATGCCGCGATGTTTCTGGTTGCCGGCGCCACCGTACTGAACATTCGCCACGAGAACGGCGAGCTGTATTCGCTGCGTTACGGCTGGGATGTCGATATCACTTTCTATCTGCTGGCCATGTCGGTGGTCTGGGTGCTGTGCCTGCGCGGGGTGGGGCTGTATCACCGCCATGTGATGGGCGACGGGTATCAGGTCAATCCGCTGCTGCTCAAGGGCGCCTTCTTCTGCTGGGCGTTCCAGTGCGCGCTGTGCTTCATACTCAATCTCACGCTCACGCTCTCGTCGGTGACGATAGTCTCGCTGCTGACCTGGGTGCTGACGATGTTCGCGCGGGTGCTGACACGCCTGTTCATCACGCGCAGCCGCCGCAAGGGCGTCTATTCCTATGGCACGGTGGTGGTCGGCTCGCCGGCCGGCATCGGTCGCGCGCTGCAGTTCCTCAACCAGCGCTCGCAGCTCAACTACCGTCCGGTCGCGGTGTGCCCGATTCGGCTGAATCCGCAGACCGGCGCGGTCGAAGAGGAACCTGACCATTCGATGCTGCACGCCTACATGCATATCCATGGCGATGATCATCTGCCGATTCTGCGGTATTCTCCGAATCTGGGATCGGCGGTCGTCGATGCGCAGGCGCAGACGGTGATGGTGTGCGATGTGATCAAGCGGTTCTCCGACGCGTTCGACACGTTTGCGGTGACCATGGAATCGCTGGGACTTGAGGTGGCGCTCATCACCTCCGCTGCGGACGTCGCCGGCCATGAGACGCAGGTGCGCCAGATTCAGGGCACGACGGTGATCACGCTGCGTCTGCCGCAGTATTCCGCGGGAACGCGGTTCATCAAGCGCGTGTTCGATCTGATCGTCTCGTCGCTGGCCATCGTGCTGTCGCTGATCGTCACCATTCCGGTGGCCATCGCCATCAAGCTTGAGGACGGCGGTCCGGTGTTCTACCGGCAGAAGCGCATCGGGCTGCGTGGCCGTCCGTTCGAGATGATCAAGTTCCGTTCCATGGTCACCAACGCCGACGCGCTCAAGGCGAAGCTCGCCCATGAGACCGGGCAGGAGAATCGGTTCATCTTCAAGATGAAGAACGATCCGCGCATCACCAAGGTCGGCCACTTCATACGCCGCTTCTCCATCGATGAGCTGCCGCAGTTCCTCAACGTGTTCAAGGGCGACATGTCGGTCGTCGGCCCCCGCCCGCCGCTGCCGGAGGAATACGCCCGCTACAATCCGGTGTACGCCACGCGCATGCTGGTCAAGCCCGGCATCACAGGCCCGTGGCAGGTCTCCGGCCGGTCCGATCTGTCCGCCGAGGAAAGCGAGCAGCTTGACGTGGCATATGTGCAGAGCTGGTCGATCATGGGCGACATCATGCTGATGTTCCGTACCGTTTCCGCCGTACTCATGCAGAAGGGCGCCTACTGATGACGAATGAAGAATCCGAAGCCGACTCGGCTCCTCTAATGCCGCCGTTGCCGCCGCAACAGCCACGGCCGCCGCAGCGCAGCGAATCGCGGTCCCCTCAATCCCATACGCCGCTGACGCCGCCGGAACCGCCGGCTCAGCCCGATCCGCAAACCTCCCATGAGCCGCCGTCTCCGCCCGAGCCGCCGGCTACCCATGAGCCGCCCGTCGTGCACGTTTCCCATACGATTCCCGAGGCGGTCATCGACGGAGCCGACGATGCCGATGTCGTCGCCGCGCCGGACCTTTCCGGATTCACCAAGGCGGCCCTGCACGCCGATGCGACCGCGCACGGCTCCAGCATGCACCGCCGTCGCATGAGCGCCGAGCACATCGCGCGCATCCGTCGCAAACGCCGTCGCCGCCGCATCCTCATCGCCGTCGGGGTGCTGCTGCTCGCGCTGATCGCCTACATCGCGTACATCGGGTGGTCCGCGATCAAGGTCAAGAACGCCGTCACCCAGGCCTTGCAGGGCGCGACCTCCGCCCAGAACGCCATCAACTCCGGCGATCCCTCAGCCATCGCCGGCGCGGTCGGGCAGCTTTCGCAGGGCATCGACGCGGCCTGGAACGAGACGAGTTCGCCCGCCTGGGCACCGCTGGAATGGATTCCGTACTTCGGCGGCGACGTGGCGACCGCCCGCGACACGATCGACATTCTCCATGACGTATCGACGGACGCATTGCCCGGACTGGCGCGCGCGGCAAGCACGCTCAAGCTCGACTCGATCAGCGTCAAGGACTCCACCGTCTCCATGCCGGGGCTCGCGGCGAGCGCGCCCGATCTCGCGCAGGCGGCAAGCTCGCTGAACGAGGCGAAGGTGGAGCTCAACAATCTTTCACGACCGCACATCGGCCAGCTCGCCGACGCGCTCGACAAGGCGCGCAGCGGATTCGACACGATCGCCGGCACGGTGGACGTGTTCTCCCGCATCGCGCAGACCGCTCCAAGCATGCTGGATCTGAACAATCAGGATGAACGCACGTATCTGGTGATCGCGCAGAACAACGCCGAGCTGCGTCCGACCGGCGGTCTTCCCGGCTCGTGGGGCACGCTCACGGCCAAAGGCGGCAAGCTCACGCTCTCCGGATTCGTGCCCGAAACCGATCTGCCGCTGCTCAAGGAGCCGGTCAGCGAGGAGGATAGCGAGGAGCTGGGCCTGTTCGGCCCGAATCTGACCCTCAAACCGCATGATGTGAACTTCACGCCCGACTATCCGCGTGCCGCGAAGATCGCGTCCGACATGTGGAAGAAGGCGAAGGGCCAGCAGGTGGACGGCGTCATCATGATCGATCCGGTGCTGCTGCAGAACCTGCTTGCAGTGACGGGCGGATTCACCTCCAACGGCGTCACGTTCGACGGCACCAATACGGTGAAGCTGCTGCTGCACGACAGCTATTTCCAGCATCTGACGCCGAACGAGCAGGATGCGCTGTTCTCGATGGTGGCGCACGACGCGTTCATGCATGTGCTCAGCGCATCGAACGGGCAGTCCGTGGCGTTGATCAAGGCGGTGATGAACTCCGTCAACGACGGTCACCTCTACGTGTGGTCGGCCAGCGGCGACGAGCAGGTGCACATCTCGGGCACTGCGATTTCGGGCGAGCTGGAGACCAAGCCGGCCGAGCCGACCGCCAGCGTGTACTTCTCCGATGGCACGCAGGGCAAGATGGACTGGTATCTCGATCGCACCGTCACCGCCGAGCGCGTCGCCTCGCCGGACGGCGACGAAGGGTCGGAGCGCTATACGCTTCACGTGACGATGCGCAACACGCTTGCCGCGTCCGAGGTGGATTCGCTGCCCGCCTACGTCTCCGGCGAGGGCATGTCGGAACGTGACGCGTCGATCAAGCCGGGCGAGATCGTGACCATGGTGTACGTGTATGCGCCCGCCGAAGGCCGCATGACCGGATGGAAGCTGCCCGGCGACGCCAAGTTCGACATGCTCACCACGCACAAGGAGCTGACCGTCGCCGCGAAGAAGGTGACGCTCAAGCCCGGCGAATCGTATTCGTTCGACGTGACCGTCGCCGCGTCCCCCAAGGGTTCCGGCGCGGGACTGACCGTGCGCCAGACGCCGCGCATCGACGGCAAGCCGTCCGTGCAGTGGATCTCCTCGAAGAAGGACGATCAGTGAGCGGCGACAACGCGTATGCATCGCGCACGTGTGGTCTTTGTGGTGACCTTGCGCGCACGCGCGCGAATATACGAGACCGTCGTTATGATGGTGCAACGTATTCGTTGCTGTACCGCAGACTCCTGTGAACCAGCAGGATTCCTTGCATCAATGCATGCCAAATATACGACAATACCTAAGCGTCGCACATTGTTCAGGGATATGAAGGGAAAGAAAGGGCAATCGAGGTGAACATCACCGAACTGTTGAAGATTCTCAGGAAATTCTGGATTCTTGAAATCGTCATCTTCGCTGCAGTGACCGGTCTAGCCACCTGGCAGGTCAAGTCCGAGCCCCCGGTCTACTCGGCATCCACGCAGGTGCTCGTGCGCACGCAGGCCGGCAACACCGATCTGAGCGCGGTGAACGCCAACCTGTACGCCATCAGCAACCAGATGAGCACGTACACGTCGCTGGTGAAGACCGAATCGGTGCTGCAGCCGGTGATCGACCACCTCGGTCTCAAGACCACCGTCGGCGGTTTGGCCGGTAGCGTCAATGCCGAAGTCGGCAACGGCACGCTGATGACCATCACGGCCAACAACACCGATCCGCAGACCGCCGCCGACATCGCCAACGAGATCGCGACCAGCCTGCAGGACCTCATCGTCAACGACCTGTACACCGATGGCGGCAAGCTCACCACCCCCATCGAGTTCAACGTGGTCCAGAAGGCGTATGCGCCGGGCGCTCCGATTTCGCCGAACATTCCGGCCGGTATCGCCACCGGCGCCGCCATTGGCTTGGCGCTGGCCGTGTTCGTGGCGCTGGCACTCGGTCTGATGGATCAGAAGATTCGTCAGGTATCCGACGTCGAATCGTTGGTTGATGCTCCGGTGTTGGGCATGATTCCGCGCAATCCGGTATTCGCCGGCTCGGCCCCCGTCATCGTCGCCCAGCCGGGCGGCGCCGCAGCCGAGTCGATCCGCCGCATCGCCGCCAACCTCATGTTCGTCGTGCCGCAGGATGCGCCGGTCACCAACGTGGTCGTCGTCACCTCCGGTGCGGCCAACGAGGGCAAGAGCACGCTGTCGGCGAATCTGGCCGCTGCCTATGCCGAGAAGGGCGATTCGGTGCTGCTGATCGACGCCGATCTGCGCAAGCCTTCGATCGACAAGTACCTTGGCATCAACGGCGCGGTCGGCCTGACGCATCTGATCACCGGTCAGGCGGATTCCAAGACCGTGATCCAGCGCTACTGGAAGCGCAACTTCCACGTGCTGCCCGCCGGCACCCGTTCCGCGAATCCGAGCCTGCTGCTCAACTCCTCGACGATGCACAAGGCGCTGGAGCAACTGTCCGGCTACTACGACCACATCATCATCGACACCACGCCGATGGACGTGGCCAACGACGCCGCCGTCTTCGCCAAGGAAGGCGGACTGGTGGTGCTGGTCGTCGGCCAGAACGTCGCCACGAAGCGCTCGCTGCGCGGCGTGACCGGCGAATTCGGCATGATCGACGCGAAGATCACCGGCGTGGTCGTCAACTACGCGCAGGAAAGCAAACGCAAGGGCAAGAGCTACTACTACTATTCGGACGACGACGGCAAGGCCGTCACCACCGTCAAGGACGCGCCCGCAGTGTCCGAGGCGGCCGTCGCCAAGGCCATCACGCCGGACATGCCTTCCGGTGTCGCAGGCGGCGATGTGCATGTGCAGGCGCCGGCGATTCCCAAGCAGCACTGATCCGCAATTCAGCACTGATCCGCAATACCGACCAGCGGCACTGCCGGTGCATCTCGTCCGTAGGTCCGCGGCAGAGCGGTGGAGTTGAGCGGTGGCTCCGGTAGACGAGGGGCGTTGGCAAAGCCGACTGGGAGCAAGAGACTGGGAGAAGGACAGGAAATGGAGCGCAATCGCAGGATTCGCGTACTGCTCGTACTGGAGTCGCAGGGTGGCTCGCGGCGGCATGTGGTTGATCTGATTCACGGCCTTGACCAGTCCCGTTTCGAGCTTGCGCTGATCTACGGCACGTCGCGTATGGACGCGCAGTTCGTCGAGGGGCTTGATGATCTGCGCCGCTACGCCAAACTCATTCCCTGCGACGATCTGGTGCGCCCGATCTCGCCGAAGCATGAGCTCGCCGCGCTCAGGCAGGTGCGGCGCGTGATCCGCGCCTTCCGCCCGGACGTCGTGCACTGCCACAGCTCCAAGGCGGGCATCATCGGGCGGCTGGCCGCCAAGCGTGAGCATGTGCCGCTCGTGTTCTACACACCGCACGCCTATTCGTTCCAAGCACCGGAGTTCGGCGGGCGCAAGCGCGTGGTGTTCGTCGGACTGGAACGCTGGTTCAGTCGCCATGCCACCACGCGCACGTTCAACGTGTCCGCGGGGGAGCGTGATGCCGCCTTGGCCGAACGGCTCGACAAGCCGGGCAAGTTCCGCGTGATCGTCAACGGCATTCCCGATTCTCCGGTGCCGTCGCGCGCCGAGGCGCGTGAGATGCTCGGATTGGAATCATTGGGCGTGCCGGCCGGTGCCCCGGTGGTCGGCGTGACCGCACGCATGGTCGAGCAGAAGGATCCGATGACGTTCGCCCGCATCGCGGCGCGCGTGGTCGCGCAGCGCCCGGACGTGCACTTCTGCTATGTGGGCGACGGCCCGCTGGAGCCGCAGGTCGCGGCATGGCTTGCTGAGCGCGGCGTGGCCGATCATGTGCATCTGCTTGGCTATCGTCAGGATGCCGACGATGTGGTGGCCGCGTTCAACGTGTATCTGCTGACCTCGCTCTACGAGGGCATGCCGTATTCGCTGATCGAAGCGCTGCGTGCCGGCGTGCCGATCGCGGCGACCCGGGTGACAGGCAACGACGAGGTGGTGTGTGAGTCCGCCAGCGGTGTGTCTGCCAGCGGCAAACCGGCAAGCGGTGCGGCGGCAAACGAAAAGCTGGCAAACGGCGCGTTGTTCCCGGTAGGCGACGACGAGGCCGGTGCGCAGGCCGTGCTGCGGCTGCTGGGCAATCCGCCGAGCCGCGAGCAGGTGCGGGCCACGTATCTGGAGCGGTTCACGCTGGATCGCATGGTTGCGGCGATCGCCGGCGAATATGAGGGTAACGGAAGCGTCGGCGGCACGAACGACGTGAACGCGGCGAACAAGGCAGATCAGGCAGGCAAGACGAGGAGCGCGGCATGATTCTCATCAAACTGTGGTATCGGTTCACCGGACTGCTGCTGAAGGCGCTGTACCGCGTCGTGTATGGTCGGCGTATGCGCTGGGGGAGTGCACTGCATCTGCGCAAGGGCTTCCAGGCCACCTGCGACGGCGACGGCCGCATTGTGATCGGCAGCAACGTGTTCTTCAACAACGGCTGCGGGTTGCACGCGCGCAAGCTGATCGAGATCGGCGACGGCACGCTGTTCGGCGAGAACGTGCACGTCTACGATCACAACCATCGCTTCGCCGACCCCACGGTGTCGATCAAGGAACAGGGGTATTCCGAAGCGCCGGTGCACATCGGCAGCCACTGCTGGATCGGCTCGAATGCGACCATTCTCAAAGGCACGACGATCGGCGACAACAGCGTGATCGGTGCCGGATGCGTGATCAGCGGCGACATACCAGCCGACACCGTGGTCCGCGCGACCACCGACCTCACCTTCACGCCCATTCGTCGCCCCGGCGCGGATGCACCGACTCTGGCCCCGGCCGCATCCGTCGAGAACACGGCCGCGCAGCACACGAGTGAGTCAGCCTCCTCTGCACCTTCCGCCGAGGTTGCCGCGCGACGCGCGGGTGCGTCCGTCTCGGCCCCCTCTGATGAGGGGGCTGTCGCGCAACGCGCGGCTGGGGGAGAGACCGCGCGCCCCACTCCCGTCCGCGTCCTCGTGCTCGACACGGTCATGGACCGCGGCGGCGCCGAAACCATGATGATGAACTATCTGCGTCACATGGACCGCACCAAGGTCACCTACGACTTCCTCGTCAACCGCGAGTACCGCGCCGCCTACGAGGATGAGATCGAATCCCTCGGCGGTCGCATCTACCGCATGTGCCCGATGTACCCGCAGTATTTCAGTCGCTACAAGAAGGAGATCCGCGCGTTCCTCACCGCACACCCGGAGTATCGCATCATCCACTCCAATCTGGAGGAGCGCAGCTATTTCGGATTGCGCGAAGCCTACAAGCTCGGCGTGCCCGTGCGCATCGCCCACGCGCACAACCGTCCGGTCGGATTCAACCTCAAATCCATCTTCCGCGAATACTTCCGCATGCGTCTGCCCAAATACGTCACGCACATGTTCGCATGCGGCGAGGAGGCCGGCGACTGGCTGTTCGGCAAAAAGAACCGCGCCAAGGTCATCCAGCAGCGCAACGCCATCGATACGGCGCAATACCGCTTCGACCCCGCGATCCGCGCCGATGTGCGCGCCGAAGTGGGCACGGCGGCCGACACGTTCGTGCTCGGTCATGTCGGCCGCTTCTTCCCGCAGAAGAACCACGAGTTCCTCATCGACGTCTTCGCCGCATTGCACAAGGCGCGTCCGAACAGCGAACTGTGGCTGGTCGGCGGCGGCGAGCTGAACGACGAGCTCAAGAACCACATCCGCGCCAAGGTCGATTCCCTCGGATTGAGCGGATCGGTGCGATTCCTCGGCGTGCGCTCCGACGTGAACCGTCTGCTGCAGGGCATGGATGCGTTCGTGCTGCCCAGCCTGTTCGAGGGACTGCCGGTGACGATGATCGAGGCGCAGTCCTCCGGTCTTCCGTGCACGATCTCCGACCGTGTACCCGTGCAGTGCGATGTGACCGGCAACGTGCAGGTCGTGCCGCTCGCCGCAAGCCCCGACGAATGGGCGCGGCGCATTCTCGATCAGGCCGCCCATCCGAAGATCACGGATCGCGCGCAGGGGCCGGCACTGGTCACCAAGGCCGGCTTCGACATCGTGAAGAACGCGGCGTGGCTGCAGAGCTTCTATCTCGACGCCCTCGCCAAGGCGGAGCGCGGCGCTAAAGCGAACGGCGGCAGCGCCAACGTGAACCGCGGTGCCAGCAGCGCCTCCACCACTTCCGACTCCGCCACATCGGGGAGGCGCTGACGATGGCCGCCTCCTCGATGTACACCCGCTATCACCGCTCCACCATGAGTCGCAAAGGCCGGCGCAAGCTGGGCATGATGCTGGAGATGCGCAACAAGAACAACCTGCTTCTGATGATCTTTCCGGTGCTGCTGGTCGCCAAGATCATCGTGGCCAAGGTGCTGCCCGACAAGTATTTCTTCGACAACAACCGCATTCTGGCGATGGCGTTGGGAACGGCCGGAGACAGGGCGTGGGGCGGCACGTATGACACCGCTGCGAATCTGTTCCGCACGATCAACGTGATGCATCTTGAGACGATGCTGCAATGGTCGATCTGCCTTGGCGTGCTGTTCACGTTCCTGATTTCGGTGATGATCGCGCACGCCGATGCGCCTGACCTGTTGCAGACGCTGTTCATCCTGGCCACGGTGGGTCTGCTCAACATTTATATCTTCACCATCGGCAAGGATATCATCCAGTTCGTCTTCTTCTTCGCCGTCTATCTGGTGCTGATCTCGCCGATTCGCAGGTCGTGGGTCAAGTTGCTGCTGTGCGCCGCCATTCTGTATTACGAAAGCAAGATGTTCCGCGAGTATTACGCTCTGATCGCGGCGCTGGTGCTCGCCGTGTATGTGGTGATGACGTTCTTCCGGCGCAAGAAGCGCATCAACGGCATCGATGTGGCCGCTATCGTTGTGGTGTTGTTTGCGATCGTCTATGCGGCGATGGTCGCAGCCAGCATCATCATGCCGGGGGAGTACAAGACGATTCTCGATCTGCGTGCCGGCTACGACAAGTCGTTCAGTGACAACGGCATCACCGCCACGCTGATTCTCAACCGGATTCCCGGCGACGGACTGCCGATCTTCATGCTCAACTACGTCATCAACGTGTTCCGCATGATGATTCCGATCGAGCTTGCCCTGCGTGGCGCCTACTATCTGCCGTTCTTCGCTTTCCAGTGCATGGTGACCGCATACGTGGTCAATCTGATTCGTCAGATCAACCGCATCGATGACCCGATGCTGTACATCGCCTTGTACGTGTACATCGGATACGCGCTGGCATCGGTGCTGTTCGAGCCGGACTTCGGCTCGTGGACCAGGCACGAGGCGGCCACGTTCCCGGTGCTTATGCTGCTGGTGCTCAACCGCTACCAGCGCGTGCCGATCACCGAGGAGGAACGCATGCTCTTCGCGAGGCCTACGCTATAGCGACAGCATGCCGTTTACGGTGCCAATGTGGCCAAAGGCACGACCAGAACTCCGTCGTTTCGCCGATATGCAGCCGGTGTAGCGGTCAAAACCATCAGAAACGACGGCGCTCCCTCATGGTCTTGATCAATGCGATCAGCCAATTTCCGTAAATGAGTCGAAGCGAGATCGACCTGTTTTTCTCCCATCTTCACTTCGATCAGCGCCCATCGGCCGTCATGCAATACGATCACAGCATCAGCTTCAAGACCGGTCTTGTCCCGATAATGAAACACCTCACCGTTGAGAGCGCTGGCATATACCCTCAAGTCGTGGATACACATGGATTCGAACAGTAATCCGAAGGTCTCAAAGTCGTTCAACAGCTTATCCGGGGTGGCGCGCATGATAGCGCAGGCAATCGATGGGTCGCTGAAATGGCGGGTCGGGCTGGTCCTTACCGCAGTTTTGGAACGTAGTCGAGGATTCCATGCGGGAAGATCCTCGATGACGCACGCTCGAGTTAGTGCGTCCAAGTAGTCGGACAATGTGTTCTCCGAAGGCGGTTCGCCTTGCATATCGGCGGCAATGGTGGCTTGAGATGCCTGTGATGAGATATTACGTGCGTAGGAACGCATGATCAGCCGCATCCAGGTTTTGTTACGGGTCATTCCATCGATCCGGCTGATATCGGAATCAAGTAGCTCCTCAACGTAATTCACAGCCATTTGCAACGCTGAATCAGTGTCAGGTTCGATCACGGCTTCAGGCCAGCCGCCGCGACATAGTGCAAATGCGGTATCCTCAATATCAAAATCGGCAAAACCGTCGATGTCGCTAAAGCCGTCAAATAGGTGTTCGAGCGATACTGCACCGGTCGATTCCTGAGATTCGTACAGCGACATGGTTCTCATGGTTAATCGTGCGATTCTCCCCACACCGGAGTGGGCTGGCTCCTGTTGCGGAGTCGCTGAACCCGTGAGGATGAACCGCCCGCGTCCATGACCTCGATCGATGGCGAATCGAACGGCATCCCACAGCTGTGGAGCCATCTGCCATTCATCAATAAGGCGAGGCTCTTTACCTTGCAGGATAAGAGAAGGCTTCGTGTCGGCCAAAGCCATCAGGGTGGCACTTCGATCCGGGTCCTGCATGTAGACCTGACTCGCGGCTTGGCGCTCTGCCGTTGCGGTTTTGCCGCACCATTTCGGCCCTTTGATTTGAACTGCGCCAGAGGTCTTCAATGCCTTGGATAGCAGCCCGTCCGCGATACGAGGGAGATATTCTCCAATTCGATGAATGTGGTTCTTCTTCGGCATGAGGTTCTTCCTTGTGGGTATTTAGCATAAGACTCATCACATTGTATTGAGGAAGTTGGACTGTTTTGGTTGAGGAAGTTGGACCGTTTTGATTGAGGAAGTTGGACTGTCTATGAGTGTAGGTGGCTACCAAAAGGTCTGCCGCGTCGTCACCGACGGACTGCAATCAGGTATGGCATGCTGACAAGGCGCGCTTTGGAAAGCCAGCAGGTATGATCAAAGGCGGAATAGTGAAAGACAGGTATTCAACGCGTATGTTGAACCAAGCGGACCGTATGTTCAGGAGGTAGGGTCATGGTAGGTCGAGTGCATGTCGCCTTCTTCTCCGGTGACATCACACGTTCCGGCGGCACGGAGAACGTCTCCGTCATGCTTGCCAACGCCCTCGCAGAGGATGGGGCGTACGCGATCTCCTTCGTCAGCCTCTTCGAGGCCAATCCCACTCCATTCTTTCCGATCGACTCGTCCATCAGTCGCTTCGCGCTCTATCCGAAGCCCACGCACGGCATCCAGCACTATTTCGACACGGTCCGTCGGCTCAGGCGCATCGTCAGGCAGCAGCATGTCGACATTCTCATCGACATCGACGGCATCCTCGACATGTATGCGCTGCCGCTGAAACGCTCCACCGGCGTCAAAGTCATCTCCTGGGAGCATTTCAACTATCATCAGAATCCAGGCGTGCCCTATCGCAAACTCACCCGCCGCTGGGCGGCGCGCAAAGCCGATGCCATCGTCACGCTCACCGAAGCCGACCGGAATCTCTACAACGACAACGTGCATCCGAAATGCCCAGTCATCGCCATCGCCAACCCGATGCAGCCGGTCACGCCGCAACCGGTCTACCAAACCGATTCCCATATCATCATCAGCTCCGGCCGACTCACCTACCAAAAGGGCTTCGACATGCTGGTGGAGGTGGCCGCGCAGGTGCTGCCCAGGCATCCCGACTGGCAGTGGCTCATCCTCGGCGAAGGCGAGGATCGGCCCGCATTGGAGCGAAAGATCGCACAGGCCGGCATCGCCGGTCAGCTCATCCTCAAGGGCCGCGTCGAGAACATGGCAGACTACTATCGCAATGCCGCTATGTTCGTGCTCACCTCCCGTTTCGAGGGACTGCCGATGGTGCTGCTCGAAGCGAAGGCCAACGGGCTACCGATCGTCAGCTTCGACTGCGAGACCGGGCCGGCCGACATCGTGCGCGACGGCGTGAACGGCGATCTGGTGCCGGAAGGCGACATCGACACGATGGCGGAACGCGTCAACCGGCTCATCGACGTGCCGAATCAGCGCGAACTCTATGCGCGGCACGCCTTGGACGGCGCGGAGAAGTTCTCGATGACCCGTATAATCATCCAATGGCACGATCTGCTGCTCCGAGTGGTACAGGAGGCGAATTGACGGACATGGCTGCGCATGCACGACGGGTGGTCTCCGGTGTCGCGAATCACAGCAATGGCGGTGAGCGCGTCAGCACTGCTATGCCCGTCAGCGCCGCAAAACGAGACGGTGTCAGACGCGGCAGAAGAGTGCGGCATAGAAAAACCCGAAACTCCAGCATTGAGCTGCTGCGCATCATTGCCATGCTCATGATCACAGCCCACCATTATCTGCTCGGCAGCGACATCTACCTCATGACCCAGCCGTTCGGTATCAGCAAAGTACTTCTGGAGACTTTTCTATATTCGGGCGGGAAAATCGGAGTAGTGGTGTTTTTCGCCATCTCCGCTTGGTATTTGTCCGAACACAGCACCATCCGCAGCTCGCTGCGACGCGTATGGATACTGGAACGTGAACTCCTGTTCTGGGGGGTGACGTGTCTGACTGTTGGCGTGGTGTTGGTGCCGCACGATGTCACTGCCACCGTGATCATCAAATCCGTTTTCCCGTTGTTGTCCGATTCCTGGTGGTATGCCACTGCGTATTGCGTTTTCCTACTGATGCTCCCGTGCCTTGCGCCTGCCCTGCGCATGTTGGGGCGTCAACGTCACGCTTATCTGGCGGTGACGATGTTCCTGCTGTGGACTGTGCTGCAAGGATTCGTCCCGGTGTTCGCGGTGGGGCTTCATGGCGGTGATTTCCTCAGTTTCGTTTATCTGTACATATTGATGACCTATTATCGCTGGTATATGAGGCCGATGTCGGTGCGGAACGCCTGGATTATGCTGGTTGCCGGGTACGTTCTGATCCTCTGCAGTGTGGTCGCCGGGGGACTGATATACCACTACACCGGCAACATGGCTAAGATTCAAACGGTGTTGCTGAGTACTGAATACAAGTTGCCGACCATGATGGTTGGTTTTGCGCTGTTTGTGCTCTTCATCAATAACGAGTTCTATAGCCGTACCATCAATTTCATAGCCACATCGGCGTTTTCGGTATATCTCATCACCGACCATCCGATTATCTATAAGTACATCTGGCATGGTATGCTCAGTCTGAGCAGATTCTACGATTCTCCGTTCGTCGTGTTCATCGTCATCGGCGTCGTTATTGCGTTCTATGGCGTATGTTTGGTATTGGATCATATTCGTCTCGGATTGTTCCGCGTGACTGTGGACCGACATCGCGGCCGCTGGTTCGACCGGCTGTGGGATCATGCCACCGCGTCACGGATCGGCCAATCCGTTCAACATGATGGGGTTGCAAAGAATGGGTGACAATAATCGTAAGCGGGTGCGCAATTCGAATGTGGAGGCGTTGCGCTTGATGGCGATGCTTCTGGTGGTGTTCAACCATTTCCTATGGAACGTTGATGCCATTCTTGACGGAAGTCAGGGAGCTGATCGCTATGCGTTGCTGAACGCCTTGGGAATTCTTCAGAATTTCGGCGGTGTCGGCGATGACCTGTTCTTTGGGATCAGCGCTTGGTTCCTGTGCGCGGAGAACATTTCGTTGAAGCGGGATCTTAAACGCACATGGGTGTTGGAACGCCAGTTGTTGTTCTACTCCATTGTGCTCTTCGTCATATCGACGGGCATATGGCTTCGATTCGGCATCGGGGACTTCAGCTGGAAGACTGTGGCGGTCGATGGCGTGACTTCATTGTTCCCCATCGTTACCGTGCGCTGGTGGTATCCCACGAGTTACGTGGTGTTCCTGTTGTTCCATTCATGGGTCGATTCGGCTTTGCGCGCGTTTGGCCGCAGGACGCATCGCAATCTCGCCGTCGCGATGATCATCGCATGGGGAATCGTCCCCTACTACGACATCGTAGGCTATTCACCCCTCCTGTTCCTGTATTTGTATACTGTGTTCTCATATGTGCGTTGGTATATGGTGGACAGGATTTCGTCGCCATCCGCTACGACCAGAATGATAGTCATTGGCCTGCTTCTTGGCATCGTCTCGAATATCGTGGCACAGTTCCTCTCTCCCAACGCGCCCGTGCTCGCGGTTTGGATGAACAAGCCGAGGTGCATCCCGTCGCTGCTGATCTCATTGGGCCTGTTGGTCAAAGTCACTCAGGCAAAGCCCCGATATTCGCGTGTCGTTAACATGTTCGCGGGCTCCACGCTTGCGGTGTATCTCATGATTGGTTCGATGCTCCCCAGATATGCGGCCATGGCATGTGACGCCCTTGGCGCTTCGGGCTGGATGCGTTACGGCGAGGAGTTCGCTGTTGCTGTGGCGTTCTTCTGCGGGGGAATCCTGATTGATCTTGCGCGGCGGGGACTGTTCGCCGTCACGGTGGATCGTCGGCCCGGCATGTGGTTCGAAAAAGTGTGGACCACAGTCGTCCAGCGCGATATATTTGAAGCATGTGTCCGTCGGGTAGATGCGGCATTGACTGGAACTTCGACAAAAAACCATTTCAAGAAGGGGTGATGGTGGCGATGCGCAGTGGAATGGATGTGGCCGATCACCTGTTCCCCGACACTGGTGATGGTGCGCAATCATGAACGACAAGATATCGCTGGTCATTCCAGTCTATAACGCCGAATCATCGTTGCGGCGCTGCGTCAGCAGTATCTGCGTTCAGACATACCGGCATCTGGAAATCATCATCGTAGATGATGGCTCTACCGATGGCACTGCCCGGTTGTGCGAATCCCTGTCTAGGGAGGATTCCCGTGTCAGGGTCATTCATCAACGCAACCAAGGTGTTTCGGCGGCTCGTAATGCCGGACTGGACATCGCGACGGGGCAATGGATCATGTTCGTCGATGGTGACGATGAGCTGTTGCCTGAGGCATGTGAGACACTGATGCGTCAGGTGGGTGGATCCGCCGTTGATGTGGTCCTGTTCGGCTATGAGACGGCGCAGGAGAGCCGGGAACGGGGAATGACGAGTGTGGATCGCTCTATGCGCGACATGCGCGATCTGAGCCAAGAGCATGCTTTGGATATGATCCTGTCGCCTTCCGGCAACAAAGGGTATGTGTGGGACAAGCTGTTTTCGGCGGCCGTATTGGGCGGCCCGGGCAATGCGGCACAGGAAACCGCTTTGCGTTTCGATCCGGATATACACTTTTGTGAGGACCTGCTGTTCTGCGTCCAAGCGGTGATGCGCGCGAAGCACTTCGGATGCATCGAAGCACCACTATATGTCTATCAGGCCAATCCCGATTCCGCCACACACGCCATATCCTTCAAGACCCTCACGCTGCGTAGGGCCTTTCAACGGATACTGGGTATTGTGCCGGATGGCAGCAGATCTTTGGCACGGTCGGAATACGCCGTGCTGGCTATGGAATTGTTCTATTGGGCCTATGAGACGGGCAATGAGGATGAGATACAGGCTAACGGCGCAATAGTCCGGGATAATTGGGCTGCATATCGCAAACACGCGCGGCTGTATTCGCGCAAGGTCAGGGTGCGTATGACGGGATTGCATTATCTCGGAGGTGTGTGGTGCCGGTCATGGGCTTGGATGAAAAGAAGGCTGCATGGCGTACGCTCAGTGCATTCATAGCGACGGGCATACGGATTCCGGCAGAAAACCATTGGCATGTGTGAAGACGACACGATATGCCGATATGAATGGGGAGCTTTGAATGATGAGCAAGACCTTGGTTTCGATCATTGTTCCGGTGTATGGCGTCGAACGATATCTGGATCGGTGCATACGCAGCATCGTGAATCAGGATTACCGCGAGTTGGAAATCATCGTGGTCGATGATGGCTCTCACGACGCATGTCCCCGGATGTGCGATGAGTGGGCCAAACGTGACGCCCGCATCCGGGTGATCCACAAACCCAATGGGGGACTCGCTTCCGCAAGGAACGCCGGTCTTGATGACATCCGTGGCGATTATGTGACGTTCGTGGACAGCGATGATTGGGTGGAACCCGACTACGTCTCCGGTTTGAAGGGCTGGATGGATGACAGCCAGGCCGATGTTGCCATGTGCGCGACCGAGGTCGATTATGATGATGGGACCACGGCACTCGAACCATGCGCCACACCACCGGGGTGCTGGGACGGCGACACGGCGATGAAGGGATTCCTCTATCATCGCGGATTCACCGGAGCGGTCTGGGGCAGGATGTTCGATGCACGGCTGTTCCGAGGAGATGACGGGATACGCTTCTACGAGGGACTGAACAGCGAGGATTATTACGTTCATGTCCAGGTGTTCTCACGGATGCGCATGATGATCGTGCAGAACAGGCATCTGTATCATTATTGCCGTCGATCGGACTCGATAACCACGTCGGGCGTCAACGAACACACCTTTGATGAGGTGAAGGTCGCCGACCTTTGCGTCCGGTATCTGGAGGGCATTGGCTATGCGGATAGACCGGCCATGGATTTCTTCGCTATGCAGGGTCGCGCCGATGTGATGTTCTCGCTGTTCCGGCGTCGTGCCACGCCTAGGATGATGCGCGAATACGGCAGACGGATCAGAGCCTTTGCCAAGCCGGTGCTCGTCAATGGCGAGGTCAGTGCGATCGACAAGGTCCGTCTGCTCTGCTTGGCGTGTTTCCCTGTAGGATATTACCGATTGCAGCGGCTGGTGGGCAAGGTCTGAACTGGAGCGATGCCGTGATGAGGAGAGGGCTGATTGGCATGAACGTAACGAAGGGTATGGCGAAACGGAGCTTTCTTGGCTTGGATGCAGCCAAACTGGTGGCCGCGGTGCTGGTGGTGGTCACGCATTCGCAGGTGCTGCAATCCGCGCCCGCGGTGGTGTCACGCCTGACAGGCGTATTCATCTCCCTTGCCGTTCCGTATTTCTTCATTGTGTCGGGATTCCTGAATTTCCATCTGGCGCATGGCGACCATGACGAACAGCTCAGGCGCACATGGAAGGCCGCGGGCGTCGGCCTATGGCTGTATGTCGCTTGGACCGTCATCTATCTGCCGGCATCGATCATCTCATTCGTGCTGGAAGGGGCAGGATTCAACCTGAAGACCATCATCCGTTACGCGCATAAGATCATATTCGTCGGGGAATGGCAACTTTGGTTCCTGCTGTCCATGGCCATCGGGTACGCGGTCATTCATGCCATGCTTCGCGCCGGGGCGTCAATGAAGGTTGTCGTTGCCGTTGGTCTTTTCAGCTATGTGGTGTCGTGCATCATCGAGGTGTTCCAGCGCATTCCTGCCAAGGATCTTCCTGCTGGAATGGCACGGGCTGTCAATCTGTATTCCTTGGTATTTGCTTCGCCTCGTGTTCTTTTTCAGGGGATCGCCTATATCGTCATCGGTATGATACTCGCACGGGGGTATGCGCGAATCCAAGAGCTGCTGCGGCGTCCTGCGCTATTTGGCTGCATATTAGCCGTCTGTATCATTACTCTGACTGTACTGAACTATCAGACAATGGTATCAGCCGATGCTTTGATATCCGCAGGACTGTACGGCGTATTGCGATTCATACTGGCCGTGGTGATCGCCGTGGCGACTCTGGGATGGGTCGGGTCTGACAGGAGCGGCATGTTCCGGCACATGCGTACGTTGAGCGCGACGACATATCTCGCTCATGTGTATTTCCTCCTGATATTCACCGTTGTCGCAACGGGCGGCACCAGCATTGAACTGACATCGGACATCAATCATGGTCTGGCGCTGCTGTTCGCTTTGATCGGCTGTGCGGCCACTTCGGCGTTGGCATCGGCAGCCGGGCGAAAACATGCGTTCGTCGCACAGTTGTTCCACTGTTAGGTGCGGCATTTCGGAATTGATGAGGAGATGACGGCGATGATGAAGCATCGGTCTGAGACTTATGCCCGTACCCGGAACAGGAATGTGCGCAATTCCGCACTGATGCAAGCACAAGGAATGGATGACGACATGCTCTGCCTGTGTGATGTGTGGAGTCGAATTCTGAAGATATCGGTCTCTTCCTCAGTTGTTGAGGCATATGCAACGTGTCGATACGGCATAATGATACGGTACGCTGGTTTCAGATGTCGGATACGCTTCATATACACTACATAGTGAATGAGAAATAGTCGGAGGAGAGAAATCATATGAGCGACAAGCGTTTATGCGCGTTCATCCTGCCGTATTATGGCACTTTGCCTAACTATTTCCAGCTGTTCCTCAATTCCTGCGGAGCAAATCCGGAATACGACTGGCTGTTGTTCACTGACGACCACACAGCCTTCCACTATCCCGAAAACGTTCATGTGCATTATGAAGCGTTCGCGGATATGCAAAAGCGTGTGCGTGAACGGTTCCACGATGAGGCTGAGTTGAGGACACCATATAAATTATGTGATTTTAAACCGATATACGGTTTCCTTTTCGAGGAGTATCTTGCCGATTACCAATTCTGGGGATATGGGGATTGTGACGTGATACTCGGACGATTGAGTCATTTCATTACCGATGAGATGTTTGAGAGGTACGACAAGATATTCTCCGTTGGTCATTTGACACTGATGCGTAACACTAAAGAAAATAATCGGGGCTTCATGCTTCCCCTCGACGGTAAACTCATCTGGCGTGAGGTGGTGAAATCTGATAAAATATATACTTTTGATGAGAGCTACCTTTCTACCAATATTAATCGGATTTATCAACAGCATGGGATTCCTGTGTATACAGCGGATTTGTCCGGAAATACGCGAGTTTCTGCAGGTATATTTGAATTAGTGCATTTTGATCCAATACTCAATGTGTATATGACGGAAGCTTCATTACATGCGGTCTACTTGTGGGATAACGGTAGACTCACGCGTAGCTATCATCAGCTTGGTGAGTTTGTTACTAGGGAACTCATGTACATGCATTTCCAACGCCGTGCCATGGATGTTCGACTGGACGATGCTCATATGCAGAAATTCAAGATCCTGCCGGGATCATTCGAACCTCTGGAAGTCGATGAGATCACTCGTCAGAACTTCCGCTCGATACGGTGGAAGCGCTCCGGAGACCAGATCAAGCATCGGTGGTCGATCATCGCCGGCGACGCGAAATTCTGGCGTAAGAAGATCATCGCCAAGTTGCTCCACCGGTAGCGTCGATGGTGCTAGGCGGATGTGTTCTAAGGATAGTTGGAGGTGTGATGGTAGAGATTATTCGGAAGACAAATCATTACCATGCACGAGCGGAGCGGTCTTCATCATGGGTTCGTCTGCATACCGATTGCCGTTGATGTGTTCGTCGCGCTTGATAGAGGTGGAACGGCACCATTTGATGAGTTTGTTTCAACGGGAGGTAGCGAAATGGGTGAATCCGATATAAGCGCAGTAATCGCTGATGAAAGCGTGACGGGTGGTGGAACAGCAGCAGATGTTGTTTCCGTCATTGTGCCCGTTTATAACGTCGAACAATATCTGACTGAATGCATCGATAGTATTCGTGCGCAAACCTACGTTGCGCTCGAGGTGATTCTCGTGGATGACGGCTCCACAGATAGCAGTGGTCGTTTGTGCGACAACTTTGCTGCGCAAGACTCACGTATCCGGGTGATTCATCAATCTAACGGAGGTGTTGCGTCGGCACGCAACCGCGGGCTCGACCAAGCCACGGGAGAGTGGGTGCTGTTTGTAGATGCTGACGACCGTCTTCGGTCTAATCTGGTTGAACGTTGCATGGACGCGCTGAAACGTGTCCATGCGGACATTGCGGTATTTCAGTATCAATCGGTGGACGAGAATGGTGAGCCTCACCCATATGACGGGCCGCTCAATCAGTACACCAAGGAAGAAACGCTGTCCGGAGACGACGCCATCGAGCGTGCTCTCGATGGGCCGATCGAATACTACCCGTGGTGCTATATCGCACGTCGTTCTCTGTATGGAGGGACAGAGCCGATTCGCTTCCCGGAGGGGCGTGCCATCGAGGATGAGGGCACGGTATATAAGCCCCATGCGTTGGCACGTGCCGTCGTGTATTTGCCACTGCGATTGTACGAGTATCGGCAACGTTCTGTGTCGCGGATGCACAGCAGCAAGGCACCGGAACTGGCACGGGCCCGTGAACAAAACGCATGGGAGATGTACCTGTTTTTGCGCGATCGGATTTCCTCGTTGTCATTGCGGCGGACACTGTTGGCAAAAACGATTGAGATGATCATCAGCGCTCAGTATGGTTCGTTGCGCGCTGGCGCAGGTTCGCTTACATCCGCGCAAACACATTTGGATATGCTTATGAGCGATCCGGATATGCAGTCCAACCTGCTAGGCTTGGGGCTTCGCGTGCGGGCCTTCGCCATACGTCATCACTGCGACAGGACGCTCGCGGCCCTCGAACGGTTCACGCGACGTGGCTGAATGCATGCATCAACAAACGGAAGGTAATGGAGATAATGACCATAAAACAGCAAGATGCGCCGGTACGTATTCTTCACTGGGGTCTGATGGGAGGCCGCGGCGGCATTGAGATGTTCATCATGAACCTATATCGGAAGATCGATCGCGATAGAGTGCAGTTTGATTTTCTGGACGGCCATGCGCATGTGCAGCCTTTCGAGGAGGAGATCAACGACCTTGGCGGTCGGGTTTTCCATGTGCTATACACACAGAAAGAAGCTCCATTCACTGCGAACCGTCGTCTGCTGCGGTTCTATCGTGAACATCAAGAGATCGGTGGCGTGCATGTACATGCGAATTTCCCCTACGCCACTCCGTTGAAGGTGGCGAAGCAGGCCGGCATCGAGCTTCGTGTTTTGCATTCGCATAACTCGCAAGGGACTCCGCTGCCGAAGGATCCGGTGAAGCGCGTCTTAGCCAAGGCCCGTGCGTTGAAGGTGGCGCATGAGATCGACGCGTGTCCGTCCCATTACTTCGCCTGTTCCAACACCGCCGCGGAATTCATGTTTCCCGGCAAACCCTACACATGGGTGCGCAATGGCATCGATACCGCCGAGTATGATTATTCGCCGATTGATCGCGCTCGGGTGCGCGCCGATTTGGGTATCGAAGACCATACGGTTGTAGTGGGCTTCTGCGGGCGTCTAAGGGAACAGAAGAATCCGCTGTTCGCTGTCGATGTGTTTGCACAATACCATCGTCTCAACCCGGATTCTGTGTTTGTGGTGGTCGGCAACGGCGAACTGGACGAGCCGATGCGCGGTCGCGTTGCCGAATCGGGTCTTTCCGACGGAGCAGTGCGGTTCCTTGGTGGGGAACGTTCAGACGTGAACCGCATCTATCAGGCGATGGACATATTGCTCATGCCGTCTCGCTATGAAGGATTGCCGCTGGTGCTGATCGAAGCGCAGACAGCTGGATTGCCATGTCTGGTTTCGCAGAAGGTAATCACCGAGCAGGTCAAGGTGACCGATTTGGTGCGCTTCCAATCGTTGGAAGCCGCGGCGCAGGAATGGGCAGCAGCACTTGATGAGATGACAGAGCGTATTCCCCGGCGTCGCGGTTATCAGACTGAGGTGTCCGCCAGTGGGTTCGATATGAGTACTACTGCGGCAACGCTTGCGGATTTCTATACGGAACACGCCGGACGGCACTGAATCAAGACCGTGATGCAGTCTTGGATGTACATGGATTCGGAAGGTACTAAAGACATGCTAATTATAGGCATTTATTCGTATACGTTTGCATAAGTGATGCAAGATCGGAGAACACTCCTATATGTTGGTGAAAGAAAAAGAACGATGCGGCAGAGTGACGGTGACTGTTATTGTCCCGGTTTACAATGTTGAAAACACGCTGAATAGGTGTGTGGATAGCATTGTCAATCAGACATATACGGATTTGCAAATCATCCTAGTTGATGACGGTTCGCCGGATGGTTCCCCGGCGATGTGTGATGCATGGTGTTCCCACGATTCACGTATCGAAGTGATTCACCAGCGGAATAAAGGTCTTTCTGGTGCTCGTAATGCCGGATTGTCGAAGGCAGTCGGCGAATATGTTGCTTTTGTGGACAGTGACGATTATGTCGAACCTGATTTCATTGAGAGTATGATTAACGCGCAGACTGCTACGGGTGCGGACATGGTGATTTGCTCTGTAGCAGAAGAAACCGCTGATGGTGAGAATCAGTCTACGGGCGGGATTGTTAATTCCGTTGAAGTCATTGATGTGCACGAGTGTTGTCGGCGTATGGATTGGCGCTATATAACCGTATGGAATAAGCTGTATGACCGGCGTCTATGGAAGCGTGTTTCTTTTCCTGAGGGGAAAATACATGAAGACGAATATGTCTTCCAAGACATTGTTTCACAATGCTCTGCCATAGTTGTCTTGCCGGATGAACTATATCATTATGTCGAGAACAATGCGGGTATTATGCATGAACGTTTTTCGACGCGCAATCTGGCTCGACTTCAGTCGTATGTGCGGAGGATGCGTTTTTTCCGGGATCGTGATTACAAAGATTGCATAGGCGGACTGTTCACCATGATTATGCTGGATGTGGGACGCGCTGGAGTTTTGGCGCAGGATTCGCCGGAATCTTGGGGGGAAGTCAGAGAGGTATTAGGACAGGTGCGGGCGCTTCCATATGATGTATGGTTCAGCCTTTCGGCTAAACAGCGTATACGGTTCCTGCAGCTGAAGTTGTGCCCATACTTGCTGATGCGCGGATTGGCGGATAGACATAAGGAATGGGCCAGTCACACGGGAAAGAGTGGCGGGTTGCGTTAAAACCCTGGCAGGCGAACGCTTCTCTTCACACCCGCACCGCGGCCCCAGCTTCATCACAAACTGGCGAAGACACTAACAATGCAGCGTCTGTATCCTCTTATGGCTTATGGCACCAGTGGGATAAAGAGCTTGGGTGTTTGAAGTCCAGCATGCCACTCGATATGATACTCATAAGTATCATACTCATAAGCATCATAAGTGAGGGCGTATGGCTGGTGCAAGGTTCGTTGGGCGTGAGCGAGAGCTGCAGACGCTGACCCGCATGTGGAAGCGTGACGACTTCCAGATGATGGTGCTGTACGGGCGCCGTCGTATCGGCAAGACCGCATTGCTCGATGAGTTCGCGGAGGGGAAGCGCACGCTGTATTTCACGGCCCGTCAGCAGACGTCCACCGCGAATCTGCGTGATTTCTCGCGCGCGATATACGGTTTCTTCGATCTTCCCGCATCATTGCCGGCCTTCGCGCTTTGGCAGGATGCGTTCGACTTCATCATCGAGCGGCAGCGCGGCCAATCGGCATCGCGTCTGCTGCTCATATTCGATGAGTTTCCCTACGCTGCCATGAGCGAGCCGTCGCTCCCGTCGACGCTGCAGATCGCCATCGATCATGGTTTCAAGGATGCGTCGGTGATGATGGTCCTGTGCGGTAGCAATGAAGGGTTCATGGAAAGCGAGGTGCTGGGTGTGAAGAGCCCGCTGTATGGTCGTCGGACCGGGCAGCTGAGGCTCACGGCATTCGACGCCTTCGATGCGGCGCTCATGCTGCCGTTCGCGTCGCCGGAAGACGTGGTGCGATACTATGCGACCTTCGGCGGCACGCCGTACTACCTCAAGCAGATTCAATCCGGCTTGTCCTACGAAGAGAACGTCATCGATCTGCTGTTCGACACCAGTGGATTGCTCTATGAGGAGCCGCTGATGCTGCTTCGTCAGGAGCTGCGCGACCCGGCCGTCTACAACTCGGTCATGGATGCCATCGGCACCGGTGCGAACCGACAGAACACCATCGCGGACAAGGCCGGACTGGCGTCGAGCTCCAGCGTCAGCAAATACCTTGCGGTGCTTGCCGATCTGGGATTGATCGAGCGCCATGTGCCGTTCGGCGAGGATTCCGTGCGATCGCGCAAGGGACTCTGGCGGATCAGGGATCCGTTCTTCTCCTTCTGGTATCGATTCGTCAGTCCCCATGCGCCGGAAGTGGAGAACGGTGACGGCGATATTGCGGCGCGTGGCGAGGTATTCGGGCCGGCACTGGATACGTACGTAGGGCAGATATTCGAGGATGTCTGCCGCCAATGGCTGATTCGGGCGAATCGTGGTGGGCTGCTGCCGTTCATGGCGACCCGATTCGGCAAGTGGTGGGGAAATGATCCACGGTTGCGCGAGCAGACCGACATCGACGTGATCGCCGCGAATCCCGGAACCAAAAGCATCCTGCTTGGCGAATGCAAGTGGCGGGAATCGCTGGATGTTGCCGAGACGATGGAGACGCTCAGGTTCCGCTCCGCTCTGGTCAAGGGATATGAGCATCACGGCTTCGCCCTGTTCCTGAAAACCGACGCTCTGGTGGACGCCGCCAGACGGCGCGCAGAACCTGACATGAAGGTGTACGGCGTCAACGACATGTTCCACACTGCGCGCGCGAAATAAAAAGCGCCTTATGGACAGCATATTCAACCAGCTTCTCAACGTCAAAGGCTTGGTCGTCGGCCGCGAGCGCGGGGCGTCTGGTGTCGGCCGGCCGATGAGCATAGGGGCATGGGCAGTACTGGGAAGTTATGCAAAGGGAAGTGGTGACATGCCGTCTCCAGCGACAGGGCGAGTTGCTGAGTGGAGATGGCGTACCGGGATGCTGTCGTCGGAAAGAATGGCGGAACTGGATGTGAGGTGGCATCGGTGGGCGGCGTGCTCTTATGGCTGTGTGGTGACGTCCATCCGCATGTTTTCTGCGCGGCGATACCTTAGGAATCGTGTATGATCCATGCATCTGTTACCCTAGGAATCGTGTATGATCTGGAGTTCTCTTACCCTAGGAATCGTGGTATTATTTCTGGAAAACGTTGTGATTCCAAGGAAGATGCCAAATGATCTATAGAAGGAAAACCTATGATGCGCTTCTGCGTTGGCGGAAGGAATCCAATGGGCGTACGGCGTTGATGATTGAAGGCGCTCGGCGAGTCGGGAAAAGCACGATAGCCGAGGAATTCGCCAAACGCGAGTATCGATCATATGTGCTGATCGATTGGCAGAAAGCGCCGACTGCTGTGCGCGATTCGTTGTTGAACAATCTTGATGATCTCGATTCTCTATTCATGGATTTGTCCGTTTATTACGGGGTCCGCCTGTATGAGAGGGAGACGCTGTTCATCTTCGACGAGGTGCAGCTGTTTCCGTTTGCGCGCAGTGCGGTGAAGCATCTTGTGGCCGATGGACGATACGATTATCTGGAAACGGGATCGCTGATTTCGATGCGGAAGAACGTTGAAGGCATCCTCATCCCCTCGGAAGAGGAATCGATAAGTATGTTTCCCATGGATTTTGAAGAGTTCCTGTGGGCTTGCGGCGAGGATTTGCTCGCTGAAGCGATTCGGGAGGCTTTTGCCGCCAAGAAGGCGCTATCGCCGTTGTTGGACCGGAAGGCGGAACGCTTGTGGCGTGAATACATGCTGATAGGTGGCATGCCTCAGGCGGTGGAGCGCTATCTCGAAACGTCGGACATGGGCATGGTGGATCGTGTAAAACGGCAGATTCTTCGTCTGTATATGCAGGATATCGAAAAGTATGGCGGTGGTGATGCCGATCGTGTGCGTCGCATCTTCGGCGAGATACCAGGGCAGCTTTCAAAACATGAGAAGAAGTTCACCTTGGCGGCGGTGGATTCCGATGCGCGGTCTCGTGACTATCGGGATGCGTTCTTCTGGTTGGATGACTCCTACTTGGTCAACCGGTGCGTGAACGCCACGGATCCTCGTGTGGGATTGAGCCTCTATCAGGAGGATTCCTCCATGAAATGCTATATGGGTGATACCGGTCTGCTCGTCACCATGGTGTTCGGTGATCGCGATTACACATCGAATGAGCTGTATCGTGATGTTCTGTTCGGAAAATTGGAGACCAATGAGGGGATGCTGGTGGAAAACGTCGTGGCGCAGCAGTTTCGTGCAGCTGGGCATCGGCTGTTCTTCTACTCCCGGTATTCCCGTCAGGCATCGGAACGCATGGAGGTTGATTTTCTGCTCGTAAAGCAATATGGAAACGCGGCGGGCAGAATGCGGGTCTGTCCTGTCGAAGTCAAATCGACCAAGCGATATTCCACTGTTTCCTTGGATAAATTCAAAGCGAAGTTCGATTCTCGAATCGGAATGCAATACGTGCTGCATCCGAAGCCGCTGAAGGCTGACGGTGATCGGTTGTATCTGCCGCTGTACATGGCGCATTGCCTGTAATAGGGAGGAGCTCGGCCGCCGCGGGATCGAGGACGACGATGTTGCGCTCGTCAGCACCGCGCCGACATATCACGCCGATGCAGCGCTTCCGGGGGGCAAACTTTGCTTTTTCGTCTACAATGCCCCCCGGAAGCGACCTGTGTGACCTGTGTGATTGTCCGTCACCGCATCCAACACAATCCAACACAGATAATGAGTCTTCGCAATCAGCCCAGCGGTTTGACCATAGTCGTGGTGTGGCTTTGCGTCACCGGTTCGTGCCACCGGTCGATGCGCGTAAGACGCAGTGACTACCGACTTGTTGACTAATCGTCATACAGATTCTCGCCTGAAACCAGCACAACGTGCGCGTCGATGCCGGCCAATTGCCGCAATGCCGGCTCGAATCCGTTGAGTGCGAACAGATAATAGTAGATGTCGTGCGCCGCGAATGGTCCCGCTTTGCCTTGTAGTGTCCGTAGGATGGCGGTGTCCACTTGCTTGTTGCGGAACTTGCATTCGCCGAGTATCAGCTGGTCGCTGTTTCGGCTGGTCGCCACCACATCGATTTCGTCGCGGCCGTTCCACCATCGGCCGATGTCGGCGGCGCGGAATGGCAGCCTTCCGGCGATGCTTTCGGCATGAAGCCATTGCGCGCATATTCTCTCGTATGGGGTTGCGGCGAAGTCATGGAGCATGGGCTGGATATCGTGCGTCCAGACGCCGCTGACATCACCCATGTCAAGGTCGGAACGATTGGGGAACACGAATGCGTACCAGAAGCGGAAGAAGCCGTCGATGACCCGGTACAGGCCACGCATTCCCTTGGAGCGCTCCACCATTTTCGATCCCACGGGGAATTCTCGTTCAAGAATGCCGACCTCCACGAGATTGCCGATGTATACGCTTGTTTTCTGCGCGGACAGCATCACGCGATTGGCGATGTCACTCAGCTGGGTTGCGCCCATTGCCACGGCTTGAATGATCGCATTGTAGACGGCGATCTCACGGAATTCCTGTCTCATGAGGAATTCGGTTTCGCTGTATAGCGCCGCGCCTTTTGTCAGGATGCGTTGCCTGATGTTGGTCTCGAGGTTTTCGTCAGGGTCGAATTGCGCGAGATAGTGGGGAATGCCGCCCAATACCGAATAGGCGAGTATGCGGTCTTCCGCACTGTAACGTGGCAGAAACTCGGCCGCCTCGCGATACGTCATCGGCTCCAATTTGAGGATGCCGGTCGCGCGCCCGTACAATGGGGCCTTTTGAGAGAGCAGCTCCTTTTCGATGAAGCTCATTGCGCTACCGCAGATCACGATCATCACATTGCCGTGACGCAGCGTATGATCCCATAGATTCTGCAGTACCGATGGCAGTGAAGGATCGGATTTGACCAGATACGGGAACTCGTCAAACACAACCAGTTTGCGGGCGTCTCCGAATGGCAGAGAGTCGATGTCCTGTAATGCGCTCTGCCAGTCCGCATATTGGCTTATATATCGCCCGGCTGGGGCGCCTGCCTCGAACATCTGACGGGAAAACGACGCGAGCTGTTCCTCCTTGGTTGATGCTTGCGCCGCGAAGAACACGCACTGCTTGCCGGCTGCGAACTTGGACAGTGTTTCCGTTTTGCCGACTCTTCGTCGGCCGTAGAGGAATACGAGTTGTGCCTTCTTGTCTGCATAGCAGGATTCAAGGAATTCAAGTTCGCGGGTTCTGCCGATGAACGTCATAGTCAAATCATAATTTGTCAAATCACGATTTGTCAAATCACGATTTGATAAATCATGATTTGATAAATCATGATTTGATAAATCAGCGCATTGCCTGTAATGGGGGCTTGGCCGCCGTGGGCCACAGGTTGCACGTGCCTGCGTCCCTCATCCGGATGCGGTGAGAGACCTCGAACCTCTCCCGGTTCCTTGGTCATGCGTCGGCGAGCCTCCGACGCATGTATTCGCTGCGGCTGATGTGGTAGCGCTTGGCGGCGGCGTTGACGCGGGCGAGCTGGCTTGCGGGCATCTTGATGGTGACGCTGACCATTGGATCGTCGTCACGGTTCGCGATCATGTGCAGCCCGTAATGGACGGGCCCGGTGATTCCGTGGTCGGCGGTCTCGCTCTCCATCCGCTCCACGTCGCCCTCGACCTGCTTCTCGGTCATGCCGAACTTCGTCAGCAGTTCCCTGTCGCGTTCGCTGAAATCGCTCATCGGTTCCTCCCTTTGCCGTTCAGCTCGTTGATCTCGTTGATGGTCTTGCGCGTCGGCGGCGTCATAGCGTGATAGATCAGCACCATGTCACCCTTCTGCTTGTAGACCATCTCCACGTCCCGTCCGTGCTGGTCGAGTCCGATGCACGCCCATGTGTCGTTGTCGCGCTGTGCATCGATCATGACGCTGTGGAATGCCGTCAGCACGTCTTCGGAGGTCAGTTCGGGATGCCGCTCATGTACTCTCGGCAACACGTAGATCTCCAATGTCGTACCCCCGCTTGTCATCCCAAAGCCAGCGATGTCATATCAGTGTAACACCTAGGTATTACCGAAGATCGGTCATCGAAGATCGGTTACATGCCTCCCTTGAAAAAACTGACGGCGATCGGTTGCATCTGCCGCTGTACCTGGCGCATTGCCTGTAATGGGAACTTGATCGCCGTGGAGTCGAGGTCGACGTTGTGCGCCGCCAATGCTGCACCAATTGATGCTCGTCAATCGATCCTTCAGAAAAGTGTGTAGAACCGGTCTCTACTCCTTCAGAAAAGTGTGTAGAACAGGTCTATACTCCTTCAGAAAAGTGTGAGACAAGCCAATAGGTACGAGTCGCGGCATTCACGGTTGGCGATCGGCGTTGTCGAGCATCGGGGCGTGGCCGTCGTCGTATGCGCGAATCAGTCGTCGCAACAGGAACGTGGTGAAATAGGGCGCGGTGAACACATGCTCGCTGCTGCCGATGTTTCCGGCAGTCAGTTTGATGCCGAAGCGGATGTCGGGGTAGGAGTCCGAGGCTATGAGCGTGCGTAGTGATTTGGCCGTGCCGTTCTTCGCTTTCACCTCGACCGGAACCAGATGGTTCCTGGTACGTACGAAGAAATCTTGTTCCAGCGTCGAGTTCTCCCGCTTGTAGTAGAAGAGGTCGTAACCCTGCTTTTTCAGCGCCTCGCTCACGATGCTTTCGTAGAGGGCACCCTTGTAGACGCCTAGATTGCGGTTGGCGCGCAGGTCCTCGCTGGCTTCGTCGTCGAGCATGGCCACGAACAGACCGGTGTCGCCGAAGTAGAGCTTGAACCTGTTCTCGTCGTAGTTGCCCTTCAGCGGAAGCTCCGGATACGACATGCAATAGCAGACATTGACCATGCCGGAAGTCTCCAGCCATTCAACACATCCGCGGTAGTCCTTGAACCGTGCGCCGTGCGCGACCTTGCTGATCTGGAACTTCTTGTTCTCCCTGGCGAGCTGCACGGGAATGTGGTTGAACACATTCAGTATGCGCGCTTGGTCTAGTCCTTGGGCATACTTGCGGATATCCTCCTGATAATCCAGTACGAGCTGGCGTTGCATCTTGAGCGTCCCCTCGAACGTGCCTTTCTCGATGTAGGAGGCGACGACCTCCGGCATGCCGCCCAGCGTGCAATAGTCAAGGAACAGAGACGAGAAGACATCCATCTGCGCGGCCGAGAACGGGCGTGCAGTGATGAGATGTCCGAGCATGTCGTCGATTACGTCGTCGCCGTATCCGCGCGCCCACAGGAATTCCTCGAAGTCCAACGAGCGCATTTCATAATCGGTCTTGTAGCCCACGCTGTTGCTCTCTATCCGCGTGTAGCCGATGCCGAGCATGGATCCGCTGCAGATTACGTCGAACCTGCCGTCGATCTTGAAGAACTTGAGCGCCGTGGCGATGTCTGGAAACTCCTGCATCTCGTCGAAGAACAGCAGGGTCTTGCCCGCCGGGAACCGCTTGGAAGGGTCGATTAGCGAGATGTTGCGCACGATCGCGTCGGCACCGTAACCATCGGAGGTGATCGTCCGATACTGCGGTTCTTCCACGAAGTTGATTTCCACGACGCTCTCGTAATGCTGTGCCGCGAACCGACGAATTGTTTCGGTCTTGCCTACCTGCCTCGGCCCCTTGATGATGAGCGGTTTGCGCCCCGGGTCGGCCTTCCACTCGTCAAGGCGTGCGTCGGCTTTGCGTTTGAGATACGCCATAGGGGCCCCTTTCGTTGCGGACGATATGGCCACCATACTCCGATACAACATTTCATGAGCGAGTTTTTCTTGAAGATTCACATTTTATGAGCGAGTTTTACGGTATTTACAACATTTTATGAGCGAGTTTTCTTGGAATCGGCCGGTATCGACTCGGCCCTGCTGTGATCAGCCCCTGCTGCACAAGAATGGGCGGTGGGGCATGTGATCCATCGTTAGGCATGGAACAGCGTGGTTAGCGTCTTGTTTCTTCTGGCCAACGGCAGTATTGCCAGCGCGGCGATCAGCGTGGCCAACGATACGAGGATGAAGCAGGTGATGTTGCGGTCGATGATCACATAGTCAGTTCGTGCGATCAGGAACATGAAGAACCTGACCGCATAGCAATGAATCAGATAGATGATCGCGCCGGTGGTTCGCAGCGTGGGATGCGCGTTGCCGGTTCGGCGAATTGCCAATGCCACGGTCGAGACGATGGCGAGCGCCGAGAAGGGCAGCATACCACTCGGATTGATGGTGATGGATCCAAGCAGTCCCAAGCAGAACGCGGCCCACAACGCCGGCGTCGGAATTGATGCCAGTCTGTCCTTGTATATCGCGATCATTGCGCCGCAGCACACGTAGAACATGCCGACGAACACCACGTTGCGCGTATCGTTGAACGTCCATCGATACAATGTTGCGATGATCGCAGACTGGCGAACCGCCGATGGGAGAACGTTGCCGATCAAAGTCAGCGCTGCGGCGATGCAGAACGGCCACAACATGGCGATGCGATGTCGTACGCACCAATACAGCACCAGATACGCGTATCCCAATGCGAGCAGGTACCACAGTTGCGGTGAACCGTCCCACATGCCGCTGAACATGAGGATGCGCACGTAGTCGAGCATGAACGTGGCGTTCAGGTTCCCTGCTGCGTGCGCAAGAGCGAGATTCAGCGGCAGATAGATCAGAACCCATGCCCCATACATGATGAAGATGGTCTTTGCAGACTTCGTCAAGCGGCGCTCCATCATGGTACGGGGCGGATTTTAGTGGTGGTTGCAACACCTGTGTGTTTTGCCGCTCTTGATGGCGGT
>NZ_RQSP01000013.1 GCF_009078285.1 Bifidobacterium jacchi
CGGTCTGTCACGCGACGCGATTATAGACGATTTCGTCGTCGCGTGACAGACTGATTTGTCACGCGACGACATTTTGCCCGGTTTTCACGTCTCGTGACACGCGAACCAGCTGCGAACCGGCTTCAGCCTGATCCAAACCATTGGAATTCCGCCACTTTGCGCTTATGGCCCATGACGACGGAATGCCACGGTCTGTCACGCGACGCGTTTTTCGGCGTTTTTGGCGTCGCGTGGCAAGCGGGAGCCATGCGGGCGATCTGGCTCGGCATGGAATGGCATCGCATGGCTTGGCGTGACTCGCGCTGAACGTCCAACTGGCTGCGTCTCGCGTCCGACCGCCCTGTGAACGCAAGTTATTCTCGCAACGAGGCAGCCATGCTTATGGCAACGCACATTCCGCATTCCGTACTGCTGACGTGGCATGGTGCCGGTTCGATCACAGGGAGCGGGTCGTTCCCAGTGACCGCTTGGTGAAAACCTTGGTATTGCAACGTTTCTGACACCTTGATCACAGGGCGCGGGCGCTCCCGGTGACCGCCCCGCTCCCGGTGACCGCCCCGCTCCCCGTGACGCGGAAAACGAGCATTATCGACAGCAGACGACACAAGCCGTCTCACCGTAGAGACGGACCAACAATCAGGCCACGTCATCGATCGCACAACGCGAGTCACGTCACATGCGCGGCCACGATGCAAAGCGCACCATGCGACTGTCACCCAATACCGTTGGGATCTCACCGAGCACAAGCGACACGAGCCGTATATAAGAAAACGGCGGTCCGATCGCCGCATGGCATTCGCAAGTCTGAGATCAGACCCGACCGCCATGCGTCGAACGGACCGCCGCAATAAGCGTTCACCTGCTGCACTAGCAGACAAACGCATAAAGAGACGGCTATCAGAAGCCGAACTGCGCCGCGGTCTCCTTCAGCGTCTCGGCAGAGCGCTTGAGGGCGGCGAGCTCCTTATCGGAGACCGGCGTGTTGATCGCGGTGTTGACACCGGCGCGGTTGAGCAGCGTCGGCACGGACATGCACACATCGGAGATGCCGTGGAAGTCCTTCAGCATCGAGGACACCGGCAGGATACGGTTGGTGTCGTGCAGCACGGCCTCGATGATGTCGACGCCGGACATGCCGATGGCGTAGTTGGTGGCACCTTTGCCGTTGATGATCTTGTACGCGGCGTTCTTGACCTCCTGATGGATGGCCTCGCGCTTCTCGGCATCAAGCGGCTCGTGGCCCGGCAGCGGGGTCCAGTCGCACATCGGAACGCCACCGATGGTGGCGGAAGCCCACAGCGGAACCTCGGAATCACCATGCTCGCCGGCGATGTAGGCGTGAACGTTCTTGACGTTGACACCGGTCTGCTGCGCGATCAGGAAGCGCAGACGAGCGGAGTCAAGATTGGTGCCGGAGCCGAAGATCTGGTTCTGCGGCAGGCCGGTGATCTTCTGAGCGACGTGCGTGGCGATGTCCACCGGGTTGGTGATGAGCATGTAGATGGCGTTCGGGGCAACCTTGACGAGGTTCGGCATAATGGCCTGAAGAATCTTGACGGTGGCGCCGACAAGCTCAAGGCGGGACTGACCGGGCTTCTGACGGGGGCCTGCGGTGATGACGATCATATCGGCGTCACGGCAGATCTCCGGATCATCGGAACCGTCGATGGAGACGGTCGGGTAGAAGCTGGAGCCATGCTGCATATCGAGGACTTCGGCCTCGACGCGCTCGGTGGCGATGTCCTCGAGGACGATCTCGCGGGCGACGCCACGGTTGGCAGCGGCGAAAGCCAGCGTGGAGCCGACTGCGCCCGCTCCGACGACGGCGAGCTTGGTGGGCTTGATGAGTGATTCAGCCATGGTTATAGCGACCTCTCTTTAGAAACAATGTTGCCGATCATGTCGGCTTCCTTGTAACAACAAGGTTCACTTTATCCACACATGGTGACGTTTGGCATCATCGACAACAAGTCGGCAATGTGAGAAATGCCACAATTGTTACCGTTCACAACAAGACACGCGCATGAACACACACGAACGCGGCTCGATCGCAAGGACACTCCCCCAACCGCCGAGACACGCCCATCGACGCCCATCGCCACCCATCAGTCGATCGACTGCTCGACCAGCTGCGAAGCAAGATGGCTTCCCACGCGCGCCTCGACCATCATGCCGTCATCACGGTAGTCGACATCAAGCACCTGACCGTATTCACGCACCCGCGACAGCAATGCGCCGGCACTGTAGGGCAGCAGCGCCTTGACATGCACGTTCGGCGCGGGCAGCATGCGTTCGACATGCGCACGCAGCTCCTCCATGCCCTCCCCGCTGTACGCCGAAACGATGTGCGCATCCGGCTCAAGCGCCGCCAATCGCCGCCGCGTGACCTCATCAACGCGATCGGCCTTGTTGAACACCAGAATCCTCGGAATGTCCGCGGTGCCGTCAATGCCGGAGAGCACGTCGTTGACGGCGTTGATCTGGGAGAACGGGTCAGGATGCGACCCATCCACCACATGCACGATGAGATCGGCGTCGGCGACCTCCTCCAGCGTGGATTTGAACGCCTCGACGAGCTGCGTGGGCAGTCGGCGCACGAATCCGACGGTATCGACATACGCGTAGAGCCGCCCGTCCTTGGCACGGGCGCGTCTGACCGCCGTGTCAAGCGTGGCGAACAACGCGTTCTCCACCAGTTCCCTCGATCCGGTGAGCCGATTGGTGATCGACGATTTGCCCGCATTGGTGTATCCGACGACCGCTACGGTGGGCAGCCCGTACCGGCGACGCGAGCCGCGCTTGATCTCACGCGCCGGCGCCATGTCGCGAATCTGTCGACGCAGCCGCGCGATGCGCGTGCGGATCACACGACGATCCATCTCGATCTTGGTCTCACCAGGACCTCGCGAGCCGATGCCGGCATCCGCACCAGCCGCACGACCGCCGGCCTGGCGGGACAGCGAGCCGCCCCATCCTCGAAGTCGCGGCAGCATGTATTCCAGCTGCGCCAGCTCGACCTGCGCCTTGCCTTCACGGCTGGTCGCATGCTGGGCGAAGATATCGAGGATCACCGCGGTGCGATCCACGACCTTGACCTTGGTGGCATCCTCCAGGGCGCGTCGCTGGCTGGGCGGCAGATCATCGTCGACGATGATGGTGTCCGCCTCGTCTCGCTCGACGATCTCGGCGATCTCGGCGGCCTTGCCCGAACCGACGTAGGTGGCGGAATCGGGACGCAGACGATGCTGCAGCAGACCGTCGCAGACGACCGCGCCGGCGGTTTCGGCGAGCGCCGCAAGCTCGCGCAGGGATTCCTCGGCCGCATCGGCCGTGGTCTCGGCGCTTGACCACACGCCCACCAGCACGACGCGTTCAAGACGGACCTTGCGGTATTCGACCTCGGTGACGTCCTTGAGTTCGCCCAGGCCCGCGACGTGCTTCAGCTGGTTGCGGGACTCGCGCTCCTGCCATGCCTCGTCGTGGCTTTCGGCCATCTCGGCGGCGCTGGGCGTCGATTCGTCGATAAGCACCTGGGAGCGGTCGGAAAGCACCCCGCTCAGCGCCGGCTCCTGTGGCTCGATGGATATGGTCGTCTCCGTCTCGTCGGCGGACCGTTGCTGGCTGCGCTGGCTCAATGGCACCTCTCGCTTGATGGCTTGACTCACGATTGCACTATGGTTGTCCCTATTATCATCGTTTTGGAAGACATGCGCCCTGGCTGGCATGCCAGCCGCATGCGCGACGCGCATATGACGGCATGGTGAAGCGCCTTGCGCACAGGATCATGAGCGACATCGCGAGAAGTGAATCATGGTATATGAGGAGTGGTATGAGCGAACAGTATTTTGCCGCGGACCCCGAATCGGCGGATGTGCGTCGCACGCTGACCGTTTCGCTGCAGGGCCGAGAGGCGACGGTGGAGACCTCCAACGGCGTGTTCTCCGGCTCACGGCTTGACCTGGGCACATCGGTGTTGCTGCGAGAGGTCCCCGAACCGCCCGAATCCGGCACATTGCTCGATCTGGGATGCGGATGGGGACCGATCGCACTGGCTCTGGCGTTCGCATCTCCCGAGGCCGACGTCTGGGCGGTGGATGTCAACGCCAGAGCGCTCGAACTGACTTCAAGCAACGCGAAACGCAACGGACGAGCCAACATCCACGTTTCGCAGACCGACGAGACCGGCACCCCCCTTGCACGGCAGTCGGTCGCATCCTGTGAAGCGCTGCCCGACGACTTGCGTTTCGATGCGATCTGGTCGAATCCGCCGATACGCGTCGGCAAGGAGGTGCTGCACACGCTGCTCATGACATGGCTGCCGCGTCTGAAGCCCGAAGGCGCGGCATATCTGGTGGTGCAGCGCAATCTCGGAGCCGATTCGCTGATCCCCTGGCTCGCTCAGGCGCTCGGCGACGACTATGAGGTGTCCAAGTATCATTCCGCGAAGGGCTATCGTGTCATCGAGGTGGCCCGCCACGCAGCACGGTGAGCCACGCGCCACGGTGAGCCACGCAGCACGGTGAGCAGCGCGCCACGGTGAGCCACACGCCACGGTGAGCCACACGCCGCCGAAGGCAACGCGCCGCGCAACACGACAGGGTACAACGCAATACGGCATGCAAGCCGCACAGGGAACAGCAGGGCAAGAACAAGAAGATCCATGAAGTTCGAATATCCATCCGAGTTACCGGTATCGGCCGCGCGCGAGCAGATCGCCGACGCGGTACGCCACAGTCAGGTCGTCATCGTCTCCGGGCAGACCGGCTCCGGCAAGACGACGCAGCTGCCGAAGATCCTTCTGGAAATGGGTCGGGGCGGGCATGGCCGTCAGATCGTGCACACGCAGCCGCGTCGTATCGCCGCCCGCACAGTCGCCGAACGCATCGCCGCCGAAATGGGCGTGCGACTTGGCGACGAGATCGGCTTCCAGGTGAGGTTCACGGATGAAAGCTCGCCGCACACGCGCCTGCGCGTCGTCACCGACGGCATTCTGCTGGCGCAGATCCAGCGGGATCCGCAGCTGATGAAATACGATACGATCATCATCGACGAGGCCCATGAGCGCAGTCTCAACATCGATTTTCTGCTCGGCTATCTGACCGCGCTGCTGCCCAAGCGCAGCGATCTCAAGCTCATCATCACGTCGGCGACGATCGATTCGGTGAAGTTCCAGGAGCATTTCGAGCAGGCGCTGCATGCCAAGGTGCCGGTGGTCGAGGTTTCGGGACGAACGTTCCCGGTTCAGGTGGTCTACGAGCCGTTGGGCACCGCCCCCGCACTGATGCGGCAGGTTCCCGGATTCGCGACGGGCGCGATGCCGGGCGATGCCGAATACGCGGAGCTGTCCGCCGCCCCCGATGGTCGATCCGGACGCGACGCGGGCGATGGCCCGCACAGCGAGCGGGAACGGGACCGTGATTCCGACATGGACATGCCGACCGCGGTGGCGCGCGCGTGCGCGGAACTGGTCATTCATTCCACCCATGAACGCGGTCCGCGCGACATTCTCGTGTTCGCTTCGGGCGAACGCGATATCCACGAGTTCGAGAACGCGCTGCGCCATCACTATGGCCCCCGCGTGGACGACATGCGTCGCCCGGACGCGATCGAGATCATGCCGCTGTTCGCGCGGCTGTCGTCCAAGGAGCAGCATCGCGTATTCGAACCGCACACGCATCAGCGCATCGTGATCGCCACGAACGTGGCCGAGACGTCGCTGACCGTACCCGGCATCCGCTATGTCGTGGACCCCGGCACCGCACGAATCAGCAGGTATTCGAAGACCGCGAAGGTGCAGCGGCTGCCGATCGAGCCGATCAGCCAGGCCAGCGCCGACCAGCGTTCCGGCCGATGCGGCCGCGTGGCCGACGGCATCGCGATTCGCCTGTATTCGCGCGAGGACTACGAGTCCCGACCCAGGTTCACCGAACCGGAGATTCTGCGCACGTCACTGGGTGCCGTCGTGCTGCACATGCTGTCGGTCGGCGTGGCGCGCACCGCTCGCGACGTGACCGACTTCGGCTTCATCGATCCTCCCGACATGAAGGCCGTATCGGACGGCTTCAACGAACTGACCGAGCTCAAGGCCGTGGCCCGCCAGCGTGGCGAGGTGACGCTGACGCATATCGGCCGTCAGCTCTCGCGCATCCCCATCGACATTCGTCTTGGACGCATGGTGATCGAGGCCGCGAAGTCGACCACGCCCGACACACTGGCCGCCGTGCTGGTGATCGTCGCGTTCCTCAGCCTTCAGGACCCGCGCGAGCGACCCGATGACGCCCGCGACGAGGCCGATCGCATCCACAACCGATACGCGGACCCGACCAGCGACTACCTGACCGCGCTCAACATCTGGGATCGGGTCTTTCAGGCGGATGGCGAGCCGAGCGGCAACGCCCTGCGGCGCATCTGCAAGGCCGAGTACTTCAGCTGGCTGCGCATGCGTCAGTGGCGCGATCTGGTCGCCCAGCTGACCAGCATGTGCGCCGAGCTGAAATTCACCGTCGGCTCCCCCCAGCCGGCATCCCGCCCCCAACTGGCGATCCGCCAGCTGCCGATCAACCAGCAGGCCGCCGGTTCGCTCCGCTGCTCGTGGGACGACCGGGGCATCCACACGTCGATGCTGGCCGGACTGCTGTCGATGATGGGCATGCAGGTCGTCCGCGAGCCCAAGGCATCGGATTTCGCCGGACTCAAGGGCGCGGCGCGGGCGAAGGCGCTCAAACGCGCGCAAAAGACCGCGAAGAACGACTATCAGGGGGCGCGCGGCACGCGATTCGCCCTGTTTCCGGCCTCGACGACAGCCAAATCGACGCCGCCGTGGGTGATGAGCACCGAACTCGTGGAGACGAGCCGTCTGTGGGCGCGGTATTCGGCGGCGATCGATCCGGCGTGGGCTGAGTCGCTTGCCGGCTCGCTGACGCGCGTCACATATGCGGAGCCGCATTGGTCCGGTTCCCGCGGGGCCGCCGTCGCCAAGGCGAACGTGCTGCTGTACGGTCTGCCGATCGTGCAGGGCCGCATCGTGCAATGGGGGCGCATCAACCCCGCCGAGGCGCGTGACTTTCTGATTCGTCAGGGTCTGGTCGAAGGCGACATCCAGCAGCGCTTCAGCCGCGACGATTTCGTCGGGCACAACAGGGACGTGCTGGAGCAGGCATCCGACGACACGAATCGCACAAGGAATCTTGCGCAGGCGGTCAGCGACGAGGATCTGTTCGACTTCTACCAGTCGCGCATCCCCGCCGATGTGACGAACGTGGCCGACCTTGCGAAATGGTGGAAGGGCGCATACGACGACGACCCGCATCTGCTGGACTTCGATCCGGACAAGGTCGAACGGCTTGCCGACTCGGATTCGGTGTCGTTGGCGGATTACCCCGACCAGTGGCACGCGCGGGGCACCGACGGCCAGCCCATCGATCTGCGGCTGAGCTATGTCTACGATCCACAGGACCCGGCAGACGGCGTGACCGTGCACATCCCGCTCAAGGCGCTGTCGCGGCTCACGCCGGAACAGTTCACCTGGAACGTCCCCGGCCTGCTCGACGAGCTGATCGTGGGACTCATCAAGGCGCTGCCCAAGGCGCTTCGCGTCCAGTTCGTGCCCGCTCCCGACACGGCCCGCAAGATTCGCACCTGGATCGACGCGCATTATCCGAATCTTCCCGGTTCCGGCGACCGCGGCAAGCCGAACGCGCCGGCCCAACAGACGGATGGGCAGGGCGACGGCGATCAGGAAGCAGAATGGCCCGATCTGCCGCATGTCTTCACCCGCGCGGCGATCGAAACGGTCGGCGCGCAGATTCATCCTGAAGTGCTCGACGAGCAGCTGATGGACCGGATCAGCCCCTACCTGCGCATGACGTTCGCGGTCGAGCAGCAGCTTCAGCCCGCCAAGCCCCGCAACGGTCGCGCTAGCCGACGCGCACGCGGCCCGGTCAAGACGCTCGGCACCGGCAAGTCGCTGGTCGAGCTGCAGCGGCGCTTTGCCGCCGAGGCCGAGGAATCGGCCCGCCGCATGGTGCAACGGCAGGCGGACAAGGCCGGCGACGAGGGCAGGCTTGTGCAGCAGGCGAATCTGCTGCACAAGGCCGGAGCGACGACCGAATCGCGGGCGGCGATGCTGTGGCGCGGCGCATTGGACGCACTACGGCTGCCGTCGGAGCGCATCTCGTCTCGTTGGCTGGGAACGGAGGCGCTGATGCTGGCATCGGCACCATACCGTTCAACCAAGGATCTTGTCGAGGATCTGCAGTTGGCCGCCGTCAAACGGCTGCTGCCGAGAATCGACACGCTGCCCGACGACGCCGCGCTCGCCGACGCGGTGATGGGCGTGACCGAAGTGTTCGAGGACACCGTCTACGCGGTCGCCCATGATGTGATCGCGATTCTGCGCAAATACGCCGAAGTCGACAAGGCCACGTCCGGACGCGCCGATCTGCCGATGCTGTCGGTGCTCCAGTCGGTGCGTGACCATATGGCCACGCTGGTGTTCCCCGGATTCATCGGCGCGGCTCCCCCGGATCGACTCACGCGCATCGCCGTGTATCTCAACGCCGATCTCATTCGCCTTGCCAAGGCGAAGACCGACAAGAACCGCGACGTGCGTTGGGCGTGGCAGGCCGATGAGGCCAAAGGTGTGGTGGACAAGGCGCTTGCCGCCGCCAAGGCGTCGCCGGCCGGCCCACGCCACGAGGAGCTGATGGGCAAGGCCACGACCGCTCGCTGGATGTTGGAGGAATTCTACATCTCGCTGTGGGCGCAGGAGCTCGGCACCGCGCATCCGGTCAGCCTCAACCGCATCAACAAGGCGCTCATCTAGTCCAGTCAAGGCCCCCGAGCAAGACGCCGCGCACCGCCGTATACTGGATCTGACAGGCACTGCGGACGGTGCCGACGGCCAAGGCGGGGGATTGCATCATGGCACTATTCGGCAAGAGCGGGCATGACGACGGATACGTCTCCCCATTCGACGCGGAACACAGTCAGGACTATGTCAATCCGGACAAGCAGGCATCGGTCATCTCCGCACAGGAGATGGCCGAGCCGACCCGCTCCCAGGAGGCCGCCGCCGAATCCGCATCCTATGCAAGACCGCAATCAGACAGACCGCGATCAGATCGACCGCAATCAAATCGACCGCAATCAGACGGTGCATTGAAAACCTCCAAGGCCGCTTATCATGGCGCGTCGCAGCCAAGGTCGGCATCCGCATCAGCGACGCGCCGACCAGCGCCTCAGTCGTCGCCGCAACGTCCCTCCGGCGGCAAGCTGCCGACCGACGTCCGCCAGATCGAACGACGGTATGGCAAGCCGAACAAATCCAACAGAATCAGCCATGTGATCGGATGGCTGGTGGCGATCGCGATTTTCGTATCCGGCATCGTCTCCGGCTATGTCAAAAGCACCGTCTCCAATAACGGGTCCCCGACCATCAGCGCCTTCAGCTCCGGCAAACCCAAGGAAATCAAGGACGGCAGCGGAGATGTCGAATTGTACAGCGGCAGAAAGGCCACCATCACCATCGAGAAGGCAGCGGCGGGCATCGCCGACTATGAGACCAACAAGCCGACGGTCATCATCACCTATCAGATGAAGAACACCGGAACCGACACGGTGACGTTCTCCGACTTTCGCGATATCTTCAGCGTGTTCCAAAACGGCGTGGCGCTGCGTGAAGTGTCCTTGTACAACGGCGACAAGCCCGTCGAAGGATACGACAGGAAATCGCTCACCGTCAAGGTCGCCCCCGGCAAGTCGCAGATCGTGACCGACGCGTTCGAACTGCGGGACCTCACCACGCCGCTCTACGTGCAGCCAGTGAAGGCGGACCGAACCCATATCGGCATCGCCTCCGGATTCACCATCGCGGATGGCGGCAAGACCTTCACCCGCATCAGCCATACCGATGTGCCCAAACCGCAGACCGTGCCGGAATCCGACACCGCGCACATGACGACATTCCACACCTACGGCAACGACGTGCAGGTGAAGGTCAGCAAAGTGGTGCGCGGGCCGGACACCAAGTACGACAACGCCCATACCGTGCTGGTCTACGTCGATTGGGTGAACCGCGGCACATCGGTCACGTCGTTTGGGGCCGCGGTGAATCTCAAGTTGACGCAGAACGGCAAGGAGCTGGAATCCACGTATCTGCTTGACGGCAACGAGCCGGAGGGATTCGACAACTACGGTTATGCGCGGGCCCTGATGCCCAATGTGGGCGGCACCTACACGGCCGCGTTCAAACTCCCCGATCCCAACGCTCCGGTCACCGTGACGCTGGACGGCGGCACCAATCCCAATGCCGACGAGGGCAGCGACGAGCGGCACAACATCGTGACCAAGGAGTACAAGCTCAACTAGTGTCCTGCGTCAGAAGGCCGTTGAATGCATTCCCAACTCCCCCATGTCAGCGGAGCCGGCCCGCGAAGCGGGACAGAGGGGCAGTCGATTCATCAACGAACTTCTGACGCTGGACACTAGCGATCAGCTGGCTTCACCTGGGCGATCGCCAGGCGATCACAGACGAGGCAGGTACTTCTTGAGCTCGTACGGCGTGACCTGACGACGATACTCCTCCCACTCCTGACGCTTGTTGCGCAGAAAGTACTCGAAGGCATGCTCGCCAAGCACTCCGGCGACGAAGTCGGACTTCTCCATGATCCTGAGCGCGGCATCCAACGATTCGGGCAGCGGCTGGATGCCCATCGCCTGACGTTCCGCGTCGGTCAGCTCCCACACGTCGTCGCTGGTCGGCTCGCCGAGCGTCATCTGCTGCTCGATGCCGTCCAGACCGGCCGCCAGCAGCACCGAGTACGCAAGATACGGGTTCGCGACCGGATCGAGCGCACGGAACTCCATGCGCGCAGAATTGCCCTTGCCGGGCTTGTACTGCGGGATGCGCAGCAGAGCGGAGCGGTTGTTGTGGCCCCAGCAGATGTAGCTCGGCGCCTCGTTGCCGCCCCACAGGCGCTTGTACGAGTTGACGTACTGATCGGTGACCGCGCAGATCTCCGCCGCATGATAGAGGATGCCGGCGGCGAACTGACGGGCGGTCAACGACATGTTGAACTCCTGACCCGCCTCGTAGAACGCGTTCGTATCCCCCTCGAACAGGCTCAGATGCGTGTGCATGCCGGAGCCGGGCGCATCGGCGAACGGCTTGGGCATGAAGCTCGCATGGATGCCGCGTTCCAGCGAGATCTCCTTGACGACCGTGCGGAACGTCATGATGTTGTCGGCCGTGGTGAGGGCATCGGCGTAGCGCAGATCGATCTCGTTCTGTCCCGGACCGGCCTCGTGGTGCGAATACTCCACGGAAATGCCCATCTGTTCGAGCATGTTCACGGTGGCGCGACGGAAATCCATGCCGGGGCTGCGCGGCACATGATCGAAATAGCCGCCCTCGTCGATCGGCGTGGGCGTCTTGGACCAGTCATCCTGAGATTCAAACAGATAGAATTCGATCTCGGGATGCACATAGAACGTGAATCCCTTCTCCTTGGCCTTCGCGAGCGCGCGCTTGAGCACATGCCGCGGATCACCCAACGAGGGTTCGCCGTCCGGCGTCAGAATGTCGCAGAACATGCGGGCCGTGCCCTGCGGGCCTCCACGCCACGGCAAGATCTGGAACGTCGAAGGATCCGGCTGGACGATCATGTCGTCCTCGGAGACGCGCGTCATGCCTTCGATGGCGGAACCGTCGAATCCGAGCCCCTCCTCGAACGCGGCCTCCAGCTCGGCAGGCGCAATGGCCACTGACTTGAGCGTTCCAAGCACATCGGTGAACCACAACCGAATAAAGCGCACGTCGCGTTCCTCGACCGTGCGCAGAGCAAACTCCTGCTGTTTATCCATAGCGCATAGTGTCCCACGCGTTTATTTCGACGAGTTAACATAACACCGAACCAGCGGCAATTCAGCGGCAATTCGGCGATGATTCAACGGCGGTTCACCCTATCGCGCGTCGCGGCGTATCCTTGAACCCATGACCAGCATCACAGGCACCGACGCTGCGCAAGCGACCGCAGACGACAGCCGAGCAACAGCCCCCGCAGCGAGCACAACCACCGCAACCGCCGCAGCGAGCACAGCAACCGCACAGGCACCCATGCAGACACCCATCGATCTGGACTGGCATCAGGCGGAACGCCCCATGGAACGAGCGCGAGCCGGCGTGTCGGCGCGCAGCCGTGCCTCGCTGGAAAGCCACGCCGTCTGGCAGGTGCGCGACGAGCGTCGAGACGTCATCGCGCTGCTGGAGGAGCAGTCACGCACACGCGTGCCCGAACTGGTGCCGTTGCGCTACTACCGGATGAGCGATTCGGCGTTCACGTTCTATCGAGGCACCGCGCTGATCATGGCCAACGATCTGGCGCGCACCCCCGTATCCGGCATCCCCGTGCAGGCGTGCGGCGACGCGCATATCGGCAATTTCGGCATGTTCCGCTCCCCCGGCGACCGGCTGGTGTTCGACATCAACGATTTCGACGAAACGTCCACCGGCCCCTGGGAATGGGACGTCAAGCGGCTCGCCGTGTCGGTGGAGATCTGCGGCCGGGCCAACGGCATCGCGCCGAAGGACCGCCGGGCGGCCGTCGAACGGTGCGTGCACTCCTATCGCGATCATATCCGGCAGTTTTCGCAGATGGATTTTCTCGACGTCTGGTACGACCATCTTGACGTCGAAGCGGCGCTTGACCATTATGAGTCCACGGTGAACGGCAAGCGCAACCGCACGCTGCGCGATGCCGCCATGCGCGCGGCGGCACGCGATTCGGATGCGGCCGCGGCCAAACTCACCTACGTCGACGGCCGTCATCTGCGGTTCCATTCCAAACCGCCGGCATTGGTACCGATCAGCGAACTTGACGACTACGCCGATCTCCACGCGCTTGAGGCACGACTGGAGACGCTGTTCGACAGCTATCGGCACAGCCTGTACGAGGACCGGCGCTATGTGCTCGACCGCTATCAATACCACGATACGGCGCGCAAGGTGGTGGGCGTCGGCTCGGTGGGCACGCGGGCGTGGGTGTCGATCCTCACCGGTCGCGGATTGGATGATCCGCTGATGCTGCAGATGAAGGAGGCGCAGGAGTCGGTGCTGGAGCGTTTCTGCGGGCGCAGTCCGTACGCGACGCATGGCGAACGCGTGGTGCAGGGGCAGAAGCTCATCCAATCCACCGCCGACGTGCTGCTCGGCTGGGCCAGCTTCACCGCGGAGGACGGGCGCAAACGCGACTATTACGTGCGTCAGTTCTGGAATGGCAAGGGATCGATCGATCTTGATCATCTCAACGCGCTCGGATTGTCCGATCTCGGCCGCATGTGCGCATGGTGTCTCGCGCACGCCCACGCGCGAACCGGCGACTCGATCGCCATCGCCAACTATCTGGGCGGCACCGACGAGTTCGATCAGGCGATCGCATCGTTCGCGGTCTCCTATGCCGAGCAGAACGAAGCCGACTACGCGCTGTTCAAGCGGCTCATCAAAGCCGGCGAACTGCCCTGCTCGAAGAGGTAGGTGGCGCTGCCGCCTATTTGGCGACTTGCAGCGCCTCTTCGAGCGTGAACGCGCGCGCGTACAGCGACTTGCCGAGTATGGCCGAATCCACGCCGAGTCCGTCAAGCGTGCGAATGGCGCGCAGATCGTCGAGGCTGCTGATGCCGCCCGACGCCGTTACCTTGGCATCCGTGCGCTCGGCCACCTCGCGCAAAAGATCGATGTTCGGCCCGGACATCATGCCGTCACGGGTCACATCGGTCACCACATAGCGCGAGCAGCCGACCGAATCCAGGAACGCCATCGTTTCAAACAGATCGCCGCCTTCCTTGACCCATCCTCGGGCGGCAAGCGTGTGGCCGCGCACGTCGAGGCCGACCGCCACACGGTCGCCATAGCGTCGAATCGCCTCGGCGGTCCATTCAGGGTTCTCCAAGGCCGCGGTGCCGATGTTGACGCGCGCCGCGCCCGCCTCCAACGCGGCGTCGAGTGACGCGTCATCGCGCACGCCACCGCTCATTTCGATGTTGACCTTGTCGCCGAGCTCATGGACGATCTCGCGCAGGCATGAGCGATTGTCGCCAGTGCCGAACGCGGCGTCCAGATCGACCAGATGAATCCACTGGGCGCCCGAATCCACCCAGGTGCGGGCGGCATCGAGCGGCGAGCCGTAATCGGTTTCGGACCCGGATTCGCCCTGACGAAGACGCACGGCCTTGCCGTCGCGTACGTCAACGGCGGGGAGCAGTGTCAGTGCCATGATGATCCCTTTCTTCTGTTGTGCATGAGATATTTGTGGATACGATGTTGTGCATGCGCTATTCTGCGGCATCTTCTCTGCTGTATGTGCAAGCTGCCAGTCCATGCCGATCGTTCAGACCGATCGTTCAGACCGCCCTTACGGCAATCCATCATGACGTCACCGCCGCATTGGGGCGGTGACGTCCGCCCGCACGCCTAGAGGACGGCGACCCAGTTGCGCAGCAGACGCGCCCCGGCCTCGGCCGACTTCTCGGGATGGAACTGGGTGGCGAACAGCGGACCGCGCTCATAGGCAGCGACGAAACGGCTGCGGCCATAGTCGCACCAGGTGACGCGCTGTGCGGCCGAGCCGAAATCGATCTCAAGCCCGCTCACGTCGGCCGGCGACGCATCCGTGGCCGCATAGGAGTGGACGAAGTAGAACCGCTCCCCCTCCACGCCGTCAAGCAGCACGCTCGATTCGGCGGCGTCGACCGTGTCCCATCCCATATGCGGCACGACATCGGCGTCAAGCAGCGACACACTGCCATCGATCAACCCCAGACCGGATTGCCGCTCGCCATGCTCGCTGCCCGACGAGAACATGATCTGCTCGCCGACGCACACGCCAAGCACCGGTCGGCCGGCACGCAGACGGTCAACGATGACGCGATCGCCGCGCACCTGCCGTAGCCCCTCCATGCACGCGCCGAACGCGCCGACGCCGGGAACCACCAGTCCGTCAGCCTCCAACGCCGAGCGATAGTCGGACGTGAGCGCAACGTCGAGCTTGAGATTCGCGAGCGCACGCACCATCGATCTGACGTTGCCGAATCCGTAGTCGAACACCACCACCGAAGTCATAGCCAGCCTTTCTTGCCTATTGTCGTCTCCGCCGTCATCGTCAGCGCATCGGCGCAGCGACGGCTTTCCATCGCGATCAGCTACCTGCTGGATTGCGCTGAGCCGCCGCGTCCGAACCGCATATGCTCGGCCAGCACCTTCATCGCCTCGTCGTGGGTCATGTCGGCGGTCTCCTCGATCGGCATATGTTGCCGAAGGGAGTCGAGCGTATCGATGCCGAGCATGAGGTCCTCCACGAACGACGGTGTGGAGCTGAACAGGATCGGCGGCGGGAACTGCCGTCCGGGATTGCCGCGAAAGTACAGCGTGGCCTCAAGCTTGTCGGCTCGGTTCACTGCGAGGACCACCGACATGCCCGCAACCACGGTCGTCAGATCCTTGGCGGCGTTTTCGGGACCGTCGCCGTCAAGATTGTGCAATACCGCCACCGCACCCTGCGGAGAGCCGATGCAGGATGCGGCGATGTCGGACAGTTCGCAGAACGCGGCGAGCAGCCTTGCCGAGGACAGTCTGGTGATGATGATCGCGGCTTTCGCCTTGTTGCCAAGCAGTCCGTCCAGTTCGCTTTCGAATCCGGTCTCCAGATCGGGTTCCAGTGAGGAGGCGTCGTCCGGTACGTCAGCGGCTGCGGCGTCGTCCGCCGATGCAGCCGAATCGGCCGCATCGGAAGCATCAGAGGCGGCATCGGTCGCGGCATCGGCATCCGAGGCGAATTCCTTCTCGAATCCGGCAAGCGCCGCATCCAGCTCCTCGTCGCTGAAATGCAGGTCATCGTTATGCGTGTCGTCGCCGTTCAGGTCGCCACGATTCGCATTGTCGTTATGCAGGTCGTCGCTCATCACAGCGCGCCTTTCGTACTGGGAATCAGCCCCTGGATTCGCGGATCCGGTTCGACGGCGAAGCGCAGCGCCCGAGCGAGCGCCTTGAATTCGGCTTCGGCGATGTGATGCGGATCGCGACCGGCGAGCACCTGCATATGCAGGCAGATGCCGGCGTGCATGGCGATCGACTCCATGACGTGGCGCACCAGCGAGCCGGTGAAATGGCCACCGATCATGCAGTATTCGAAGCCTGCCGGCTCGCCGGAGCACACGCAGTACGGACGGCCGGAGATGTCGACCACGGCCTTGGCGAGCGCCTCATCCAGTGGCACGGTGGCGTCGGCGAATCGCCGGATGCCACGCTTGTCGCCGAGTGCCTGACGCAATGCCTCGCCGAACACGATGGCCGTGTCCTCCACGGTGTGGTGTACGTCGACGTCGGTGTCGCCATGCGCGTGGATCGTCAGGTCGATCAGCGCATGCTTGCCGAGCGCGGTCATCATATGGTTGTAGAACGGCACGGATGTGTCGATGTCGGTCTTGCCGGTCCCGTCGAGGTCCAGCGTCAGTTCGATATGCGATTCGCTGGTCTCGCGAACGATATGCGCGGTGCGCGCCATGAATGCCCTCCTGTAGAGCTTGTATGAGCCTGTATGAGCTGTAGCCGTATAGGCTGTATTGCCGGCCGGTGCCGGCAGCATGCGTTGAGCATAGCCGCCGGCACCGCTATCGATTCGACTCGGTCATCTGCTCTCCGCAAGCCGCAGCACCTCGCTGAACGCCTCGCGGAATCGCGCCATTTCGTCGTCGGTGCCCATGCACACGCGCAGCCAGCCGTCCGGGCCGACGTCGCGGATGAGCACGCCTCGTTCCAGCAGCGACCTGAAGATGAAGTCGCGATCGTCGAACACGCCGAAGTACACGAAATTCGATTCGGAGTGGGCTACGGTGAGCGCGGCACCCTTGTAGGTCTGTTGTGCAAGCCACGCGGCGGTCTGCTCACGCGTCTGGCGCAGGTGCGCGACGGTGCTCAGCTGTTCGTCGGTGTGCTCGAGGGCAGCCAGTGCGGCGGCCTGGGTCACGGCGGAGAGATGATACGGCATGCGCACGATGCGCAGCGAATCGATGATGCCCTTGTTCGCCGCGACGTAGCCGACGCGGGCGCCCGCAAAGGCGAACGCCTTGCTCATGGTGCGGCTGACGGCGATGTTCGGATGCTTGTCGATCAGCGTGACCGCGGAGGGCACGCCCGGCGTGCGGAATTCCACATACGCCTCGTCCACGACGAGAATCGGATGCACGCCGTCTGCCGCGCCGTCCACCGACGCCTGCTCGCAGGCCTCCAGCAGCTGCGTGGTCTCATCCATCGACAGCGGCGTTCCGGTCGGATTGTTCGGACTGGTGACCAGCACGATGGACGGCCGGACCTCGCCGATGGCGGCGACCGCCCGTTCGATGTTGAGCGTGAAATCGTCGTTGCGCGGCACGGTCACCCACTGGGTGAAGGTGTCCCGCGCGTATTCGGGATACATCGAATACGTCGGCGCGAAGCCGAGCGCCTTGCGTCCCGGCCCGCCGAACGCCTGAAAGATCTGCAGCATGATCTCGTTGGAGCCGTTCGCGGCCCACAGCTGGTCGACCGCGAGGCGCGTGTCGGACTCCTTGGCGAGGTAGTCGCTGAACGCGCGTCGCAGCGCGATGTGCTCGCGGTCGGGATAGCGGTTGAGCGTCGGGGCGATGTCGCGCACGCGGCGTGCGATGTCGTCGCACACGTCGGGGTTCGGCGCATAGGGGTTCTCGTTGACGTTGAGGCACACCGGCACGTCAAGCTGCGGGGCGCCGTACGGCTCCTCGCCGATCAGATCGTTGCGCAGCGGCAGATTGGAAGGGATCGCGCTCACAGCAGACCGGCCTCCTTCTCCTGCTCACGAAGCGTGGACTTGTCGTACGGGTCGCGCACGAATCGCGACAGCACGCACTCGCCGTGGGCGGGCAGATCCTCGGACACCGCGAACGCGTTGATGCGCGCCGCCAGAGCCTTGAGGCCCTCCTCGTCGTATTCGATGACCTCGACGGGCTTCATGAACGTGTGCACGCCGAGTCCGGCGGCGAAACGGGCGGTGCCGCCGGTGGGCAGCACATGGTTGGAGCCGGACATGTAGTCGCCGAGCGGCACCGGCGAATACGGACCACGGAAGATCGCGCCGGCGTTCTTGATGCGCTTGACGACCGCATCGGCGTCGGCGGTCTGGATTTCGAGGTGCTCGGCCGCGTAGGCGTTGGCCGCGTCGATCGACTGGTCGAGACCGTCGGTCAGCACGATGGCCGACTGGCGACCGGACAGGGACGTGTGGACGCGCTCGGCGTGTTCGGTGCGCGGAACGCGATATGCGAGGCTCTCCTGAACCTTGTCGGCGATTTCCTCGGAGTCGGTGAACAGCACGGAACCGGCGAGCTCGTCATGCTCGGCCTGACCGATCAGATCGGCCGCCACAAGGCTCGGGTCGGCGGTACTGTCGGCGATGATGCCGATCTCGGTGGGACCTGCCACCGCGTCGATGCCGACGAAACCGGAGACCAGCGACTTCGCGGTGGCCACGAAGATGTTGCCCGGGCCGGTGATCTTGTCGACCGGGTCGCACAGCACGTCACCATCCTGAGGCTCGCTGCCCTTGGCTCCGTAGGCGAACATGGCGATGGCCTGGGCACCGCCGACCGCATAGACCTCGTGCACGCCGAGGATGGCGCAGGTGGCGAGGATGGTCCGGTTCGGCAGTCCTTCGGCATCGTCGCGCGCGGGCGGCGTGGCGATGGCAAGCGATTCGACGCCGGCCGCCTGTGCGGGCACGACGTTCATGATGACCGAACTGGGATACACCGCCTTGCCGCCGGGCACGTACAGGCCGACGCGCTGAATGGGGATCCAGCGTTCGGCGACGCGGGCGCCGGGAGCCAGATCGGTGTGGAAATCCTTCGGCACCTGGTTGGCTGCGACGGCACGCGCGCGACGCACCGACTCCTCGATGGCCGACCTGACTTCGGGGTCCAATGCCGCGAGCGCCTTGTCGAACTCCTCGACGGGCACGCGCAGATGCGTGGGCCGCACATGGTCGAACTTCTCCTCGAAGTCGCGCAGCGAGGCCGCGCCGCGCTCCTTGACGTCCTCAAGAATCGGGCGCACCAGATCGGTGGCCTCGGACGTGCCCATGGCGGCGCGCGGCATGGCGGCCAGCAGCTCGGCGCGGGACAGCTTCCGCCCGCGAAGGTCGATGATTCGCATGATGTTCTCGCTCATATCGCCCTATCGTACCAACGTCATGTCACGAATGATCGGCGATTGGGCCGCAACCACTCGAATCGTGAGATATTCCATCCGTCGAGCGTATGGTCACTGATCGAACGCGTTCCTGACCATGCGTTCGGTGTCGGCACGCCAGACGGCGAAACGCGAACGCCATCCCGGGCGGAACGCCATCCCGGGCAGGCGGGGATCCTCCCTGCGGCGGGCGACGATCAGACGGGTCATCCCCACGATCAGGCCGACGACCACGATCTGCACGACCAGCACAAGCAGCGCCCCCGCCACGCCGCCCGCCCACGGCACGAGCGCATAGCGTCCGCCGGCGATCCACGCCGCGACCTGCTCCATCACCCGAGTGCCGCAAGAGGCGATCCAGGCGAGCGCGACACCGCAGTGCGGGCTTACCCACGACACCATCAGCGCGGCGAGTCCGGCGACCGTGGCAAACCCCACCACCGGAGCGACCAGAAGATTCGCTGGGACCGAAGCGAGCGGCAGCTCGGGTTCCATCAACACCTGAATCGGCATCGTCAGCGACTGGGCGGCAAGCGTCATCGACAACGCTGCGGCGACGAATCCCGGCAGCAGCCCGCTCAGCCACGCCTCAACCGGACGGGCGAACAGGACGATGCCGAGCACCGCCGCGCAGGAGAGCGCGAATCCGAAGCTGCGAGCCATCGTCGGATCAATCAGCACGACGATGATCACCGTCCAGCTCAATGCGCTCACCGACTGTCCGCGACGCCCCACCGCCATGGCGAGCGCGCCGATCAGCCCCATGACAAGCGCGCGCAGCACCGAATCGGACGGATACATGAGAGCCGACAACGCCGCATACGCGCCCGCGACGCACACCGCGGTCAATCGTCGAGGCAGCATCATTCGCGCGCACAGCCGACGGATCATATCGGCGATCAGCATGAAATGCCCGCCGGAGACCGCCATGAGATGCATGATGCCGGAACGGCGGAAGTCGTCCTCCACGCTCTGCGCATACGTTTCGTTGATCGGTGTCGCCGGAGCGGCCGCATCCGAATCATCGCCGGCATATGGGCGATCCTGTCCAAGCACGCCCAGCGTAAGACCGGGAACCAGAACACGACCCTGATCGCTGAGTGTGTCGGTGGCCGTGAAGAACGCGTCCCACAGTCGCGCAACTACGCGGCGGTACGTCGGCGGCGAGCGCACGCGCCTGACGGCGTCATCCATCCCGGCATCGGCGACCAGCCAGATCGGCGCTGCTCCGAATCGCGCCGCCTGCAAGGCTCCCCCGGCCTCGATGATCGCGCCATGTTTCATCAGCGCGCATCCGCGTCCGCTCGCGTAGAGGCGTATCCGTGATCGCGACGACTGGCGAACGCCGCCGACGGTGATCGACAACGCCGTGGCGTCGGCGCGGCAATCGGATGAGCGCAGTTCGGATGCGGTCGGCGGCGCGGTGATGCGCATCGTCATGCCGACCGTGGATTGACTCGATTCGCGCACCACGATCGATGCGGGATCATGCCACATCGCCAGTTCGTGCACGAACGTGGAAGCCGTGGATGACAACGCACCCACCGCCATCATGGCGGCGACGCCGCACGCCGCCATGCGCCGCATATGGTGGCGACGCCGACGGTCGCGACGCTGGTTGCCACGACGAAAATGACCGCGCCGATGAGGCCGCGTGGCGTCACGATGCACGCCACGATGCGGCGAGTCGCAATCGGCATCGCGCAACGCCGGTCGGCGGACGGATGAGGTCGTCAATGCGATCAGTACAACCGCCACAGTCGCCACGACGGCGAGCAGCACAGTCAGCGTCACGGTCGCGCCGACTGCACCGCCGCCGCTGCCAGCGCCGCCGCTGCCAGCACCGGCGATGCCATGCAGCAGCGGCTCGAAACCACAATGCATGGCCAGGCTCGCCGCCCACACCGCCGCGGCGATCGGCAGCATGCGCCAATCGCGACTGCCGCACACACGCCCGCCATCAGCAGCCGTAGTAGCTGCCGTTGTGACTGCCGTCATGGCGGTCGCCGTCCCGATCTCGCTGCCGCTCATGTTCCGCCGCCCTTCCTTGTTCCGAATCATCGATGGACAATCAATCCCGTCATCTCCCGTCAGCGAACCGTCAGCGAGCCGCGGATCTTCGCCAGCGTCTTCGCGCCGATGCCCTCCACATCGAGCAACTGATCGACACTGGTAAAGCGGCCGATGGCGGTGCGATGATCGATGATGCGCCCTGCGGTGACCGGCCCGATGCCCTTGACGGTCTGCAGCTGCTCGCTGGTCGCGGTGTTGAGATCGATAAGCGCCGATGTCGCGGCATCGCCATCGCCATTGGTGGCGTTCGGCGCTGGATTGACATCATCGGCAGTGCCGGCTCCGGTGTCAGTTCCGACATCATTGTCGGTGTTCCCGGTAGCGTCGGTGTTCCCCCCGCGGCCGACGTCCGGATCGCATTGCCCGGATGCGGCATGCCCGCACTGAGCGGATTGCGGGGATTCGGATTCAGATGTGGCGGGGGCGGACGACTCGGGCGGCTCGGTCTGATTGTCGGCGGAGGCGCCGCCGGGTCGGGATGCGGGCGCGCTGACCGATGAGCGTTCCAATGCGGCGTTGTATCGCACCGCCTGCTGGATGAGCATCGTCAGGCTCGCGCACAGGGCGGCGGCGAGCAACAGTATGGCAACCAGCGCATGCATCGGCGAGAAGGCCAGTCGCGGGCGCGTCCGTCGTCTGCGTGCCGGATCGCTGCCTTCGCCGTCGCGCGCAGCGGCACCGGCATCCTCACCGGCACCGGCATCAGGTTCACGCTGTTCATGCTCGCCTTGTTCCTGATCGTACCGCCCAAGACGGCTCCGCCCGCCATGTCGGTCGATGTGGCCGCCACCGGCATCCTCATGCGAGCCGGCACCGGCATCACGGTGGCGAACGCCGGCCAAGGACATCAGCATGTCGTTGGCCGACGGCGATTCGCTCTGCGCATGCGGCATAAACCGAGGCGGTGCCGGCTTAGACGGCAACGACTCAGACGATGCCGACTCAGGCTGTATCGACTCAGTCGGCGCCGGCACCGGCGGCATAGGCACCGGAGGCACCGGCGATACCGACGACGATCCGACGTCACGCCCCCAGCCGTCACGTACACCGGCTTCACGCAATCCGATATCGCAGGACGACTGCTGCCGTTCGAGACGATGCGCATGATGATCTACGCGCAGGTCATGCAGCCGAATCGACTGCCCGTCGCCTCGCTCTGTGCGACTGTCCATGCGACCGTCCATGCGATGACCGCCCGCGCGGACGCGGTCCAGACGCAGCAGCCTGACGGAACCGTCAGCGCAATCGCCCCGACTGCCCTTGACGCCGCCCGCAAAGCCGACGTCGCCACCACCAGCGCTACGAGCGATAGCGCTGCGACCAATATCAAACGTGCCCATGCCCTTACGATGAAGGAGCATGGGCACATTGTCCAGCGGAACCGGGTCATGTGGACGGAACCTCAAAGTTATCCACATGACCGCATAGTGGGCGATTCCGTCTTGCTATTCGGCTGTCTCGCATGCGAGCGCAGGATGCGGACGGCAACCACGGGCGGCAGCCGTCACGACAGGCGGCACCGCCCTCGTCGGCGGACTCACTCGGCGGGAACGATCGACACGATCTTCGGCGCCTTGACGATGACCTTGCGCGGCGTCTTGCCGCCAAGACGCTCGGCGACGGCCTCCAGCGCAAGTCGTTCCAGCTCGGCCGGATCGATGTCGGGCGGCACCTCCAGCTTGGCGCGTACCTTGCCCTTGATCTGCACGACCGCGGTCACCGTATCCTGACCGACATAGCGTTCGTCGGCCACCGGCCACGGCTCATGCGCCAACGACTCGGTGTGGCCGAGACGGGACCACAGCTCCTCGCAGATGTGCGGGGCGATCGGCGAAAGCATGAGGATCAGCGGCTCCACCGCGGCGCGAGGCACACTGCCCGCACCCAACGTGGTCAGATGGTTGTTGAGCACGATGAGCTTGGCGATCGCGGTGTTCGGACGCATGTTCTCCATCTCGACGGTCACATCGGCGATCGTGTTGTTGAGCAGCTTGAGCGTCTTCGTGTCGAGCGCTTCCTCGCTCACATGCGCCTCGCCGGTGGTCTCGTCGATCACGTTGCGCCACAGGCGCTGCAGGAAGCGCATGCCGCCGACCACGTTGCGCGTGTTCCACGGGCGGGACTCGTCGAGCGGCCCCATGCTCATCTCGTACAGGCGGAACGTGTCGGCACCATAGTTGTCGTACATGAAGTCTGGCGTGACGATGTTCTTGAGGGACTTGCCCATCTTGCCGAACTCGCGGTTGGCATGCTCGCCGTGCCACGTGAACGTCGGCTCGCCGGAGGCGTCGGCCGGACCCTCCACCACCTCGTCGGCCGGCACATACTGGCCGCGATCGTCGGTGTAGGCGTAGGCCTGGATCATGCCCTGATTGAACAGCTTGTGGAACGGCTCGGCGGAGTCCACGTAGCCCAGGTCGAAGAGGACCTTGTGCCAGAAGCGCGAGTACAGCAGGTGCAGCACCGCGTGCTCCACGCCGCCGATGTACAGGTCCACGCCACCCTCGTCACCGGAGTACTTGTTGTGGTTGGGGCCCATCCAGTAGTCGAACTCGTCCTTCTCCACCATGTGCTTGGTGTCGGACGGGTCGATGTAGCGCATGTAGTACCAGCAGGAGCCAGCCCAGTTCGGCATCGTGTTGGTGTCGCGGTAGTAGGTCTTCGGACCGTCGCCGAGGTCCAGAGTGACCTTGACCCAGTCCTCGTTGCGGCTCAGCGGTGCCTCCGGGTTGGATTCGGCGTCCATCGGGTCGAAGGTGCGCGGCTGGTAGTCGGGCACGTCGGGAAGGTTGATCGGCAGCATCGAGTCCGGCAGCAGGTGCGGGGTACCGTCCTCGCCATAGACGATCGGGAACGGCTCGCCCCAGTAGCGCTGGCGGGAGAACAGCCAGTCACGCAGACGGTAGCTGACGGTGCCCTTGCCCACGCCGGCGGATTCGAGCCAGGCGTTCACCTTGGCGATCGCGTCGTCGACGCGCAGGCCGTTGAGGCTCAGCGCGTCGCCGGCGGTCTTGGTGGCCTCCACAGCGGAGTTGATCACGATGCCGTCATGCGAGACGAACGGCGCCTTGCCCTCGTAGTTGGCGAGATCGTCGCCGGATTCCGGCAGCGGCTGAACGGTGTAGATGACCGGCAGACCGAACTTGACGGCGAAGTCATAGTCGCGCTGGTCGCCGCCGGGGACGGCCATGATCGCGCCGGTGCCATAGTCCATCAGTACGTAGTCGGCGGTGAACAGCGGAAGCTTGGCACCGGTGATCGGGTTGGTGGCATACAGGCCGGTGAACAGGCCGGTCTTCTCGCCGGCCTCGTCCACACGGTCCTTGGCGGTCTTGGATTCGGCGGCCAGACGGTAGGCCTTCACGGCCTCGACCGGCGTGGCGTAGCCGCCCTTCCACGAATCGGGAACGTCGGCAGGCCACTCGGCGGGAACGTACTGCAGCAGGTCGTGCTCCGGGGAGACCACGGCGAACGTGGTGCCGAACAGGGTGTCGGGACGGGTGGTGTAGATCTCCATGTCCTTGTCGCCGGCCGTCGTGGCGACGGTGAAGTGCACGGAGGCGCCGTGGGATTCGCCGATCCAGTTGCGCTGCATCAGCTTGACCTTCTCGGGCCAGTCGATGCCGTCGAGGTCCTCGATCAGGCGGTGGCCGTACTTGGTGATGCGCATCGACCACTGGCGCAGCTCGCGCTGGAACACCGGGAAGTTGCCGCGCTCGGACTTGCCTTCGGCGGTGACCTCCTCGTTGGCCAGCACGGTTCCCAGGCCCGGGCACCAGTTGACCGGGGACTTGGAGATGTAGGCGATACGGAAGTCGTTGAGGATGTCCTGCTGCTCGGCGTCGGTCAGATCAGCCCAGGCCTTGCCGTCGTCCTCGTGACCGGGGATGGCCCTCTCGCCGCTTTCGAACTTGGCGACGAGCTCGCTGATCGGGCGCGCGGAGCCCTTGGTGCCGGACGGGTTGGTGGCGTCCTCGTCGTACCAGGAATCGTAGATGCGCGAGAAGATCCACTGTGTCCAGCGCACGTAGCCGGGGTCGATGGTGGCGAAGGTGCGGCGGTTGTCGAAGCTCAGGCCCATGCGGTGCAGCTGGCGCGACATGTTGGCGATGTTTGCCTCGGTGGTGACGCGCGGGTGCTGTCCGGTCTGCACGGCGTACTGCTCGGCGGGCAGACCGAAGGCGTCGTAGCCCATCGCATGCAGCACGTTCTCGCCCTTCATGCGGTGGTAGCGGGAGACCACGTCGGAGGCGAGGTAGCCCAGCGGGTGCCCCACGTGAAGACCCTTGCCTGACGGGTAGGGGAACATGTCCATCGCGAAGTAGGCGGGACGGCCGTCCGCGTTGCGCCCCTTGCCGTCCTTGAGGTCGCCGTGGACGTTGGCGGCCCAGAAGGTGCCTTCGTCATCCCACTTCTTCTGCCACTTGGTTTCGATGTCCTGAGCGAGGACCGCATTATAGCGAAATGCCGGTTCTGCGGGGACTTCGCCCGCCTGTGCGGCGGTGTTCTTCTCATTAGCCATACGGTGCATTATCGCCATGCAACTGGACACAGCGGGCGGTTTTTCGCGCTTTGCGACCATAGTGCGAATAGTGCGGCCGAGCCGACATCGTCAAACGGCGATAGTCAGACGACGATAGTCAGACGGCATCGTCAGTGCACGGCGACGGCATCGGACGCGGGGGCCTGCGGCAGGGCATATCCGAGAGGAGTGAGATTCGCATCGACATATGACCGCCATGTCCCGTCCTTGATCATGGCACGCAGGGCGCCGGCGATCTTCGATGCGAGCTCGACGCGGCCGCGACGCACCGCCACGCCGTAGCCGATCACATCCGCGACACCGGCGTCGGAGTCGGCGGAGGCAGCCTCGATCGGCTCGATCCGGTACGTCCCGCGATGATTCCGGCTCAGCCCAGGCAGTATCGCGTCGTCGGCCGCGATGCCATCCACCGAACCGACCATCAGAGCCGTCATGCACTGCCCATACGTGCCGTAGGATCGCAGCGCATCGTCGGAGCCAAGCCGCTCCTGCATGATCGTGCCGCGCACCACGCAGGTGACGCCATCGCCGGCATCTTCGCCATCATCAGCATCAACAGCACCGCCCGCATCGCCGTCATCATCCGTCGATGCCGCGCGCGAATCGCCGCGCGTCAGCATCGACGGATGCACGTTCAGATACGGCCCGGCGAAGGTGACCGCACGCTCGTTCCTCTCATCCATGCCGAACGCGGCGACCACCATATCGACATCACCCCGTTCCAATGCAGCGGCGCGTTCGGACGGCGCGACCGGCGTGAATACGATCTGCTTGTCGCCATAGCCGAGCGCATTGGCCACATAGCCGGCGACATCGATATCGAAACCGACATATCCGCCCTCGTGCCGGTATCCCAGCCCCGGCAGATCGGAGGACACTCCGATGGCGATCGTCGGCCCCTGCGGCGTGGCGGAATCGGATGCCGAAACCGCAGCCGTCGCATTCGAGGAGCCGTCCGCAGCCGACTGCGCTCCGCAGCCGGACAACGCGAGCACCGCCGAGCAGACGGCGGCGGCGACCGCCTGCACCCGCCAATGCATGCGCGTCATTTGAACATGCGCGATCTGGTGAGGAACCACGTCACCACGGCGGACAGGGCGATGGAGATCAGGATGATCGCGACAAAGCCCCACGGCTGATTGCTCAGCGGCATGCCCAGCATACCCTCCTGAAAGTTCATGCCGTACATGGAGAAGATGAGCGTGGGCACCGACAGGGTGATCGAGATGATCGTGAAGATGCGCATCACGTTGTTCAGGTTGTTGGAGACGATCGACGCGAACGCATCGGTCATGTTCGCAAGAACCCCGCTGTAGATGTTCGCCATCTCGATGGCCTGCTTGTTCTCGATGATCACGTCGTCAAGCAGATCCTCGTCATCCGGATACTGCCTGATGCGCTGCAGCGTGGTGAGCTTCTCCATCACGATCTCATTCGATTTGAGCGAGGTGGTGAAGTACACCAAGGTCTTGGAAAGCTCCATGAGCATCACGATCTCGCGGTTCTGCATGGAGTGGCGAAGCTTGAGTTCGAGCTTGTCGCTTTCGCGGTCGATGATGCGCAGATAGCGCAGATACATGGTGGCGTTGCGGTAGAGGATCTGCAGGATGAACCGGCTTCGCATGAACGTGTTGAAGCCGCGGATCGTGCCCTCCATGAACGGGTGGAGCACCGGGGTGTCCTGCATGCAGACGGTGATGATGAGATTTTCGGTGACGATGATCGACAACGGGATCGTCTCGTACCAGTCGCGGCCGCCGCGCTCCTCGACGGTGGGGATGTCGACGATGATCATCGTGTAGTCGTCCTCGACGTCCACACGCGAACGTTCCTCGTCATCCAAGGAGGCGCGCAGATCGGCGAGTTCGATGCCGGTCTGCTGCGCCACGGTGGCCAGCTCCACGTCGGTGGGCTCGCTCAGACACAGCCACGAACCGTTCTCCGGTTTCTGAATCTGCTCCACTTGTCCGTTGATGGTGCTGAACAATCTCAGCATGTCGATCACCCACCTCTCGCCATCTTGGTGAACGCGCCGCATATGGCGCGACGCTGATTCCGTTCGGCCCGACAGGCCTCAGCGGATTCACACGCCGCGCCACGACAAAACCGTCACGATGATAGCCCCACCACCGGGACAGGGACGGGCGATCGTCAGGCCTTGACGACCTTGACACCCACCTCGTCCGTATGCTGATCGGCGACGATCTCCACGCCGGCGTCGGCAAGCGTCTCATGCGCGATCAGATCACGGAACCGTTCGGCCTTCGGCGCATCGGCGGCAGGCAGCGTCAGCGTCAGCGCGATGCGGTCGGCGATGTCGAGTCCGGCGTCCTTGCGGGCGTCCTGCACGGCGCGAATCACGTCGCGGGCGTAGCCTTCGGCGATCAGATCGTCGGTCAGCGCAATGTCGAGAATCACGAAGCCGCCGGTCGGCAGCGCCGCGGACACCGACGCGGCTGCCTCAGCGGCGTTCTGCTCCTCCACTCGGTTGATCAGCTCGTACTCGCCTTCGACCAGTGCGACCTCGCCGTTCGGCGTCTCGACCACAGGCGCGCCGGTGGCGGAATCCACATGCCATGCGCCGGTCTTGGACGCCTTGATGGCGAACTGCACCTGCTTGCCCAGACGCGGGCCGGCAGCGCGAGCGTTCACTCGCAGCTCGTGCACGATTTTCAGACCCTTGGAGTCGGCATCCTCCATCGTGCAGAACTCGATGTCCTTCACGTTGAGCTCCGACTTGAGAATCTCGATGTACGCCTCCACGTCGGCCACGTCCTCGACCACCACGGTGAGCTTGGACAGCGGCTGGCGCACGCGGATCTGCGACGCCTTGCGCAGCGACAGGGTGCCGGAGACGACCTCGCGCACCTTCTCCATCGCGTCGACCAACTCGGGCGCATCCACGAGCACGCGGCCCAGCTCGGTCGCCTCGGCGTCGGCCTTGCCGTCGACCGTCAGGAACGGCCAGTCGGCCAGATGCACCGACTCGCCGCCGGTCAGGCCACGCCACACCGATTCTGCCTCCATCGGGGCGAGCGGGGCGAGCACGCGCATGAACACCTCGAGCACGGTGTACAGCGTGTTGAACGCGTTCACGTCCTCGTTCCAGAAGCGGTCGCGCGTGTTGCGGATGTACCAGTTGGTGAGCACGTCGATGAAGTCGGCGGCCGCATCGCAGGCGTCGGAGATGGCGAACTCGTCGAGCGACTTCTCCACCTTCTCCACAAGGCGGCGGGTGCGGGCCAGCAGGTAGCGGTCCATCTCCGGCAGGCCGGCCACCTCGTCGGGCGTGAGCTGACGGGCGTCGAAGCCCTTGCCGCCGTTGGCCGCGTTGGCGTACAGCGTGAAGAAGTAGTACGAGCTCCACACCGGCAGCATGACCTGGCGCACGGTGTCGCGGATGCCCTCGGCGGTCACGATCAGGTTGCCGCCGCGCAGGATCGGCGAGCTCATCAGGAACCAGCGCATCGCGTCGGAGCCGTACTTGTCGAACACGCCGTTGACGTCCGGGTAGTTGCGCAGGTGCTTGCTCATCTTCTGGCCGTCGGAGCCGAGCACGATGCCATGGCAGATCACGTTCTTGAACGCCGGCTTGTCGAACAGGGCGGTCGCCATGATGTGCAGCACGTAGAACCAGCCGCGAGTCTGGCCGATGTATTCGACGATGTAGTCACACGGGAAGTGCTGCTCGAACGTCTCCTGGTTCTCGAACGGGTAGTGGTACTGCGCGAACGACATGGACCCGGACTCGAACCAGCAGTCGAGCACATCGGTGATGCGGTGCATCGTGGACTTGCCGGTCGGGTCGTCCGGGTTCGGACGGGTCAGGTTGTCGATCCACGGGCGGTGCATGTTGATCTCGCCCTTGTCGTCGCGCGGGTAATCGCCGAAGTCGGCCTTGAGCTCCTCGAGCGAGCCGTACACGTCCACGCGCGGGTACTTCGGGTCGTCGGAGACCCACACCGGAATCGGAGAACCCCAGAAGCGGTTGCGGGAGATCGACCAGTCGCGGGCGTTGGCGAGCCACTTGCCGAACTGGCCGTCCTTGACGTTGCCCGGGATCCAGTTGATCTGCTGGTTGAGCTCCAGCAGACGCGGCTTGATCTTGGTCACGGACACGAACCAGGAGGAGACCGGCTTGTAGATCAGCGGGGTGGCGCAACGCCAGCAGTGCGGGTAGGAGTGCACGTAGCTCTTCTCCTGGAAGAGGATCGCGCGATGCTCCTCGGGAATCTCGGCGAGCGGGCCGTCTCCGGCGCGCAGGTTGCGCAGGATCGGCAGGTTGGCGTCGAATACGAACATGCCTTCATACTCCGGGCACTGGGAGGTGAAGCGGCAGCCGGCGTCGAGCACGTCGGTGCTCTTGATGCCCTTGGCGTTGAGCGTGTTCATATCGTCCTCGCCGTAGGGGGCCTGATGCACGAGGCCGGTACCCTCAACGGTGTCGACGTAATCGGCGGTGAAGATGGTGTAGCCGTTCGGACCGGGCACGTTGCCTTCGGACTCGGCCTTCTCACCGGCGAAGTACGGGAACACCGGCCAGTAGCGGCGGCCTTCGAGTTCGGAGCCCTTGAGCTCGCGCACGACCTCGTAGTTCTCGCCGAGTTCCTTGGTGTAATGACCCAGCAGCGCCTTGCCGAGGTAGAACTTCTTGCCGGCGAACTTGCCTTCGGTGGGCTTGACTTCGACGTAGTCGATGTCGGCGCCGACCACGATGGCGAAGTTGGTGGGCACGGTCCACGGCGTGGTGGTCCAGAAGACGGCGTAGGCGTCCTCGTCGCGCAGCTTGACGGCCACGGAGACGGTGGTGTCCTGACGATCCTGGTAGACGTCGGCGTCCATGCGCAGCTCGTGCGCGGACAGCGGCGTGCGGTCCTTCGGGCAGTACGGCAGCACGCGGTAGCCCTGATAGGCGAGGCCCTTGTCGTAGAGCTGCTTGAACGCCCACATCACGGATTCCATGTACGGGATGTTGAGGGTCTTGTAGCCGTGCTCGAAGTCCACCCAGCGGGCCTGACGATGCACGTAGTCCTGCCATTCGTGCGTGTACTTGAGCACGCTGGCGCGGCAGGCGTCGTTGAACTTGTCGATGCCCATCTTCTCGATCTGGTCGACCGAGTCGATGCCGAGCTCCTTCTGCGCCTCGAGTTCGGCAGGCAGGCCGTGGGTGTCCCAACCGAAGACGCGGTTGACCTTGCGGCCCTTCATGGTCTGGTAGCGCGGGATGACGTCCTTGGCGTAACCGGTCAGCAGGTGGCCGTAGTGCGGCAGACCGTTGGCGAAGGGCGGGCCGTCGAAGAACACGAACTCGTTCTGACTGTGGTCGCCGGAGGGTTTGCGCTCGACCGACTTTTGGAAGGTGTCATCCTTGTCCCAGTAGTCGAGAACGGTCTCCTCCATGTGGGGGAAGCTGGGGTTCGGCGCGATGCGAGCGGTTTCGCCGCCCTCGTTCGCCTTGGGATATACGTTTTCGCTCACCGTAGATCTCCTCGTTGCATGGTTTGGTACGTTGGGGGATCATCATCGATGGCAATGGATTCGAGCGGTCGCCGTTCGGTCGCCTCGCCTGGAACCGTCACCATGGTGATGCTCCTATGTACGAGGACGACGACGGATGCTCGACTTGACGCCGCACCGTCACCGCGGTACCACCTCGCTTATCATGCCGATCCGGCGCGCCGGGGCGATTCGCACCCGCTGCGCCGCGGTCGGCATGACCGCTTGCATTCGGCTGTATCGGGCCGATCCCGTCGGTTCTACTGAGCGGTCGACGCGCTCGCCCACAGATGGACGACCATGCCGACCCGCCGTTCTTCCGGAAGGCTCCCCGCTGATAACGGATCACAGCCCAACAACGCGGTTCATTCTAGCACGCCTCAGGACGAATGTTGAGGGGCTTTGGATTTCGCCTACTGTCTTACTGTCAGATGAGGCATTCAAGCAACGCATTCAAACAAAGCATTCAAGCAGCCGAGGTGCTGCGCAAACCACATTAGAATAAGACCCATGCCAGTCTTAGCTCCCGCGCCACAGCCCACGCGTCGCCGTGCGCCCAGTTCGATTCATCGCATCGGCGTCGAGGCGGCCCGTGTGGCAAAGCGCATGCGCTGGGGTGACCCGGCGGCGATCATACTGGCCGTGATGATCGGCGCGATGATGGTGTTCGGTCGATGGGTGGATGACAAGCTTCCTGCGCAGTGGAAGACCCCCTACGCGGCCGCTCCCGTCATCATCACCACAATGGTCGTCTTCTATCTGATTGCCGTACTGTTCTTCACATGGATGGATGCCGTGGCGGCGCAGCATCGAGGCGACGAGTCGCGATATGCGCCCGAGTCCGCGTCGTCCTCGTCATCCTCGCATGCGCTGACCGCGATGATGCGATCATGGACGCGGGCGCAGCGCCCTACGACCTTCACTGAGACGCTGCGCACTCATGGCATCCGCTACGCGCTGGTCGCATTCGGATGCTGGCTGCCGTGGATCGCGGTCTGCTGGCCGGGCATTCTGCGCGACGACACGGTGGCGCAGTTCATCCAGTCGTCGGGTGCGGCCGGGTATTACACGCAGCATCCGATTCTTGACACGCTGATCTTCGGATTCTTCTGGTGGATCGGCTCGCTGATGGGGCACACGATCTGGGGTGCCGGCATATACGTCGTCGTGCAGGCGGCGCTGATGTCGCTGTGTGTGGCGATGACGCTGTGCTATGTGCGCAAACTTGGAGCGCCCCGACTGCTGGTCGGCGTGCTGTGGGCCTATTATGCGCTCGATTATGTGGTGGTCGGCAGCGTGCCGGTGATGGCGAAGGATTCGCTCAACGTGATCGTATTGGTGCCGTTCATGCTGATCTGCGTTGAGGCCTGTCTGACGCGTGGCAGACTGCTGCGTCGCCGTCCGGTATGGGTGGCGATGCTGGTGCTGGCCGCGCTCAACATCATGACGAAACGCACCGGTGAAGTGATCGTTCTGGTCTCGTTCGTCGCGATCGTCACGGTCGCACGCGGCGTTCGGATACGGACGCTTGCCTGCCTGCTGGCCGCGCTGATCGTGGTGCATGGCGTGTGGAATCCGCTGTCTATCCGGCTGACCGACGCGTGGGACAATCCGACACGCGACCTCAACGGCCTGATCATGCAGCCGGTGGCGCGCATCCAGCATGAGGATCCGCGCGCGATCACCGGCCGGGACCGGGCGGATCTGTATGGGCTGATGAATCTGGACACTGCGGGCAAGATCTACAATCCACGACGAAGCGATGAGGTGTCATGGACGGTGCGTCTCGATGCGTCCGCCGAGCAAAGACGAGCGGCGCTCAACGCATGGCTGCGACTGTGTCTGGCTCATCCGATCGAGACGATCAAGGCGTACGGCAACATCATGCTGTATTGGTTCAATCCCGATCGCGGTGTGTTCTATGGCTGGAACACCGATTATGTGTTCGATGAGGGATATATGCTGCGCTGGGAGTTCTACGTCTCGCCACCGCATTCCGCAGCCGAATCGGTCGGGATTCCGCTGCAAAGGCCGGCCGCAGAGATCAACGCACCCAAACCCTGGTGGGTTTGGGTGCTCGGCGATGCGATGCGTGATCGGATGAACGCGCCGAACGGCATCGCCTCCTACGCCTACTATGTGACGTATATTCCGCTGGCATTGCTGCTGTATTGCGTCACGCGCCGACGACGCCTGCTGCTGGCCGCCTGGATGCCGCTTGCCGGCACGGTGTTCGTGCTGTATGCCTCACCGATCGTGCTGCCATGGTATGCGCTCCCGCTATTCCATGTGCTGCCGATGTTCGTCGGCATGCTGAGCGGACCCGAATCACCGCGTACGAGCCAAAGTATAAGCCAATCGCGTATGAACTGATCGCGAATGGCAATCACAGATGAGCTGATCACACATGAGCTGATCAGACATGGGCTGATCACATATGGGTTGATCGCAAACGACCATCATGCAAGCCGATGGTGCCACCCCGAGGCGTGCCGTTCCCAAGAAGAGCGACACGCCCGGGAAACGTCTCACTCGACGGTGTTGTTCGGCACCTCGATGCCGTTGCCGAACTTGACATCGCGGGGGCGGCCACGCGGGACGGCAGGCCGTAGATGTCGATGAAGCCGTTGGAGGACTTCTGGTCGAACGTGTCGCCCGAATCGTAGGCGGCCAGCTTGTAATCGTACAGCGAGGAGTCAGAGCGACGGCCGGCGACGACCGCACAGCCACCATGCAGGATCATGTCGAGGCCGAGCGTGTTGCCGGCGAGCGCGCCGGAGCCGTAGGGCGAGGCGTCGATGCGCCTGTCCCAGTCGGTCAGGCGCTGCACGTCGCGCACGAGCGGCCACAGGTGGGCCATGAGCTGATGGGCGAGCAGCACCGGCTGGGCGTGCTGCATGTGCGTGCGGCCGGGCATGACGGTGTGGCCGGCCTTGTCGGCCTGTTCGATCAGCGCGGCGGCGAGGGCGAGCAGAAGCCGGCGATATTGCCGTCTGCCAGGTGCCAGTCGAACTGGGTGGACTTGGACAGGCGTGCCAGCTCGGGCGAGGGGCCGGAGGTGAAGCGGCCTCCCCACAGGGCGAGGTGTTCGGTGTCCTCAGGCATGGGTCACTCCTTATATACGCGAAAAAGCTCGATGCCAGTTGTACGCAAGGCTATCAGCGTTGGGCTACGTAGACGGCGTGGGCGAAGGCGCCACCGGCCTGGGACCGTCCTGACGTGGCGCAATACGATTGGAACCGCTTGATTCAGGAATGCTATAGTGAAATGGATTCAGAGCATTGGCTCCCCCTGTGTATGTCCCAATATCACCAATGGCGCATGCAAAATTCGCATCCGATTCACGCTTCGTCACAACATATTGCGTCAGACCAATCCAGAGACAACCCAGAGAAAGAGGAGTCATGGTCAATTCGTCCATTGCTCGATCCGCGGCCAAGCAGTCCGACTGTGATGCGTCACGGCTCGAACCGCAATCAGCGGCCCCGAAGGCACCGGCCATCGAACCAGCGATGCGTTTTTCGCTTTCGGATCAGTTGGAGGAGGTTCAACTATGAGAAGGGAACGCAGAGGATTCACCATAATCGCGGCGTTGCTGGCTTTGGCTTTCGCCTTGTCAGGTTGTGGCCAGCAGGAGAGTGAAACCGGTCAGGCATCGGCTCCGGCATCCGACAACAACACGAAATCCTCGGAAGCCACGTCTTCCACCCCTCCAACCACATCAACGGAAAGCGACGATAGCATCTCGAAGACCATCACAGTGGATGGCGTGACATTCGACGGGGCACAGAAGCACACCCCGGGATCGCCATCCCAGTCGGGCTACACGGACATGGACGATTGTGAATCGGGCAGCGACGTCTTTAGCTTTTTAACCAATGATTCGGACGAATCCGCCGATGATAGCAACCTCGTTAGAGTCGACAGCGAGAATGGCAAACTGGTTGTGACGATGAAGGCGCAAACGCCGTCGGGAATCAGCTGTCTCCTCGAACGACCGGACGCACATTTCGAACTGATCTATGACAATGGCTACAAATCGGCGGCGAACCGCGTCGTTGATTTCTCCTCTTCCGATCCGGTACTGCTGGGCGTGGACGGCGTGGATGAGATTAGCATCACGATTCCGTATACGCAGGACGAATGCTCGGACGACATCGACAGCATCGCGCAGCGCTATGCGAGCAATCCGAAGGAGTTCCAACTCAATTTCTTCTATGGCAACGACGGCGATTCCAGTGCGATGACCGGCGCTCATAACGCCAGCAATGATCCTCCGTCCTCCACCATGGAAACCTATCGCAATGTGATCTATGGTTTCCATGCCCAGGTTCCCGACAATTTCAAGTTCGTGCAAGGCGGGGCGGAAGCCTTTTCCACCGTGTACTATGGCAGCGGCGTTAGCATCATGTTCAGAAGGCAGCCCAACGACAAAATCCAATCCGTACAAGATGCGATGGACGACTTACTTCATGGCAGAGCGTCAGGTAACAACATCACCGATAAACGAATTGACGGCCAAAACGCTTACCTGACGTATGAGGCTGATCAAGAAGTGCATTACGAACGGGTCATCGTCACTGACAAACAGGTGCTGAGTGTGCAAATCTCCTACAGTGTGGGTTCCTCTGATCAACGTGCGATCGGAGAACAAGTGGTTGAACTGGTTGCGCCGACGCTGGCCGAGGACTGATACACGGCGGATGCAAGGTAGGCGCAGGGCAGGGGGGAGCCGGCAGGTGTCCGGATCCCCCTGTTCTGCAATAAGGCAAGGAACCGCCCGAAGCGCAGGAAAAGTCCTATCTTGCCAACACTTCGCTACGCCATGCCGCGCCTGGCTATCAGCCCGACAGCGTGGCCGATTTCCTGCTGTCGAAGGAATGGTGGGTCACCCGTAAAACTCACCCATCGGGGATGGTTTGCTGGGTTGCAATCGAAAACCATGCCGAATCGATGGGGATTGATGGGGCACGACGCTGCGATTGCGTCGCAACATCGATTCCGCCTGACGAAGCATCACGGCATGCATCGGCACGAGGATGCACCAAGATGCAACCCCCTCCCCACCCCCAAAAAATACGTCGAATCCGCCGTCCGGCATGGGCCGGGTGGCGGATTCGACTTCATCACCGACGCGGTTCAACCACTTGGCGTCACCGTGCAAGGCCATCAGGCAAACCGCGCACACGCCAAGGACGCAGGGAAACGCCGGAGCATCACTCGACGGTGTTGGTGGGCACTTCGATGCCGTTGCCGAACTTGACATCGCGGGCGGCGGCCACGCGGGACGGCAGGCCGTAGATGTCGATGAAGCCGTTGGAGGACTTCTGATCGAAGGTGTCGCCGGAATCGTAGGTGGCAAGCTTGTAATCGTACAGCGAGCTGTCGGAGCGACGACCTGTGACCACGGCACGACCGCCATGCAGCACCATGCGGATCTCGCCGGAAACATACTTCTGTGTGTCCTCGATGAAGGCGTTCAGCGACTGCGTCGCCGGGCTGAACCACTGCGCATCGTAGACCAGCTCACCCCAGCGCTTGTCGATGTCGCGCTTGATGCGATGCTGCTCACGTTCCAGGCAGCAGTTCTCCAGCTCCTGATGCGCGGTGATCAGCGCCACGGCACCCGGAGCCTCGTACAGTTCGCGGGACTTGATGCCGACGAGACGGTCCTCGATCAGATCGATGCGACCGATGCCCTGGGCGCCGGCGCGACGATTCATCTCCTCGATGGCCTGCAGCGGCGTGACGTCGCGGCCGTCGATCTTGACCGGGATGCCCTGCTTGAACTCGATGACGACCTCATCCTCGACGGGCGGGAAGGCGGGATCATCGGTGTAGGCGTAGCAGTCCTTCGTAGGTCCGTTCCACGGGTCCTCGAGGAATCCGGTTTCGATGGCGCGGCCCCACACATTCTGGTCGATGGAGTACGGCGACTTCTCCGTCTGCGTGATCGGAAGCTTGTGCTCCTTGGCGAACGCAATCTCAACGTCGCGAGTCAACGACAGATCGCGAATCGGGCTGATCGCCTTGAGCGTCGGATCGATCGAGGCGATGGACACTTCGAAACGGACCTGATCGTTACCCTTGCCCGTGCAGCCATGGGAGATGGTGTCGGCACCGAACTGGTGGGCCGCACGCACAAGGTGCTTGGAGATCAGCGGCCTGGAGATGGCGGAGACAAGCGGATAGACGCCCTCGTACATGGCATTGGCCTGAAGCGCCTTCATGCAGTACTCTTCGGCGAACTCGTTGCGCGCATCGACCACATACGCCTCGACCGCGCCGCATGCGAGCGCACGCTGCTTGATGGTCTCCAGGCTTTCGCCGCCCTGGCCGACGTCGAGGGACACGGCGACCACATCCTTGCCGGTACGCTCTTTGAGGTAGGGGATGGCCACGGAGGTGTCAAGCCCGCCTGAATATGCGAGCACGATGCGCTTGTTATCGCTCATGATTGCCTTTCTCTGTAAAACTCACGTTCACCAATGACTGCAAGTATATGCATAGGTGTGTATATTTATGCATTCGGCGAGTCGAATGCCATTCAGTTTTTTGAAGCGACGGCGAGCAGCCACTTCGACTGGACAGCCGCGGTCTCGTCATCCGAACAGATGGCCATCACCGTATCGTCGCCGGCTATCGTGCCGAGCACTCCCTCGATCGGCTGCCGATCGATGACGCTGGCCACGTATTGGGCCGCACCGGAGGGTGTGTGCACGACAATGAGATTTCTGGCACATGCCACCGACGTGACCAGTCCGCCAAGAACCTTCGCCATCTGCTGTTCGGCCTTTTCGCCGATGCCGGTCAGCGGATGCGCGGCACGATCACCGACCGTATAGGCGATCGTGCCATCCGGCAAACGCGTCTTCATGGCATGGATCTCGTCAAGGTCGCGGCTGAGCGTGGCCTGCGTGACCGCGATGCCCTCATCGGATAGAATGCCGGACAGCTGCGACTGCGACGTGATGACGTGTGTGAGCAGAATCTCCTCGATGACGCTCAGCCGCGCGGTTCTCGTCGCCGGACGACGCACCGGCTGATTCGTTTCGCTCATGCGAGCAGGCTCTCGTCGCCACGCTGCTTGCCGACGAGCCAGGTCAGCAACGCCTTCTGCGCATGAAGCCTGTTCTCGGCCTCGTCCCAGACCACCGATTGCGGCCCATCGATCACGGACTCAGTGACCTCCTTGCCGCGGTATGCGGGAAGGCAGTGCTGGAACAGTGCATCCGGCTTGGCGAGCTTCATCAGCGCATCGTTGACCTGATAGTCCCAGAAGGGCTTGGATCGGATCGCATATTCCGCTTCCTCACCCATCGACACCCACGTGTCGGTGAAGACGCAGTCGGCATCCGCCACAGCCTCCCGAGGATCGGTGGTCACCAGAACGGAGCCTCCGTTTTCGGCGGCGATACGCTCCGCATCGGCGACGATCGCGGGATCGGGAAGATAGCCGTAGGGGCCTGCAACGCGAACGTTCATTCCAGCCGTGGCGCCACCAAGAAGATACGAGTTCGCCATGTTGTTCGCCGCGTCTCCCAGGTAGGCGATGGTCTTGCCCGGCAGCGCATCGACACCGCCCCTGAACTGCGCGATCGTCAGCAGATCCGCAAGCACCTGACAGGGGTGGAATTCGTCGGTCAGCGCATTGACGACCGGACAGGTTGCGTATTTGGCCATCTCCTCGACGCGATCCTGCCCGAAGGTGCGCCACACGATCCCGTAGGCCATGCGCGTAAGCACACGGGCGGTGTCGGCGACCGGCTCGCCTCGTCCCAGTTGGGAACCCGACTTGTCGATGACCAGCGGATATCCGCCAAGCTCGGCCACGCCAATGGAGAAACTGGAACGCGTTCTGGTCGACGGCTTGTCAAACAGCACGGCGACCGCCTGCGGGCCGGCGAACGGCTGGCGATAAAAACGATTCTCGCGGAATCTCATACCAAGCTCAAGCACCTGACGCTGCTCGTCATGGTTGAGATCGTCATCGCGAAGCATATGACGAAGCTGACCGGTCATTGGCACTCCTTAACCTATTCACGTCTATCCGATTCACATCGATGCATCTGTTGTTCTTCTGCGTGCGCATCCGCCCATGCTCACGCTCAAACCCTGACTTGGCCTTGTCTTCCTCAGTCATCGGGAAGGTCCGAGGGGATGCGCGCCAGAATGCCCACCGCCTCGTCGATATCCTGTTCGGATACGATCAGCGGCGGAGCGAGCCGCAGCGCGTCAGGAGCGACGGCGTTGATGATGAGCCCATGTTCGAGAGCCCAGTTCATCGCGGCATGGGAGCACGGATGCGCAAGCTGAACCGCGTTGAGCAGCCCGCGCCCGCGCACGCCTGCGAACAGCGGATTGCCGCATGATGCGATGCCCTCACGCAGCTGTTGTCCCCGGTTCTCGGCATTGTCCAACAAATGATCATGTTCGATCACGTCAAGCGTGGCCAGCGCCGCGGCAGCTCCCAACGGATTTCCTGCAAAGGTCGATCCATGCGAGCCAGGTGTGAACAGCGCCGAAAGCTGCGCGCCAAACGCGATCATGCCACCCATGGGGAAGCCGCCGGCGACGCCCTTGGCGAAGGTGACGATGTCGGGAGTGACGCCTCCCGACAGATCCTCGCGCTGGAAGGCGAACCAGCGTCCGGTACGCCCAATGCCGGTCTGCACCTCGTCGATGATGAGCAGAGCATGGTTGATGTCGCACATCTGACGCACGTGACGCACATACTGAGGATCCAGCGGACGCACGCCGGCCTCCCCCTGGATGAGCTCCATGATGACCGCGGCGACCGGCCCCTTGCCGTATTTGCCGAGGCCGGTCTCCGCAAACGCCTCGTACAGTGCAAGGCGATCATTGGCGGGGACGAATTCGATCGCCGGCATCAGCGGCTCGAACGGCTTTCGGATGACGGGCTTCCATGTGGCGCTCAATGCGCCCAAGGTACGCCCGTGGAAACCGTGTTCGAGAGCAATGATTCGCGCCGGCTTGCCTCCTATTGCAGGAAGCGCACCGGCAAGCGTGCGGCCATAGAGCTTGGCGAGCTTGATCGCCGCCTCGTTGCCCTCGGCTCCCGAATTGCCGAAGTAGACGTGGGATCCCTCCGGCGCCCCCGCGAGACCGACAAGCTTGGACGCCAGCTCGATCTGCGGCTCCGTGGCGAAGTAGTTGCTGGTATGCGCCACCTTGGCCGCCTGCTCACTGACCGCCTTCACCCATGCCGGGTGTGCGTACCCAAGCGAGTTGACGGCAATGCCTGCGAGGAAATCGAGGTATTCATTGCCATCGATGTCCCAGATGCGCGTCCCCTGACCGTGGTCCATCACGCGCAGCGGCGTGCCGAACACATTCATATGGACCTTGGTGTACTTGCCCAGCCACTCGGCATCCTTCGCGCCCAGCGTCTCCGTATTCTCAGTAGGCATACGAGCTCCTCATCTCCACGCCATCCTCGGGCACGACCATGGTGCCGATGCCCGCTGTGGTGAATATCTCATTGAGAATGGAATGCGGCTTTCGACCGTCGATGATGTGCGCCTGCGGCACGCCCCCGTCGAGCGCGCGCACGCACGCCTCCATCTTCGGACGCATTCCTGTCTCCAGATCAGGCAGCATATCGCGCAGATTCTCCACGCCGATACGCCCGATCAGCGAGTTCTTGTCGGGCCAGTCCGCATACAGACCATCCACGTCGGTGAGAATGACCAGCTTTCTCGCGCCGAGCGCGGCAGCCAAAGCGGCCGCCGCAGAGTCAGCGTTCACGTTCAGCACCTGCGTGGCATCCTCCTCGTTCGGCGCGACCGATGAAACGACCGGAATGCGCCCGGCCGCGATCAGATCCTCCACCGCCGACGCGTCGACGCTCACCACGTCACCGACCAGACCGATATCGGTCGGCTTGCCGTCGATGATCGGCTTTCGCTGCATGGCGGAGAACAGACCGCCGTCCTCGCCGGACAATCCCACCGCAAACGGACCGTGCGCGTTGATCAGTCCGACAAGTTCACGGGAGACCTTGCCGGTAAGCACCATGCGCACCACGTCCATCGCCTCGGGAGTGGTGACGCGCAATCCTCCCCTGAACTCGGACTTGATGCCGAGCGCCTTGAGCATATGGGAAATCTGAGGTCCTCCGCCATGCACAACGACGGGATGCAGACCGACCTGACGCAGGAACACCATGTCCTGCGCAAAGCATTGCTTGAGATGCTCGTCGATCATCGCATTGCCGCCGTACTTGACGACGATGCGCTGCCCGGCGAATTCCTCCAGCCACGGCAGCGCCTCGATGAGCACCTCTGCCTTCTGATCGGCGCGCAGGTCCGTGTGCACGTCGAAATGGAATCCCGGTCCCTTCAATTCTGTAGACATGATCAGCTTTCGTAGTCGGCGTTGATATGAACGTACTCGTGGGTCAGGTCGTCGGTCCATACCGTCGCTTCGGCATCCCCAGCACCCAGATCGATATCGATGTGCACCTCGCGCGGCGTCATGTCCACCTCGGAACGGTCCCGGCCTGCGCCGCCGTTCTCGCAGATGCGCACGCCGTTGACGTCCACGGTCACATTGTCGGCATCATAGGGAGCGACCTGCGCAGGAACGGTTCCCAGCGAGCTGACGATACGCCCCCAGTTGGGATCATTGCCGCTGATGGCGCACTTGAGCAGGTTCGAGGACGCCACGGCGCGAGCGCAGGCCAACGCGGCATCCTCGCTCGTGGCACCGGTCACCGTGATACGGATGTCGTGGCTGGCACCCTCGCCGTCTCCGATGATCTGCCGTGCGAGCGAAGCGCACGCCTTGGCGACAAGCCCGTTGAACTCGTCCGCATCGGGTTCCACACCCGATGCACCCGACGCGAGCAGCAGCACGGTATCGTTGGTGGACATGCACCCGTCGACGTCGATGCGGTTGAACGACGTGTCGACGCCGGCGGTAAGCGCCGCCTGAAGCTGACCGCCGGAAACGACAGCATCCGTGGTGATGACGCACAGCATGGTGGCCAGCTGGGGAGCGATCATTCCGGACCCCTTGACCATGCCGCCGACTCGGTATCCGGAGCCTTCAAGCGAAACGGTCTTCGGCTTGGTGTCGGTGGTCATGATCGCATGCGCGGCATCCGAACCCGCCGCATCATCGTCGCCTAGGGCGAGGTACGCCGCCTTCGCCCCATCAAGCACATGGTCAAGCGGGAGCAGCTCGCCGATCAGACCGGTGGAGCAGACTGCGATGTTCGACGCATCGGCACCGACCAGTTCGGCGACGGTCTTTGCCGTGGCCTCACTCTGCGTATAGCCCTTCGGCCCGGTGCAGGCGTTCGCCCCTCCGGAGTTGAGGATCACCGCCCTGATATGGCCATCGGCGACGGCTACCCTGCTCCACTGAACCGGTGCCGCACAGAACCGATTCGACGTGAAGACTCCTGCAGCCGCATCCAAGGGGCCGTTGTTGACGACGAGGGCGAGGTCCTTCTTGCCTTCGATGGATGAAATGCCTGCGGCCACGCCAGCCGCTGTAAATCCTTGTGCGAACGTCACGCTCACGGTGCTACTCCGATCTTGGTCAGGCCTGCATCCTCCGGCAGGCCAAGTGCGATATTGAGTGACTGCACCGCCTGACCGGCGGTGCCGCGATTGAGATTGTCAATGGCGGCGAAGGCGATGAGTCGTCCGGCCCGGCGGTCGGCAACAACCTGGACATGCGCCGCGTTGGAGCCGACGACATTGGCAGTCGCCGGCAACGTGCCGGACGGCAGCACGCTGATGAACTCCTGGCGCGCATAGGCATCGGCCCAGATGCGATGGATCTCGTCATCGCTCAATGCGGCGGCATGATCGGTCATCTCACCGCTGACCACCGCAAGAATGCCTCGCGCCATCGGCACCAGCATTGGAGTGAACGCCAATCGCAGCGCATCGGTATCCGCGAATCCGCCCGCGTGGGCGAGGTTCTGAAGAATCTCGGGAATATGACGATGCGTTCCCCCCACTCCGTATGGCGTCGCCGAACCGAATGCCTCCGCCGCCAGAAGATTGGTGCGCTTGAGATTCTTGCCTGCGCCCGAATACCCCACGGCGAGATCCGCCGTCAGCGTCTTCGGCTTCACCATCCCCTCGGCAAGCGCCGGCTGCATGGCCAGTGTGACGGCGGTGACATTGCATCCCGGACCTGCGATCCGCGTCGCGCCGGGCAACGACTCACGCTGACGGGTATATGAGCCCAACTGGCCACGGCCGACGATGAGCTCCGGCATGCCGTACGTCCACGCCTCATAGAAATCGCCGCCATAGTAGTCGTCCCAAGCCTGTTTCGATTCAAGCCGATGGTCCGCGCCCAAATCCACCACCACGGCGTTTGGATCAAGCCGCGCCGCCAGCGCCCCTGAGGCACCGTGCGGCAACGCCAGTATGATCACATCATGGCCATTGAGCACATCGGCGGAAGTGTCCTCGACGATCAGATCCGCATACTGGGGAATGTGCGGCATATGAGCCCCAAGCCTGTCCCCCACCGACGAGTGACCGGCGACACACGTCACCTCAAAGTTCGGGTGCATGGCCAGAATGCGCAGCGCCTCCCCACCGGCATACCCAGTGGCGCCGGCCACCGCAACCGTGTACTTCGTCATTTCCTGCTCTTTTCGATCGACAACACGAATAGTATACACTTTATGCATAGGTCTGCATATATATGCAAATTACGCGTGTCGAATGAATCCCACTCGATTGCCATGCACTCCATCAGACGTTTGCCATTCATCCATCAATCCATCAAATCCGCCGCGGGCGTGATCAACCCTCAGACGCTGATGCCACCGCCCGAAGTGCCACCCATGTTGCCGCCCGTTCCAATCATCGTCTGCAGCAGCATCCTGTACAGGTCGTCCACCGTCATGCCATTGGCCGTCATCCACATCACCAACGCGGCGTTCGCGATGCTGATGATCAACGCGGCGACGGCGAGGCCGAATCCCTTGGTATGGAACACGCGAGTACGCCACATGGCCAGAGCCGAAAGCAACGTGGTCAGCAACGGAACCGGGAAGAACAACGCGAGAACGAACGCGGCTATGGCGTAGAAATCCCAGTGCCCGTACACCGGATTCTGATTGGGATCATTGAGATCGATGCCACGGAAATACCTGGGCTTCGGCCGATTCGCATTATTCGCACTGTTCGCAGACGCATCGGCACCAGACATCGCGCCACGGGAACCGCCTGCTGCCGGCGCCATCCGTGCGCCGTCCCATGCGCCGCCGGCGCTGCCCGCATCGGCGGCATTGCCGTGACCGGCATCGTCACCGCTGGGCGCGGGATCGGGCCGACCATACACATACGGGTCATATCCGGGTGCGAACTGGCCGGACATCGCGCCATATTCGGGAATGCGATACTGACCATACTGCGGCTGGGCGGCTGCACCCGACTGCGGTTCCCCCGGCTGCGTTCCCGATTGCGATTCCGGCTGGATTCCCGACGGTGATCCGCCGAGGTTCACGCCATCGGTCTGCGATCGCGCCGTCTCCCCCGCTCCCGTGTTCTGCGCGTTCTGTGGGTTCTGCTGGTTCTGCGGATCAGACGGCAGCGATCCGACGGACGGTTCCGCACCATCCTGTTGAATATCGCTCATCGAACCATCCTCCCCTTACGACGATGCGATCGTGCCGAGCACGACCGCACATTGACAAAACATTGACAAATCCGCTAGTCACGAATACCGCTGATGTCGATGATATTCGCGCGTCATGGCAAAACGCAACCCGCCGTCCGCCCGCACATCCTCATCAGCGGATGCGATCGGGCGAACGGCGGGCTGCAAGCGACAACGGCTTGGCATCAAGCGCGCAACTGCGCACCCAACGCCTGTGCGCCATCCACGATGCGCGCGCGGATGGCCTCGCTGTCCTCGGCGCTCAACGTGCGATCCGCGGCACGGAACACCACCGCGAAAGCCAGCGACTTCTTGTGTTCGCCGACCTGATCGCCGGTGAACACATCGAAGAGCCTGATCGATTCCAGCTCGTCTCCGGCGGCCTCGCGAATCGTCGTCTCAAGCTGCGCCTCGCTGACCGTGTCCGGCACGGTGAACGCAAGATCCTGCTTGACTGGCGGGAATGTGGAGATGGGCTTGGCCTGTACCGGCTTGCCGTCCAGCGTGGCGAACAGATCGGTCAGGTCAATCTCGAAGGCGGCAGTGTGGGCGGGGAAGCCGAGAGCCTCGTTGACATGGGGATGAAGCTCACCGACCATGCCGATCTCCTTGCCTCCGGCCAGCACCCGTGCGGCGCGACCCGGATGCCACTGCACCGGCACCTCCGCTGCGGCCGGCTGGTCAATGACGATATGTGCGCCGATGCGATCCGCAATGCGATGCACCGCCTCCAGCGCGTCACTGTAGTCGACCGCACGACGAGTGCCGAGCCAACCGGAATCCTCAGCCAGCCCGGTGAGAATGCCCGCGACCCGCATCGGCTGGTCGGGAAGGCCGGCGTCAAGTGCGGCGAGCTGCTCATCGGTCGGCTTGACGCCGCCGGGCAGGGCGGGAATGGCCGGAGCGTTCGGGTCCCACAGGTAGACGTGGCCGATCTCGTACAGACGCACGTTCTCGATGCCACGGCGAAGGTTGAGCTGGACGGTGCCGGCCAGCGTCGGCAGGATATCGCGACGCAGGTAGGGGCGATTACCGGCCAGCGGATTCGCGACCTCGACGCTCACCGGTTCGATCGTCTCGGGATCGTAGGCGAACGCCTTGAAATCCTCGTCGCCGACGAACGGGTAGCTCAGCGCCTCGACCATGCCATATTCGGCAAGCTCATTGGCGACCTCACGACGATGACGCTGCTCGGCGGTCAGTCCAACCGCGCCCTCGACCGGAGCCGGCGGAACGGTGACGGGAATCTCGTCATAGCCGACGAGGCGCGCGACCTCCTCAACCAGATCGCAGGCCTCATTAAGGTCGGGACGCCAGCTCGGCGCGGTCACGGAGAACTCGCCGTTGCCGCCACCGGCGACACGGCATCCGATATCGGTGAGAATGTCGCTGATGCGGTTGACGTCCACGTCGAGGCCCGCGACGCGCTTGACTTCGGAGGCCTTGAAATGGATTGGACGACGCGCAACGGTGTTGTCCACGTCGCACGGATGCTCGGACGGCTCGCCATCGCCGTACTTGGTGAGCAGTTCGGCGGCCATCTGCGCGGCGGCGGGCTGCAGCCGGTCATCGACGCCGCGCTCGAAGCGTCGGGACGCCTCGGAGGGGATCTTGTGACGGCGTGCGGAACGTGCGATCGACACCTGATCGAAGTGAGCGGCCTCCAGAAGGATGTTCTTCGTCTCGTCGGTCACTTCGCCGTACATGCCGCCCATGACGCCGGCGAGGCCGAGAATGCGCGATCCACGCTGACCGTCCGGCGAATCGGTGATGAGCAGATCCTCGGGATCGAGATCATGCTTCTTGCCGTCGAGCGTGACGAGCGACTCGCCTGCACGGGCGCGACGCACCACGATCGGACCGGCGATCTTGTCGAGATCATAGGCGTGCATCGGCTGGCCAAGATCAAGCATCACATAGTTGGTGACATCCACCGCCAGCGAAATCGAACGCATGCCGGCCCGAACGAGGCGACGACGCATCCAGTTGGGCGTGCGGCTGGTCGGATCGAATCCGTGAATCGCGCGCGCGTAGTAGCGGTCGCAGCCGACGACGCCGTGAATCGGATTGTCGTCCTCGATGGCCACCTCGATGTCGGGAGTCCCCTGGGCCGCGCCCGGACCGGTCAGATCCGGAGCGTCCTTGCCCAGCTCGATCGCCGGGTCCACGTATTCGGCACCGGTCGAATGATGGTATTCGCGGGCGACGCCACGGTAGGAGAACGCGTAGCCACGATCCGGCGTGATGTTGATCTCCAGCAGAGGCTGATCGAGATGCAGCAGATGCATGGCGTCATCACCGGGCTTGAGCGCCTCGTATTCCTCGGGCGTGAATCCGTAGTGGCGCAGCAGAATGATGCCGTCATGGCTGTCGCCCAGACCAAGCTCACGCTCGGAGGCGCACATGCCGTTGGAGATGTGGCCGTACGTCTTGCGCGGCTCGATCCTGAAGTCACCGGGCAGTACCGCTCCCGGCAGCGTCACGACCACTTTTTCGCCCGCCGCCATGTTCGGCGCGCCGCAGATGATGCCGCGCGGCACCTTGTTGCCGTTCTCATCGGTCTCGTTGTATTCGGGACCGCAGTCGACGTGGCACCAGTTGATGGTCTTGCCGTTCTTCTGCGGCTCCGGCGTGGCGTCGACCACGTAGCCGACGACGATCGGACCGGTGACCTGGGAGGAGTGGATCTCCTCCTCCTCAAGACCGACCTTGACGAGATCCTTGGCGAGCTGCTCATAGGTGAGGTCCGCAGGAACCTCGACGTGGTCCTTGAGCCAGTCAATATCTACCATGGGCATGGGCTATCACTCCCCCATCACAAACTGTTCGCTGAATCGCACGTCACCCTCGACGAGGTCGTGCATGTCGTTGATGTCGTGGCGCAGCAGCAGCGTGCGCTCCACGCCGACGCCGAACGCGAATCCCGTATACACATTCGGATCGATGCCCGCGGATTTGAGCACGTTCGGGTTGACCATGCCGCAGCCGCCCCATTCGAGCCAGCCCGGGCCGCCCTTCTTGTCGGGGAACCACAGGTCGAGCTCGGCGCTCGGCTCGGTGAACGGGAAGTAGCTCGGGCGCAGGCGGGTCTTGGCCTCGGGACCGAACATGGCGACGGCGAGCTTGTCGAGCACGCCCTTGAGGTCGGCCATGGTCAGATGCTTGTCGACAGCGAGCGCCTCGCACTGGTGGAATACCGGGGTGTGGGTGGCATCCAGCTCGTCGGTGCGGAACACGCGACCCGGGCTGGCGATGTACAGTGGAACGCCGCGGGTGATGAGGGCACGCACCTGATCGGAGGAGGTCTGCGTGCGCACGACCATGTTGGAGCCGACGAATCCGGCGGCGTCCTTGGCCTGATTGCCCTTGACGTAGAAGGTGTCCTGCATCTGGCGTGCGGGATGGTCCGGGCCGAAGTTCAGCGCATCGAAGTTGTACCATTCGGTCTCCACTTCGGGGCCCGCGGAGATCTGCCAGCCCATCGAAACGAAGAAGTCCTCGATGTCCTCGATGACGCGGGAGATCGGATGGCGCGCGCCAAGCGGCCTACGCTCGATCGGCATCGTCATGTCGACGGTCTCGGCGGCAAGCGCCCGAGCCTCCTCGTCAGCCTTGACCTGAGCCTCCTTGGCACCGAAGGCGCGGCCGAAATCGGCGCGCAGCTGGCTCATGAGCTTGCCGGCATCCTTCTTCTCGTCCTTCGGCAACGATCCGATGGCCTTGCTCGCCGCGGTCAGTGCGGCGATGACCTCGCTTTTGACGGCCTTCAGCTCCGCGGAGCTGGAGACGTTCCCGATTGTTGCGATGCCGTCGGTGACCGCACGGGTCACCGCCTGGGCGTCGAATTGCACTTGAGCCACGAGCACCCTCTCCTTGCCTTGTAGCTTGGCTAATAGTCTCAATAGTCGTCGTACAGCCTGCGCATGCGCAAGAACACACGCTTTTCAGGCATTGAACCAAATTCTCATTGTCCCCATACGACTCGACAACCTCTTATGCCGCACACGGTGCCGACGCCGTGCCGGCAGCGCTGTGCCATACCGTACCATGCGCAGTGCCGTACCGTGCGCAGTGCCGGAGCTACGCCGCGTGACGCCCCGCCCGATGCGCAGCCATGGCCATGCTCATGAGCATGGCGGAGGCGCTGGTCGCAAGGTTGAGCGATTCCGCTCGCCCGTATATCGGAATGGAGACGATGCGTCCGACACGCGCGAGCACATCGTCCGCAAGACCGCGCGCCTCGTTGCCGAAGAGCACGACCGGCGATGGCTCACGCTCGATCCCCTCCGGTTGCGCCCATGCTGCGAGGACGTCAGGCAGCGATTCGGGTCGACGCAGCTCAGTGCCGTGCACATCGGCGGCGATCACAGGTCGGTCGCCGTTCTTCGCCCAGTCGAAGAATTCGTCGGTGCGCATCGTGAGGACCGGCAGATGAAACAGCGATCCCGCGGTCGCGCGAATCACCTTGGGATTGAACATGTCCACGCAATCGTCAACGAACACCACCGCCCTGCATCCGGCCGCATCGGCGACGCGGATGACCGTTCCGGCGTTGCCGGGGTCCCGCACCTGCCAGAACGCCGCGATCATTCCAGATGCGCCCCGCGCATCGGCATCGCCATGCGTGGCATCGTTGTGCGTGGCATCGTTGTGCACAACGGAACCGTTTTCGTCGGTACCCCCATCTGCAGCGGCCCGCCTGTCTGCGGCGCCGCCGGTTGTCTCACCGACACCCGCACCGACACCCGAATCCGAACCGACCATCGCCCCCAGGTCGCCGACGGCGACGATGCCCTGCGCATCGGTGCTGATTCTCGCCATCACCTGCGCGGTGATCTTGTGCACATAGATGCCGGTGTTCAGCGCTTGACCGGCGATTTTGGCCGCAGCGACGAACGAGATCGGCGAATCCGGTTCGTCGCCGTCGACCGTGACGTAGACATCACGGACGACATCAGGACGGCACAGGACCGCCTCGCGCACGGACTGCGGTCCTTCGACGAGGAAGCGGCCATAGCGTTCTCTCGATCGACGGTTCGCAAGATCGGCGACGCGACGTATGCGCTCGGCCTTCGGATTGGTCAACACTTCAGCGGAAATCGGCATATGACCGAGACTACCGCATGCCCGCCCTAGGCCGGCAATTCCCGGATTTCGCATTGTATCCTCACTTTCCTACGATCATTTTGTTCCCAAGAGCCTGTTCCCAATGACCTTCCGGAAGCGCGCAGCGGAAACGCTCCCTGGCCAGAAACAAGCCCGGATACGGATCAGCTGCGGACCTACCCGCGTATCCAGGCCCAGACGCATGCTGCGTTTGCCTCACTGGGTAGGATATGAACGATGGAACGACCCTCCCCACACACTGACTCCATATGCGGCAGTACCGACGCTTTGCAAGGCAAAGCCGTCCATCACGCCGCCAACGCCTCCTGCACGCCACCAGTCACCCATGTGCAGCATGGATTCGGACCGGTATGGGACGCCGAATCCCGTCTGCTGATACTGGGCTCGATGCCCAGTCCAAAATCCCGCGAGGAGTCGTTCTACTACATGCACCCGCGCAACCGGTTCTGGCCGGTGATGCAGGCGCTGTTCTCCGATCCGAATGACCCGGCCGATGTTCCCGGCGATGCTCCCGCTTCTCGTCGTGCATTCGCATTGCGTCACCATGTGGCTCTCTGGGATGTCATCGCCTCATGTGACATCGTCGGCGCATCCGATGCCAGCATCCGCAATGCGACGGCCAATGACATCACGCCGATTCTTCGTGGTGCGCCGATCACGCGCATCTATACGACGGGCGGCACGGCGGCACGACTGTACTGCCGGCTCATCGCGCCGCAGTTGGAGAAGGCCGATCTGACCACGCCGATGATCCCACTGCCGTCCACCAGTCCGGCGAACGCCTCGATGGGTCTGCAGCGGCTTATCGACGTGTATCGCAATGCATTCGACGGCTAGTGTCCTGTGTCAGAAATTCATTGACGAATTCACTACCCCTCAGTCCCGCTTCGCGGGCCAGCTCCCCTGACAAGGGGAGCCAACAATATGATCAACGAACTTCTGACGCGGCACAATAGTGTCCTGTGTTGGATGCACACGATTATCGACCATGGCCATAGGCTTCGAGTCTTCCGCCTTAGGCACCGAAATCGCAATCGAAGAGACGGTTCCTTTTCTGCACCTCCCGTTCCACCTCCTGCGCCTTGCGCGCAATGATCTGCTCATATCCGCTCAATGCCGCGAACGGCATGAACTGGGCGGCTCGATCGAGCCGTGGCATCGGCGGATGCCTGCGCGAGACATGATGAGGCATGTCAATGATGTCGTCGTAGCGACTGGTGGTTTGCAAGGTCATGCCCGATGCCCTCCGATCTGTTGGTTCCGCTCGATTCCCGTGGCCCCCGGCTCCATATCCATCGCCTTGAGCACGGCGTTGCGACCATACCGTCGCCTGACGGCGAGCATCGCACGCTGCACGTTCTCGCTGCGACGCTCCCGCGATGCCGATCGCCCGTCCGGCGACGCCCGGACGCTTTCACAATCAACACCCGACGAATCAGCGCACAACGAATCGGTGCACGAAGAATCAGAAGCCGCCGATGTCGCGAACAGGTCAGGCTGCTCATATCGTTTCCCCGCCATGCGCCGCGCATCGGTTGACAGGTCCCCGGCCACCACGGTAAGACGACGCACGAGCAGCAGGGGATCTGCAACACGAAGAAACACCGTCGTCACGGCCGCGCGAATCCTATCGGCCGAAGCGGTGTACCCGCCTAGAGCGATCGAACCGCCGGCCGCTTCGGGAACTCTGCGCCCGTAATGATCGATGCCGACGGGCCCTTGGTACTCCCGCGCGGCCCTCTTCGCCTGTTTCCTCAACGCGTCATCCACGCAATCATCAAGCCGTCTGGGATCGAGACTGCCGGAGTCATATCCGATCGACAGGGTGATTCGATTCGTGCACGCGCCTCTGCCGGTCAGGTCGAGAGCGAGAGTATCGGCCATCTCCTTGGCTATCAGCAAAGCGGTCGCACTGTCCGCAGGCCCGGTAAGCACCTGACCGACACTGGCGCTGTGGGCTTGCGGCGCATACGCCTTGATGTCGTCGATCGTGCACGGCTCCCATCCCCAGGCATGATCGATCAGCAGTTCGGCGTTCACCCCGAACATGCGGTACAGCAGCTCCTCGTTGTAGTAGTCGCCCGCACCTCCGATCGAACAGCGGGCGATGTCACCCATCGTGAACAGCCCCTTGCCTTCCAGCCGACGCGCATAACCTCTCCCCACACGCCAGAAGTCGGTCAGCGGACGATGATTCCACAGAAGCCGCCTATACGAGCGCTCATCGAGTTCGGCGACACGAACACCGTCACGATCGGCCGGCATGTGTTTGGCGACGACATCCATGGCCACTTTGGCAAGATACAGATTCGATCCGATGCCCGCAGTGGCCGTGATGCCCGTCTCCCGCATGATCTGCCGGACGATCGTCCTTGCCAGATCATGCGGAGTCAGTCCGTACATCGACAGATAGTGCGTCACATCCATGAACACCTCGTCCACGGAATATACGTGAATGTCCCGCGGCGAGGCATACCGCAGATAGATGCCGTAGATATGCGCGCTGACGTCAAGGTAATGCGCCATTCTCGGCATGGCCGCGATGTAGCGCGCACATAGGGACGGATCGGCGGCGAGTTCGCGGGCGTCGCAGGACTCGCCGGCAAAGCGCCGACCGGGTGCGCGCAGCCTACGGGCCTCGTTGACGCGAGACATGACCTCCATGACCTCGAACAGTCGGGCTCGCCCGCCAAGGCCATATTCCTTGAGCGAGGGAGACACCGCCAGACAGATGGTCTTGCTGGTACGAGAGACGTCAGCGACCACAAGGTTGGTGCAGAGCGGATCAAGCCCACGCGCCACGCATTCCGCAGAGGCATAGAACGATTTGAGATCAACCGCCACATAGACGCTTCCCGTCGCCATAGCGCACTCCTTTCGTCATCGTTTCGTCACCATCAGGTGTTCCGACATCGCATCGGTGCCCCGACCCTACGACACACCGACCTCGATGTCGAACAATCGTACTACAGTGATCGAACAACTGTTTGAACATCGGCGCGTCGCCCAAGGCGCACGCAACCGCCCGACCCCGCGTCATCGCAAGCGAACGCACCGATGTAGCCGCCGATTGATAGTGTGGACGGATAGCGAATCCCCAGTCCCACGGTTTTGGAAGGGAGCCTTGGCTTGTCAGCTGAACTTGAAGACATTCATGAGGAATGCGGAATCTTCGGAGTCTGGGGGCACCCCGACGCCGCCCGTCTGACGTATTTCGGATTGCATGCGCTGCAGCATCGAGGTCAGGAGGGAGCAGGAATCGTCTCCAACGACCACGGCCACCTCATCGGCCATCGTGGGCTCGGACTGCTCACTCAGGTCTTCAGCGACGAGCATGAGATCTCCCGCCTGAAGGGCGACCGTGCCATCGGTCACGTGCGCTATGCGACCTCCGGATCCGGGTCCACCGACAACATCCAGCCGTTCATCTTTCGATTCCACGACGGCGACATGGCACTGTGCCACAACGGCAATCTCACCAATTGCCAGACGCTGCGCCGCAATCTTGAGAACGAGGGTGCGATCTTCCACTCGAACTCCGACACCGAGGTGCTTATGCATCTCATCCGTCGCTCCTCCAAGTCCGCGTTCATGGACAAGCTCAAGGAGGCGCTCAACACTGTTCACGGCGGATTCGCCTACCTGCTGATGACCGAGACGGCGATGATAGGGGCCCTCGATCCGAACGGATTCAGACCCCTCTCGCTCGGCCGCATGAAGAACGGCGCATACGTGCTGGCATCAGAGACCTGCGCACTCGACGTGGTCGGTGCCGAACTCGTGCGCAACATCCGTCCCGGCGAGATCGTCGTGGTCTCCGATCACGGATACAAGATCGTCCAGTACACCAGCAAAACGCAGCTCGCCATCTGCTCGATGGAGTTCATCTACTTCGCGCGTCCGGACTCCGACATCTACGGCGTCAACGTGCATTCCGCCCGAAAGCGCATGGGCGCAAGGCTTGCCGCAGAGGCTCCGGCGGATGCCGACATGGTGATCGGCGTGCCGAACTCGTCGCTGTCGGCGGCATCGGGTTATGCCGAAGCCGCGCATCTTCCCAATGAGATGGGCCTGATCAAAAACCAGTACGTCGCCCGCACGTTCATCCAACCCACGCAGGAGCTGCGGGAGCAGGGTGTGAGGATGAAGCTGTCCGCGGTGCGAGGCGTGGTCAAGGGCAAACGCGTCGTCGTCATCGACGATTCGATAGTTCGCGGAACCACCTCGAAGCGCATCGTGCAGCTGCTCAAGGAGGCGGGCGCCGCTGAAGTGCATATGCGCATCAGCTCGCCGCCCCTCAAATACCCGTGCTTCTACGGCATCGACATCTCCACTACGCGCGAGCTCATTGCAGGGCACAAAAGCGTCGAGGAGATACGCCAGTACATCGGCGCGGACTCTCTCGCGTTCCTGTCGCTCGATGGACTGGTCGAATCGATAGGTCTGAACGCGAACGCCCCGTACGGAGGACTGTGCGTCGCCTATTTCAATGGCGACTATCCGACCGCGCTGGATGACTACGAAGCGGACTTCCTCAAGTCGCTCACCCCGCAGGACCGCGTCAGGCTCCCGGAATTCGCTTTGTACAAAAGCAAGTACGAGGGCAACGAATACGCTGTGAAGCCGGCTGACGACTGACGCTCCCGCTATCGCCGGCACCTTTGCGCCAGCCGTGTCTGGCGCCTGCACCGACCGTGAGAAGGTCGGCAACGACTGTAAACGACCATGGAACGACCATAGAACAAGGAGAGAAACATGCCCAAAGCCTACGAGAACGCCGGTGTGAGCGTCGAAGCAGGTTATGAGGTCGTCAATCGCATCAAAGCACATGTGGCACGAACGGCACGTCCCGGCGCCGGTGGCATCGGCGGTTTCGGCGGTCTGTTCGATCTCGCCTCCCTCGGCTACAAGGAACCGGTGCTGGTTTCCGGCACGGATGGCGTGGGTACCAAGCTCATGGTGGCCAAGATGATGAACAAGCATGACACGATCGGTCAGGACTGCGTGGCCATGTGCGTCAACGACATCCTCGCGCAGGGTGCCGAGCCGCTGTTCTTCCTCGACTACATCGCCTGCGGCAAGAACGATCCGGCCCTGCTCGAACAGGTCGTCAAAGGCGTGGCCGACGGCTGCGTGGACGCCGGTGCCGCACTGGTCGGCGGCGAGACCGCGGAAATGCCCGACATGTATGATGCCGACGAATACGACCTGGCCGGTTTCACCGTCGGTGTCGTGGAGAAGTCGAAGATCATCGATGGCAGCGCCATCGCCGAAGGCGACGTGCTCATCGGTCTGCCATCCTCCGGCATCCATTCCAACGGCTATTCGCTGGTGCGCAAGATCCTGTTCAAGGACCACGACCTGACCGTCGATTCCAAGCCCGAAGAGCTGGGCGGCGAGACGCTGGGCGAGGAGATCCTGAAGCCCACGCGCATCTACGCGAAGCCGCTGAAGCCCCTGTTTGCCGGCGACGACCTGCTGCACGGCGTGGCCCACATCACCGGTGGCGCATTCATCGAGAAGGTGCCGCGCATCATTCCCGAGGGACTGGCCGCCGCGTTCGACATCACCAGCTGGGATGTGCCGCCGATCTTCCGTCTGCTTGAGAAGCTGGGCGACGTGGACGAGCTGGAGATGTACAACATCTTCAACATGGGCATCGGCATGGTGCTCGTCGTCGCACCGGACAAGGTCGCCGAAGTCGAGCGTATCCTCGATCAGGAGCAGGAGAGGCACTACACGGTGGGCCGCATCGTCAAGGACGTGGACGGCACCCGCGTGCAGCTGCATAAGGGAATGTGACGGAAAGGACGATGGACAACATGGGACAGAAGGTTCTGGTCATCGGGTCGGGCGCACGAGAGCATGCCATCGCGCATGCGCTGCTGCGAGGCGGCAGCGTCGACGAGGTCACCGTGGCCCCGGGCAATCCCGGCATGGAGCTCGACGGCATCCGTACCACGCAGATCGACGAGTCGAATCATGCCGCACTCATCGCTTTCGTTCAGGACAACCATTACGACTGGGTGTTCGTCGGCCCCGAAGTTCCGCTGATCGAAGGTCTTGTCGATGATATGGAGGCCGCAGGCATCAAGGCGTTCGGACCGAGCAAGGCTGCGGCGCAGATCGAAGGCTCGAAGGACTTCGCCAAGCGTCTCATGGAACGTCACGGCATCCCCACCGCCAGATATCGCACGTTCGACAATCTGGATGATTCCATCGCCTACGTGCGCGAGCATGGCGCGCCGATCGTCATCAAGGCAGACGGCCTGGCCGCCGGCAAGGGCGTGACCGTGGCCATGGACGAGGACACTGCGGTCAAGGCGCTGGACGACATCTTCATCGACCATCGCTTCGGCAACGCGGGAGCCAAGGTCGTCATCGAGGATTATCTCGAAGGCCAGGAGTTCTCTCTGATGAGCTTCGTGCGCGGCACCGAGTTCTGGCCCATGCCCATCGCCCAGGATCACAAGCGCGCATGGGATGGAGACAAGGGGCCGAACACGGGCGGCATGGGCGCATACAGCCCAGTGCCTCAGATCGGAAATGACGTGATCGAAGCCGCGATCAACGACATCGTCCGTCCCACCGTCGAAGCGATGGCCGCCGAAGGCACGCCGTTCACCGGCATCCTCTACGCCGGACTCATCGCCACCGCACAGGGGCCGAAGGTCATCGAATTCAACGCCCGATTCGGCGACCCGGAGACCGAAGTGGTGCTGCCGCGTCTCACCAGCGATCTCGCGGCATCGATCAGCGCGATTCTCAACGGAGTCGAGCCGCAATTCACATGGGTCGAGGATGGTGCAACGCTCGGCGTCGTTCTCGCGTCCGACGGCTATCCGACCGATGTCGTCACCGGCGTGCCAATCCCCGACATCACCGTGGACAGCGACTCGCATGTCTACTATGCCGGAGTGACGAACGATGACGATGGTCGACTGATCGCATCATCCGGCCGTGTGCTCTTCGTCGAAACCAGCGCCCCCGACATCAGAACCGCCCAGGGCAAGGTCTACGCGATCCTCGACCGACTTGACGTCACCGGCATGTTCTATCGCCATGACATCGGGGCCAAGGCGCCGAACGCCTGAACACACCGCACACGACGCGTCAGAGCACACGATAGGAGTAGTCATGCATCGCGAATTTACTCGTCCTCTTGAACAGCCCATAGACGATGACGGGAACCTGTTCTCCCTTCTTGAGGAGAGGGCGCAGCGCACGCCGGACGACTCGCTGGTCGAATACAAGAGCTCCGAAGGGCAGTGGGCCTCGTTCAGTGCCACGCAGTTCCGTGACAAGGTGATCGCACTGGCCAAGGGGCTCATTGCGCGCGGCATCATGCCGGGCGACAGTGTTTCGATCATCGCACGGACCTGCTGGCAGTGGACCGCTCTGGACATGGCGATCATGTCGATCGGAGCGCTCACCGTGCCTGTATATGAGACCAATTCGCCCGCTCAGGTGAAGATGATCTTCAACGACTCCGAAGTGCGCATGGCGTTCGCCGAAAACGACGAGCAGCGGGACAAGATCGAATCGGTGCGCGAGCAGTGTCCGACGCTGGGTGACGTGTATGTCATCGGATTCGGTGCGCTCGACACCATAGAGGCATACGGTCGTGGCGTCAGCGATGAGGAGTTCTGGGAACGCGAGCGGCTGGTGAGGGGCGACGATCTTGCCACCATCGTCTATACGTCCGGTTCGACGGGCACGCCCAAGGGCATCGAACTGACGCATCGCAATTTCCTCTTCATCACGAAATCCGGCATTCTCACCATGCCGGACGTGGTATGGAAACCCGGCCGTCGTCTGCTGCTGTTCCTTCCTCTGGCTCATGTGTTCGCCCGATACATGCAGTTCGTCTGCTTCGCCGGCAACGTCACTTTGGGACTGTCCAGCGATCTCAAGACGATCCTCGCCGACTTCGGCTCGTTCAAGTCCACCTTCATTCTGGCCGTGCCGCGCATTTTCGAAAAGATCTACAATGCGGCATCGCAGAAAGCCGGACGTGGCATCAAGGGTCGCATATTCGCCCGCGCCGCCGCCACCGCGAAGGCATGGTCCCGCGCTCAACAATCAGGGGATCCCATCCCGCGCAAACTGCGTGCCGAGCATGCACTGTACCGTCCACTGGTGTATTCCTCGATCATGGAGGTGTTCGGAGGGCACGTCGAATATGCGATCTGCGGCGGCGCACCGCTTGACGTGACGATCGCGCATTTCTTCAATGGAGTGGGACTGCCCTTGCTGGAGGGGTACGGCATGACCGAAACCTGCGCTCCTGCATGCGTGAACCCGGCCGTAGGCTACCGAATCGGCACGATCGGACTGCCGTTCCAAGGTGTCACGATGGCGGTGAACGACGACGGGGAGCTGTGCATCAAAAGTCCCGCGGTATGCGCCGGATATCACAACCATCCCGAGGTCACCGCCACGCAGATCACGGATGGATGGCTGCACACCGGCGATCTTGGTGAGATCAGCGATGACGGTTTCGTGTCGATCACCGGTCGTAAGAAGGATCTCATCATCACCGCCGGCGGCAAGAACGTCTCCCCCGGTGAGATGGAGGCTTCCGTCATGACCTCGCCAGTCGTCAGCCAATGCGTCGTCGTAGGGGATCGCAAGCCGTTCATCGCGGCCATCGTCTCGCTCGATCTTGCGGAAACCAATGCGTGGCTCAAATCGCAGGGAGCCGAAACGGTGCCGGATCTGGCAAGCGCCGCAACAAGCCCCATCGTTCATGCGGAGGTCGAGCGGGCGATCAACGTCGCCAACGAACTGGTTTCTCGCGCGGAATCCATTCGCAAATTCGAAATCGTGCCCGATGAGTTCACCGAAGAGAACGGTCTGCTTACCGCCAGTCTCAAGGCACGTCGTCAGGCCATCACCGACCGATACCGCACTCTGATCAACACGGTCATCTACGCTCCGAAGCAGTGATGACACTGTGACGCCACCCAAGTTATCCACATTTCGCCGTTTTCAGGCATAGGTTCCGACCACAAGACCCTGTTGGGCTGGACTTTGCCTCCCGATTCATGCATGGTGATGCCACAGGTCGACGATCATCGGGATCGTCGACCATGCGAGGCATGAGGAGGCACCATGAACGGCTATGCGAATCGAACGCGTCACACACTGGAGACGCTGGAGAGAAACCGACTTCGGCGGAGAATCAGATGGCACCATCAGCATCGCTTGGACAATGCTCCACCATCCGGCGGCAACCGGTTTGGCCTCGTCCCCTTTGATTCCAACCCCTTTGATTCCAGACCGTTTCACGCCGACCCGCTCGACATCGTTCCATTCGGTTCCTGTCAGACTGCCACATCCGCCAGTGCAACCGTGACAACCCGATTCGCCCGTATCATCGGCAGTCTGACAGACCATTGTCGTCGAGCATGCACATTCCTGCACCGTCATGCAGCACGTCGGTTTAGGCGATCGTCGTCGCACTGCGCGTCATCGAATGCCCGCCGACCTCGCAATGCGCCAGGACACGCGCAACGACAGCGCATCACGATGACGATCGCTGCTTGCCTCGCGACGCTGATGCTGAGCATTCCCGTGATCATGCCGCGTGCCGCATCGTCGATGGTTCCATTGCCGACACAGTCAGTGGAACCATCGTCACGGCCTACGGTGGGATCGATGCCATCACGTTCAACGATTTCACTGTCATCGATTTCACTGTCGCCGACACGCATGAAGCAGCTTCTTGATTGGCGTCTGCAAGTCGGTTCATGTGGTTCCATCAGGCGATCAGATCAGACTCGGCTCACGCTGCCGGCTTTGCAAACATCCATGCAGATATTCGGCGGGGCTGAGTCGTCTGCGTCATATCGGCATCCGTTCGCGACGACCCTTCAGGATGATTCTCATGCACGAGGTCATTTGCCATTGGCGATTCAGAGCGACGACGGATGCACATCGCGTATGACATGGCCCGTCGACTCCCCCGATGTGATTCGCGCGTTCGATCAGCCTTCAAAACCCTGGCTGGCAGGACATCGCGGCGTGGATCTGGCTGCCGAATCCGGGGACAGGATCATAGCCCCGGCGGAAGGCACCGTTTCGTTCAGCGGCTCAGTGGCCGGCAAGTCGGTGGTGAGCGTCACGCACACCGGGCGCAATACCGGTCTGGTGTCCACGTTCGAGCCCGCTAGTAGTTCATTGGCTGTCGGAACTATGGTCAGGCGCGGACAAGCGGTGGCGACGGTCGAAGGCGAATCGGATCATTGCACTGACACATGCCTGCACTGGGGCATCAAACGCGCGGGCGCGAACACGAGCGTCGAAGGTCGGACTCAATATCTTGATCCTCACCGGTATGCGACTGCGGGCCGCATAGGACTCAAACCAGCGACGTGAATGCGCCGACGTGAGCCGATGACGTCATACGTCACAGGCTTGTCTGTGAATCGTGTGTTCCTCGATGTGCTTTGCATGTGCTCGTCAAGTCGGGAGCATCAGAGACTTCTGTTGTTTTCATGGGTTAGATGGTGGGGCACCATAGTTGGACACTAGAGGGGAACGAGAGAGGGACGCTGATTTAGCGCAACCATACTCCGAAACAACACACTGCTTTAGCGCAAGTGCTTTAGCGCAAGGTCTCTAGCGCAAGGATTTCTCGAAAAGAAGGCGAACTTCGTAGAATCCTTGCGCTGGGACGAGGCTTAGCGCAAAGATTCTACGAACTCAACGCAAATCCCGAAAAATCCTTGCGCAAAGGAAGTGTGCAAAGGAAGCACGAGGAAGCGCAAGCGAGAGGAAGCACGAGCGAAAGCTCAAGCGAGAAAGGCAGCGCAAGCGAGAGAGAGAAAAAGAGATAATTAAAGAAAGATAGAGAAAGGACACAGTAGAGAAAGGGCACCAGAGCAGGGACACCACTGAGCGCAAGCTCCACGGTTCTTCTTGGCCGATGAGCATCCTACCCGAAAAGCGTCATTCCTCTACCGTCCCAACGGCTCAGCAACGAACCACCACACAGATAACGACAGAAGCCGTCGAACATCACGGGGTCATCCAGTGTCCTGCGTCAGAAATTCGTTGACGAATTCACGACCCCTCAGTCCCGCTTCGCGGGCCAGCTCGCCGCAATCTCGGACGCGCTACGCGCGCAGACTGC
>NZ_RQSP01000014.1:0-17765 GCF_009078285.1 Bifidobacterium jacchi
AGCCAAACCATCGGCGTGTCGAAAACACACACCAAACAGTATTTCAGCCCCAAACCACCCCAGTCATCTCCGCGCAACACCCCAAAAAACGTCGTCAGTGCGACTGCATCGGCGTGTTGTACACCCACACAAACTCCTCAGCACGCACTACATCCGCATTCCGTCCGCGCTACCCCTGCATTCCACCCGTATGCCGCCCGAACTTCAATCACAGACCGCCTGCAACCATCACTTGATTTCCCACGGTCACGCGACATGGACATGCCCGCCCATCATGGCTAACGCAGAACACGCGCCCGACGCAGCACACGGCCGATGCAGGACACATGCCCTATACAAGGCCGGTCTACCATGACTGCATATCGTCGGTAGCGTCCAGCAGGCAACCATGGCCGCCAAACAGTCGTGCCCGCCAGCGGATGCATCCGGCAGACGACGTTATCCAACTGATTCAGTCACCGAGAAAGCGAGATCAGCACATGGCACAGTCATCCCAGCACCAATCCCAGCAATCAGTACATGCCCCAACCCAGCAGACCACGCGCACCAACACCACAACCACCAACACCACAACCACCAACACCACAGCCACCAACGGCAGCACGCCAACCGAGCCGTCCGCGCTCGACCGGCTGATCAGCGTACTCTCGCTTGGCGATCCGTCCCCGTTCCGCGGACACACCTACATCAACGGCGAAAGCATGTACTTCCCCACCGGGCGCGTCTATGGCGGGCAGGTCATCGCGCAGTCGCTGATTGCAGCCGCGAAAACGGTCCCCGCCAGCCGACTGCCGCATTCGATCCACGGCTATTTCATCGCGCCCGGCGTCATCGACCAGGATCTGCTGTTCGACGTCGAAACGCTGCGTGACGGACGCTCGTTCTCCGCAAGGCGCGTCAACGTCACGCAATCCAAGGGCCCGATCCTCACCTCGATCGCCTCGTTCCAGGAAGGCGGTCAGCAGGGCGTCGAATTCGCCGATCCCATGCCCGAGAACGTCCCCTCCCCCGAAGGACTCGTCAGCGCCAAGGAGCTCACCATGCCCTACGCCGACAAATCGCCATTCGCCAACTATTATGCGCGACAGTCGCCGTTCGACATCCGCCATGTGACCAGAACCATCATGCTCGGCGCCGATCCCGACAGCGCAAGTCGCGACAGCGGCCGTCAGATGGTGTGGATGAGGGCCGACGGCACCGCACACGTCCCGCAGACGATGCATCGGGCGATGCTGGCGCTCGGCTGCGACCAGATCATGATGGAACCGGTGCTGCGCCGCGCCGGCCTGAGCATCGCCACGCCGGGGATTTCGTACGCCTCCATCGATCATTCGATGTGGTGGTATCGCGACGTGGACATCAACCAGTGGCATCTGTATGTGCAGGACACGCCCACGGCGGCGCATGGCCGCGGACTTGCCATCGCCAAGGTGTATTCGCAGGACGGCGTTCTGGTGGCGGCGATGGCGCAGGAGGCGATGATCCGGGTGCCGAGTCTGGGCGACGACGGTCGGCAACGCGGCTGAGTGAGGGGCACGGCTGAACGAGGGACGTGGCTGAGTAAGCAACGCTGCCCAGCAACCAACACGGCTAAGTCAGCAACACTGCTCACCAAGGCAATGCGATCGGCGAATTCGCTGAAATCGCCGAAACCAGTGCGATCGACGAAACCGCAGCGGCCGGCGGATCAGTGGCGGGTCTTGGCCGCTGCGGACGCGAGCGATGCGCGTCGCTGCATCTCCTTGAGTTTGGGATTCTCCGGTCCTTCGCTGGGCGGCAGCTTGCACAGCCCCTCGCCGACGATGCCGATGATCATGTCGATCAGGCATACGACGCCGGCGACGCCGCATTGCGCAACCGCATGCGCATAGTATGACGCCTCGATATGCGAGATGCTCAGGATGATCTGCCCCGCATACCAGCCTGCAAGCGCCGCGCCGGCAAGTCCCAGCGCCTTGCACAGCATCAGCGTGGCGACGGCGCGCTCGGGGTCCATCGACCGCCCCTGCCGCTTGGCCGGTTCCGTGGTCGCGTAGCGATGCACCTGTATGGCGAGCACCAGAACGATCACGCCGAGCAGCATCAGCAGCACCGGCACGAACCACGGGACGCCGATCAGCGCAAGTCCGGACGACTCACCGTATGCGGCCAGTCCCGCTCCGGCCACCAATCCCAGCAGGGCGGCCACCACATAGTGCCACCACGGCGTTCTGCGCGCTTTCATAGCGAACCTCCGATGATCCACGCGTCGCTGAGCAGGCCGACGCGCCCGGCATCCGGTGCCATTGCGAGCAGGAACGACACCGGGTCGCCGTCGAGCGCGGCGTTGGCATCCATGTCCATCCACGGCGCGAGCACCGAGGCGTGACCTCTGGCATAGTCGGATTGCAGCTCGGATTGCAGCGGTCCGCCGTCGGCGCCGCGTGCCGCCCGGCCGCCGGCATCCGCTGATATCAGACGCAGGACGAGTCGATCATCGCTATGCTGACGGCCGCTATGCTGACGGTCGCTATGCGACGGCGCCGCCGCTGCCGAGGAAGCGGCGATCGGCGGCGCGGCAGTCGGCTGGCTGCCGTACTGGGCTGGGCTGGACTGCGTGGCGCCTGATTCGGCGATGTCGGATTGGACGCTGCCTGATTGTGCGGCGATGGACTGCGCGACATCGGCAAGGGATTCGGCCAGATGCCGTATGCCCATGTGCGTCGTCATCTGCAAGACCGCTGACATGCCGTCCGGTCCGTCCAGATTGCCGACGTGATACAGCGGCGAGATGCCCTCGACCTGATTGCCCGGCATCGAATCGAGCGCAACGATCGCGGACCGGAACAGCGCCTCGGCATCCAGTGACGTGCTTTCCATGGCGATGACCACGGTTCGCACGATCGTCTCGGATGCCGATACAGGGGCGACCGGCCGGCCGGTATCATCGACACCGGCACCGGCGTCACCGGAAGGCTGCGCTGACCGGCACTGCGGCGAATCGGAATCATGGCATTCGGCATCGTCGCGCGCATCGCATGCATCGGCGTGCTCCAGTCGCACACGCAGTCGATGCGACGCGAGCAGCGTTTCGATATGCGGATCGTCGGCATGCACGATGACATCGACGTGCAGTCTGCCCTGCAAAGCCGCCAACGCGGCGTCATCGACGCCTGTTACGTGCAGTGTCACATCGGCGTTCTCTATCATCACCATTCGTTCACTTCCCTTCGCGCTCCAAACCTGACGCAGCGAGCAATGCAGCGGGCGCAGGTCCGGCGAGTGCGGCGGGCTGAATCACAAGAAGGGGCATGCCGTTTACGCGCACATGCCCCTCCCCGCCGTTCAGCCGATCATCGATGCATCATTCACCGGGCTTGAGCCCAACGGAGCGCCGCAGCGATTCGGGGATCGCGACCGGCGGGATATCGGAATCCGGTCGCTGTTCGTTGGACAGCCACACCGGGCGTTCGGGCGCCTTGCGAATGTTCGCGAAGATCGCCGCGAGCTCCTTCTCGTTCAGAGTCTCCTTGACGAGCAGCTGGCGGACCAGCTCATCGAGAATGTCACGATTCTCGTTGAGGATGTTCCATGCCTCGGTATGGGCGGTCTCGACGAGCTTGAGCACTTCCTCGTCGATGGTTTCGGCGGTCTGATCGGAATACTTGTGCGGTGCCAGCCCATCGAAATCAGCGGACTGGTCGTCGGCGTCGGCCCACTTGATCGCGCCGAGCCGACGCGAGAATCCGTATTCCACGACCATCTTGCGGGCGATGCCCGTCGCCTTCTCGATGTCGTTGGAGGCGCCTGTGGTCGGATCGTGGAACACGACCTCCTCGGCGGTGCGCCCGCCCATCGCGTATGCCATCTGATCGAGCAGCTGGTTGCGCGTCATCGAGTAGCGATCCGACGTGGGCATGACCGCGGTGTAGCCGAGCGCGCGGCCTCGCGGCAGAATCGTGACCTTGGTGACCGGGTCGGTGTGGTGCAGCGCGGCGGCGACCAGCGCATGGCCGCCCTCGTGGTAGGCGGTGTTGCGCAGCTCGTCAAGCGCCATGCCCTTCGACTTGCGCTTCGGACCGGCCTGCACGCGGTCGATGGCCTCGTCGATGGCGCGGTTGTCGATGAGCTGGGCACCGGCACGCGCACACAGCAGCGCTGCCTCGTTGAGTACGTTGGCAAGATCGGCACCGGTGAATCCCGGCGTGCGCACGGCGACCATATGCAGGTCGACATCCGGCACGAACGGCTTGCCCTTGGCATGCACCTTGAGGATCGCCTCACGGCCTTCGAGATCCGGAGCCTCGACGGCGACCTGACGATCGAAGCGGCCCGGGCGCAGCAGCGCCGGGTCGAGCACGTCGGGGCGGTTGGTCGCGGCGATGATGATCAGATTCGTGTCGTTGTCGAAGCCATCCATCTCGACGAGCAGCTGGTTGAGCGTCTGCTCGCGCTCGTCATGGCCGCCGGACATGCCGGAGCCGCGCTTGCGGCCAACGGCGTCGATCTCGTCGATGAAGATGATCGCGGGGGCGTTCTTCTTGGCCTCCTCGAACAGGTCACGCACGCGCGAGGCACCAAGGCCGACGAACATCTCGACGAAGTCGGAGCCGGCCATCGAATAGAACGGCACGCCCGCCTCGCCTGCAATGGCGCGGGCGAGCAGGGTCTTACCGGTTCCCGGAGGGCCGTAGAGCAGCACGCCGCGCGGAATGCGCGCGCCAAGCGCCTTGTATTTGGACGGGTCCTTGAGGAAGTCCTTGATCTCCTCGACCTCCTGCACGGCGGAATCCTCGCCGGCGACATCGGAGAACTTGGTCTTGGGCGTCTGCCCTTCCAGCAGCTTGCCGTTGTTCTTCCGGCCGCCCATGCCGAACATGCCGTTCGCGCCGCCCATATTGCGCATCAGCAGCCAGAAGACGCCGATGAACAGGATGAACGGCAGAATCGAGCTGATCAGATAGCTCCAGATGCTGGTCTGCTCCATGTCGGAGGTCCAGCCCTTGCTCGGATTGGCCTGTTCGACCGCCTTGACCACCTGCGCGCCCTGGGCGAACGTGTAGTAGAACTGCACCTTCTTGCCGTAGTCGCGCGTCCTGCCCGTGTCGGGGTCGTTCTTGGAGAAGTTGTTCTTCAGCTCCAGCGTGACCAGCTGCCGGTTGTCGGTGATCTTCGCATATTCGACCTGTTCGCTGTTGAGCAGCGAAAAGCCGTCCTTCGTGTCGATGGTCTGCGTGCCGGTGCCGACGAAGAGCTGGAACGCGGTGACGGCGACCAGCACCAGCAGCACTGCCCACAGCCACGGCGACTGCCAGAACGGCTTCTTGCCACCCTGACCGTCCTGCCCGTTGGGGCCTTTGCCGTTCTGGCGGTCAGGCCGATTGCGGTTAAACGGATTGCCGTCATCGTTGCCGCCGAGCGGCGGACGCTGCGGGCCTTGCGAGTAGCTCATGCATGTGCTCCTTGGTACACTTCCGGCTTCAGCACCGCGATCGAATCGAGATTGCGGAACCGTTCGTCATAGTCGAGTCCGAAGCCGACCACAAATTCATCGGGGATATCGAAACCGTGGTATTTGACATCCACATCGACTTCGCGCCGCGCCGGCTTCTCCAGCAGGGCGAAGATCTCCACGGATGCCGCGCCTCGCCGCTTGAGCTCGTTGACGAGCCAGGCAAGCGTGCGCCCGGAATCCACAATATCCTCAACGATAAGAATGTGCCGGCCGCGAACATCGCAGGACAGATCCTGACGAATGATGATCCTGCCGCTTGACTCCGTTCCCGATCCATAGCTCGACAGACTCATGAAATCCATCTGCACCGGAATGCTGACGGCCTGGGAGAACGAGGCCATCGTGTTGACCGCGCCTTTGAGCACGGCCACGAACAGAGGATCGCGGCCGCGGTAGTCCTCGCTCACGCGCGCGGCGATCTGCCCGATCTTCTCTTCGATCTGGGCCCGACTGACCAGTTCATGGTCGATCTTGTCTTGAACATCAGCGATTCGCATGCCCACCATATTGACACACGCGAATGACGTGTTTCTGACGAAATGCCGAGTATCCACTGGGAAGACTCACAGGTCCCTGACCATGCCAGCGCACGATCAGCGCATCGACGGCCGCGATCTGCGCCGCCGAGGCCTCCACGCCGATCGCAGTGAGCGAACGGGCCAGCGCACGCAGTCGTATCGCCGGATGCTCGCGACTCAGCGTCACCGCACTCAGCGCAAGAACATCGCCATCCCGCAGCAGACCGGATACGAGCGGATTGCCGTGCTGGGATCGAACGACCGCCTCCAGTACCAGCCGCGGCCCCTCCTCGCCACCCTCCTCGCCGTCACCATCGCCGCCGCACCCACGGTCGGGACCGTCATCGATCCGCTGCAGCGAGCAGGACAGCACGGCCCGCGACATCGCCTCGTCCGCACGCTCGTCAAGATACGACTTGTCCATGCGCGACAACGCCGCCGCCCGAGTCAGACGGTCGGTCACATCGAAGCCGGCGAACCGGTTCAGCATCGGCACCAGATCATGACGGATACGCGAGCGCAGCGGGAACCGCGAATCCAACGGTCCTGATTCACCGTCCCCATTGGTCGGATCATCCCACCATGCGATGCCCAGATCGCGGCAGATGCCCGTCGTCTGGTCACGCGACAACGTCAGCAGCGGCCGAACCAGCGTCACCCCGCCGCGCACCGACACCGCCGGCATGCCGGACAGCGCATCCACTCCGGGCGAACGAAGCAGTCCGAGCAGCATCGTCTCCGCCTGATCGTCTCTGGTGTGCGCCAGCATCACCGCTGCGGCGTGCATCCGCCTCGCCTCGGCGCAGATGGCCCGGTAGCGCGCATCGCGAGCGGCGGCCTCCATGCCGTGCCCGTCATCGCGCACCTCGACCGAACGCACCAACGCCGGGTCCAAGCCGAGAGATCGACAGCGTTGGGCCGCCTCCTCGGCGACCTGTCGGGAACCGGCCTGCATGCCGTGATCGATGACGATCGCGCCGCATCGCACGCCAAGCGTCGGGCACACGATGCCGCACAGTGCGGCGAGCGCCATCGAATCACGACCGCCCGAACAGGCGACCAGCACCAGCGGCGCATCGGCGCTGGGCGCGTGTTCGCCGTGTGCGGCGAAACGCTCGCCCTGACGTTCGATGCCGATGGAGGCCAACGCGCCGCGTACGGCTCCGATTCCGGCGCGCAAACGGGAGGAGTATGCCATCACAGCCTCGCAAGCGCGTCTACGAAGGAGTCGATGGCGCTTCTGGCGGCCGCCATGTCCTTGGGATTGTTGACGATCACCGCGAAGGCGAGCACGCCGCCATCGGTGCGCGACACGTTGCCGACCATTGAGGTGACGGTTCCGAGACTGCCTGTTTTGACCCGAATCTGGCCTGCGGTGTCGGGGCTGACGGCACGATTCGCCGCCGTGCCCACAAGGCCGGGAATGGACAATCCCTCGGCTGCTGCCGCGCCGCCTGATGCGGTGAGATTATGCGCCTGCACGTCGAGCAGCGTCAATACGCTCACGCGCGACCCCGGCGACAATCCTGAGCAATCGGCCATCGTCAGGCCGGTCGTGTCGACGCCGAGCCGTTCAAGCTCGGCCTTGACCGCCTTGACCGCGCCTTCCGGCGAATTGTCGGCGCCTTGGGCGATTGCGGTCAGACGGCCGAACTCCTCGGCGAGGGTGTTGTCGGAATGCCGCAGTGTGAACGCCATGATCTCGCCGAGCGTCGCCGACTCGACCGAGGCGAGCGGCGAAATGCCGGACGGCATCTTGCCCGCGCTCACCTCGCCATCGACTGTGATGCCATGTGCGGCCAGCCGCTGTGCGAATACGGATGCCACGTCCTGGGCGGTGTGCTGGGACAGCGGCGGATAGGCGCTGAACACGTCGGGATCGGCCGGTCTGCCATCCGCCCATTGGCGCCCGCCGTCGATCGCCATCGAGGAGACGCCGGTGTAGTACAGATAATCCCCGTTGTTTTCATCGATGTTGGCCGGATACCGCTCATCGCCGAACAGCGAATCGTCGTAGACGAGCCGCACCGAGGTGATCGACCGCTGCGCGAGGGCCTTCGCCGTGCGTTCGGCCAGCGTGTCCAGTCCCGCCCGCCCGTTGACGTGATTCGGGTCAGAGGCCCCCTCGCCGAGAAGCATGTCGCCCTCGCCGGTCAGGGTCAGCGTCGGCACGCCTGCGGAGTCGGTTCCATCCGCGGCGGCGGCATCATCCGTAGCAGTGTCATCAGAAGTGGCTTCCGAGCGATCAAGGTATGCGCTCGTGGCGAGCGTGTCGCCCATGTCGAGCGTTTCCGAGGCGGCAAGCATCGTCGCGGTCTTCAATGTGGATGCCGGTTCGCGGACCGTGTCGGCGTTGAGCTGCGCGACCGGTTTGCCGTCCGCGCCGGATATCGCGACCGACACGTCGTCGCCCACGCCGTCGGCTGCAGCGAAATCATCGATCAGCCGCTTCGCCGCAGCCGCATCCACCGCGCGAGCGGAATCCGCTTTGCCAACGAGCGTCGACGACGGAACCGAACTCATCGCGGACGGCACCGATCGATACTGCACCGGCTTCAACGTGAGCGGGCCTGGCACGACATCGGCGATATCGGCCACGATATAGCCGAGCGCCAGCACCGCCGTCACCGCACCGGCCACCGCGATGGCGAGCATTCGCCTTGCTCTGGCGCGTCTGGCCCGACGAGCCTGGGTCCTGCTCTCCATCAGCGGTCCTTTCTTCGCTACTGGTATGCGCTACTGATTCACGCTACTGATTCGCCGGCCATTGATTCGGCTGCATCGGCGCTGGAGGTATCGATGCCCGCACTGGTGCGGATTGCACCGTTGCGTCGCCGATGCCGTGCAATGCCCGTATCGCGATGCTACCCAATGATGCTACCGCACAATACCACCCGACGATGCCGCCGGATGATGCCGGATGCCGCCGTGCACCGCCGCACAGCGCCACCGGTGGATTGCGCTATCGGTGCAGCGCGGCCGATGCGGCACTTACCGCTGAAGCGATGCGAACGAATCGAGATTGCGCAGCACGTCGAGCGAGCGGCGATCCAGCAGACGTCCGCCGAGCCAGACGCCGCCCGCCAGTGCGGCGCATCCGTTGAGCAGCGACACAGGAATCAGCATCGCGAACCACGGTCGCGGCACGTCGCCGGCTCCCAGTCCGATCGCCACGGCGATGGTGGGCAGCATGAGCACCACCGAGCCCAGCATGTAGACCAACGGGAAGAAGCCCTGTGCCACGGCACGCCCCTGAGGCGAGGAGAACGGCTTGTTCAGCGACGCCACCGGATACATGAGCGTGCAAGAGGTGATCTCGGCGAGTCCCAGACCACTGAACGCGATGCCGATGCCGGCCGCCATCGCCACCAGACCGGCGAACAGCTCCCGCGGATGCGCCCAGTCGCCGGTGATCAGCGCGATCACGACGCCCAGCACCAGCATGTAGATCACGATGATGGCGACATATACCCGCACTCGACCGATGCGATCGACGTGACCGCGCACGCCGGCGATCACCTCCATCGCGAAGCCGCCGCCGTCGTAGGCGAGACCATTGCTCTCCATCAGAGCCATCATCCATCCCGCCCAGATCAGCGACTGCCAGACGACCATCGAGACGCCGCGGGCCTGAATCGCGAAGATGACCACGAAGAAGATCGGTATGATGAGCACCATGACCTGCCTCGGATCGCGACGCAGATAGGTCAGCAGACGCGCCGATATCGCCCCGGAGGGGGAATCCGGCATCCATCCGAAGGCGCCGATGCCGCGAATCGAGGTCTTCGCCTCGCTGCGCCCGACCGTCAGACGCTCACGCCGCAGACACCACGTGCACACCGCGAAGCATACGATCCATGTTGCCGCAAGTATCATCAGATGGATGCACAGATGCCCCCATGCGCCCATAAACGCATCGAACGGCAGCGCGAAGGCCGCTCCCCACGGCGTCCAGCCGACGATGGTGGCGATCTGATGGAACATCACCAAGGTGAGGAGGGTCGTGAGCGAGTCCGACTCCTCTGCGCCGAAGCCAGGTCCGGCGATCATGCTGGGGATCTGGCAGATCACAATGAACAGCAGCACGATGACGATATACAGAGCGTTGCGGCCGCGCTTCGAGGTCACCAGCGTCGTGGCGAGCGAAATCAGCGTGCGCGACAGCGCGACGACGGTGATGATCGCCAACGGAGCCGAAACGACACCAACCAGCAGGGTCATCACACCCATGTTTCGAAATACCGTTGACCATCCCAGCAACGCGAGCAGACCGGCGATCGCGGGAATGCTGCACAGACCGGAGATCATCAGACCAAGCTGAAGTCGACGATCCTCGATGCCGAACAGCGCGAATTTGGACGTATCCATCGCCGCGCCGCCGCCGACCAGCATCAGCTGAACGACACCGGTCACGAACGTGATGGCACCACCCGCGAGAATCATCACGATGCGAAGGTAGAGGAGATCCGTCAACTCAAACGACCGCCGGGAAGTGAGCATTGAGCCGCCCCATTCCCAGCCGGACATCGTGGCGAACACCACCAGCGCAAGCGCGCCGAGCAGACCGAAGGCGAACGCGACCACCTGCCATGGGGAGCGGCGCAGCGTGGCGACGATCAGCGCCCACCGCAGACGAACGATGACGCCGATCTCGCTCATCGCGCACCGCCGTATGACTGCGCGCCGACGCCCGGCTGAGCGGCACTAGTCGGCTGCGCGGCACTAGTCGGCTGCGCGGCACTAGTCGGCTGCGCGGCACTGCCCGGCTGCGCAGCACCGACCGACTGCGCGCCACCGTCCAGCCATGCCAGATGGGCGGCCTCGTGACGCCCGCCGACCAGCTGCAGGAAGCGATCCTCGAGATCCTCGCCGGCTGCAACCTGTTCGACCGTGCCCGCCGCGCACACCTGACCGTGGTTGACCACGGCGACATGCGTGCACATGCGCTCGACCAGCGCCATGACATGCGAGGAGATGATCACCGTGCCGCCGGTGCGCGCGTATTCGATGAGAATGTCCTTGAGATTCGCGCTGGAGACCGGGTCCACGGATTCAAACGGCTCGTCGAGCACGAGAATGCGCGGCGAGTGGATCATCGCCGAGGCCAGGCAGATCTTCTTGGTCATGCCGGCCGAATAGTCGGCGACCATCGTGTTCGCCGCGCCGCTCAAATCGAATGCGACGAGCAGGTCCTGCGCGCGGCGCACCGCCTCGGCCCGCGGCATGCCGCGCAGCATGCCCGAGTAGACGAGCAGCTGACGGCCGGTCAGCCGATCGAAGATCTGCTCGCTTTGCGGCATCAGTCCGATGATGCGCTTGACGACGTTGACATCGCTCCACACGTCATGTCCCAGCACCATCGCCGTGCCGCCATCGGGGCGCAGCAGACCGGTGAGCATGTTGATCGTAGTGGTCTTGCCGGCGCGTTGGGGCCGACGAGACCGTAGAAGGAGCCGACCGGAATGTCCAGCGCGAGTCCGTTGACGGCGATCTTGTTGCCGAAATGCTTGAATAGGCCGCGAATGGACACGGCCGCCGCCTGATTCGGCGGTACCGGGGCTGTTTGCACCGGATTGGATGCCATCGCAGCCGGCGGCGCCGCAGCTGCGGCTGCAGAAGCTGCGCTCACCGGGGCCGGCGGCATGGCGACATGCGAAGCGTCGCGAACGACACCGGGAACTGCGCTGGTCGCGACGTTGGTGGGAACAGCGGCGCTGGTGGGAACAGTGGTTGGAGCGTTGGTCGGAGTCTGGCGAAACCCGACATCCCCTTGCGTGTTGTCTAGACTCATACGGCAATCATACCGACTGCATAGCCGAAACGCGACAACCCGCGGCCGAGCGGCATGCCTCGATCAGGTCCGATTCAGGCTAGATCAGGCTAGATCAGGCGCCTTTGTGCGCGATCGGCTTCCACTGCGCCTTGGAGAACACCGCCTGGAACGAGATCGGCACATAGCTGAGCATGTAGATCGGGAAGCTGAGCACATAGGCGACCAGCTCCTTGTTGGTCGCGCCGATGCGGTCGCGTTCGACGACGATCGTCAGCGCCACCAGACCCATCATCACCAGCATGCCCGTGACGATGCCCGACACCCAGTTCACCATCGTCTGCACCTGACTCATCCACGTGACGAATCCGAATGCGGCGAATAGATAGCCGATCACCAGTCGGACACCGGCAAGCACGGTGAACGGGCACAGCAGCAGCGTGAAATCAACCGCCGAGAAATCGCGTTCACGCACTGCCCTGCGGATCAGCGACGGACCATAATAGCGGAACACCTGCAGGAACCCCTTGCTCCAGCGCAGACGCTGCCGCCAGCTCTGCTTGAAGGTGACCGGCTGCTCGTCGTAGAGAATCGCGGTGCCACAGTAGCCGATGCGATCGCCATGCAACACCGAATCCATCGTGAATTCAAGATCCTCGGTGAGCAGGTGGAACTTCCAGCCCTTGTTGCGCTTCATGACCTCACGCGAGAACATGAATCCGGTGCCGCCCACATGGCAGCTGGACCCGAACAGCATGCGCGAATTGTTGAGGAAGCGCGATTCGCGGATGAACCACAGCGCCGAACCGGAGGACACCCAGTTGTCCGCCAGATTCACCGAGTTGCGGTAGCTGGTCAGGATGCGGAAGCCCGACTGGAACGCCTTGTTCATCTCCTCGAAGTAGTGGCGGTCGAGCTTGTTGTCCGCGTCGAAGACGAAGTAGGCATCGTAGTCGTCGGACACGCCCATGTCGATCATGCGGCCAAGCAGGTAGGTCAGCGCGTATCCCTTGCCGATCTGTTCGGTGTTATGCCGTTCGATGACATGGCATCCCTTCGCCCTGACGACGTCGGCGGTGTCGTCGGTGCAGTTGTCGGCCACCAGCCAGATGTCGATCAGCGCGCTGGGGTAGGTCTGGGCGCGGATCGAATCAATGAGATTGCCGATGACGTTGCGTTCGTTGCGCGCCGATATCAGCACGGCGTACCGGCGGTCCATCGGCGCGTCGGGGAATCGGACCGGCTTGGAGAACAGCGACATGGCGACGCATACGCCCTGATAGACGAGCCCTGCGCCGCCGAGCACCATCATCAGAATGTCGAGGACGGTCAGAAAGGCCATCAGCGCCACCTGCTTCTCGGATTGTCAACGAAACCGGCGTCGCCATCGGAGCGATCGTCGGCATTGGACGTGCCGCCGGAGCCGTCCTTGCCGCCTTTGCCGCCGGCAGCGGCATTTGCACCGGCAGCGGCATTGCCGGAGGCACCATCGTCAACATCACCGGCAACGTCATCAAAACCAGCAAAATCAACGTCATCGCCGCCCTCGGCTACGGCATCGCCGTCGGCGGCGGCCGTACCGCGCAGCGCGACGGCGGGTCTGACCGCCTGCGTGCCGTGCAGCAGCCCGCCCTTGGGAATGGCCATCGTGGCGGAGTCATCCAGCTCCTGTGAGGTGTGCCGGAACGCCTGCTCCTGAAGCTGGCGCAGCTCCTCGTTCATCGGCACGCGGGCGCTCGTCCCCTTGGCGGCGCGCGGCATATGGTCGCTTACCGGCTTGATGACATGCTCGTTGAACGCCTCGGCGCCTTCGACCACCTTCGACTTTCGCACCGGAGTCGGATCGGACATGAGCGGCGAGTCCACCAGCTCGTAGCGCTTGGTGTACACGCGGAAGATCGCCTGCATGCTGGCCGTGATCGGCAGGGCGAGGAACGCGCCAAGCGCACCGAAGAGCGAACCGAACACCAGCACCGACAGGAACGCGACGCAGGGGTTGAGGTCCATCGTGCGCTGCGAGATCTTCGGCGCGAGAATCAGGTTCTCGATCTGCTGGTAGATCGTGATGTACACCACCACGGCGACCGCATACACCCAGCCGCCCACACCCCAGGCGAACAGCATGGGCAGCGCGCCGCCGATGTATGCGCCCACCGTGGGAACGAACTGCGAAACGATGCCGCAGAAGATCGACAACGGCAACTGATAGGGCACGTTGATGGCGTACAGGAACACGGCGACGCACACCGCGTTGATCGCGGCGAGAATCGAACGGGAGAACAGGAAGCCGGAGATCTGCTCCTGGATGATCGTCCATCCGAGCAGGAAACGACGCTGCGTGGTGGGCCCGAGCCACTGGCACATGCTGCGGCGCAGCTTGGGACCGGCCGCGGAGATGTAGTACGTGACCATGATGACCGTCATCAGGTCGAGCAGGAAGCTGAACACGCCCATCGTGGTGCTCAGCGCCTGACCGGCGAGATTGGTGACGAACGAGGAGTTCTGTATCTTCTCCAATATCTGCATGCCCATGTTCTGCAGATGCGGGATGTCCAACGACGTGTACTGCTGGAGCACCTTCAACAGCTGATCGTACATGGCCGGCAGACCGGAGATCATCGCGATGAGCTGCTGGACGAACATGTTGCCGAACATCGCCAGCAGAGCGACGATGATGATGCCCAGACCGATCAGCGACACCGCCGAGGCCGCGCCGCGACGCCATCCGTGCTTGACCATGGAAAGCACCAACGGCTCGATCGCGAGCGCCAGGAACGTCGAGATGACGATGTCGAGCACGACACCGGAGACCTTGCCCCACGACATCCATACGAAAATGGCTCCGAACACGGCTATGACGGCATACAGCAGCCCGCGCCCCCACCAGTCCGGCGGGCGGCGAGCGTCGCCCTTCGCCGGGAACACCGAAGCGAGGTCGAGTTTCTGATCATCCTGCTCACTCATGGTTCCCTATCATAGCGAGGGGCACGGCAAGCCCGTCCTCGCCGTCTGCCCCCGCTCGGAGAGAATGTCGCCGATATGGCCGCGGAGGAAACGTCTTGTGACGTCATTATGAAGTCAAGTGCCGTCTTATGAAGGCTTGTGACGTCTTGTGACGTCTTGTGAAGGGCGTACGACGAAAACCGTGTCGCCGCCGGCGTCTGCGATGCCATCCCCTATGCTGGAATCATGCTCAACGTTTCGATTGTGATTCCCGCATGGAATGAGGAAGAACGCATCGTGGACTGTCTGGCCAACGCCACCAGGCAGACGGTGCGTCCGCACGAGGTCATCGTGGTCGACAACCGATCCACCGACGCGACCGCGCAGCTGGTCGAACGCTTCATCAGGGACCATCCCGACGCGCCGGTGCGGCTGCTGCATCAGGATGCCGAACAGGGGCTGGTTCCAACGCGCAACTTCGGATTGGATGCGGCCACAGGCGACGTGCTCGGTCGGGTCGATGCGGACTGCATGCTCAAACCGGACTGGGTTGAGGTGGTCGCGCGGATCTTCACCGATGACCCGGACGCGATGGGTGCCACGGGCCCGGTCGTCTACTATGACATGCCCGCCAAGAAGGCCGCGCTTGCCGGCGACGACCATGTCCGCCGCCATACGTATCGCGCCGACGGCGATCAGGTGCTGCTGTTCGGCTCCAACATGGCGGTCCGGGCTTCGGCATGGCGGACGGTGCGCAACGAGGTGTGCCGCGACAAGGCGGATGTGATGCACGAGGATCTCGACATGTCGCTGCATCTGCTCGATCATGGTTTCAAGACCGTGTATTCGCAGCAGATGATCTGCGGCATATCGGCACGCCGCATGGACACGTCGTTCGACTCGTTCCACCGCTATATGCAGCGGTTCCGCAACACGTTCGAGGCGCATCCGGCGCATTCGCGCGCGCATCGCACCGAACGGCGGCTCTACGCGCTCTACCCGTGGCTGCACATGCTCTATCCGATCTACCGTCAGTATCTGAAGATGAAGCAGATCGATCCGGCCGAGCAGGTGTGGTTCAAGGAGCAGCTTGCGCTTGCGGAGCGGCACGGCGAGCGGCTCGTTCCGGAGCTCGATTCGGAGCGGCTCGGCTGAAAGCCCGGCTGAAAAGGAAGGTTCTTTCCTAAAAAAAACCTTGCGCTACAAGGCCTGTTGGCACTGGTAGCGCAAGGATCGAATCAGATCGGATCGATGCCGATCACATCAGCGAGGTGTAGATCTTGAGGATGTCCTCCTCGGTGGCCTTGCGCGGGTTGCCCGGGGTGCACACGTCGTTGAAGGCGTCGTGGGCCAGCGGGGCGAGGTCGGCTTCGGTGGCGCCGACTTCGGAGATCGTGGTCGGGTTCTTCAGGTCCACGGTCAGCTTGTGGACGGCCTGCACGGCCTCCTCGCGCACCTTTTCAAGGTCGCCGGTGTAGGCATCCTCCACGCCGAAGGCATCGGCGATGTCGCGGTACTTCTCACCGGTGAAGTCCTTGTTGTATTCCATGACCGGGGCCAGCAGGATGCCGTTGGCCACACCGTGGGCCACGCCGAGGCGGCCGCCCAGCGGATGGGCCATGCCGTGCACCAGGCCGAGGCCGACGTTGGAATAGGCCATACCGGTGATGTAGGAGGCGTAAGCCATCTGCTCGCCTGCCGGGATGTCACCGTCGGCGGACTTCGCGAGGTTCTTGGCGATCATGCGGATGGTCTGCATCGACAGGCAGTCGGACAGACTCCAGGCGCCCGGGGTGATGTAGCCCTCGATGGCGTGGGTCAGGGCGTCGAGACCGGTGGCCACCTTGAGGCCGCGCGGCATGGAGTCGGTCAGATCCGGGTCCACGAAGGCGACGATCGGGATGTCGTGCGGGTCGACGGCCACGAACTTGCGCTTGTTGGCGGTGTCGGTGATCACGTAGTTGATGGTGGTCTCGGAGGCGGTGCCGGCGGTGGTGGGCACGCCGAAGATCGGCACGGACGGGTTCTTGGTGTCGGCCACGCCCTCGAGGGAGAGCACGTCGGCGAACTCCGGGTTGGCTGTGATGATGCCAATGCCCTTGCAGGTGTCCTGCGGGGAGCCGCCGCCCAGACCGATCAGGAAGTCGGCACCGGATTCGGCGAACTTGGCGACACCGTCCTTGATGCATTCGACCGGCGGGTTCGGCTTCACGTTGGAGAAGACCTCATAGGGCAGGCCAGCCTCGTCCAGTACCTTGGTGACCTTCTCGGCGGTGCCGGTCTCGAGCAGGACCGGGTCGGTCACGATGAACGCCTTGGTGAAGCCATGCTGCTTCGCCACGGTCGGAATTTCCTTGATGGCACCACGGCCGAAGTATGCGGTCTGGTTGAAGATCATGCGATACACCATTGTGGTTTTCTCCTTTGAGCAGTGCCGGATGACAGGCATCGTCATCAGGCATCGTTTCCGCTGACGGTTCCCATCGTAGCGCGTCGGCTTGCAGTTTGCTGAAGACACGCTGATAACGTTCACATAACGCAGTTGACGAACCGCCCTGACCGTCCGGCAGCCGCAATCAGCCAACAGTCATGGCGCTTCTGTCGTTATCATGTGTGGTGGTTCGTTGCTGAGCTGCTGAGACGTTAGGGAAATGGCGCTTTTCGGGTAGGATGCTTTTCGACCAAGAAGAGCCATGGAGCTTGCGCCAAGCGGTGTCCCTGCTCTGGCTCTCCTCCTGCGCCTTTCTCTACCTTTCTCTGCCTCTCTCGCTTGCACTCGCTAGTGTCCCGCGCCGCACATTCATTTCATTGGAATAACTGTGTTTTCGTTCGCATTTCACGGACGAATTAGTGAACGAACTACTGACGGAGGACACTAGCGCTTCCTTGTACTTCCTTTGCGCAAGGATTTTTCGGAATTTGCCTTGAGTTCGTAGAATCCTTGCGCTCAGTGGCGCACAGTGGCGTCTTAGCGCAAAGATTTTTCGGAATCCTCCTTGAGTTCGTAGAATCCTTGCGCTAAGCCCTGTCCCAGCGCAAA
>NZ_RQSP01000014.1:17887-23455 GCF_009078285.1 Bifidobacterium jacchi
TATTTTACGAACTCCCCCTTCTTTCCGAAAAATCCTTGCGCTAACGACCCCCTTAGCGCAAGGATTTTACGAGATGGCCGTTTTCCCCGAGAAATCCTTGCGCTAAAGACACTGCGCTAAAACAGTGTGTGTCTCGGGGCATGGTTGCGCTACAGCAGCGCTCTCTCTCGTTCCTCTCTAGTGCCCAACCATGGTGCCCCACCATCCAACCCACGAAAACAACAAAAGTCTCATAGTCATCAATCCGAGGCTGCATCCGAAAACCATCAGCGCGACCGGCGACGCATCGACTCGATCGCCGACCATGCGCCGCGCACCGCCAGGAAGCCAAGCCACAACGCGAACAGCAGCGAGCCGGCGCGCGGCGAAATCCAGCCGGCGATCAGCGTGCCCAACGGAGCGGTGACCACCGCCGCGCATCCGACGACCAGACCGTTGCGCAAATGAACCAGGCCACGCCGCCAATTCGCCGCCGTTCCCGAAATGGCACCGGGGAACATGACCAGCAGCGACGTGCCCCTCGCCATCAGATCGCTGGCACCGAACAGGAACGACAACGCCGGCATCATGATCGCCCCACCGCCGATGCCCAGCACTCCGGCGAGCGCTCCGACGATCACGCCGAGCAGCACCAAAAGCACGCCCGACCACACGTGAAGCACCAGATGGCCGTCGCGCGACGGTGTGAATGCGATCTGCTGAATCATCACACAGATCAGAAACACCACCCAAATCCAACGCAGCACAAGCTCGGGCAGGCGGCTGAGCAGCAGGCTGCCGATCTGGCTGCCCGCGATCACCCCCACGGCAAGCAGCAGCGCGGCAAGCCAGTTGACGTCTCCCTGCGCAGCGTATGACACGACGCCGGAAATCGACGTCGGCACGATGGCCGCCAACGACGTCGCCGCAGCGTGACGCTGACTCATGCCGAGCCAGACCATCGCCGGCACGATGATCGTGCCACCGCCGATGCCGAACAGACCGGACAGCAGTCCGCACGCGAGCCCCACGGCGATCAGCAGGGCGATCGCATGCGCATTCGCCGGCGTGCGGCCATCAACGGACTGCGCGCGAACCTCGACGGATGACGTGCGATCATCAGCGGACGAAGTACGCGTTTCGGGACTATTGGTGCTTTCGGAACCGTCGGATACCGACGACGAAGCCGACTCGCAGGACGGATCATCGTATGCACGCGCTGCCATCACCCTTCATCTCCCCTCGCGTCCACTCGCCTCCCAAACGGATGCGCCACAGCGGCCACTGTAGCGTGGCTGGCTCTTTGACGACCTCGTTTGACCGCGATGCGGCCGATGGATGCGGCCGATGCGGCCGATGAGATATGACACGACCGATGCGACACGACCGATACGGCCGACACGATACGGCCGGAATACCGTTTCGCCAACCGGAAGATCGCAGCCAACCGGCAGGCACGTAGCCAACCAGCAGAATCGCAGATGCAGATAACAGGCAAGTCACAGAGGCAGACAACCGGCACCCCGCAGATACACGAAGCCCCGGCGGTCTGACGACCAACCGGGGCTTCGGAGCTTGCTATCTCGCGATTCACGCCGCCACACGCTGGACCTTGCCGGCCTTGATGCACTTGACGCACACACGGAGGCGAACGGTCTCGCCGTCGATGGAGGTGCGAACCGGCTGCAGGTTCGGACGGAAGGTGCGCTTATTGCGGATATGCGAATGCGAAACGGTGTAACCGGTCTGCGGTCCCTTGCCGCACACTGCGCAACGAGCTGCCATAATGGACTCCCTATAATGTTCTTTTGACTTGCAAGTCTGCGTCATTCGCACCATGCCTCTTACAGCATGGACGAACGCACAACTTCACCATAATACATCCATGTATGGAACAGCGCAACACGCCGGTCAGATCAGCACCGACCGCCACAATAGTCAGCAGCAATCAGCTGCCACAGTCAGCCATCATAATCAGCCATCATAATAGGCCGTGGGCGTAAACCATACAGCAATCGCCCAACCGACCATTGCGCACTGTCAGCCAACCCCCATACAATCAGCAGTACAGGCACAGAACCTGCCAATATAATCACAACCGGATCGGGGCACCACAGCGGACCGTCGCAGCGAAGCGACGCGGCACCGACGGCAGCGTCCCGGCCAACGCACGCGAGACCAACGCACGCGACAAACACAAATACAAACACAAGCGCACCAGACGATACGCGCAAACGCAAGCCGTTCATCAACGGAACACGGAACAAGGAGACGGACCAAGGAGGATCATATGGTCAGCAGAATCGGTGCTTTGTTCGAAGCCCGCCAGCACGCCCGCCAAGGCGCCCGCGAGGATGCACGGCAAGGCGCGCAGCCGACTCACGCCGTGATCTCGCTCGGACAGATCTGGGTCGACATCATGATGCACGTCGACGGCATGCCCCACTCCGGCGGATTCATCGTATCCGACAACACCACGCCAGCCATCGGCGGCAGCTACCGCGTGCTGCAGGCGGCGAGCCGCATGGGCGCGAACGCGCAGCATGCCGGCATCGTCGGCACCGGTCCCTGGGCCACGATCATCCGCCGCGCACTCGACGAAAACGGCATCGCGCACATCGGGCAGGACCGCATCGACGCCGACTCCGGATTCCGGCTGGTGCTCAGCGACGGCGAGCACAAGACCTTCATCGCCACCTACGGCGCCGAAGCGCACGGCGACGAAACCACCTTCGACAACGCGCTGCCCTCCCCCGGCGACGTAGTGCACATCAGCGGCAACACGCTCATGGACCACACCGCGGCCGGCATCGACGAATTCATGCAGCGCGCCGGCACCGACCCGGCCGCGCGCGGATACACGATCGTGCTCAACCCGACGAACACGCTCCAACTGGTCAACGACCACCTGCTGGAGGATCTGGTGCTGGCACGACCCATCTGGTCATGCAACCGGCAGGAGGCGACCACGCTCGCCGACCGGCTCGGCACGCCGATCGACTATGAGGACGGACTGACCGTGGGCGGCGGCTTCGACCGCGCGATGGCCGAACTGTGCGAGGCGCTGGGCGGCACGTTGCGCGCCCCGCTCGTGGTGAGGGCCGGCGCGCGAGGCGCATGGGTGCGCATCCCCGGCAGCGGCGTGACGCACGTCGACGGCTATCCGGTCAAGGCCACGCACACCCGATCCGCCGGTTCATGCCACACCGGCGCGATGTGCGCGATGCTCGCCCGCGGCTGGTCGCTGGTCGACGCGGTGAACATCGCGAACGCGGCCGCCTCGCTCGCCATCCAGCGATCCGTGCACGGCGTGCCCGACTGCCCGTCATACACTGACGCGCTTGCGCTCGCGAACGTGGAGTCGGACGGCACCGCAGCCGACGCCACCGCCACCCCAACCGGGGCCGACGCAGCCGACAGCACCGCAGCGGATGCAACAGCCGCCGCCGACCAGCCAGCCGAATCATGAATTCATCAGCCGTTCATCTGCGAACGCATGCCGTGACACCCCCGTCACCGTACGATTAAAGACGGTATCAAGGAGGAGTCCGCCATGTCTGAACCCACAAGCGACACAACGCTGCCGACCACCCCAACGCCGACGGCCGCAACTCCGGCATCCGCGCTGGCGTCGGTACCGGCATCCGCGCCGAAGCCGGAGCCGGTGCCGGCCGACGCGCCGCTGACGTCCCGCGAAAAGAAGTGGATCATCTACGACGTCGGCAACTCGGCATTCGTGCTGCTGAGCACCGCAGTCGTGCCGATCTACGCGAAGTCGCTCATGCCCGCGGACGGCAACATCGTCTCGGCGTGGGGCTATGCGCAGACGATCGCGTCGCTGGTGATCGCGCTGCTCATGCCGCTGCTCGGCTCCATCGCCGACGTGCAGGGCATGAAGATCAAGTTCTTCGTCGGCTTCTTCGGCACCGGCGTGGTGACGTGCGCCGCAATGGCGCTGCCGCTGGCATGGCTGCCGTTCCTCGTGGTGTATGTGCTCGCCTCGATCGGCTTGAACGGGTCGCTCACGTTCTACGACTCGATGCTGATCGACACCACGTCGAACGCGCGCATGGATCGCGTCTCGTCACACGGCTATGGGTGGGGCTACGTCGGCTCCACGATCCCGTTCATCGCCTGCATCGCACTGATCTTCGGCGGCCCGTCGCTGCTCGGCTGGACCACGGCCGAATGCACCCGCGCCGCGTTCGTGATCACCGCCATCTGGTGGGTGGCGTTCACGATTCCGCTCATCACCAGCTATCGGCAGGTGCACTACCGCGCGACCCGCGATCACGCGGCGGAGGCGATTCGCGGCACGTTCGGCGAGCTCGGCGGCACGTTGCGCAAGCTGGTGAGGAACAAGCCGCTGTGGATGTTCATGATCGCGTTCTTCTTCTACATCGATGCGGTGAACACGGTGATCTCGATGAGCACGTCGTACGGCACGCAGCTGGGCATCGACTCGACGCAGCTCGTGGTGGCGCTGCTGGTGACGCAGTTCGTGGCGTTCCCGTGCGCGATCATCTACGGCCGCCTGGCTGGCCGGTTCGGCTGCAAGCCGATGATCATGGCCGCGGTGGTGGCGTACATGTGCATTGTGTTCTTCGCCGCGTTCCTGCTGCGGTCGGCGGTCGAATTCTGGATTCTCGCGATTCTGGTCGGCATGTTCCAGGGCGGTATTCAGGCGCTGAGCCGCTCCTACTATGGCAAGATCATTCCCAAGGATCACGCCAACGAGTACTACGGTCTGTACGATATCTTCGGCAAGACCGCCTCTATTCTCGGCACGTTCCTGGTGGCGACCACGACGACGCTCACCGGCAATGCGTCGATCGGCGTGCTGTCGATCGCGCTGCTGCTGGTGGTCGCGTTGGTGTTCCTGTGTCTGCAGAAGGATCCGACGCGGGCGGGAGATCAGGGCGATCAGGGAGCGCAGGGCGAGATCGCCTGATCGAGGCATGTGATTCGCCTGATCAGCTCAGCGGCGGATATCAGCGCGCTGTAATGCGGATTGTCACCGTGTTACAGCGCGCTTTTGCGTTGGTATGCGTCTTGGCGGCGGCTGATTTGGCGCGGATCGTCAGGGGCGCAACGGGTACACCGGGCATGCCAAGCGAAAAGCTGAACGAACCCTGTACACAACATCCATACGTTGTTCATCTTCGATGGAGCCAAAGCCTGAAATACCCGATATGCTTGATGCTGAAGCTGACATGGGGTAGGTCAGCGGTATGGGGAAGGCTCCGCGCTCAGCACTGCTGATGGGCGTGCATTCCAACAACATCAATACGTCAAGGATCCCAGCGATCAGCGCAACGCACTTGACGCCGTTCTCAACGCAACAAGGAATCATCATGAACAACCACAGCTCAACCATCACCCGAAACATCCGACTGCTGCTCGCACTTGCCGCGGCACTGCTCATGGCGATCGCGCTCACCGCGTGCGGCAACGACACCGCTCCATCATCGCCGTCGAATCCCGCCAACCAGTCAGGGACCACGAATCAGCAGGACGACGACAAGGATGATGCCGACGACACCGACGACGACACGAATGACAACGGTTCAGACGACGACGGTTCGGACG
>NZ_RQSP01000014.1:23500-24699 GCF_009078285.1 Bifidobacterium jacchi
ACGACGACAGCGACGATACCGACGACGCCAACAATAGCGGATCGAACGATGACGACGACGTTGATGACGCCAATGACGACACGTCCGATGACTCAAACAACGACTCGGACGATAACGACGACGATAACGACGACGATAACGACTCGGACGATAACGACGATGCTGATGATCAGAACGATGACGACAGCGACGACGATCAGGACGACAGCAACGACTCTGACGACGATACCGATGACGATCGCAATGACGACTGAGTCCTGAGCGCGAGACGCACAAGCACTCGCGCGCTCTGATCTATCTCTTCCACAGCGCGCTCCTGCGCAAGAGATTCTCCAAGGGACCAGAACCTTCGAGATTATCTTGCGCAGGAGCGCGTCTTCGCGCAAGGTTGTCTCGAAATCAACGGCCACTTCGGCCACTTCGAGAAAACCTTGCGCAAACCGATCCCGACTGTTGGCTCGGCCTGGCGTGATACCTGTTCGGCCTCGTAATTGGTTGAGTGGCGCTGGCTCCCTCTGGCTCCCTCTGACGTAGGGACTGTCAGCAAAGCTGACTAAGGGAGAGACAAAAGCTGAACCCCTCATTTATTTGCGAGACGGACCACTAGCCCAGTCACACCCGTGACCCTCTTCAGACATCGTAATCACCGCAAGCTGTACTCGGATCGTCTACGAACGACCATGCGGATCGCTGCGAATTGTCACGCGGCGACAAAACGGACGAAAAACACGCCGCGTGACAACCAACGAGCAGCCATCACTGTGCCGCATAATCACAGAACGGCGGAATTCCAATGATCCGGAACCAAGCTGAGCCAAGCCGAACCGGAGCCGTCTGCCACGAGATACAAAAAACAGGCAAAATGACGCCGCGTGACAGATCGACAGATCGATCACCTTCCGAGCGCAGCCCCACCGCAGCCAGCAGAGGCCGGCAAAGGCATTGCCTCGCGGGAAACAAAAAAGGACCGCCACTGGCGGTCCTTTTAACTGTGGAGCTAAGGGGATTCGAACCCCTGACCCTCTCCATGCCATGGAGATGCGCTACCAGCTGCGCTATAGCCCCGAACATAACCTGCGTTGTCTCTCGCAAGTCGTGGGTGATGTAGGAATCGAACCTACGACCCCTTCCGTGTGAAGGAAGTGCGCTAGCCGCTGCGCCAATCACCCGATCGCTGCCGGCTGGGAGGCCTAAACCTC
>NZ_RQSP01000014.1:24779-24990 GCF_009078285.1 Bifidobacterium jacchi
TCGTCCGATCGTGGGCGATACAAGATTCGAACTTGTGACCCCTTCCGTGTCAGGGAAGTGCGCTACCTCTGCGCCAACCGCCCGGGTCCGCGTTTCTTGCTCATCGAAGCCAATGCTCAAGAAAAACGAGAGCGGACAACGGGACTCGAACCCGCGGTCTCAACCTTGGCAAGGTTGCGCTTTACCAACTAAGCTATGTCCGCAATCTGTC
>NZ_RQSP01000014.1:25112-53236 GCF_009078285.1 Bifidobacterium jacchi
ACCTCAAAGGCAACAGGTAGATATATTACCTGTTCTCTCCGCGGACGCAACTCTCGGCGTGTCGCACGCTGTTGCGCCGGTGCCACACGCTGCAACAAGGCACAAGCGTGTGTGTCTTTCTCCACGGTCTGCACGGCGCAGCCATGTCCCCGGGTCGCGTATCGATCGTGAATCGGTGGCTACATCCGATAATCCGCCCAATATGCCGTACCGCATGGTCGCTATCCGTGATTCACCGTGCACAATGATCACTGAGTGATCGGTCAGTAACCGCTTCCACCACTCAATCGCAGATTGCGACCATTCCGTCATCTGATCGCGCAGAACGTCCATAAGGATCCCGATTGCGATCGGTCACGCACATGCACATATACACAACACCTCACGCTGACTCGATTTGGAGAACCGCCTGAACCGCTGCAACGGCTCCTTCGACATTCGCGTCGCATCCTATCTCGAAACCGAGAGGCTGATTTCGAATGCCACGGCAGTCTATCTCGAAACTGAGAGGCTACAAACGCGCGTGCCGGCCACGCCATCAAGCCGAAAACGGCACGACTGCGGCAAGCTATCAGCCCTCGGCAGCCTCTCAGTTTCGAGATAGACTGCCGTAAACCCCATAATCAGCCTCTCAGTTTCGACATAGCGCCGAGCCGCATCTCGATTTCAGCAATGAGCGCCCCGACCGCCGCGAGTCACCATCAACGTCACCGCCGACGATCGTCCACACGAAGCCAAACCACGCATCCGACCGCCAACAACGAGAACAAGGCACCGACCGGCCCCAGCCAGCGCATGCCCAGCGTGTCGGTCACCAAACCACCGACGGCGGAGCCAACAGCAATGCCGATATTGAACGACATCGAGTTGAGCGACGATGCGAGGTTGATCGAACCCGGATGCGTGGCCGACGCGACGTCCATGTACAGCACCTGCGACGGCGTGTTCTGCACATACATAAGGAAACCCAACGCGATCAGCACCGCGCAGCCGACGATCGGATTGAGCGTGGCGAACGCCAGCGACACCAGCAGAACCGCCTGCGCGAGATAGTACGGCATCACACCGAACATCGGCCGCACGCCACGCCCATGCTCGCCCAGCCGGCCGCTGTACAGATTGCCGGCGAGCGACGCAAACCCATACACGCCCAGAGCCAGCGACACGAAACGTTCCGGTACGCCGATCTCATCTTCGAGAATCGGCGTCAGATAGGTGTAGAACACGTAGCTTGCCGCAGCTCCGAACAGCACGCATGCCACGCCCGCAAGAATGCGACGCTCGGTGAACAGGAAGAACTGCGCAAGAAAGCGGCTGCGCGGCCCATAGTGGTTCTTCGGCAGCACCACGAACATCATGGCGAACAGCAATGCCGACAAGGCGATGATCGTGTAGAACGCCCATCGCCATCCCAGCGCGCGGGCGATCATCGTGCCAAGCGGCACGCCGAACACCGACGCGATCGAAAAGCCGGAAAACACCCACGACACGAACTTCGTGCGGTTCGCCTCGCTGGCCACATCCGAGACGAACGTCATCGCCACCGCGACGGTGGTGCCGGAGACCAGCGCGATCACAATGCGCGCCACGACCAGCACCGCATAATTCGGCGCGATCGCGCACAGCACGTTGCCGACGATGAACACCGCAAACAGCGCAGCAAGCGAGTGGAATCGCTCAAAGCGCGACACCAGAGCGGCCCCGATCGGCGTGGCGGGCGCGTAGGCGAACGCGAACAGCGACACCAGTCCGCCGATTGTCGTCCTCGGCTCATCAAGCGCCACGGCGATATCGGGCAGAATGCCCACAATGATGAACTCGCTCATGCCCAATGCGAAGCTTACGCCGATGAGCGTGATCACGGCCGGCGTGAAGAACCGGTCGGAACCGGAACGTGGGACTTGCGCGGTCGCGTCGGACGCGCCGGTGATGCCGGCGATGCCGGATGCGCCGGCAACCTGCCCGGACGCAGGTTCGGATACGGGCTGCGGCCCAACGGCCTTCGGGGACTTGGATGCAGACGTTGATGTGGACACGGCGATTCGACTTCTCTCACAACACGGACGATCACAGGCGCCACCGCAGAGCCGCCGCGGGAACAGGTCGCGAAGGGTGCGAAGCGACATGCGCGCAGACGGAACGCTTGCATCGAAAGCCGCACCGAAGGCGCATAGCCACCAGTCCGCTCATCTGCGATTCATGCGGCAATAGGATACCTCGCCTTTACGGACAACATCGGCCGCCGCGCAGCGCCGGTGCCGGTGCCGTCTCCACTGCCGCTGCCGCTGCCGGCACCGGACAAGGCGCTCACAGCAGAGCGACGCGACGCGGCAACGAAGCACCTGACGAAGCACCGACAGACCCCGAACCGATTCAAGCCAACGATTCACGCCGACGATTCAAGTCAATGATTCACGCCAATGATTCAAGCCAATGATTCACGCCAATGATTCACGCCGCCGCATCAGGGCGAGAACACGACAATGGCGCACGAGCGGCCAATCAGCCACCCATGCGCCATATCCGCTATCGTCGATGCGCTGCACTGCCAAGCGAACGCTCCTAAGCCCGTCAATGCGCGGCCGCGGAACGCTACAGGGCGATAGAATCCTGCGAAGAGTCGGCGGAATCCTGCGAGTAACCGGACCCGTCGCCATAACTGCTGGACTCGCTGGACTCGCTGGAACCGCTCGAATCCGAAGAGCTGCCGGAGCCGTTCGACTGACCGCTGACGGACCCGTCCGACGAGTTGCTGTCAGAGGAGCCACCCTGCTGACCGTTGCCGCCAAAACCGCCGAAACCGCCGCTCGGAGGCTGACCCATGCCGCCGCCATTGCCGTTGCTGTTGCCCGACTGACCCGACTGCCCGCCGAATTGCATCTGCTGACCGGACCCCGGTCTACCGTCGCGTCCGCTGAATGCCCTGACCGCGAACGCGCCGCCGACGCCGCCGATCAGTCCGCAGACCAGAGCGACAACCGCGATGATCGCCCACGTCTTGCCGCTCAGCGACGCCGGTTTGTCGGCGGACTGAGGCTTGCCCTCCGGCTGGAAGGGCTGAGGCTGATACGGCTGCGGCTGCCCCTCCGGCTGGTAAGGCTCCGACCGGTACGGGCGCGGCTGGCCCGGTTCGTTTGGCTGGGAAAATTGGCCGGTTTGATTGGGTCGAGTGGGCTGGTTCGACTGGTTGAATCGCCTTGGGTACTGCGCTTGACCAAGCTGGCTCTGCCGCTCGGTCTGCTCCTGCTGCCCAACCCGGGTCTGCTGCCCCGACTGGTCCATCCAACTCGACTGCCCGGCACCCAGTCGGTTCGTCTGGCCGGCTTGGCTCGCATGACCGGTTTCCGACTGGCCGATTCCCGCCGCCTGGTCACCCACAGCGGTCTGTGATGCCGCATTGGCAGCAGCAGCGGCCTTGGTGGTGGCAGCATTGGTTGTGCCGTTCGTATTGATGTCGTCGTTCATGATGGTTCCTTTCATCGTTTGCTTAATGAACGTGACTATTGAATATGCTCATTGAATGTGGTTCTTGAATCCGGTTCTTGAATCCGTTCACTGGGTTTGATCAGCAATGGCGGAAACAGCGGCACTCGCGCTGACCGCCTTGCTTTGCACGCCGAGCCGCACGCTAAGCCACGCGCTAAGCCACGCGCGAAGCCTCTACGCCATCGTCCATGCGGTCGACGTGCCGAACTGCTTGTCGAATGCGCTGCGGTCGATCACGTCGGCGGCCAGCTCGGTCTCGCTTCAGGCATCGACGGTGGTGGTGTAGTCGCCGGTGTAGTCATAGCTCATCGTGTTCGCGCCGCCGAACGCGTCGGCGCCACCGGGGCCTGCGCCAATGCCATCGCTTCCTGACGAGATGCCGTTCATCAGCATCGCCCCGCCCGCGCCTGCGGCAAATCCTCCCACCAGAGCGAACGCGGCGGCAAGAGCGACCAGCCGCCCAGTGGCGATGGTGCGCGCGGGCCGCATCGGCACGCTCCGTCCGGCGGCGGCCGCGTTGCTGCGTTCTCGTTGTCGTATGCGGTTCATATGTGCCTCCGTTTCGTTTGGTATGGCTTCATTGAACCGCCCGCTTCCGTTTGTGGGCTGTGCTGCCGCGCAAAGCGCGCTGTCACCTTGCGACGGAGTTCTTGGATGCTTGCTGATTGCTTTCTGAATGCGTCGGCGTGCAGGGTGCGCGCATATCGGGATTGCCCGTCTTGCTTATAGGATGTTGTCGGATAGGATGTTGAGCAGATGACGCAATCGCCGCAATGCGCGCGAAAGGAGCCCTGCAGCATGCCACGACCACGCCGGAACTCAGCCATACCGCCAGCCAAGGAACGCCTTGAGGATGCCTTCTGGACACTGCTCGCCGATCGGCGATACCGGCGCATCACCGTGACCGACGTGGTGCGTCAGGCGGGCGTGAACCGCAACTCCTTCTACTATCATTTCGCCGATCTGGCCGAACTGGCCGATTCGGCGATCATGCACACCGTGCAGAACACGAATCCGCCCACGCCCGACCCGCACGTCGACCCGGATCGCGAATGGCGGCGCAACTGCTCCCGCCTGCTCGGCGACCCCGACCAGCGGCAGCGTCTCGACCGCCTGGCGCTGATCGCCGGCGAGCACAGCGCCCCCGAACTGGTGGATTCGCTTAAGGACTTCGGCCGGCTCACTCTGGTCAGCGTATTGCAGCTCGATCAGGAGGAGATCGATCTGAAGACCGATCTGATGCTTGACTTCACCGTGGGCGGCATGATCTCCGTGCTCAGGCGCTGGCCCGAGCTGCAGACCAGGCTGAGCATCGACGATCTGCTCAACGAGGACGTGGCCGTGCTGGCGATGGGCATCTATCTGTCGATGTCGAAGGAGAACATGCTTGACTACTGGCGTCGCGTGTTCAACGGGCAGATACCCGCCGGCATGGCGCGAACCAGCGGATCTCGAATCGACGGCCTGCGACCCGGCAACGTGACCGGCAACGTGCATACCGGCAACGTGCGCACCGGCAACGTGCGCACCACAGTCATGGGAGGGGGAAATCCGCGATGAACGCGATGGAAGCAACGCTCGCATGGCTGGAGGCCAACGCCGACAAGATCATCTTCCTACTGGTGACGCTCGCGGTCGCGGCGCTCGTCACCAAATCGCTGGGACGGCTCATGCGCAAGGCGCTGGACCGGTCGAACATCCCCAGCGCGTCGATATTCATCAACATCATGCGCGTGATCGTATGGTCGTTCGCGGTCTCGCTCGTACTGCAGCCGGTGTTCGGCATCAATCCGACCACGCTGATGACCGCTCTGGGCGTCGGCGGCATCGCCGTGTCGCTTGGTCTCAAGGACACGGTGGCGAATGTGATCGGCGGATTCGGGCTCATGCTCGGCAAGGTGATCCAGCCCGGCGATCTGGTGGCGATCCAAGGCACCACCGGCACCGTCATCGACATCACCTGGCGTCAGACGATGATCGAGACGCGCTCCGGCGATCGCATGGTGATTCCGAATTCGGTGCTGAACACGGCTTCGCTGACCAAGCTGCTGCCGGCCAACGAGGGGACTGTCGTCGTTCCGTTCACGATCAGAGGCGACGCCGACCCGCAGACCGTCTCCAAGGACATGCTTCGTCGCGTCGGCGAGGCGACCGCCGATATCACGCTGCCCGCCAATCCCCCGCTGGTCAAGATCACCGGATTTTCGCCCTTCGGCACCGAAGGGCAGGTGCTGCTGTTCGCCAGGCACGACGTGCTGCTGTCCACGGTGCGGGACCGTGCGGCAAGGGCGCTTGCCGGAGCCGACTATCTGGTGGTCGACGGCGGTGCGGGCGAATAGCGCCGACTAGCCGAGTAGCCGACTGGCTGTCTAACTGATTACCAGCGGTCACGCGGTGCGGGCAGTGCCACGTGACCGCTAGCTCACAATGATTCAGGCTACGGTGTCGGCCGCGGAGACGGAGGCGTCAGCCGCAGGGTCGATGACGCCATCGATGAGACGGCTGATGAGGTCGGTGTATCCGATGCCGGTCGCCTCCCATGCCTTGGGATACATGGAGATCGGCGTGAATCCCGGCATGGTGTTGATTTCGTTGATCATCACCGTGCCGTCGGGGCACACGAACGTGTCCACGCGCGCCAGACCGGCACCGTCGACCGCCTTGAACGCCTTGACGGCGATCTCACGCACCTGTTCGAGCACGTCGCCGGGCAGATCGGCCGGAACCTCGACATGCGAGGCGCTGGCATCCATGTACTTGCTGTCGAAATCGTAGAACTGGTCCTCATCGTGATGATCGAGCACGATCTCACCGGGCAGGCTCGCCTTCGGCTCGCTGCCGGCCTCGGGGCACAGCACCGCGCATTCGATCTCACGCGCGTCGATGCCCTGCTCGACGAGCACCTTCCAATCATGATGGCTCGCCTCGAGCACGGCGGCGGCCAGTTCGGCGGCATCCCCTGCATGCTCGACCTTGGTGACGCCGAAGCTCGAACCGGCGCGTGACGGCTTGACGAACAGCGGATATGCCAGGCCCGCATCCTCGACGGCGGCAAGCAGCTGGTCCGCGTTCGCCGCGAAACCGCTCGCATGATCAAACGCGCGCGTGTCCAGCGTGATGCCGGGCGCCACCGGAATGCCGGCCGACGACAGCAGCGCCTTGGTGAAATGCTTGTCCATGCATGCGGCGGATGCGAGCACGCCGCAGCCCACGTATGGCACACCCATCATCTCGAACAGTCCCTGAATCGTGCCGTCCTCGCCGAACGGACCGTGCAGCACCGGCAGCACCGCATCAACATGTCCGAGCGAGGCAAGCGTGCCATCGGCGTCGCGAGCGAAGAAGCCATCGCATCCCAATGCCATGTCAAGCACCACGTCACGGCTGCCCGGCGTTCTGGTCACCGTCGGCAACCCGTCGGCCATGTTCCATGACCGCGGATCGACGCCATCGACCAGCCATTCGCCATGCTTGGTGATGCCCACTTCGATCGCCTCGAACCGGTCCGCATCCAACGCGCGCAGCACGCCGGCCGCCGAAATGCAGGAGATCGAATGCTCGTCGGCCTTACCGCCGTACATCACAACAATGCGTTTTTTCGTGGTCATGCTCATCCTATTCCGCAGTTAACGAATGCCTACAATTCCCAATGCCTTGGCGCAATGCGGCAGCCGCACGGCCGCCGCATTCCACCGTCATGCAAATCGATACCATAGCCTACGCGCGCCTCGTTACAGTGCCGCGCCGACCGACTACTCCTCAGTGATCTCGGCGCTGAACAGCTGCTCCAGCATCGCCGCACAGGAAATGCCCTCGCGCAGCACGCGACTCATCGCATAGGCAAGCGGGGTGGGCACGCCGAGATGATCACCGAGCGCGACCACCGCATCCGTGGTGGGCACGCCCTCGGCCACGCCGTTGCTCACCCGCGTCGCCTCCTCGACGCTCAGCCCCTTGCCGAGATTCGCACCGAACGTGTAGTTGCGGCTCAGCGGCGAGCCGCAGGTGGCGACCAGATCGCCGACGCCGGCAAGCCCGGCAAACGTCTTCGGATCGGCGCCTGCCGCCTTGCCGAGCGCGGTGAGCTCCGCCAGACCACGTGTCTCGATCATCGCCGCCGTGTTCTCGCCATAGCCAGCACCGCGAGCCATGCCCACGGCCAGCGCCACCACGTTCTTGAGCGACCCGCACATCTCCAGACCGATCACGTCGGTGGTGACGAACGGCTTGAAATAGTCGGTGGTGCACGCCGCGGCGACCTTCTTCGCATTATCAAGGTTCGCGCAGCCGACCACGGTGGCGGACGGCTGACGCAACGCGATCTCCTTCGACAGATTCGGGCCGGAGATAGCAGCGAAACGCTCGGCCGGCAGCTCAAGCGTCTCACGCACGACCTCATCCATGCGTTTGTTCGTGCCACTCTCGATGCCCTTCATCAGGCTCACCACGATCGCGTCGTCGCCAATGAGCCCCTTGAACTCCTTGAGCGCGACGCGCGCGAACTGCGCGGCAATGGCCACGACGACAATGCGCGCATCGCGAACCGCCTCGGCGCGATCGCCCGTGGCGGTCATCGCATCGGGCAGATGCTCGATGAACGGCAGACGCACCTGATTGCAATGGTGGTCGCGAATGCCTTCGACGATTTCAGGCTCGATGGCCCACATCGTCACCTCGTTGCCGGCATCGGCAAGTACCTGACCGAAAGCGGTGCCCCATGCTCCTGCACCCAGAACGGTGATCTTCATTTACTCTGCTCCTTACCTCAGACCCGCATGGGGCGCTGCATTCCCACCTCGCGGCTGCCGCCGCTCGGCGTCGCCTACAAACAGTCCACTGGACTGTTTGCTTAACGGCTCCGCCCATGCTCCTGCACCCAGAACGGTGATCTTCATTTACTCTGCTCCTTACCTCAGACCCGCATGGGGCGCTGCATCCCCACCTCGCGGCTGCCGCCGCTCAGCGTCGCCTACAAACAGTCCACTGGACTGTTTGCTTAACGGCTCCGCCCATGCTCCAGCACCCAGAACGGTGATCTTCATTTACTCTGCTCCTTACAAACCATTGGATCGCGCGAATCGCCTGATCGCTATTGTCTCACAGGCAGCGGCTTGCGACTCATCGAGCGATAGTCCCAGTAGCCCTCCTGCGGGAACCGCTCGCCGCGAATCTCCTCCAGAAGCTCATTGAGACGAACGAACATGCGCCATTTGAGCGTCTCGACGGCCTGCACGGGCGGCTCGTCACCCCACGAATCCATGTCTTCAAGCAGATCCGCATAGTCAAGCCGCTGATCGTAGCACATGACGACGTTCCTGCGCGGCCACGGCCACCAATGGTTGATCGACGCTGCACCCCACGTGGCGGCGCAGAACAGCGGCACCTGGCGCCCAAGGCGGCGCGAGGATTCGAGCGCGATGTAGGCGGCGCCCTCCTTGATGCTCATCACCCATTTCTTCGGATCGCGGGTCACCGTGCCCTCCGGCCAGACGGTGAGCGGACGACCGGAGGTGAGGATGCCGATCGACGTCTCCTCGATCTGCTTCGCCTTGCCGGAATGTCGCTGCACAGGCTGCATGCCGACCAACTGGAACCACTTGCCGATCAGCGGCCATTTCGCCATCTCAGCCTTGGCCATGTAGCGCGGGCGCCGACCCATATGGAACAGGCTCGCCATCGGCACGAACACGTCGAACATGGTCACATGCGTGGCGGCGGTGATGAACGGACCGGTCTCGGGCACGTTCTCCAGACCCCACGCGCGCGTTTTGCAGCTCGCATGGAAGACCACGTCGACCCCTTTGAGCAGTCGTGCCGTGCCCTTGGGATGCTGCGCGTTGATCTCCTCCACGTTCGGCCTGCCACGGCCGATCGGGTCGTCTCGCATCGGATCGACAAGATGATGCCGCTGCGACAGCCGAGCGACCTGCGCGTCGGAGAGCGGACTTACCGCAGAACGCGGCGACGGTTTTCCTTTGGATGCCATGTGCCCTATTGTGCCGCCAGCCTTGTACCGCCTACTCGTCGTGACGTACCGTGGCGTACCGTGGCGCACCGTGACACCACTGGGATGCCGAACGAGCCGAATCGACCCCAATCAGTCGATGCGGGCGCCAAGCTGGTGCAGCTTGCCGCGGAAGTCGGCATAGCCGCGATCGATCAGCGAAATGCCATGCACATCGGACGGGCCCTGTGCAGCGAGCGCCGCGATCAGGTGCGAGAAGCCGCCGCGCAGATCCGGCACGTCGATATCGCGGCCGGTCAGCGGCGTCGGCCCGAAGATCACCGCCGAATGCTTGTAGTTGCGCTGCTGGAAGCGGCACGGCAGCGAACCGAGGCATTCGCGATACAGCTGGATCGTGGCGCCCATCGCGACCAGCGGCTTGGTGAATCCGAACCGCTTCTCATAGACGGTCTCGTGCACGATCGACAGGCCCTTCGCCTGCGTGAGCGCCACGACCAGCGGCTGCTGCCAGTCGGTCATGAAGCCGGGGTGCACGTCCGTCTCGATCGCGACCGGCTTGAGATCCCCGCCCGGATGCCAGAATCGGATGCCGGCGTCGGTCACGTCGAACTCGCCGCCGACCTTGCGGAATACGTTGAGGAACGTCATCATCTCCGGCTGGGTGGCGCCCTTGACGAAGATGTCTCCATGCGTGGCGAGCGCCGCCGACGCCCAGCTCGCCGCCTCGATGCGGTCGGTCAGCGACGTGTGTGTGAAGCCCTTGAGCTCTTTGACGCCCTCGATACGGAACGTGCGATCGACGTCCACGGAGATGATCGCGCCCATCTTCTGCAGCACGGCGACCAGATCCATGATCTCCGGCTCGATGGCGGCACCAGACAGCTCGGTCTTGCCTTCGGCGAGCACGGCGGCGAGCAGCGTCTGCTCGGTGGCGCCGACGGACGGGTACGGCAGGTGGATCTTCGCGCCGGTCAGTCCGTTCGGCGCGGTGATGTGGATGCCGTCCTGATGCTCCTTGTCGACCTTCGCGCCGAGCTTGCGCAGCGTCTCCAGATGGAAGTCGATCGGCCGGCCGCCGATCGCGCATCCGCCGAGCGCGGGAATGAACGCCTCGCCAAGACGGTGCACCAGCGGGCCGGAGAACAGGATCGGGATGCGCGACGAACCGGACAGCGTGTCCACGTCGGCCACGTCGGCCAGATTGACATGCGTCGCATCGATGGTGACCACGCCGTTGGCGCCATCGACATCAACCTGCACGCCATGCAGACGCAGCAGATCGGACACGACATGCACGTCGCGAATCTCCGGCACGTTCTTGAGCACCGACTTGCCCGGCGCCAGCAGCGCCGCGACCATGGCCTTGCTCACGAAGTTCTTCGCGCCACGGACCTTGATGGTGCCGTTGAGCGGAACACCGCCCTCAACATGCAGGATGTCGTCTTGCGCGTCTGTCACGTCTACCTCTTTCAACCGTTCCTCGCGCCGCGCACGCCGCGGCCGCACTAGCTTCAGTGTGCCACAGCAGTTGTGGCGAGTGGGTGAAATCGGCCCGAAGCCGAACCGCCTTCCCACCCGCACCCCAATCCCACGCCATCATGTGATCTACATCACATAAACGAGGGTCCGCAGCCGTCCACCGCGCGCGCATGCCGCACGATTCGGTACAGTGGATTGCACAACAATACACAGCAACAAAGGAGCTGCTATGACCACCGTCGCCGTCATCGGATGCACCCATGCGGGCACGTTCGCAACCCAGTCCATTCTCGCCGAGCATCCCGATTGGACCGTGCACGTCTTCGAGCGCAACGCCACGCTGTCGTTCCTGTCCTGCGGCATCGCGCTGTGGGTCGGCGACCATGTATCCGATCCGAAGCGCATGTTCTACTCGTCGCCCGAGGCGCTGGCCGAAGCCGGAGCGACCATGCACATGCGCTGCGACGTGACCGCGGTGGATGTGGCCGGCAAGACGCTCACCTGGCGTTCGCTCGACGCGAGCGACGGCGGCGATGGCAGCGATGGCGGCGATGCTGCTGCGGCCGGCGACGGCGGCGAGCATACGCTGCATTTCGACAAGCTGGTCGTCACCACCGGTTCCGCTCCGGTGATTCCGCCGATCGACGGCATCGATTCCAAGCATGTGCTGCTGTGCAAGAACTGGGATCATGCGATGGCGATCAAGGAACGCGCCAAGCTCGCCAAGTCGGCCGTGGTGGTCGGCTCCGGCTACATCGGCGCCGAGCTGGCCGAGCAGTTCTCGCTGGTGGGTGTCGAAACCACGCTGGTGGACGGTCTGGATCGCGCATTGGCGAACAATTTCGACAAGAAGATCACCGATCAGGTCGAGGCCGCATTCCGCGATCATGGCGTCACGCTCGCGTTGGGGCAGAAGGTGGTCGCGTTCCGTGACAATCCCGACGACACGGTGACGGTGGTGACCGAGAAGGGCGAATACACGGCGCAGATGGCGATTCTCGCGGTCGGTTTCCGCCCGAATACCGCTCTGCTCGCCGGTCAGGTGGACATGCTGCCCAACGGCGCGATCATCGTCGACGACTATATGCGCGCGTCCGCCCCCGACGTGTACGCAGCCGGCGATTCGGCGACCGTGTTCTACAATCCGACCGGTAAGCACGACTACATTCCGCTGGCCACGAACGCGGTGCGTCAGGGATTGCTCGTCGGGCGCAACATCGATCAGCCGACTGTCAAGTACATGGGCACGCAGGCCACGTCGGCAGTGCAGCTCTACGATCTGTCGCTGGCGGCCTCGGGTCTGACGCAGGCGGGTGCCGAGCGGCGCGGGCTGACGGTGCATGAGACCTCGCTGACCGACGATTACCGCCCCGACTTTATGCTCACTACCACGCCGGTGACGTCGATCCTCACGTGGGATCCGGTCACGCGCGAAGTCAAGGGCGGCCAGTTCTGCGCCAAGGCCGATGTCTCCGGTGCGGCGAACGTGATCTCGATGGCGGTTCAGGCGCACTTCACGATCGACCAGCTCGCCAACGTGGACTTCCTGTTCCAGCCGAACTTCGACAAGCCGGTCTACTATGTGGGCGCTGTCGCGATGAAGGCGGCTGCCGAAGGCTGATTCGCGCGCTTGCGTGCTTGAGTGCGATGCGCGCTGTCGCACGGCGTGCGATGTGCGATGCGCGACCGTGGCGGCATCTCGCGCTGTCGCACGGCGTGCGGTATATGCCAGCGATCGAAATTCGGGAAAGGAATGGCTCTTTCCCGAATTTCGTTCACTGAGGTCGGCTCAGCGATCGATTTTCGGGAGATTCGCCCATTGCTCCCGAATTTCGTTCACTGAGAAGTCGGCAGCGATCATAATTCGGGAGATCAATGAGGATTTCCCGATTTTTGTTCGCTGAGACCAATAGCCGATGGCGAAGATACGCCGATCATATCCTCGGTTCCCTTGTCGACACCCTTTGCGTCGAATCGTTGCCATGAAACGATCACACAAGCCGACCGCCAGACGGTACCCCCCGTATTGTCACGCGGCGACGAAATCGCCGAAAAACGCGCCGCGTGACAAACTCCGATAGCTCTGCGACAAGCTTACATCTTGCCGCATAATCACAAAACGGCGGAATCCCAAGGATTCTTAGCCAAGGCCAGCCAAGCCCAGCGTGTCACGACACGCAAAAACAGGGCAAAAAGGCATCGCGTGACAAGTCAATCTGTCACACGGCGACGAAATCGCCGAAAAACGCGCCACGTGACAGATCAGACACCTGCCAGTGGTCTGTCCTGCAGTTGATGGAGAGGTAACGGCCCCCTTGAGGAGAGACTTGCGGGCGAAGTCGTGCAGACACAAGCCAAGTGGACACGACTGCCAAGCGAGCCACTCACTGAGTGGACAGGACTTATCAGACGGACAGGACTACCGAGTGAGGTGGCCTGATTGTTGTGCCGCCTCTACTATGAGACGGCTTGCGTCGTCTGCTGTCGTCGATAATGCTCGCTTCCCACGTCACAGGGTGCGGATGTGGTCACAGGGAGCGACCGCACCCTGTGACCAGGGTGACAAAAACGCTGAAATACCAAGGTTTTCATCAAGCGGTCACGGGGAGCGACCCGCTCCCTGTGACCAAACCCGCACCACGTGACCGAACCCGCGCCGCGCCACGCCAGCGGTACGGGTGGTACAGAATGCGGAATGAGTGTTGTTTTCGTTTCCATAGCATGGTTGCCAATCGGCAACCAACATGCCAGTAGCGAAAACACCAATGACGTGCCGCGCCTCAGACCGTTTCGCAGGAGGCCAGTTTCGCTAGCCAGGCAAGACAGTAGACACCGCCGGCGGCCTTGTTCATCGTCATAGCATGGTTGCCAATTGGCAACCAACATGCCAGTGCCGAAAACACAACGGCCGGCTCGCACAGCACCTACAAACAGCTCCGCCGTTTGCTTCACGGTGCTGTGCGACAAAAGGAGCCAGGAAAGGCAATCAAAGAACTTCTGACACAGGACACTAGGCGAACATGGGGAAGAGAAAAGGCCGGAAACCCCTCGAATGCACTGCACTCGATCATCGGAGTGCGGTGATCATTCGGAAAGGTTCCGGCCTCTTTGGTTTGGCTAACTTGTTTGGATAGTTGGTTTGGGGAACTGGTTTGGGGAACTGGTTTAGGTGGCTGCTTTGGGCGATTGACTGCGGGGACTGGCGTTGCCGCTACGCAGCCCCGTGGTTTTGAACCACGGTCTGCATTGCGGCAACGCCACGGGCAGTGCCACGGGCAGTGCCACGGTCAACGCCCAGTCAACGCGGTCAGCGTCGCAACAGCACCGCATTCAACCCGCAGCTGGCACCTCAGCCGGTTCAGTCCTCGTTCCGCGAATCGCCCGCGCCGCCGTTGTTGCCGCGCTTGCGTGCGATGACGAGAGCCACGCCGCCGATCGCCGCGAGCACGACCACCACGACAGCGATGATCGCCACCGTGGCACCGGTCGATGCGATGGTGTTGCCGGTGTTGAGCTGGCTGCCGGGCTTCTTGTTGAGATCCGGCTTGATGGCGTGCGGCGGGTTGGGGCTCACCGCGGCACCACCGTTGTTGTTGCCTGCACCGTTACCGCTGCCGTTGTTTCCGGCACCATTGTTCCCGGCACCGTTGTTGCCACCATTATTGCCGCCCGGCTGCTCGGTCGACTTGGCCTTGACCGTCACATTGGCGACGGTCTCATAGGTCTTGCCGGCAACGGCGGCGGAGCCCCTCACCGTGAACGAACCGGCCTTCGCATACGCGGAGGCGTCGACGGCGGGCCATGCGATCTTCGCATAGCTCACGTCGCCGTTCGACCAGTTGACCGTCAGCACCTCGGGCAGTGCGGGCGCGGCTCCCTCAACGGTGTTCACGTCGGTTTCGGTGCCCTCGACGGACTTGACGGTGGCGGGCTTGACCTTGACGGTCACGCTCACACCATGCTCGTAGCCCTTGACCGCACCCTTCACGACGAAGGTGTTGCCTTCGCGCTTCGAGTAGTCGGCCTTGCCGTACGACGCGGTGTCCCATGTGACGGCCACGTCTTCGCTGTCACCATCGGACCACACGACTGTGACCGTGGTGGGCAGTTTGCCGACCCTGGCCGGGTCCTGACCGGATTCGACGGTGATATCCTCGGGCTGCGTGACGGAGCTGATCGTCGCGGTCACGGTCACCGTGGCGGTCACGTTGGTCTTCACGCCGGTCTCCGGATCGGTGGCGACACCGTTGACCTTAAACACACCGCGCTTCGCATACTGCTCGGCGCTCACCGCATCCCATGCCACGGTCTCATCCACCACATCGTCGTTCGACCATGTCACTTTCACGGTGCCCGGCAGATTCGGCGCAACCTTGGCGAGCGTGCTCACGGCAACCTCCTCCACGGACTTCACCTCCGCGGCGTTCACCGTCACCTGGGCGGTCACGGTCAGCTTGTCTGCGCCGGTGACGGCCGAATCAACGGTGCCGGTCACGTCGAACGTACCACCCGCACGCTTGGAGTAGTCAGTCTTGTTGATGGTCGTCCAGCGGATCGTGCCTTCGATCGTATCGCCATTGGACCACGTCACGACGGCGGTGGTCGGCAGCTTCGGCGCGGTGCCCGAGGCCGTGGTGACGGTCGAACCGCCCTTGATGGCCGCGGACTTCACGGTCGCGGCTTTGACCTTGTACTTTGCGGTCACGTCGAACGTCTTGCCGCCCGCGTTGACGGTGCCGGCGATGCTGAAGACGCCGCCTGCACGCAGCGAGTAGTCGGCCTTCTTCGGCGCATCCCATGTCACGGCCACGTCGGTGGTCTCATCATTCGACCAGGTGACGGTCGCCTTGATCTTGGCCAGCTCGGCGGCCGGCGACGTGCCGGACTCGACGGTGACGTTCACGCCGTTGTCGCCGGTGGGAATGGTCGCCTTGAGCGCGATCGCGGACACAACCGAAACGGTGACGGTCACGTCGAACGACTTGCCGTCCACGCTCACCGTGCCCTTGACCGGCACCTTGTCGCCGACGGTGGCGAACTGGCTCGCGGTCAGCTCGGGCCACGTCACGGCGGCTTCGGTCTTGTCGCCGTTGGACCAGGTGATGTTCGCCTTGATGCCGCTCAGATCGGGGACCACGTCCTTGGTGGTCTGCTCGGTGGCGGCGGTCGGCACGGCGGACTGCGGCACGGCCTTGTTGACGGTGACGGTGAACTTGACGCTGCCGTTGTATCCGGCGACGGTTCCGGTCACGTCGAACGTGCCGCCGTCGCGCTTGCCGTACTGGTCGCGCGTGAGCTTCGTCCACGTGACGTCGGCCTTGCCGGTCTTGCCGTCGTTGTAGACGACGTCAACCTGCGTCGGATAGGTGGGCTCCTTGCCGGAGTCCACGGTCTGCGCCGCCGGAGCGGTGACCTTGGTGATAGTCCGCGCGGTCACGGTCACGGTAAGCGTCACCTCGAACGTCTTGGAACCGGCCGCAGCCGTGCCCTTGACGGTGAATGTGCCCGGCTGGGCGTACTTGGAGGCGTCGATGGCGGGCCAGGTCACGTTCGCGCTCTGCGTGCTGCCGTCCGTGTAGGTGACGGTCGCCTTCACCTTGCTCAGGTCGGGCGCGTTGGTGGCGACGGTGGTGACCGTTGCCGGGTTGGCGACGGCGCTGACCGGCTCGGCGGCGGTCACGTTCACGGTGATGGTCGCCTTGCCGGAGTATCCGTTGACGGTGCCGTTGACGGTGAACGAACCGACCTTGGCGTAGCTGTTGGCAGGAATCGCATCCCATGCAACGTTGACGGTCTTGGTGGAGCCGTCCGAGTATGTTGCGGTCACCGTCTTCGGCAGTTTGCTGGTCGGGTTGACTCCGGCCGGGGTGGAGACGGCGGCGGGATTCGCGACGGATGTGATCGTCACCGCGTTCCACTTGGCGTACAGCGTGAGGTTTCCAGTGACGGCCTTGGTGAAGTCATAGGCGTTGGACAGCGCCTTGTCGGTGTACCATCCGCCGAACGTGTAGCCGGCCTTGGTCGGATCGGTGGGCTTGGCGAGCTTGTCGCCGCCGTTCACCTTGACCGCGGTCACCGCGGAGCCGCCGTTGCTGTCGAACGTGACGGTGTACGCAGTCTGGTTCACCTTGGCGATGTAGGCCTTCACGTCAGCAAGATATGCGCTCGCGGTGTACGTCGGCGCAGTCAGCTTGTTGTAGCTGTCAAAGCTCGCGTTGGAATACACCTGTGCGACGACGTTCCCGTGATCCGCCGCGGAGTTGACGGCCACGCCAGTGTAGGTCAGGTTGACCAGTGCGGAACCATCGCCGTTCTTATCGGTCAAAGTCCGATAATGGCCGGCTCCGCCGTCAGCGGGATTCTTGTTATACAGCGGCTTTTCGGTCCAGTACCAGTTGCAGGCCGCGAACGACTGGCCATCCTTGCAATTGGCGAACTGCGACTTCATCGGCTCGGTAAAGTACTGGTTCATCCCATCCTTGTAGACCAGATTTCCAGCCCACGACAGATTCTCGTAGACGTTGTACTGCTGTGCATGACCATTGGCGAACGTCTTGGAGTAGTTGGCATCCGACTGGGCGATGGCCATGAGGATATCGGTGACGACCAACGGCTGCAGGCGCTTGCCGGCATCGCCGCAGGCGCGCCCCTTGCCCGAGGCAAGGTCAGTGCGGCACGGCTCGTCGGATTGCGCGGCTCGAAAATCGTTGATGCGGGCGGTATCCTCCACTGCGGCTTGGAAATTCTCCAGACTGGTGGCATCTGTACTCGCACCGATGCTGGTGTAGCTCTTCTTCGGCGCGTTCACAAGGATATCCGCCGCCTTTGCTGCGGCGTCCTTTGCCGCCTGCGTGGTCGCGTTCTCCGATTTCCAGACGAAGTAGCCGTATGAGGATCTCTTCTGTGTTGCGGAGAGCGTGTTCCAGGTTCCGGCCGCGGTCGCCGAACCCGCCACGGCACCCATCGCGGCGACGGTGGCCAACGCAGCCAATGCGCCTACGATTCTCTTTCCAACTCTCATTGTTCTTCCTTCCGCCGATCGCGGCATGACATCCGACCGCGCACTGACCGACTGTGTCAGCGCCGCCTTATGAGCCATAGATGTACGACAACCAGTGTATCGTCAGCCCACGGCATTCACAGCGTTTGTTCATTATGTAAAGACTGCGTCTTGCGGACTGCGCGTACTCAAGAGGATGAATCGTACCCATCAGTGGTCTCTCCCCCAGTCAGCTTCGCTGACAGCCCGTCCTGCAATCAGAGGGGGCCGAGGCTGGGGCGTGCAGAGCGTGTTAGGCGAGCAAGGCCTTGATGCGCTGGGCGAGCGAGGCGTCCCACATGGCACCGGTGGCGCTCATCACGGCATCCGCGCCAGCAGTGCGATACGCCTGATAGTCCTCGGGAGCGACCACGCCGCCGAGGCCGATGATCGTATAATCCAAGCCAAGCCGTTCACGAATCGCGGCGAGCCGCGACACCATATCGAGGCCGGCCGAACGGATCGCCCGACCGCACACGCCGCTGCGATCGCGCCCCTCGCCGGGCAGCGCCTGACGACCGTTCGCATCAACAAGCCGCGCAGAAATCGTGTTGATCGCCGAGAACGCCTGCACCGTGCCACGTCCGGCGGTCAGGCGCACCATCGTCTCCAGCGCCGAATCATCAACGATGCACCGCGATGCACCCCACTCGCCGTCGACCTCGGTGGGAGGAATATAAGCGAGTTTGACGGCAAGCGGCGTATCGCCGATCTCGCCCTTGACCGCCTCGGTGATGCGCCCAACCAGCGCCGAATCGTGGCACAACAGCCGATTGTGCCCCTCGTTCGGGCAGCTGGTGTTCATCACCATGAGTCGGGCTCCGGTCTCGGCGACCAGCCGCGCGGTCGTCACATGGTCGGCGATGTACTCGTCGGTGGACATCCCCGCCACGCGCGACCCCTGGAAGCTTGGAATCAGCAGCTGCCCCGGGCCGGCAGCGGCGATCGCGCGCCGCATATCCGGCTGCCATTCATCCGGATCGCGCGACGGCACACCGAAGGAGTTGGAGATCGAAATCGGCATGTCATAATGCGTATCGGCCAGAACGCCCTCGTCCAGCTCGACGCTTCCCGGCGTCAGCGAGCCGTCAGCCGACCTGGGATGCACGGCGAGCACGTTCGGGAACGGATTGCATGCCCATGCCCGCGAGCGCACGGTCTTGTAGGTGGCCAGATCGAATCCCATGCGAAACGCGGCGGTGGTGAACCGCTCGTTGAGCAGCGGCCCCGCCGGAATGCCGAACGGCAGGTTGACCTTGGCACCTAGGAAGTCGATCATCGGCACGGTTGGAGCGGACGTGGTTGGAGCGGCCGCAGCCGCAGCCGTCTGAGCGACCGACGCGCCCGCATCGGCCGACGTGGCAGTGGCCGCCGAATCGCCGCCATCTCCGCGCAGCGCCTGATGGAACGCGCCGAACGGCCCATGCGCGTAATTGTCCTCGTAGCTGAGGGTGACATCATAGAACGGTGCAAATGACTGGTTCATGGCGCTCCTTTCCAACACATTGGCTCCAGCACCACAGTTCCAGCACCAGAGTTCCAACCCGATTACTCCAACAATAACGGATGCCGACGGCCCGCCTCGCCCACAGAGGCCCGCCGCACTACGATCCCATCGCGGTCAGCACGGCGAACGCCACGGTGAGCGCCACGTTGACGACCACGAATGCAACGAACCATCCGCTCGTCCACGCCGCGCCATAGGTGCCGGCAGCCGTGCGATGCTTGCGCGAATAGCGCCGCAACCCCGAACCGAACCGCGTGAACACCACGATCAGTCCAACGATGCCGACCACCATAAGCAGCAGCATGCAGATCACCACCGCATCGTCGCCGAGCGAGCTGGCGAACACGTCGATGAACAGACCGGAAAGCACCGCGTTGTTGAACATGTGAAGCGCGATCGACCACAGCAGCGAATACTCCATCGCCACGAACCCGAGAATCAGGCCGAGGCCGAATGCGAACAGCCCCTGCACCAGATCATCATGGAACAGACCGAACATGATCGCCGACGTGAGAATCGCGAATTTGCGTCCCAACGGCTTGAGCGTGCCCATGACCACGCCGCGGAACACGATCTCCTCGACGATCGGCGCGAGGAACCATGCGTAACAGGTGCCGCCCACGAAGAACGAGCCGACCGGCGAGAAGTAGTTCGGGTCGACCGGTCCACCCAGACCCGCATGCCATGCGCCGAGCGGAGCGCCACCGGCGAGAACCGTCCCCGCAAGCCCCTGCGCGCCGTCGGTGAGCGAGACGAATCGGATGCCGAACATGGCGAGCACGATCTGCGTGATCTCCAGCACACCCTGCACGCCGATCACCAGCGCAAAGAACACCACAAGCCACGCGGGCTTCATCAGGCGACCCGTGCGTCTGCCGTCGCGGCCGCGCTCCCCCAGCCACAGCGATGCCGAGCACACCATGCCGCCGCGCATGAGCATCAGCACGATCACCCCGACGGCGACCGCGAACAGATACAGCAGTCCCTCGCCGTTGATGATGGCGAGCAGCGCAAGCGCATGACCGAAGCCTGCGCCGCCGGTGTCGATCATATGCTTCGCGATGGCCTCCAATGCCAGCTGGCACAACAGATACGCGCCCATGAAGACGATCATGTAGATCAGCGCGAACCGGCTCGCGCGGTTGACGGTGGTTTTGATGCCGCGGCGGCGCTCGGCGCGCTGCGCGGCAGCCTGCATCGCGGCATGGTACTGGCTGGCGGCACCGTATTGGTTGGCGGCGTATTGGCTGGCCTGGTATTGCGCGGCGGCAGGGTGTTGACCAGCGCTGCCGTATTGGCTGACGTTGTATTGCGCAGGGCGTTGTTGCTCAGTGCCATATTGCGCAGGGCGCTGTTGCGCGGAAGCGTGTTGATTCGAGTTGTACTGCACAGGCTGCGACGGCGACGCAGACCCCGCTGCGGCATATGCAGATTGAGGCGCAGTCGGCACCGATCCCCCTCCCGGCAATGGCGGCGGTGGAACTGCGGCGGGTTGCGACGATCGCTCGTTCATGACTCCAGCCTACCGCGCTTCACACAGCCGCGCCGGGTGACATGCGATATGCGGCCCATGGTGTTGTGTTTTCCCCATGGTGTAGGGAACGGTTTTTGCGATTTGGCGGAATTCCGCGGTTTTGCTTTACTGCATCATGGGCGATTGCCTACATCATGTGCAATTCCCTACATCATGGGTGATTGCCTACACCATGGCTCGGCGGATCGGAGCGCAACGCCGTGACATGTGACATGAGGCGTCCCCTTGACGCGTATCATCAGATCTCAGGGAAGTACAAGGGGATATATCAAAAACCGGGGGAAGGATCGCCATGAACGGCGTGATAGCATCTCGCATCTGCCCAACCTGCGGAACGGCGGCGGCACCAAACGACCGATTCTGTGCCGTATGCGGGCAGCCACTGCCATCTCAGCCACAGCCGACTCAGCCACAGACCACCATGCCACAGCCGCCCGCCGCAATGCCGCCGATGTCACAGGCTACGCCCATACCGATGACCGCCATACCGCCAACGCCAGCCGTCTCCGCGCCAAGACCAGCCGCGCCGGGCATGCCGGGTATCGTGCCGTCAACGGCATCCGACGCGACACAGCTGGACGGCACCTTCACGCGGCCGGCATCAGCTGGAGTGTCGGCATCACCCGCAGCACCGGCCGCACCCGTCAGATCAGCCGTCCCCGGCGTCCCAGAAACTCCGGAGGCACCCCGGAAGCACTCGCCGTACCCGCTGTCCGCGCCAATCCAACCGCAGCGCCACACCGTGCGCAATATCGTGATCGTCGTCGTTCTGCTCCTCGCCGTAGCGGCGATCACCGGCGGCATCATCTACTGGCGCACTGCCAGTCAGAAGGAGCTCGACGCGGCACGGCAACGCTGCAACGACGTGAAAAGTCAGATCTACGACGTGCAATCCGACTATGCGCAGACCGTGCGCGATGCGCGGGAGCTGCTCAACTCGACGTCGAGCAACGATGTGTCCGACCCGTCGACGCTTTCGCGATTGAAGGAGGACCTCGGGCACGTCCCCGACAACATCACCACACCGAACTGCTCCGCCGACAGCGTCGAAGCGCTCGACTCCGAACGCGAGAGCACGCAGGACGCACTGCGCAACCAGCGAGGCTACGCGAAGACGCTGGAAACCGACATACAGGACGTTAAGGCTGCGCTGAGAGACACGCAATACGGGTCAACATCGGATGATTATTCCTCGGATTCCTCGGATTCGTCGAATTCCTCGGATTCAAGCGACTCATCCAGCAGGGAGCTGGACGGCGAAGCGTTCAGCGGCACCTATACGAACGACGAGTACGGCTATTCGATCGACATTCCGAGCGGATTCGAATGGCGTGACGAGCAGAGCGACTCCGTGCGCAAGCTGATCGACACGGATACCGATATGCTCATCCGCATCGACGCCGACGACAATCCTGCGGGGTTGACGCCGCAAAGCGCCCTCGCCGAGCTCAAGAACCATGACGACGTCTCCTTCGCCACGGCGAAGGGCTCGATGGTGGCGGGCAGCTGGAAGGAGGGCTCGATCATCATGTATGTCAAGGAGTACGTGACCGATTCGCGTACCGTGACCATGACGATCACCTACTCGCAGAGCGTGAGAAGCAAGGCCGACAAGCTCGTCGAGAAGATCTCGCCCACGTTCACCATCAACGACTGAGCCTGCTCCTGCGACACAGGCTGTAGAGGTCAGTCGGAGGAGTCCGACGACGAATCATCGGACGAACTGGAATCAGAGGAATCCGATGACGAATCGTCAGATGAATCATCGGATGAATCCGAACTGGACGAATCGGAATCAGACGAATCCGGCCGCCCGTCGCCGTTCGGATCGCCGCCGAGCGTGACGTACTGCACGCCGTCGTCGTCGGTCCACGTCACCCAATCAAGCTGGGTCAGGTCGAACGGCGACGTGAAATCGGTCGGATAATTCCAGTAGTCGTCCGGTTCCCATGTGTATTCGCCGACGGACTTGCCGTCCAGCCCCACCACCAGATTCTCGTCGGTGGTCTCCAGATAGATCTGACCGGTCACATAATTGACATGAATGTCGCTGTTGACGCCATCACGCAGCTTCGCCAACCGATCACGATCGATGATCGGCGTGAACCGCCCGTTGACATCCATATGGTAGAGCACGTTGCGTCCGCCCACCACCACGAACGAGCGATCCTTGAGCTGGACGAGCTCGGAGTCGCCCAGCAAGGAATCCGCGCTCTCCCCATACTTGTCCTTGTCGAACGCGATGCCGCTCTTCACCGCCGTGGCCTTGCCGGCAGAATCGACAATGAAGTAGCGCGCGCCTTGGCCGACCGTGCCGTCGGCCACCAGGAATCGATCGGAGCCAAGCCGCCAAACGCCATCCACCCCACAGTCATCGTCAAACTCGGAATTGCCGCCGCCGCAATATAGTGCGCCCAGCTTGAACAGCGCCTTGTCGGAGTCGAGATCATGGAACGTGAAGTCGCCGCTGCCGCTGCGATCGACGTACAGTCCGGCCGCTGCATATCCCGCCACAGAGAACGGCTTCGTATCGAAATAATGTTCATCGTTCTCGCTCACGCCCTGATCGTAGGTCGCCTTCGTCAGCTTGCCGTCACGGTCGATCACGCTGACCATCGCATGATTGATATCGACGTCCTTCTTGTCGCCTTTGCTGTTGGCACGCTCTTGCGAATCCTCCCAGCTCTCGACGACCGCTATCCTGTCGTCGGTTGCGGTCAGCAGATGCACGTTCCCTCCATGATTGTCGAGTTCGATGCGATTGCCCAGCGTACAGCCGGATGATGCCACGGTGACGGGCTGCGCGTAGAGATGATCGGTCTGCGGCGTGGTGCCCTTCGCCTTGACGGTGACCCTATAGATGAGGAACACGGCCGGATCGTCGCCGTAGGTGGCCGCGATCCGCTGGCCGGTCTGAGTGGTGTCGGTCATCTTCTCGTCCTCTTGCACCGGCGAGAGCGTACAGGCCACCGGCATATCGAGCTGAGGCGTCCAGATGCCGTAGCCGTAGGAGTCCGCTGGCCCGTCCTCGGCATTGTAGTCGCACCGGTTCGGTCTGGTGGCCAGCATGCCGGAGTGCCACATCCATTCGGACGCCTCGATCGTTCGCGATGAGTCGCCGTCGCTCACGGCATCGGAGCACAGCGTGATGTCGCCCAGCGAAACCTTGCTGACGTTGCTGTGCGTCGGTTCGATGGTCGTTTTCGAGCCGTTGCCGGGCTCGCTGGCATTGTCGCTGCTGGCGGCGGAGTCGTTGTCGCGCTTGGTTGGCGACGATTGCGCGGCGTCGGCATCGCCGTTGTCGCCGCTGTTCGGCCGGATGCGGAACCACCAGAACGCGCCGCCTGCGATCAGCGCGATGACGACGATCACGGCGATGATGATGGCGATCAGGCGGCCGCGATTGGATTTGCGCTGGGGTGTGCGCGCGCTGCCGGAATCGTTGGGATCGGTGCCGCGCGATTCGGATTCGGGCGGATTCGGCTCAGTCGGAGGCACCGGATTGCCGGTGATGGTGGTCGCCGCCGTCGGAGGAACCGCGGCACCGGGCTGCGCTGGCATCGGCTGCGGCGGCATGGGCTGCACAGGCTGCGCTGGCATCGGCTGTGCCAGCATGGGTTGCGTAGATTGCGGCGGCACGGATTGTGCGAATTCGGCGGGCTTTGACGGCATCGGGACATTACGGAGGGGCTGCGGCGGCCTGGTAACCGCAGCCGGAGGAATCGGCTGGGATGATTGCACAGGAGGCAACGCTGCGGGGCGCGCCATCTGCACTCCCGCCGCCTGCGGCACAGCAGATGACGGCACCGCAGGCGATGCCGTGACATCGGCTGGCGTGGAAGCGACATCATGCCGCATAGCCGAAGGAGCATGAGCCGGGAGCGGGGCGTGCGGCTGTTGTGCAGGCTGCGGTATCGGTTGTTGAATCGGCTGTCGCATCGGCGCAGCGGCACCTGACTGAGGGGCACGCGGCACGGGAACGCCGGTCGGGGGGACCTCGCCCGCCGAGGATCGAGCGACTGCCGGGCGAACGCTTGGCGTCGCACTGGCTGGCACCGCACCGGCCGACGCCGTTCCCACTGATGTCGCACCGGCTGACGGGACACCGTTCGACGCCGCAACGGGCGCGCCGCATCGCGTGCACCACGCGGCACCGGCTGCGATCGGCGCTCCACATCGCTCACAGAACTTGGCGGCCATCGTGCACTCCTCACCGAATCGCGACATGTCCCCACCGCGATTCCGTCTCATATAATCCCATCATCAACGATACCTGACCGCTATTACACCGACCATCGCTGCGCCGCCGCAATAAACGAATTCTGGGAAAACTCGACTCGACGGAACCTGCAAGCAGGGCACTCATCCACTAGAGTTGAGGTATGAGCAAGGAAGAACGGCCACAAGCCCAGCCAACCAACACGGATCCGAACAATGCGGCCTATACGGACGATCTTGAAGCCGAGCTGCGCGCCGCCGCCGGCAACGACAGCGACGATAACGCCAGCGACGGCGGCGAGGACGCCGATCAGGCCGGCCCCTACGCCGTGCAGCAGCGCCGCCGCCCGTGGCTGACCGCCGCCGCGGTCCTCGTGCCGACCATCCTGATCGCCGCGCTCGCCATGACGCTCGTCTACATGTGGCAGTACCACTGGCGGCCGATCACCGTGCGCGTGGACGGCACCGGCATGTCGGTCAACGTGGACACGACCGTGCAGACCCTGCTCGACGATCACGATGGATTCCGCCGCAAACCCGGCCGTCTGCTCGCCGTCGACGGCACCGTGCTCGATCAGGACGGAGGCAGACCGATCGCGGTCACGCTCAACGGTCGCCCCGTGAAGCCGGAACGCTACGCGGATACGCTGGTCGGCGATCAGGCCAAGCTGACCACCGACAACGGCAAGGACACGACCGAGCCGTACGATGTCGTCAAAACCGCCATCCCCCACGGCACCGACATCGACATTCTCGGCGGCGGCATACAGATCGTCACGCAACGCGGCCGCGACGGCGTCAAGGAGTTGCGCACCGGACGCCGATCACATCAGAAGGCGACGGTGGTCACCGTAAAACCGCGTGATTTCACCGTTCGCGGCATCAATCCCAGTCCAGAGGGACGCAAGGTGATCGCGCTCACGTTCGATGACGGACCGAGCGAATACACCGCGAAGATGCTCGACATCCTCAAATCACGCGGTGCCAAAGCCACGTTCTTCGACGTGGGCGAGTCCTCCGACGCGATGCCCGATCTTGAGCGCCGCATGCTCGCCGACGGGCATCAGGTGGCGAGCCACAGCTACGATCATCCATACATGCCGTCGCTGAGCCGCGATGAGCTGCGCGACAACATCACCCGCGGATTCGCCAGCATCAAGGCCGCCACCGGCAAGCAGACGCGCGTGCTGCGCTCCCCCTACGGCGCGTTCGGCGAACAGCAGTGGAAGGATGCCGGCGACCTGATCGACATGAACGTGCTGTGGGACATCGACACGCTCGATTGGAAACGCCCCGGGGCGGATGCCATCCGCAAGGCCGTGCTCGACAATGCGACCAACGGCTCGATCGTGCTGATGCACGACGGCGGCGGCGACCGCTCGCAGGACGTCGACGCACTGCCCGGCATCCTCGACGGGCTGAAGAAGCAGGGGTTCACGTTCGTGACCATCGACGAGCTGATCGAGATGAGCGGGCAGCGGCTGCCGGGTGACGGCGATGGTGCGGCGGATGGCGACGGTACGTCGGAGGGCACGTCGAGTGAGGGCACGTCAAGCGAGGGCACGTCAAGCGACGATGCCACCGAAACCAGCGACGGCAACGCCGCCTAGGGCGAGACCGAGGCAACGTCGAAGCCGTGTAGGCGACCGACGAGGAGATGCCAAGCAGCAATCAGGCGGCATCGAATCGCACAACACTAATAATCAAACAAAACAAACCAAGCAAAACCAAGCAAACCAAGCACAGCCAGCCAAGCCGAATCAGGCCCAGCGCCAGCCGTGCGCTATGCGCGGGTTTATACTGTGCGATATGAGTGAAACCATTGCAATCCGCAACATCGCCAATCCTGACGGCCGCGCGCTGATCAGCGACCATGGCGCGCATCTGATCGAATGGACGCCGGCGGGCAACGCGCCCGTGGTCTGGATGCCAAGGGCCGTGTATCTGGGACGTGATGCCGCTATTCGAGGCGGCGTTCCGGTGATCTTCCCGTGGTTCGGCCCCGGCTATGCGCATGGGCAGGCGGCCGGACTCAAACCGAAGCATGGCGTGACGCGGCTGGCCGCATGGCATTTCGACGAGACCGGCTCGACCGACCGGCTGGCGCGGTTCACGCTCAGCGATGCCGATGTGGACGAGAGCGTGCTGCGCGTCTGGGCGGACCATTATGACATCGACACGGCTGCGGGGCTGCCCAAGTTCGAGGCGACGTTCGAGGCGCAGGTGGGCAGCACGCTGACCATGCGGCTTACCGTGCGCAACACGGGTGACGCGGCGTGGCGTTTCGAGGCGGCGCTGCACGCGTATCTGCACGTCGGCGATGTGGCGCAGGCGCGGCTGCTGGGGCTGCACGGCGCGCATTACCTTGATGCGGTGCATGGATTCGAGCCGCGCGAACAGGCCGATGAGGCCGTCACCTACCCGGGTCCGATCGATCGCGTGTACGAGTCGAGCGGGGCGCTGCGTCTGGAGGATCCGGTGCTTGGACGCGCCATCGAGATCACGCGTGAGGGCTCGCCGCAGACCGTCACGTGGAATCCCGGCGAGAAGGACGGCAATGCGATCGGCGATATGAGCGAAGGCGAATGGCGGAACTTCGTGTGCGTCGAGTCGGCCGTATGCCGCGAGCACGAGGTGACGCTCGCGCCCGGCGAGTCGTATACGCTCGGCGAGACGCTCGCCGTGGCCGTGCTGTAGCGGGGTGCTGTAAGCGGGGTGCTGTGCAGGGGTGCTGTAGCGGGAGCAGATTCGACGCGCGCAGGCGTGGACGCCGACGGGTGTGGTCACAGGGCGCGACCCGCTCCCCGTGACCATCCCTCAAAACCCTTGATATTTCAACGATTCCAGACCCCGGTCACAGGGCGCGCCCCGCTCCCTGTGACCGAACCCGCACCCC
>NZ_RQSP01000014.1:53286-58436 GCF_009078285.1 Bifidobacterium jacchi
GTGACCGAACCCGCTCCCTGTGACCGTGACGAGGCCCTCGTAGCCCGTCGTGTACTCACAGCCCGTCGTGTGCATGGGACGTATGTTGTTTTGGCATCGTGTGCATGGAACGTATACGAGCGGTCTTGAATCAGGCGTTTCACGTACATTCCATGCACACGATCACACAAACATACGTCCCATGCGCGCAATCAGCAACGCCTCACATACATGGCATGCACACTATTGTGACTTCGAGCCACCGCGAGAGGCCCATCGTGCGCCCCACACATACGCCCCATGCACACAATCGCAAACATACGTGGCATGCACACGATCTGCAAAACCTCACGGTTTTACCTCTCGGAATCGCAGCACGGCCACTTCAGATCGTTGTCTGAATACATCCTGTGATACCGGAGTTGTGATGACAGAGTTGTGATGCCGGAGTGTCACATGTCTGAGTGCCGGCGGTGTCACCCCCGGAGCGTCACCCCAGCTAGTTCGAGCGGGTTTGCGCAAAGATTTCTCGGAAAGAGGGGGAACTTCGTAAAATCTTTGCGCTGAGACGCTGCTTAGCGCAAAGATTTTACGAACTCAAGGCAGATCCCGAAAAATCCTTGCGCCGGGACGCTGCTAGCTCTACTGTGCTAGCTCTACCAAGCATGCATGCGCACGGAAGCACTGCGCTGGGGGACACCACAGGACGTGGAGAACGAGTATTATCGACAACAGACGGCACAAGCCGTCTCACAGTAGAGACGGAACAAAAATGAGGCCACTTCAACTCGGCGCGCGGAGTCGAGCACACAATGAACGGTCTTCAGGAGCAAGGCGGCACCCTGCGCCACCCATTATCGTCCTTAACTGCGCGTGATCTCGATAGTCCCGCGCAGTTAAGGACGATTCAGGGGCTATTTTCGTCCATAACTGCGCGGACACGTCGAGATCACGCGCAGTTATGGACGATATCGGGACGATACTGGGAAACAACTGGGAAGAAACTGTAGGTATTCCGCGCCGCAGCATCATCATGCATGCCTGACGCCAATAGCGCTCGATCTCGCATCATCATGCATGCCCAAACGCCGGAAGCGAACGCGAGCGGCATCGCCTACACTGGAATACGGCACTGGAATACGGCAATCGCAACGGCGAGATACCGTCTGCCGACGCGCAGCGTACCGGCAGACGACGCACAAGGGAGCAGGCATGGATGACGACGAGCTGATGGCGAAACTCATGGCGGCATTCGGCGACACCACGGAGACGTCCACCGCAGTCGGCAGCAAGGCCGATGGCGGAACCACAACCAACGACAACGCAACCAGCAGCAACAGCGCCGACTCAACTGCCGACACCACAATCGGCGGCACCACAACTACCAGCGGCTACGCAACCAGTGGCAGCAACGCAACCGAGCCAACCGCCGACGGCAGCCTTGGCGACACCGCAACCACGGCATCAGCAGCGGTCCCGCACACGGCGGATGCCATGCAAACAGCCATGGCAGCCATGTCAGTGTTCGCGCCAGCCGCAGCTTCATTCATGGCTCCGAACGCGGCGGGCGCGGACACGGCGGCCAATGGCACCGCAGACGCAACGATCGCCGGACCGTCGATGCGCGCGGACGGCACCTTCGATGCGGCGGCGTTCCTCAGCGGACTCGACGCGATCTTCGACGCGCATCAGGCCGCAACCAAGGCCGCCCCCTATCTTGAGCAGGCTATGATCGACGCGGAGAACGCCGGCGACGACGCCGGTCTGCTCACCGTGCTCAACGAAACGATGGGATTCTACCGGTCGCAGGGATGGCACGACAAGAACCAGTGGATCGTGCAGCGCGCGCTGGAGCTCGCCGCCCGAATGGGCATCGCCGACACCGAGGCGTGGACGACCACACTCATCAACGCGGCAACCGCCATGCGCGCCGCCAAGCACTACGATCAGGCGCTCGACCTGTACCGGCAGGCGCAGGCGAGCGCCGAGCGGACGCTGCCCCGCACCGACCGCCGACTCGCCGCGCTGCACAATAATCTGTCGATGGTCTACAGCGAAACCGGGCATCCGCGGCAGGCCGAAGCCGAGCTGCGGCGAGCGCTCAGCATTCTTGAGCAGTCGAGTCCGAATCCGGACGCCGATCTGGACATGGCGAGCACGCACACGAATCTGGCGCTCGTGCTGCTCGACGCGGCGCGGGTCGCCGGCGAGGCGGGCGGGAACGCTGTAAACGCGGCCGGCGAATCCACAGCAGCGAACGCGGCGAAAGCAACCGACGCGCCGCGCGACACCGCTGAATCACAAACGATCGGCAAGCCAAACAAGGCCGGCGCAGCAGACACCGGCGCAGCAAAGACCGCCACAGCAGACACCGACGCGCTGCAGGAAGCCAATGCGCACGCGCTCAAGGCGCTCGACATCTACCGCAACGGGCGTCTGGAGCATAGCGCCCACTACGCTTCGGCGCTGGCCGGTCATGCGCAGGTGTGCTACGCGCTCGGCGACTACGCTCAGGCCGTGGAGCGCTACCGTCAGGCGCTTGCGGTGATCGATGAATGCTACGGGCGCGACACCGACTACTACCGCACCACCGAAGCGAATCTGCGCGAGGCTCAGCGTCGGGCGCAGCGGCAGGAGCAGCGGCAGGCGGGGCGCGCAGAGCGGTATGAAACGGCACATAGCGATCAGCAAACCAAAGATCAGCAAACCAAAGATCAGCAAACCATGCCGTTCCCCGAATCGAATCCAGGCGCAACACCGAATCCGGCAACGTCAAAGCTGGAGTTCCAAAGCAAGTCGGCCGCAGAGCACAGCCGAGAGACGAATCCGGCAACGAATCCTGCATCCCAGCGCAAGTTTTTCTCGGGAACACGCCTGATTTCGAAAAATCCTTGCGCTAAGGCACCGGCCGCCAGCGCAAGTTTTTCACGAAATCAGGGCGAATCCCGAGAAGAACTAGCGCAACAAGAGCCGCAAACTGCGGGCACAGCGACCACCGCGGCGACCGCGCAAACAGAGGCGCAAACAGCGGCCACCGCACAAACAAAGCCGCAAACCGGAGCACAAACCCCAGTCAGCGGCCTCAAGCTGGCGCGCGAATACTGGAAAACCTACGGCCAGCCGCTCATCGCCGAGCGCTACCCGCAGTACCGGGGGCGCATCGCCGCGGGCCTCGTCGGGCACGGTTCGGAATGCTATAGTTTCGACGACGCGATCTCGCGTGATCATGATTTCGGCCCGCGCTTCTGCCTGTGGCTCACCGACGACGATTACGCGGCGATCGGCGCGCAATTGCAGGCCGACTACGAGGCGCTGCCGAGCGAATTCATGGGATGCGCGCGCTCCGATTCCACGCCGCGCGCCGCGCGCAACGGCGCGAATCGCCGCGACGGCGTGTTCAGGATCGGCGCGTTCTTCGAGTCGATCACCGGGTATCGCACCGCTCCGCCGGCTGACCGGCCGCATGAATGGCTGATGCTGGACGAATCGACGCTTGCCGCGGCGACCAATGGCGCGGTGTTCGCCGATCCGCTGGGCGCGTTCTCGGCGGCGCGGCAGAGCTTCACGATGATGCCGGACGATGTGCGGCTGTCGCTGATTTCGCGACGGCTGGGCATGATGGCGCAGTCCGGTCAGTACAATGTGCCGCGCATGCTGGAACGCGGCGACGGCGCGGCGGCCTGGTTGGCGATCGGCGAATTCGTTGATGCGGCGGCTTCGCTGGTGTTCCTGATCAACAATCCGGTTTCGGTCGGATACCCGCCATACTACAAATGGCGGTTCGCGGCGCTGCGTCGACTGTCGCGCCGCATGGCGACCCGCCTCGCCGACGTGTGCGAGCAGCTCGAATCGCTGCTGCGGCTCAGTTCGGCCGCATGCTATGGTGGCGCGGGATTCGGCGAGGGCGGACGCGGCGCGGCTCCGGCGGCAGGGCGGATTCATGAGACCATCGAGCATGTCTGCGCCGAGGTCGTGGCCGAATTGCAGCGCGAGGGGCTGACCGACAGCGATGAGACGTTCCTCGAATGGCAGCGGCCGTATGTGGAGGCGCGCATCCGCGGCACCGATGCGTGTCTGCACAGCATGTAGAGGATGCGTCGGGAAGCGGCGGCCACGCGCATCGGCAAGACATCAGCAAGGCATCAGCAAGGAGAACGACATGGGGACGAGTAGCGGGCACGCGAACGAGACTGGCGCTGACAAGACGAGTGCCGAGCAGCTTGTCGAGCGGATCGTGCGGCTGGAGTGGGATCAGTTCCAGCGCACGAACAACGAGGGTGGACGGGCCGCATGTCAGGGCAACTGGCCGACGTTCCATCAGATGCGCGCCAGCCAGTTCCTGACGTGGCCGCTCGATCTGCTGGCATCCTATCGGGATGATCTGATCGCGGCCAACCGCATAGGGCGCAATCTTGTCACCGAAAAATACGGGCGCATGATGGCCTCGACCGCGCCCGACGACTATCATCGCAACATCGAACCGTACATTGAGCGTCTTGCCGACGACCGCGTTGCGCGGCAGGAGCGGGTGATCGCCCGGCAGGTGGCGTGGGCGCGCGACTTTAGCGAGCGCCGGCCGCATCTGGGCGAGGCGATGCGCGTGCTCACCACCGCCGAGGACACGATTGAGGCGACCTCGTTTGAAACGTATCTGCGCGGCGAGCTGGGCACGTATTCAGAGCGCACGTTCGCGCTCTACGAACGATTCGTCGCCGATCTTGCGGAGCAGGGGCGCAATCTGACCGAGGAGACGATCGCGAACACGGTGCGCATGGCCGGATTCGCCGATCTCGACGAAGCCGAGCACGCACAGCGCATGGCCGCGCAAATCGCACAAGACCGGGCGAGATCGTAACGATCCAAGTCTGTGCGGGTCAATGGGCCGTCCCGCAGATGATTGAGCGGGTAAAATTCCATTGGCCTGTAGTGTCCTGCGTCAGAAGTTCGTTGATTATATCCCTGGCTCCCCTTGTCAGGACAGCACCGTGAAGCAAACAGCGGAGCTGTTTGTAGGTGCTGTGCGAGCCGACCGGCGAGCCAGTAAAGTGCGCGCGCAGCGCGTCCATAATTGCAGGGACGTTGCCGTTAGGCAAACAGCAGAGCTGTTTGTAGGCAACGTGCGAGCCGACCGGCGAGCCAGCAGACCGCGCGCGCAGCGCGTCCGTGATTGC
>NZ_RQSP01000014.1:58495-60424 GCF_009078285.1 Bifidobacterium jacchi
CAGGACCAGCACCGTGAAGCAAACAGCAGAGCTGTTTGTAGGCAACGTGCGAGCCGACCGGCGAGCCAGCAGACCGCGCGCGGAGCGCGTCCGTGATTGCAGGACAGCACCGTGAAGCAAACAGCGGAGCTGTTTGTAGGTGCTGTGCGAGCCGACCGGCGAGCCGGCATGCTGCGCGCAGCGCGTCCATGATTGCGGATCGAGCTGGCCCGCGACGCGGGACTGAGGGGTAGTGAATTCGTCAACGCATTTCTGACGCAGGATACTAGTGGGATGCAACGCAAAAACCGGCTTATTCCGCGTTGCGTCCCAAGAATCTGTGGGACGGAACGCAAATCAAGCCCATTCGGACATTGCATCCCACAGCCGCGTGGGACGCAACACGAAACATGCTCATTATTGCATTGCGTCCCACAAATCACCCGCAAATCAGTGGGACGGAACGAGAATACGGCTCGTTTTGGCGTTGCATCCCACGACCCTTCCGGCATCACAGCGAACACTCAGGCAACGATCAGGCAAAAACGTTGAAAAATAGCGGTTCAAGCACACGTTCATCACGACGGAAGCTACACGAGGCGAGATGCGCGTGGGACGCAACGCAAAAACCGGCTCATTCTGCGTTGCATCCCACGAATCTGTGGGACGCAACGCAAATCAAGCCCATTCGGACATTGCATCCCACATCCGCGTGGGACGCAACGCAGAACATGCTCATTATTGCACTGCATCCCACAAACCACCCACGAACCAGTGGGATGGAACGCGATTTCTGCTCGTTCTGGCGTTGCGTCCCACAACGTACCACAAGCACAGCTCGCATCATGGGCATCATAGACCGCCAGTGCAAGGATTTCTCGGGATTTGCCCCGAGTTCGTAAAATCTTTGCGCTAACAGGCCTCGTAGCGCAAGGATTTCTCGGAAAGATCCTTGAGTTCGTAGAATCTTTGCGCTAAGCCCAGTCTCAGCGCAAAGATTCTACGAAGTTCCCCCTGTTTCCGAAAAATCCTTGCGCTAATTGATCGCTAATTGCTCTCTATTCGATCTCCCCGCGCACGGATTATACGAAGTAACCATTGATCCCGAGAATTTCTTGCGCAAATCAGCTTGGAGAACAAGTTTGGAGGACCAGTTCGACCAGTTGCTTCTGCCGGATTCGCGAGACAGCTCACAAGACGGACCGCTGGTTCCCTGTTCGTCCAATGGCGCATTGGTTGCCGATTGGCAACCACCGTACCGGCAGCTCCGAAGGCTCTGGGAAGGCGAATTCCCCGCGATTCCGCCATTTTCCCTCTTTTCCCGTTGTGGCTGGTTGTGGCTGGTTGGTTGCCAATTGGCAACCAACCAGCCATTGACCGAATAGGAGCCACGCCAGGCCGCAATCATGGTCGCGCTGTTTGCTTTACGGTGCTGATCCCGCAATCACGGACGCGCTACACGCGCAGTTTGCTGGCTCGCCGGTCGGCTCGCACAGCACCTACAAACAGCTCCGCTGTTTGCTTTACGGTGCTGTCAAGGGGAGCTGAGAACTTCAATCAACGTATTGCTGACGAGCGCCAGCCGTCCCACGCCGCCGATAGAGTGGAAGATTAGGAGTGCATAGGCGCATCCGAAGGAACGGGGCAAGTGGCGCCCCATGAGCGGAAGAACGGCATCATGACGATCCCATCATCGGCGAATCCATCGTCGCAAAGACAATCATCACATCAACCAGCATCACATCAACAATCATCGCAAAGACAAGCTTCGCTGCAACAGGCATCATGCAGACAGGCATCGCATGATCACGCATCACTTCAGCAGAGCGAACCAGCCGCCCGCGCGCGTGACGAGCGAATCATCACGGCACCCACCAACCGAATCACCAACCGAATCACCACGGCGATCGCCGCCCAGCGTCGCCGCTGCGTCGCGGCGCTGACCGCAGC
>NZ_RQSP01000015.1:0-17921 GCF_009078285.1 Bifidobacterium jacchi
GTCTCGTAGCGATCGGAATTCGGGAGCAATGGGTTGTATTCCCGAGTTTTGTTCGCTGAGACAACCCCAGTGATCATTATTCGGGAGATGGCGGTTTGTTTCCCGAATTTCGTTCGCTGGGACTGGTGACCACGCTGCGACCAAGCTGCGACACTGTTGCGGCGCTGCTTCGTTCGTGCTCGATGCCGTTGTTCGATGTTGGGTTGTGTTTGTTGTGTCGCTGAATCGTCCTTAACTGCGCGCGATCTCGATGTCCCCGCGCAGTTAAGGACGATTCCACCGCCGTTTTCGTCCGTAACTGCGCGGCACCTTCGTCATCGCGCGCAGTTACGGACGATATGCGCCCGTCGCACGCCTCGCACCACATCGAACACGCCATACCAAGCTCCGCCGTGCCGCGCGTGCGCCTGCACGGTGGTGCCGCTCGCATGCGCCGGTGTTCCCCTAAGAGTGTTCAACGCAAAAAGCCGCGTTGGTGAAATGACCGCCTCTCGGCCCCGCAGGCCAGCACCCCAGACTGAGGCAAAGGGAGTCTGAGATAATTTTGTTTACGGTGTGAGGTAATTTTGGTGCTGTATCGCCGCGCGCGGTAAGGCGCGGCTTAACGAAACGGATGGTGCCGGTATGGGATTTGAGGATGATGCAGTGCACGAGCTGTGGACCACGGTGTGGGGCCACAAGTCGGTGATGCAGCGCGAGATGGTTCGTGGCGCGCACGGCGAGGCGTTCGTCATCCGTCAGCTGGCCCACATCGGCACGATGACGCCCTCCCAGCTCGCCGACGCCATGCGCGCCACGTCCGGCAGAGTATCCACACTGCTCTCGTCGATGGAGAAAAAGGGCTTGGTGACGCGGGAAGTCGATCCCGACGACCGTCGCGTAGTGCGCGTGAGCCTTACTGATTCCGGTCGTGAGCGCGGCAGGCGCGACATGCAGGAGATGCGCGACGCCGTCTGCTGGATCTTCTCGCAGATGGGGGAGCGGCGCACGCGCGAATTCATCGATCTGACCCGTGAGTTCATGACCTACATGTCGATCTGCCGTCCCGGCAAGCCGCGCCCCACGCCTGAGGAGGTGCAGGCCGCGTTCGACGAGCAATCCAAGCGCCGGGAATCCGACGGCGAGCAGCGCGCGCGGAACTAGTGGTCTGCCTCGCGAATAATGGGGGCTCGGCTGCCGTCTCTTCCCCAGTCAGCTTCGCTGACGCGGCATACTAGGTGCCGATGGTCGTGCGTTGCTGCCGGAGACGGTTGACGATCACAACCGGCGGCCGCAGTCGGCAATCAACCACGGCCGGCAACCAACCGTTGGCAGCGGCCGCCAGTCGTCGCCCTGCTGGCGGAGATTGATTTCGCGGCAAGAGAAATCTGCTGTGATCGCGCAGTATTGTCGCTACCTTGCGTAATATCTTACAGTGTAAGTAATTGAATGACGTAAACAATTCTGTATCCCAGTCGTACGGGGCGTGCCTGATTGCAAGCCGCAACTGCGAGCCGTGGCGCAAACTGCGGCGGCAAACTGCGGCGGCAAACCGCGGCGGCAGTCGTAGTCACCTCCCCAACCCAAATCCAGCCGACCAGCACCGACCAACCGCAGCAAACCCAACCAACCCAACAAACCGCAACAGCCAAACCCCAAACCAAGCAGCCCATACCCATAACCCCAACTCAGCAACCCCANNNNAACCAACCCCAAACCCAACCAACCAACAACCCCAACCCAACCCAACAACCCAAGGACCACAGCCAATGTTCCGCATTATGAAATACCTCTCCAAGGGTGAGATCGGGCAGATGCTCATCGCCCTGGTCACCATCGTGGGGCAGGTGTACTTCGACCTGAAACTGCCCGACTACATGTCCGACATCACCACGCTTGTCGAAACCCCCGGCAGTGCCATGGCCGACATCTGGATCGCGGGCGGCAAGATGTTGCTCGTCTCGCTCGGCTCGGTCGCCTGCGCCGTCGTCACCGGCTTCATCGCCGCGCGCGTGGCCGCCAGCTTCGGCCAGCGCATCCGCTCGATGGAGTTCCGCCGCGTCGAATCGTTCGGACCGGCCGAAATGAGCCGATTCTCGACCGCGAGCCTCATCACCCGTTCCACCAACGACATCACGCAGATCCAGATGTTCATCACGATGGGCCTTATGCTCATCGTCAAATCGCCGATCATGGCCGTCTGGGCCGTGGCGAAGATCGCCGGCGAGGGCATGGAATGGACGCTCGCCACCGGCGTCGCGGTCGTCGTGCTGCTCGCCACGATCGTGATCCTCATGGCGCTCGTCATGCCGAAATTCAAGGCGATGCAGCGCCTGACCGACAACATCAACCTCGTCGCCCGCGAGAACCTGACTGGCTTGCGCGTGGTGCGCGCCTACAATGCCGAGGACTATCAGGAATCCAAGTTCGCGCAGGCGAACAAGGAGCTCACCGAAACGCAGCTGTTCACCAACCGCGCGATGGCGATCATGATGCCGCTGATGAACACCGTGATGAACGGCCTGATGCTCGCCGTCTACTGGATCGGCGCCTATCTCATCCAGGCCGCCGCCGCGACCGACAAGCTCACCGTGTTCTCCAACATGGTCGTCTTCTCCAGCTACTCGGTGCAGGTCATCATGAGCTTCCTGCTGATGAGCATGGTGTTCGTGCTCTGGCCGCGCGCCGACGTCTCCGCCCAGCGTGTCATGGAGGTGCTCGACACCAGGCCGCTCGTCACCGACGGCACCGACACGGCCGCCGACATCGCGCGCATCGGCGGCGACCAGCACGGCACGGTGGAATTCCGCGACGTGAGCTTCACGTATCCGGATTCGCGCGAACCGATGCTCGAGCACGTCTCGTTCAAGGCGACGCGCGGCCAGACGGTCGCGTTCATCGGCGCGACCGGTTCCGGCAAATCCACGCTGATCAACCTGGTGCCGCGGCTGTACGACGCGACCGAAGGGCAGGTGCTCGTCGACGGCGTGGACGTGCGCGATTGGCCGCTGACCGGGCTGCGCGACCGCATCGGCTATGTGCCGCAGCGATCGGTGCTGTTCAAGGGCACGGTCGCCGGCAACATCAGCTATGGCGACGATGCGCGCGCCGCGGTTGCGGCCGGCGCGCACACGTCGGCTGATGTTGCGGCCGGCGCTCAGGCTGCGGTTGCGGTCGGCGCGCAGACCGCTGCCGGCAACGCGGATTCGGCTTCCCGCATCCGCGCCGCGGCCGACGTCGCCCATGCCACCGAATTCATCGATCGCATGGATGGCGGATTCGACGCGCCCATCGCACAAGGCGGATCCAACGTATCCGGCGGCCAGAAACAGCGTATCTCGATCGCGCGCGCGGTCTACCGTCATCCCGAAATCCTCGTATTCGACGACTCGTTCAGCGCACTCGACTTCAAAACCGACCGCGATGTGCGCGACGCGCTCGCCCGCGAAGCCAAGGATGCGACCAAACTGATCGTCGCCCAGCGCATCGGCACCATCATGAACGCCGATCTCATCGTCGTGCTCGACGACGGCAAGGTCGTCGGTCAGGGCACCCACCGCGAGCTGCTCGACAACTGCGACATCTACCGGCAGATCGCCGAATCCCAGCTCAGCAAGACGGAACTCACCGCATAGGAAGCCTTAATTCGGCTCCCGTTCGCGGGAGCTGCCGAGCATAGAGCATAGCGAGACCGAGGGCAGTTTCTGAGGCCTTCCAGCTTCTCTCCCTCCGGCGCTTCGCGCCACCTCCCTCATCAGAGGGAGGCCGATACGGACTTATAAGGAGTAACACATGCCAAAAGGACCCATCGGACACGGACCGGGCGCAGGTCGCGGCCCGGTCGAAAAACCGCAGAACTTCGGCGAAACCATGCGCAAACTCGCCAACTACAGCCGCCGCTACATCCCCGTCGTCATCATCGCGCTGGTACTCGGCGCAATCGGCACGGTCTGCCAGATCATCGGCCCCGACCGCCTCAAAGACATGACCAACGAAATCGTCAAGGGTCTGCCCGCAATGGTCCACGGCAAGCCGGTCCTCGGCTCGGTCGATCTCGGCGCGGTCGCCCGCATCGGCTGGCTGCTCATCGCGCTCTACCTCGGATACGCGCTGCTCGGCTACCTGCAAAGCTGGATGATGGCTAACGTCACCCAGCGAACCGCCCAGCGGCTGCGCGAATCCATCAGCGACAAGATCAACAAGCTGCCCCTGAGCTACTTCGACAAGGTCAGCTACGGCGACGTGCTCTCCCGCATCACCAACGACGTCGATGCGATCGGCCAGACCCTCGGCCAGTCGCTCGGCGCGCTCATCACCTCCATCACGCTGTTCGTCGGCGCGCTCGTCATGATGTTCTACAACAACTGGATCATGGCGCTGTCCGCGATCGGCTCCAGCTTGATCGGCCTCGTGCTGATGATGGTCATCATGAAGACGTCGCAGCGTTTCTTCGCTCGCCAGCAGGCCGCCCTCGGCGACGTCAACGGCCACGTCGAGGAGATGTACTCCGGCCACATCATCGTCAAAACCTACAACGGCGAAGCCGATTCGATCGCGCGCTTCGAGAAGTACAATGCCGACCTGTACGATTCCGGCTGGAAGTCGCAGTTCCTCTCCGGCCTGATGATGCCGCTCATGCAGTTCGTCGGCAACTTCGGCTACGTGGTCGTCTGCGTTGTCGGCGCGGCGCTCGCCATGAACGGGCAGATCGAATTCGGCGTGATCGTCGCGTTCATGATGTACGTGCGCCTGTTCACCCAGCCGTTGAGCCAGTTCGCGCAGGCGTTCCAGAATCTGCAGCGCTGCGCCGCCGCCTCCGAACGCGTGTTTGGTTTCCTTGAGGAACCCGAGATGGCCGACGAATCCGCCAAGCCGGCATTGCTGGGGGCCGGGGTTGCTGGCGCTGCCGCTGGTGCGGCTGCTGGTTCCGGTTTGGCTGCTGGCTCCGGTAGCGCTGGGCGGCCGGTTCGCGGCGATGTCGATTTCGAGCATGTTCGCTTTGAATACGAACCCGGCAAGCCGATTATTCATGATTTTTCCGCGCATGTCGCCGCCGGGCAGAAAGTCGCCATCGTCGGCCCGACCGGTGCCGGCAAGACGACCATGGTCAATCTGCTCATGCGATTCTATGATATCGCCGGCGGACGCATCACCATCGACGGCATCGACACGCGTTCCGTGCCGCGTTGGAACGTGCACCAGCAGTTCTCGATGGTGCTGCAGGATACGTGGGTGTTCCGTGGAACAGTGCGTGAAAACATCGCCTACGCGAAGACCGGCGTAAGCGACGAGCAGATCGTCGCCGCCTGCCGCGCCGTCGGACTCGACCACTACATCCAGTCGCTGCCCCAAGGCTACGACACCGTGCTGGATGAGAACACGTCGCTCTCCGCGGGCCAGAAGCAGCTCCTCACCATCGCCCGAGCCATGGTGCAGGACGCGCCCATCCTCATTCTGGACGAAGCCACCTCCTCCGTTGACACCCGTACCGAGGAACTCATCCAAAAGGCCATGGACGCCCTCACCGTCGGACGCACAAGCTTCGTCATCGCCCACCGCCTCTCCACCATTCGCGACGCCGACATGATCCTCGTCATGGACCACGGCGACGTGATCGAGCGCGGCACCCACGAGCAGCTGCTTGCGGCGGGAGGGTTTTACGCTGGTTTGTACAACAGCCAGTTCACGCTCGTTGGATAACGGAGTGTCCGCTGCGCCTCGCTGTCATGCGTTATGCGAGGCGCAGATACATGCTGCCTGAGCCGGGAACGGGTTTGAACCCGAAATACTCGTAGAACGCTCTGGCGCTGTCGTCGTAGGAGCCGACGATGAGGGCGCGCGCGCCAAGCCGGTGGCTGATGCCTTGCGCGCGGATGATGGCATCGCGCAGCAACTGCCAGCCGAGTCCATTGCCTTGACAAGGGCGCGAGACCGCAAGTATGCCGATGAGAATCGCCGGAATGCGTTCCGGCGTGTTGCGGCGCAGCCAGCCTCCCTGCACGCTTGCCCGTTCGACCGTATATGCGCTCAGCGTGTACAGCCCCGCAACCGTCCCGCTTGCGGTGGTGGAGACGTATGTCACCGCCGTTCCGTTCCTCCCGGCCGCGGCGGCGCGTGTATGTGCCCAATCGTCGATCAGCTCAATGCCGCAGGAGAATGCGGATAGGTCGTCGCCCTCCTGCAGCCGTCTGGGCGCGTGGAACCTGCCGTCTATGCCCATTGGGGGCTCCTTGCCAGCAGTTGCTGGGCCTCATCTGGCAGCGGTTCCTCCAAAGCGGCTTGGAACGCGTCGAATGCCTCGGATTCCAGAGCCAGCCGTGCCCTTGTTTCGATGTCGCGCTGGGCGGCCTCCATCAATTGTTGCGCGGTCCACTGCGTGAGCGTCGAACCGGTCAGCGCCGCCGCCCGTTCGATGAGCTCACGTTGTTCACTCGTCAGCCGTATGTCGATACGTGCTGTTTTCTGCGAGGTTCTCGATACTGTTGTTGCCATGACATTATTGTACGGGAAAACTCCGTACAATCTGGTGTTGGCGTGTTGCGGCGGCGCGTGCACACGTCGGCAGACGTAGTTGGGTGTGGTATTGGCGTAACTTCGCGGCAACACGGCATGTCGGAATGGACTGGTTGAATTAGTTAAGAAAGTATATATTAATAACAAGCCGACATCGATGCCGGCCCTTTCATGGAAGAAAGAACGGAATATATGAACCATAGATCGTTACGATCGCGGTTGAAGCCATGGGTGGCTTCACTCGCGACGGCCGGCATGTTGCTGGTCGGACTTCCCGCCGTCGCCAATGCGGTCGATGGCACTACCGGCTCCACCGGCACCGCTCCGGTCGAGACGCGCATCAAGGCTTCCGCCGACTCCACCGCTCAGTCGTGGGCCGGCGAAAAGAACCAGAAAAACAACGCCAAGCCGTATGTTGCGGCTCAGACTCCCGCTAATAAGGGCATCTTCGGTGAACAGTACGAGTCCACGAACACCAGCGACGGCAGCGTTGATGCCAAGATGGGCCTCGTCACCTTTGATCTGAGCAAGTATGATTCGGCTCCTCAATCCGCGAAGGTCGAACTGACGTACCTCGGTCATATCGGCGGTTCTGCTGATACCGTGCAGACCGTCAAGGCAATTGCCGTGGACGACACCAAGTGCACCGGCACGGCACCCTGCGCCACCAATGACGCCACGTGGGCGAACCGTCCGAAGTTCACCACCGAGGGCAAGACCATTGCCACGTCCAATGAGTTCAAGCTCGGCAACACTACGTACACCGATAGCCTGGACCTCACCAAGACTGGCACTGAGAAGGTCACGATCGATGTCACCAAGATTGTTGAAGAGCAGTTCACTGCTGGCAAGAAGACGATCACGTTGGCGCTCGGCGAGACCGCTCATCATCGCGTGAGTTTTGCCAGCCTTGAAAGCCCGTCTTCCACCACCATGAAGGGTGCGACTGAAGATATGGTGCCGACGATCGTCGTCACCGAGAAGAAGGTCAATCTGGTCGAGAAGACTGTGAAGGCCTCCGCCGACAATACGATGCAGTCGTGGGGCTCGGACAAGACCGACAACAACAAGGAGAAGCCGTATCTCGCCGCCTCCACCAAGGGCAGCTACGGCGATTTCGCTGAAAAGTACGAGTCGAACAACGTCGGTGATACGTCCACTGATTTCAAGATGGGCCTCGTCACCTTCGACCTGAGCGACTACACCGACGCGCCGGAATCCGCCAAGGTGAACCTCACCTACCTCGGCTGGTATCCGACCGGAGGCAAGAGCCCGCAGGCCACCGACAAGCAGACCGTCAAGGCGGTCGCCGTCGATGACCAGACCTGCACTGGCGCGGCTCCCTGCGCCACCGACAATGCCACGTGGGCGAACCGTCCGAAGTTCACGGTCGGCGACACCACCAAGGTCGCAGCGTCCGATGAGTTCGAGCTGGGTTCCGTCAAGTATGAAGATACGATGACTGTTGACCCCGCAAACACGAAGAAGGTGACCCTCGACGTGACCGACATCGTCAAGGAGCAGTTCGCCGCCGGTAAGAAGAAGATCACGCTGGCGCTCGGCGAGACCGCCGGCATGCGCGTGAACTTCGCCAGCCTTGAGGCGCCGACCAAGCTCACCGGCGTCACTGCGGCCATGGTTCCTCAGATGACCGTCGAGGTCGAGGAGGAAGCCGACGATCCGCTCGCTCCGGTCGAGAGCACGCTGGCCGTCAGCGCCGATTCCACCGTCCAGTCCTGGACCAGCGAAAAGAACTCGAACTACAGCGGTGCCTCCTACATCGCCACCGTCACCCCGGCCAATCAGGGCCAGTTCGGCGAGAAGTTCAAGTCCACCGACACCGCCGATGGAACCGACGCGAAGATGGGCCTGCTCACCTTCGACATGAGCGGCTACGCGGAGGCTCCGAAGAAGGCGATCATCAACCTCACCTATGTCGGCAAGCGCCCGGGCGGCGCTGACGCCAACCTGGAGGGCAAGGTCAAGCTCATCGCCGTCGATGATACGAAGTGCACCACCGGCACCTATTGCGGCACCGGCAAGGCCACGTGGGCGAGCCGCCCCGACTTCGACGCCGACGCGAAGGATGCGGTCATCGCCGAATCCTCTGCGTTCAAGGCCGGTACTCAGTACTACGACACCAACGGTGTCGCCGACGCCAAGAACAACACCAAGGTCACCGCGGATGTGACGGATATCGTCAAGCAGCAGTTCAAGGCCGGCAAGAAGGTCATCACCTTCGCCGTCGGCATGAACGGCAACTTCGAGGCTCGCTTCGTCAGCTCCGAAGGCGCCAAGAGCCTCACCAACGCGACCGCCGACATGGCGCCGTCGATGACCGTCACGACGCAGCCGCGCGCATACTCGCTTGAGGTCACCAAGCTGCCCGCCAAGGTCAAGTACAACAAGAACGAGGTCTACAACGGCACCGGACTTGAGGTCTCGCTCGTCAAGACCGCGGACGGCACCAAGACCAAGCTCGATGCCAACGCCTACACGGTGAATTCCGACGCGTTCGACGCCGGGCATGTTGGCGCCTACCCGATCACCATCACCGCTACCAAGGATGACGAGAAATACACCACGTCGTTCAACGTGTACGTGGTCGCTTCGGTTGACGATGGCGGCGACGGCGACACCAGCAAGGATGACTGGCTGTGGTACGAGCAGCCGGCGTCCAAGACCGATGCCAGCATGAAGCCAGGCTCCGGATACGGCGATCCCACGAACAACCAGTGGCAGCAGACCACGCTGCCGATCGGCAACGGCAAGGTCGGCGGCACCGTCTGGGGCGAGGTCGGCAAGGAACGCGTCACCTTCAACGAGGAGACGCTGTGGACCGGCGGCCCGGGCAGCAACGCCAACTACAACGGCGGCAACATTGAAGCCAACGGCAACAATGGCGCCACGCTGCGCAGCCTGAACAAGCAGCTCGAAACCACCAACGCGCAGACGGTGAATCCGGGCAAACTTGTCGGTTCTGATGACGGCTCCCAGCAGGGCAACTACCTCAGCTGGGGCAACATCTACATCGACTACGGCTTCGGCTCCGACACCTCCACCACCAACTACAAGCGCGACCTGAACCTCTCCAAGGGCAAGGCGGACGTGACCTTCACGCATGACGGCACCACGTACACGCGCGAGTACTTCGTCTCCAACCCGGACAACGTGATGGTGGCCCGTCTCAAGGCCGACGGCGACAAGGATCTCAACCTGACCGTAAGCATGCCGACCAACTCCGGCTACAGCAAGCGGTACGAGAACACCACCGTCAAGGGCGACACCCTGACGGTCGCAGGCTCGCTCGGCAACAACGGACTGCTGTACAACTCCAAGATCAAGGCAGTGCTCGACGGCAACGATGGCACCATCGCCACCGGCGCCGACGGCAAGTCGCTGAAGATCACCGGCACCAAGGCCGTGACCCTGTACATCGCCGCCGCCACCAACTACAAGCAGGAGTACCCGAACTACCGCAACGACAAGGACGCGGCCGGCGTCGACAAGCAGGTCGCCGATGTCGTGGTCAAGGCCGCCGACAAGGGCTACGTCGAAGTCAAGAAGGCGCACATCAAGGATCATTCCGATCTGTACAACCGCGTCAAGCTCGACCTCGGCCAGACCTCGCACAGCTCCGAAGGCGCAGTGCCGACCGACAAGCTGCTCAAGATGTACAAGACCGCCAACAGCGGCATCACCGCCGCGCAGCAGCGTGAGCTGGAGACCTTGGTCTACAACTACGGTCGTTACCTCACCATCGGTTCGTCTCGCGAGAACAGCCAGCTGCCCAGCAACCTGCAGGGCATCTGGTCGGTCACCGCTGGCGACAATGCGCACGGTGCCACGCCGTGGGGCTCCGACTTCCACATGAACGTCAATCTGCAGATGAACTACTGGCCCACCTACTCCAGCAATATGGGTGAGTTGGCCGAGCCGCTCATCGAATATGTGGAGGGGCTGGTCGAGCCCGGTCGCAAGACCGCGCAGATCTACGCCGGCGCCACCACCGCCAATCCGCTCGTCAAGGACACGCCGATCGGCGAAGGCGAAGGCTTCATGGCCCACACCGAGAACACCGCGTACGGCTGGACCGCTCCCGGTGCCGCGTTCTCGTGGGGATGGAGCCCGGCGGCTGTGCCGTGGATCCTGCAGAACGTGTACGAAGCATACGAGTACTCCGGTGACGAATCATTGCTGAACCGCGTGTACGCGCTGCTCAAGGAGGAGTCGCACTTCTACGTCAACTACATGCTGCACAAGGGCGGTGCGAGTGCCACCAACAACGGTGCCACGCCGCGTCTGACCACAGGTGTGGCCTACTCGCCGGAGCATGGTCCGCTGGGCACCGACGGCAACACCTACGAAAGCTCGCTGGTGTGGCAGTTGCTCAACGACGCGATCGAATCCGCCGAAAAGCTCGGCCAGGACGAGGATCTCGTCGGCAACCTGGAGAACTGCTCGGTCGACAACTGGGTCAAGGATGACAACGGCGCGTTCGTCAACGCCACTGCCAACCGTTCGTGGACCTGCGCCAAGAGCCTGCTCAAGCCGATTGAGATCGGAACGGATGGGCAGATCAAGGAATGGTTCTACGAGACCAATTACGGTGGTCTTGCCAATGTCGATAAGCACCATCGTCACCTCTCTCACATGCTCGGTCTGTTCCCCGGCGATCTGATCACCGTGGACAACGCCGAATACATGGAGGCCGCCAAGAAGTCCCTCGAACTTCGCGGCGACGACGCCACCGGTTGGGGTGTCGGCCAGCGCATCAACTCGTGGGCGCGAACCGGCGACGGCAACCACGCCTACCAGCTGATCGCACTCCAGCTCAAGGGTGCCATGTACGCGAACCTGTTCGACACGCATGAGCCGTTCCAGATCGACGGCAACTTCGGCAACACCGCTGGTGTGAACGAAATGCTCGTCCAGTCGAACTCCACGTTCACCGCAACCGACGGCAAGACCTATGAGAACTACCTGAACCTGCTTCCGGCGCTCCCGGATGTGTGGGCGAACGGCTCCGTCTCCGGCCTTGTGGCGCGCGGCAACTTCGGCGTGAGCCTCACGTGGGCCGACGGCAAGCTGACCGACAGCAAGATCACCTCCAACAACGGCGGTCAGCTTGCGGTCAAGGTCACCGAGGGCGATGCCAAGAACTACCAGCTGCAGGACAAGGACGGCAAGGTCGTCACCGCCAAGGTCGTGAAGAACAAGGACGGTGCCTCGCTGCTCGTCATCGACAACACGACCAAGGGCGCGACCTACACGCTCGTCGAGAAGACCGAAAAGGACGTGGACGTCACCGGCATCACGATCACCGGCGACAAGACCGCGACCGCGGGTGATACCGTCACCCTGAGCGCCGCAGTCGCCCCGGAGAACGCGACCGACAAGTCCGTCACCTGGAAGTCCTCCGACGAAGCCGTCGCCACCGTTGACACCAACGGCCTCGTCACCACCAAGAAGGCCGGCACCGTGACCATTACGGCCACGTCCGTCTCCAACCCGGAGGTCTCCGCCACTCACGAGATCACCGTGGCAGCCAAGACCGTCGCCGTTGAATCGGTGACCGTCGCCGGTAAGGCAGCGATGACCGTCGACGAGGAGCAGCAGCTCACCGCGACCGTCAAGCCTGACGACGCGACCGACAAGACCGTCGCCTGGAAGTCGTCCGACGCGAACATCGCCACGGTCGACGCCAACGGCAAGGTCTTCGCGAAGAAGGCCGGCAAGGTGACCATCACCGCCACCGCAGGCGGCAAGGAAGGCAAGCTGGAGATCACCGTCTCCGACAAGGCTCCGGTCGTCGTCCCCGTTCAGGGCGTGACCGTGACCGGCCCGACCACCCTCGTCGAAGGCACGACCGGTGACTACAGCGCCACCGTCACTCCGACCGATGCCACCGACAAGTCCGTGACGTGGACCTCCAGCAACAAGTCCGTCGCCACGGTCAACGCCAACGGTAAGGTGACCGCGATCAAGGCCGGCACGACGACCATCAAGGCCGCCTCCGTCGCCGACCCGACCAAGTACGGCGAGATCACGCTCACCGTCACCGCCGAGAAGGTGCCGGTCACGTCCGTCACCGTCACCGGCGACAAGACGATGCAGGTCGAGGGCGAGCAGCAGCTCACCGCCACCGTTGCCCCCGACAACGCCACCGACAAGACCGTGACGTGGACCTCCTCCGATGAGGCAGTCGCCACGGTTGACGCGGACGGCAACGTCGTTGCGAAGAAGGTCGGCAAGGTGACCATCACCGCCACCGCGGACGGCAAGTCTGATTCGATCACGATCGAAGTCACCGCCAAGCCGGTTCCGGTCGAGACCGTCACCGTCACCGGCGATGACCAGATGACCGTCGGCACGGATCAGACGCTCAAGGTTGAGGTCGGACCCTCGACCACGACCGAAAGCAAGGCCGTGACGTGGAAGTCCTCCGATGAGGCAGTCGCCACGGTTGACGCGAACGGCAAGGTCGTCGCCAAGGCCGTGGGCACGGTGACCATCACCGCCACGTCCGTCTCCAACCCGAAGGTCGCCGGTTCGATTACGATCACCGTCGTCGAAGGCACGATTCCGGTCCAGCAGGTCATCGTCGAAGGCAAGTCGGGCATGACCGTCGGCGAGAAGCAGACGCTCATCGCCACCGTCAAGCCGGACAACGCCAGCAGCAAGGCCGTGACGTGGACGACGTCCGACAAGGCCATCGCCACGGTTGACGAGCACGGCAATGTCGTTGCCAAGGCCGTGGGCACGGTGACCATCAGGGCCACCGCTGGCGGCAAGGACGGCGCGATCAAGATCACCGTGTCGCCTGCGGGCGAGCAGTCGCAGCAGGTGCTGGTCGAATCGGTTGCCGTCACCAGCGACAACGGTGCGACCAAGTTCGCCGTCGGCAAGACGCTCCAGCTCACCGCCGCCGTGCTGCCGGCCAACGCCAGCAACAAGGCCGTGGCCTGGGCAACGTCCGACGCGACCATCGCCAAGGTTGACGCCAACGGCAAGGTGACCGCGCTCAAGGCTGGAACGGTGACCATCACCGCCACCTCGACCGACGGCACCGCCAAGTCCGGCAGCATCACGCTCACCGTGACCGCACCTGCCGCTGACAAGAAGCCCGGCGACAAGCTCACCGACACCGGTGCCGCCGTGACCGCGACCATCGCGATCATGCTGGTGCTCGCCGCCGCTGGTGCCGCAGTGCTCGTGCTGCGTCGTCGCCGCGCATAGGACGCGCCTAGCCGACCCACCTGACTGATCGGCTAGGCCAACGCTTAGGAAGCCCCGCATCCGCAAGGATGTGGGGCTTCCCTTGTTTGCGGTGGCGTGTGGCGTGCCGGTGTGCTGGCGTGCCGGAGTGCGGTCTGTCAGCGCGTGTACAGCTCGACCGGGAAGCCTGCGGACATCATCGCGCGGCGCCGACCGTCCAGCGTCAGGCAGTCGAACGCGGGCACCGCCCTTGGCTGCGGTACCTCCGCGTAGCTGCCGACGCCGGCCGCCAACGCACCAGGATTCATCACGAATAACGCCGTCGCTACGCCGTCGGCGAACGCCGTCGGATACGCTGCCGCAAGCGCCGTCGCGATGGGCGCATCCGCGCGCCCCCAATCAGCCGGCACAAACGCCCAGCTGGCCGCGATATCGCGCACCGGCATCCCGTCGATCGCATTGAGCAGATGATGCAGTTCGTGGCCGGCCGCATCCCGCCAATGCCGACGACTCGGCGCCGACGCGCACAACGCGCCCGACCGCACCCGCACCACGCCGATCGCGCGAGACGCATCCGCCGGGTCCTCCAATGCGATCGCAACCGGCGTATGCGAGTGAATCAGCAGATCGCCGCCCGCATCGATCACGAATTCGGCATATGCGCCATATTCAGCATATTCAGCATGGCGCTGCGGCATCGCGCCAGCGCGCGCCGCGCCGCCCAGCAGCATCCGCCCGATCAGATCAACCAGATACCCCTTGCCGCACGCGCCGAAATCAAGATGCACCGCGCGCGACGTGACCAGCGTCGTCCCCTCGCGGCGCACATCGCCACGCCACGTCGGCCGCCCATGAATGCTGCCAAGCCGCCCCGCCGCGCCCATCTCGACCGCGAAACTCATGTCGACGCCATAGCCGAGCCGCGTCAGATCCTCGCCGACGCACGGGTCGATCGCGCCGCCGGTTGCGGCGTTGAGCAAATCGACAAGATCGAACAGGCCGCGCGCCCACTCGGGGAACGCGAAACGGCCGCCATGCTCGGCGCGCCCCATCGCCGCGACGAGCGAATCCGCGCGGAATCGCGACAGCGTGCGCTCGTACTCGCTGATGAGTTCGGCGATTGCGGCGCGCAGCGGTGCGGGTGGTTTGGTTGATTCAACTGTGGCGGGGGAGCAGTTGATGACCAGACCGGTGCCAAGCGCATCGGGAAACGCCATGATGAGAGGCATGCGTAGCGCCAGCGGTTGCGCGACCGCCGCATCGCTGCTGCGTTCGTCGCTGCCGTTGCCGCCGCCTGACTCGGCATGATCGATGATGCTCATATGCAGTATTGTCCGGCAGTATGCCGATATTTCGCCCATCGGCTGGTATTGCGCCCGTCGGCAACCCGCGTGCCACGCCCCGCGCCCGCGCCCACGATATTGCGGTACGCTGGAAGCTATGGAACTTCATGTTTTGAACCACCCGCTGGTCGAGCACAAACTGACCGTGCTCCGCGACAAGAACACCTCCTCCGCCACCTTCCGCGAACTCGTTTCCGAGCTCGTCATGCTGGAAGCCTACGAAGCGACCCGCGACCTCGACGTCGTTGACAAGCCCATCGAAACGCCAGTCGCCCCCATGATCGGCAATCACATCGCCGAGCCTCGTCCGATCATCGTCCCCATCCTGCGTGCCGGACTCGGCATGCTCGACGGCATGACCAAAATGATCCCGTCCGCCGAAGTTGGTTTCCTCGGCATGAAGCGCGACGAAGAGCATCCCACCCAGCAGATCACCTACGCGAACCGTCTGCCCGAAGACCTCTCCGGACGTCAGTGCTTCCTCATCGACCCCATGCTCGCCACCGGCGGCACCCTCGTCGCCGCCACCCACTACCTTGCCGAGCGCGGCGCCAAGGACGTCACCGCCGTCTGCATCATCGCCGCCCCCGAAGGCATCAAGTTCGTTCAGGAGAGCATCGATCCCTCCATCGACTTCAAAGTCGTCGTCTGCGCCGTTGATGAAAAGCTCAATGACAAGTGCTACATCGTGCCGGGGCTTGGGGATGCCGGCGATAGGTTGTACGGGGTCGTTGATTAACGGAGCGTCAGCTTCGCTGACAGCTCTGACAGCCCTATCTGCAATCCTGGACGCGCTGTGCGTACAGTTTGTTGGCTCGCCGGTCGGCTCGGCCTGGCGTGGCTCCTATCCGGTCAGTGGCATGTTGGTTGCCAATTGGCAACCAATACGCCATTGGCCGAACAGCACCGAGTGTCCTGCGTCAGAAGTTCGTTGATTATAATGTTGGCTCCCCTTGTCAGGACAGCACCGTGAAGCAAACAGTGGAGCTGTTTGTAGGTGCTGTGCGGGCCGACCGGCGAGTTGACAGGATGCGCTCTGCGCTTGGCGTGCCGGCTTGTCGGCCGGCTCGCTGTTGTCCGCGAGTCTTTGACCCAGAGCACCGGGTATGTGTTGTCCGCAATGGCATGTTGGTTGCCAATTGGCAACCACCGTCCCGTATCGGCGTGCCGTTCGGTTGTCCGTCCTTGCAACGCCGGCGGGAATACGCTTGTTCCGATGATTGCTCCAGCTGGGAGTTAGTCTGCGGCGCGGAACACATCTGCGGTGTGGAACGCACCTGCAGCGTGGAACACCAAGGACAGTGCGTCATGATGCCGCATCTGCGGGGCGATGATGCGATCGCGGAGCTCCGGCTTGCGGCTTCCACTTCGTCGCCACCCCCGGCATCGCCTCGGACGCAATGCTGTCATCGGGACCGTGTGCGAGTGTCATGAGGCACGGTTCCGGCGGCTTGTCGCATCCTGCCGCATGAAGTGGTCTGATTGAAGTGGTCGGATTTTGTTCCGTCTCTACTGTGAAACGGCTTGTGTCGTCTGCAGTCGATGATGCTCGTTCTCCGCGTCACAGGGAGCGGGTTTGGCCACAGGGAGCGACCGCTCCCTGTGACCAGGGTGTCAGTGTTGAAATACCAGGTTTTCATCAAGCGGTCACGGGGAGCGGCCCGCGCCCTGTGACCAAACCCGCGCCGCGTGACCGAACCCACGCCACGTCAGTGGGACGTAGCGCGATTTGGGCCTGTTTTTGCACTGCGTCCCACGGAATAGTGGGACGCAACGTGATTCGAGTGTTGTTTTGCGTTGCGTCCCACGAATCGCCACGGATCTGTGGGACGCAGTGTGATTCTGGCCTGTTTTTGCACTGCGTCCCACGGCATAGTGGGACGGAATGCATAATCGCGGTTTATGCGCGTTGCGTCCCACGGCTTCGTCAGGAAAGTGCGCTAGGAAAAGTGCGCTAGGAAAGGCTTCCGCGCAAGAAAACCTCGAAATGGCCGGCGATCCCGAGCCGGCGATCCCGAGAAAACCTTGCGCAAATCCACTGGCCGCCGCCGACCAACGCCGATTCAAGCTTGCACGCGCTGGCACGCGCAGGACAATATGGAAAAGAAACTCAAGCTCGAAGAACCTTGCTCTAGCGAAGCAACTAGCAGAGCAACGAGCGCTGTCTCGCAAATGATCGAGGGGCTCGGCTTCTTTTGGCTGGTACCGTCATCTGGCACCGTCATCATGGGACCAATATCACTCAACCATGTGTAAGACGGACGACTGGCTTCCTGCTCGACCAATGGCACATTGGTCGCCAATCGTCAACCGCCATACCGGCCGTCTCGAGTGCCTCTGAAAAGTGCAAACCCTGCAATTCCGCCATTTTCAGCATTTCCTTGTTACAGTTGATTGAGGTTGATTGCGGTTGATTGGTTGCCAATTGGCAACCAATATGTCAGTGGCAAAACCCAGTGGTCTGGCTTTTACATGGCTTTTACAGTCTGGCTTTTCCATAATAGAGGGATTCAGCGTTTCCTCAGCGTTTCCTCCTTCCCCCAGTCAGCTTCGCTAACAGCCCCCCCTGGATGGGACAGCATACAAGCAGCTCTGCTTTTGCTTCACGGCAACAGTCCAGCAATTACTGGCGAGTTGTGCGCGCAGCTTGCTGGCTCGCCGGCCGGTTCGGCCTGGCGTGGCTCCTATCCGGTCAATGGCACATTGGTTGCCAATTGGCAACCAATGTGCCACAACGGGAAAATAGAGAAAATGGCGGAATCTCGGTGATTTCGCCTGCTCGGGGTCTTCGGAACGGTCGATATGGTGGTTGCCAATTGGCAACCAATACGCCATTGGCCGAACAGCACCGAGTGCCCTGCGTCAGAA
>NZ_RQSP01000015.1:18043-21386 GCF_009078285.1 Bifidobacterium jacchi
GTTCGCTGATTATAATGTTGGCTCCCCTTGTCAGGGGAGCTGGACCGCGAAGCGGGACTGAGGGGTAGTGAATTCGTCAACGAATTTCTGACGCAGGACACTAGTCAAACAGCGCTACCGGCGCGGAACGAACGCCTCGAAGATGTGGCGGTCGAACCAGTCGTCGCATTCGGCGAGCTCATCGCTGGAACGCACCGTCCATGAGACGGCCGTCGCGCCCAACGCGCGAGTGGCACGCATCTGCGGGCTGTTGCCGCCATGCCAGTCGTAGGCGACGAAATCCGGGCGAGACAGCCAGTCGAATGCCAGCAGACCGGCCGCCCACGCGCCCGGATTGCTCACCGGCGCGCCCTCGGCCAGCTGACCGCGGCACACCTCCGGGCGATGCTGACGGTACCAGTCCACCGCGCGCGGATTGAACGATTCGATCACATACGCGCCGTCATATGCGCGCAGCAGCTCGTCGCCCTTCTCCATCAGCTCGTCGCAGCGCTCATCCCACGCGGCGTTGTCGTCGAACTTGTATTCGACGATCAGCGGCACGCGGCCGGCGACCACACGCAGCACGTCCGCAAACAGCGGCACATGCTGATAGTAGCCGTCCGGCGCGGCGTCGGGCGTGGTGACCAGCGGCGGATTCATCTGCGACTTCGGCAGCGGATGTGCGACCGCGTCGCCCGGCTCCGCCGGCGCAGGAAACAGCGGGATGCGCGTCAGCTCGTCATACGTCAAATCCTCGATGCGACGCGGATCGCCCGCAACGCGCATCAGATCGGGATCATGCACGACCACGACCTGACCATCCAGCGTCAGCTGCAAGTCAAGCTCGATGCCGAATCCGGCCTCGCAGGCCGCCGCAAACGACGCCAGCGAATTCTCCGGCGCGATCGGCCCCGATTCAGCCGCCGAACCATAGCCGGCCTTGATCGCCATGCTGCGGGCCAGCGCCACGTAGGCCGCCGATTCCACCGCATACTCCTCGGTCAGGCCGGAACCGGCATCATGCAGGCCGCGATGCGCATACCACGCCTCCGGCACCGACGGCACGAAATGCTTCTGCTTGTCGCCGAACGAACGCGGACGGACCGCCCACAACGCCGCCCCCGCGGCGAGCGCGCCGCCGACCAGCGCGCGGCGAACGAACTTGCTGGATGACATGATTCCTCCTTACGACGGCACTGCTGCTGCGCGGCATTGTTGCTATGCGCGGCAGTGCGGCGCACGCAGCGCGATGCAGCGCATACAGCGCACGCAGTGCACAATTTGCTATCGAGACTAGTCCACGGCATGGCCGCAGGCAACAGCGGCTTACAATGACGCTATTGGCGGAACTTGCGCAATTGACGGAACTTTCGCAACTGAAGGAATACACGGAACGAATCAGAACAGATCGCAGCAGATCGCAGCATATCGCAACGGATACGGAAAGGAGTGCCCATGACCCGCGCGCCACAGTCGGATCACCATGCCAACACCGATGCCGAGGTTCACACCGATGCCGAGGTTCATGCCGACGGCGAAACTCGCGAGGCCGGCTCCAGCGGCGCCCGAGCCGCATCACACACCGACGGCGGCCATGTGATCTCGTCGCGCGCCACGAAGGTCGGTCTGATGGCGATCGTGCTGTGGAGCATGATGACCGGGCTGGTGCGCGTGGTCGCCGATTCGTTCGGCGCGACGCTTGGCTCGGCGCTGATCTACACGGTCGGCATCGTGCTGCTGATGATCTTCCATCGCCCCGCGCCGCTGCGCTCGTATCCGCGCCGCTACCTGCTCGTCGGCGGTCTGCTGTTCGTGTTCTACGAGTCCGCGATTTCGCTGTCGATCGGTCTGGCCAGTTCGGCTGCGTCGTCGGTCGAGGTGAGTCTGGTGAACTATCTGTGGCCGACGATGATGGTGCTGCTGACGGCCGCGGTGTTTCCGCCCTCGTCCGGCCGTATGCGTTCCGTGGCGCGCGTGCTGCCCGGCGCGATCGTGGCGACCGCCGGCGTGGTGCTTGCGGTGGGTGGCAACAGCGGCTTGGATTGGGCGCAGGCGGCGAGCCATATCGCCGCGAATCCACTGCCGTATCTGCTGGCATTCGCCGGCGCGTCCGCGTGGTCGGTGTATGCCGTGTTCACGCCGGCGATGGCGCGGGGCAAGGACGGCACGTCGGTGTTCTTTCCGCTGGTGGCTGTGGCGTTGTGGGTGATTCATTTTGCATCCGGGCAGGGGTGGCCGCCCGTCGCGCCGTCGATCTGGGGCTGGCTGGCGCTGGTCGGCGCTGCCGCTTCGATCGCAGGTGGATACGCCTGCTGGGGGCATGGGATTCTGCACGGCAGCATGCGCACGCTGGCGATAGCAAGCTACGCGACTCCGGTGCTGTCCACTGCGGCGAGTGCGCTGTTGCTTGGATTGGCGCTGTCGGTGCCGTTCTGGTGCGGGGCGCTGCTGGTTGCCGCCGGCTCGCTGCTGAACTGGTGGATTTCGTCGCGTCGGCATTGATTGGTTGTTGGTTGTTGGTTGTTGGGTACTGGGTACTGGGTACTGGGTACCGGTTGCTGATTGCTGATTGCTGACGGTGGATTGCAGATTGTGAATTGTGAATCGCCGGCCGCGGATTGCTGATCGTTTGTGGATGTGCGGCGCGGCACTTCATCGTGCGTTTACTGTGACATCAACTGTGCGACACGCGGATGCCGCGACTGTGGATAGAAAAAGTGGGTTATCCACATTTCGGGGATAACTCTGTGCATAATCCACCAAACTATCCACAATATGGGATAACTTGGTGGATAACATGGGGACAAATCGTGCACAACCCAAGGCTCTGCGGACAGCGGATTTGGAGAATCAGAAGAAGTGTGGTACAAGATGCCGTCATTTTCAACGCCGCTACTTCCCGCCGGTGAGCCGTTGTCGCCAATGGCATGTTGGTTGCCAATTGGCAACCAATGTCGCGCATAAGAAGGTAGCGGCCTGTCTCTTAGGCGCTTCTGTCGTTATCTGTGTGGTGGTTCGTTACCGAGCCGTTGGAATGGTAGGGGAAGGGCGCTTTTCGGGTAGGATGCTTTTCGGGTAGGATGCTCATCGACCAAGAAGAACCATGGAACTAGAGCCAAGTGGTGTCCCTGCTCTGGTGTCCTTCTCTGACTCCCCTCCTGCGCCTTTCTCTACCTTTCTCTTCTCTCTTTCTCTCTTCTTTCTTCTTTCTTTCTCTACCTTTCTTTCTCTACCTTTTTCGCTTGCACTCGCTTGCTCTTCGCTCGTGCTTCCTTTGCACACTTGCTTTGCGCAAGGATTTTTCGGGATTTGCCCGGAGTTCGTAGAATCTTTGCGCTAACAGGCCTCGTAGCGCAAGGAT
>NZ_RQSP01000015.1:21480-21603 GCF_009078285.1 Bifidobacterium jacchi
TCTTTCCGAGAAATCCTTGCGCTAACGGCACTTGCGCTAAAGCAGCGCTCCTTTCTCTGACGCCCAACCATCCAACCCACGAAAACAGCAGAAGCCGCTCTGAAGTGGCCTGATTGTTGTTCC
>NZ_RQSP01000015.1:21713-28426 GCF_009078285.1 Bifidobacterium jacchi
GTCTCTACTGTGAGACGGCTTGTGTCGTCTGCTGTCGATACTCGTTCTCCACGTCACAGGGAGCGCGGGTGCGGTCACAGGGAGGGTGCGGTCACAGGGGCGCTCGCACCCTGTGACCGAGGTGCCAAAAACGTTGAAATACCAAGGTTTTCATCAAGCGGTCACAGGGCGCGGGCGCTCCACGTGACCGAACCCGCGCCACGTGACCCGCCGCGTGCCGCGTGACCCAATGAAGTGGATGCCGTTGACTCCCCGGTTTCGCCGCTTGAAAAGGCCGACGCGTGCCGGGCGTGAGAACAACGGAAGAGCGGCATGCGGGGAGATGGCGCGTCAGGGGAAAGACGGTCAGGAAAGGCGGTCAGGGGAGACGGTTAGAGGCGTTGGTCTGGGGAGTCGGCCAGGGGAGTCAGTCAGGGAAAAGTGATCAGGGGTGGCGGTACGTGTGGCGGAAATGGCAGAACAGGGGGTTAGTGCGCTGGTGGCTCAACGCAAAAAGGCGGGTGGCATGGACGCTGTCGCGTCACATGTCATCCGCCTTAGAGGCTAGGCTGTTGTTTCCTGTCGCCCGTCAGGTTAGTCGGCGTTGCGCACGTAGCGCGGGCGATGCCTGGAAACGTCAGTCACATCAGCGTTATCGGCGCTTGCTGTGCTTCAGCCCTGTTTTCAGCCCTCAATCGCGATCTGATGCTTGCTCTCGACCTGAGCGGCCGGCTGGGTCTTCGGCACGGCGATGCACAGCGTGCCGTTCTTGTACGAGGCGTGAATATCGGATTCCTTCACGTCGTCGCCAACGTAGAAGCTACGAGAGCAGGTGCCGACGTAGCGCTCGCGACGCAGCCACTTGCCGTCCTTGTCCTTGTCGCCGGAATCCTCGTCCTTGTGGGCGGAGACGGTCAGATAGCCGTTGTTGAGCTCAAGGTTGATGTCGTTCTTGTCAAAGCCGGGCATATCGATGTCCACGTCGTAGCCGTTGGCGGTCTCGCGCACATCGGTGCTCATCATGTTGGCGGGCATCACGGCCGAAGAGCCGTTGTCGCTGGAACGCCAGCCCTGGAAGAACGGATCATCGAACAGATCCGAGAACATCGTGTCATTCATCAAAGCCGGAAACATAGCCATAATCGGTACTCCTTGCTATCGGAGTGGAGCGGCTTGGCTCGCCGGCCTTCGCGCCTGCCGCGATCGCTCGCCGCAGGCTGCTGACCGGTTATCGTTGCCGTTCCAGGAACCCCTTCCGGGGCTCCTTCCTTCGCCTTGCACTTCATACAATAGCCCGTTGTGCGCGGATGTTCCCCGATTTTACCCACAGTGAAAAACTTGAGTCACCTCGGCTCAAGTTTTGGCGATCGGGTTGGTACTGGGTGCCGGGGGTCGGGGGCCGGGAGACAATCTGAGAGCGGGTGCGGCACCGTCGCCGAGGTGGGGAAGAACGCTGACGGAACGACGGTGACCGACTGAGAATCGGTGGGCTTTACGCGTTCTCCTAAGCCCGGCTGACATGTCTAAGCCTAGTGTCCTGCGTCAGCAGTTCGTTGATTATCTTGTTGGCTCCCCTTGTCAGGGGAGCTGGCCTGCGAAGCGGGACTGAGGGGTAGTGAATTCGTCGGTGGATGTCTCCGTGTAACGTGTTGTGAGAGTTGCAGGCATGAATCACGCATTGGCGAGCAGAGCGTCGTCGACGGCTTGGCGCAGGAATTGACTGCGGGTCTCGCCGTTACGCTTGGCTCTTGCGTCGATAGCATTCACGCGAGACTTGGGTAGGCGGAACGAGATGGTTTCCAGCTCCTCGTCATAGATACGTGGACGTCCGGGGACGATGGGTCCAACGCCGCCTTCCCATTTGCCGGATTCATATTCAGCGGCCATATGGTCGAGCTGTTCATCGGTCACGCCGAACAGCTTGTTGATTTCCTCGCGATTCATAATTTTCTCCTTATGGCTCCGAGCTCTTTCATGGTCTTTTTGGTCGGTGGCGTCATTGCGTGATAGATCAGCCACTGTCCGGCACTGTTGTGTATGGAGACCATTTCCAGGAGCCGGCCATTGTCGTCCATGCCGATGGACACCCACGATCCGGTGCCGTCGTCTCTCGGAGCCGACAGCAGCACGTTGTGCCATGCCGCCAACACGTCTGCCTCGCGGATGTTCGGATGGCGTTCGTGCACTCGTGGATGAACGATGGCGTTTTCCATTGGTGATGAACCTCCATAAGTATTGCAATACATAATTGTATTGCAGCAGTGGTCTCGTGTCTATATGGGAGAACGGTGACTGCAGATCGTGTCACTTGAATCGTGTCACTTGGGTCGTTTCAGTGCTTCATGGCCATTGACGGAGTCAGTGCCTCGTATTGCTCTGTTGCGGCGACCAGTGTCGCGCGGACCGGTGCCGCGGTGCCCTGTTTGTGAGATAGCAAAAGGGCCGGAGCTGTTGTTTCCAACTGCTCCAGCCCTTTACTTGCTGGTGCGAGTGGGGGGAGTTGAACCCCCACGAGCATACACTCACTGCCACCTGAAGACAGCGCGTCTACCATTCCGCCACACTCGCAGACAAGCAGATAACTTACCACGGTGATCGAATAATGTGCAAATCGGCGTGTCGCGGCACTTCGCGCGTGTGTCGGAACGATCGTGGGTATGCTGGACTATGAAACCTGCCGCGTGCGCAGGATTCAATATCCGGATGTGGGGTTGTTGTGATGGATATGAATCGTCTGCAATCTCGATCGCATTGCATGGTGGCAATGATGCTGCTGATGGTGGTCTGTGCGATCCTGATGGTCTGCTCTTGGTTTGCGATCGGTATTCCCGTCGCGTTTGTCGCTGTTGTCATCGGCATGTGTTCGCTGCGCGAATGCCGGATCTGCCATCGGTTCGCGACGCTGATCCGTACGGGTCGGCACAGCGGCATCTGCCCGATCTGCTCGCGTATGATCATCGAAGGACGTCAGCAGGAACTGTTGGAACGTCGCTCCCGCTGACGCGACAATGCCGACGCGCGCGACTCTCCGGAGCGGCTCGCAGCCGGAAACTCAACCGCGCGAGCCGTGCGCGTAGAAGCGCGCGAGCGTCTCGTCGCGGAACTCCTCGAAGTATCCTTCGTCGATCGACGTGCGAATGTCATCAAGCAGCTTGATGAAGAAATGCTCGTTGTGGATCGTCGCCAGCGTGAACCCGTTGAACTCGCGCGCTCGCAGCAGATGATCGACGTACGCGCGCGAATAATGCGTGCACGTGTAGCAGTCGCATCCCTCCTCAAGCGGACCGAAATCCGTCTTGAACTCGGCGCGTTTGACGTTGTATCGGCCGTCGCGGGTGAAGATCGCGCCGTTGCGCCCACAGCGCGCGGGGGCGACGCAGTCGAACGTGTCGCCGCCGTTCTCCACGCATGCGAAGATGTCGTCCACGGCGGCGATGCCGAGGACGTGCCGCGGCCGGCTTTCCGGCATCGCATCGCAGATCCACGCGCATGTGTCGCCGATGATGCGCTTCTCGATCGCGCCGCCGATGCCGACGCCATCAAAGTCAAGCGAAGCGATCTGCTCGGCGGCGTGCCGACGCAGATCCTCGTAATTCGCGCCCTGCACCACGCCGTACAACGCCTGATACGGCTTGCCGAGCCGAGCTTCGGTCAGTCGCTGATGCTCGGCGATGCAGCGCTGCGCCCAGCGGAACGTGCGCTCCACCGACTGCTCCTGATACGAGCGCGTGTTCATCAGCGTGGTCAGCTCGTCGAATGCGAACATGATGTCCGCGCCGATCTTGTGCTGAATGCCCATCGAGATCTCGGCGCTGAAGCGGTGCAATGAGCCGTTGAGCGGCGATTTGAACGTCACACCGTCCTCGTCCACGAATGCGAGACGTTCCTTGCCCGCCGCGATCACGTCGTCCGACTTCATGCCGGTCACGTCCATGGCGAGCGTCTTTTTGAAGCCCGCGCCGAGCGACAGCACCTGGAAGCCGCCGGAATCGGTGAACGTCGGACCGTCCCAGTTCATGAACCGCGCCAGTCCGCCAGCCGCGTCGATCACGTCCTCGCCGGGGCGCTCGAACAGGTGGAACGCGTTCGACAGCATGCACTGCGCGCCCTCGGCGCGCATGGTCTCCGGCAGCACGGCCTTCATCGCGGCCTGCGTGGCGACCGGGACGAACGCGGGCGTGCGAATGTCGCCGTGCGGGGTATGCAGAATGCCGGTGCGTCCGTAGCGGGCGCCGTCGCGTCCTTTGCCGTCGGCGGTGTTGTCCAGGCGAGTGATGGTCTCGAAGTGGAACGCGCTGCGGTCGCCAGGTTTGCCGGGATTGGCGCCAAGTGGGTGATCGATGAGGCCTGCGCCACTGATCGCCGGTGCTTTCTGAGCTGGAGTTGATTGCTGGAGGCTTGGTTCCTGAAGACTTGTCATAGGCACTACTCTAACGGGCAGCCTCCCGGAGTCTGCCGGAGGATGCTATCCCGAAACTGAGAGGCTGTTTTTGCCTGTTGCGGCAGTCTATCTCGAAACTGAGAGGCTGTTCGGCGGCGAGAGATCTACGGTGTGATGCGGTTTTCCCATTCGTTTCAACCGGTTTCCATGCGCTGGCCGCCTCTCAGTTTCGAGATAGACTGCCGTGAATCCACGAATCAGCCTCTCAGTCTGCAGATAGCGCTGTTCTCCGTTCCTCCTATCCCCCCGTCAACGGAGCAGGTCTGGGGAGAGCCGACCCGTACAGATCACTGGCCGAGCGCTTGACTGGTGTTCGGCCTGGGATGCTTGTTTGATCAGCGGCATGTTGGTTGCCAATTGGCAACCAACATGCCGCAACGGGAAAAATGGAAAATGGCGGAATCGCGGGGATTCTGCTTGTTCAGGGCCTTCGGAACGGTCGATACGGTGGTTGCCAATTGGCAACCAACATGCCATTGACCGAACAGCACCTAGTGTCCTGCGTCAGAAGTTCGTTGATGATATCGTTGGCCCTTTGGCGGATCGAGCTGGCCCGCGCAGCGGATGTGAGGTAGTCAGTAGTCATAAACGGATTCCCGCGCTGGGTGCCAGCACGGTACCATCGCATGGCATCGCGTGCCATCACAGCGCGCCATCACATGAAGCCGAAAGACAATTAGTGCGTTTCTTCCAATGAACATTCAGGAAATATCCAGTGCCGCTGTCTTTACTCTGTAGGTAGCAGTTCACCTCGGGCTGTGCAGGCGAGTCGCCGCAACGCGACGCGCCTCCCGACATGATGAACGAACGATCTTCAGGTAAGGAGCAGCAATGGCTGACGACAACAATGGCGATTGGACGCCGAACAACATCCAGCCCGCGCAGCCGCAGTACGGCCAGCAGGGCGAAGGCGATCCGCAGTCCGCGCAGGCGGCTGCAAATCCCGCTGGCGGGACCCCGGAAGCGCAGTCTGCACCGCAGTCGGCGCAGGAAACGCAGTCTGCACCACAACCGATTCAGCAAGCACAATCCGCACCGCAGCCGCAGTACGGCGAGCAGTCCACGCAAACGCTGCCGCCGCTGAACCAGCCGGCTTCCGTGGCGCAGTCTGAGTCTGCGCAGCCCGCGTCCGTGCAGTCTGAGTCCGCCCAGCCGGCTGCGACGCAAACGCTGCCGACCGCACCGCAGCCGCAGTACGGCCAGACATACCAGCAGCCGCAGTCGGCGGCAGCTCAGTCGGCGGCAGCTCAGCCAACTCAGGTCGCGCCGCAGACTGACGATACCCCGAACTACGCTGCGGCGGCCGGCGAGAAGACGGTCGTGTCGTCCGCGCCCACCCAGCCTCAGTCGCAGCCCGCGCAGCCCACGGCCCAGCCGCAACCGCAGCCGCAGCCGCTGTACCGCCCCGCCCCCGAATACGGCGCGTACGGTCCGGTCCCCACGCAGCCGCAAACCGATCAGAACGCTCAGCCGGGTGCGCAGCAGAACGGCGGCGCGTCCAACGGCGGCACCGCGCAGCCGCAGTACGGTCAGTACAATCCGTTCGGCAGCGCTCAGGGTACGCCGCAGAATCAGCAGAACCAGCAGGGCGGCGGCGCCCAGTTCCCGCCGTTCGGCCCGTTCTCCGACAACGGCGGCGCGCCCGCGAACGGCGATGCCGGCAACGTCGGCGTGGCTGCGAAGACCGGCCGTCGCACGGCGAGCGGCGTGGTGATCGCCGTGGTCGCGGCGCTGGTTTCCGCGGCGCTGTGCCTGGGCGTCGGTTACGCGGCGCTGACGATGGGATGGGTGACGATTCCGGTCGCGTCGTCGAATTCGCTGACGAATGTGTCGTCGAACAAGTCCGGCAATGGCACGGCGACGGCGAAGTCCGGCGAGTCGACCGACTGGCAGGCGGTCGCCAAGGAGGTGTCCGATTCGGTGGTGTCGATTCAGACGCAGCTGAGCAACGGCACGGCCAAGGGCTCCGGTGCGATTGTTGATGCCAAGGGCTATATCGTCACCAACAATCATGTGATCTCCGGCGCGCAGCAGATTCAGGTCACGCTCAGCAACGGCCAGATCTACAGCGCGAAGGTCGTCGGCACCGATACCACCACTGATCTGGCGGTCATCAAGCTGGACAACCCGCCGAGCGATCTCAAGGCGGTCACGTTCGCCGACTCCGACCAGCTGGCCGTGGGCGAGGGCGTGATGGCGATCGGCAATCCGCTCGGTTATGACGACACCGCGACCACGGGCATCGTGTCCGCGCTGAACCGCCCGGTGACGGTTATGGACGACAACAACAACG
>NZ_RQSP01000015.1:28482-41317 GCF_009078285.1 Bifidobacterium jacchi
ATCTACACCAACGCGGTGCAGATCGACGCGGCCATCAACCCCGGCAATTCGGGCGGCCCGACGTTCAACGCGGCCGGCCAGGTGATCGGCATCAACTCGTCGATCGCATCGACCGCCACGTCGTCCGAGTCGGCTGGCTCGATCGGCATCGGCTTCGCGATTCCGGCGAATCTTGTCAAGCGCGTGGCCGATGAGATCATCGCGAACGGATCGGTCAAGCACGTGCAGCTCGGCGTGACGATTACGAGTTCCACGGTCGAGGCCGACGGTGTGACCCGTGGCGGCGCGAAGATCACGTCCGGCGGTTCCAGCGCGGCGGTCGTCTCCGGCAGTCCGGCCGACAAGGCGGGTCTTAAGGAGAACGACACGATCGTGGCGTTCAACGGCAACGCGGTGAACAACAACTACTCGCTGCTGGGCTTCGTGCGCGCGGCCGCTCTTGGCGACAAGGTGACGCTGACGATCGTGCGCGACGGCAAGACCATGGACGTGCAGGTCACGCTTGATAAGCAGGAGGCCGCGGTGAGCGGGTCGAACCGCTCGAACGGCAACTCGAACTCGAATGGCAACTCCAACGGCAATTCCAACGGGAACGGCAATAGCAACGGCAACGGTTCCAACGGCAATTCCGACGGCTCCAACGGCAACGGTTACTCCGGCAACGGTTACGATGACGGCGGCCTGTTCGACCCGTTCGGCCAGTGGTGACGCCAGTGGTGACGCCACCCGCGCGGTCACATGGCGCGGGTTCGGTCACAGGGAGCGCCCCGCTCCGCGTGACCTCCCCCTGAAATAGTTGAAATCAAGGGTTGTACGACCCCGGTCACATGGTGCGCCCGCGCCGCGTGACCGGGGTCGCGCCATGTGACCGCCGCTAGTGTGCCGCGTCAGGAATTCGTCAACGAACTTCTGACGCAGCGCACTGGTCCCTGTTCGACCAATGGCGTGTTGGTTGCCAATTGGCAACCATCATACCGACCGCCTCAAAGGCACTGAGCAGGCGAAATCCCTGCGATTCCGCCATTTTCCCTCTTTTCCCGTTGCTGCTGGTTGGTTGCCAATTGGCAACCAACATGCCATTGTCCGAGCAGGCATCATGCCAGGCCGGGCAACGGCCAACATCCTGCGCCAGAAATTCGTCAACGAACTTCTGACTCAGGATACCAGGGCGCATAGGGCACATCAGAGTGTAGCGGTGCGCGCCGGCGCCGGTGCCGGCCCTGCTCATCCGCGGTATCGTGTACGCTCGATCTCGACAATCTTTACGCCGTGTATCGGAAAGGCGCGCGGGGCTCATCGCCCGGCGCTGTCGCCGGTGGGTTAACAAGGCGTGACCGAACTGCCGTTCGCGGTGGTGGCCACGCGTGTTGAATCCGCCCGCTGTCACGATCGCGATCGGCTCCGATGCGAGCGTAAGGAGCACCGATGGGCGTAGCGCCACAATCCTCTTCATCATCAACCTCATCAAACAAGACAACCCGCGTAGCAGCCGCAATCGCCGCAATATGCCGCCTGTTTCGTCAGGTGCCGCTGCTGCCGTGCGTGATACTCGCCGCGCTGCCGCTGGCCCTGCTTGGCGAATGGAGGCCGTGGTTCCCGGCCGGCAGCCACATCGGCTGGGGCGCGCCGGCCGCCGCCACCATACAGCATGCCGCCAACGCTGCCAGCGCCGCCAATGCGCAGAACGCCGCCACATCGCCGCTTTCCGCCGCCGCACACGCATCCCCCGTCCGCATCCCCCTGCTGGGTGACCCCGGCGTCGGCCAGTGGCTGATCATCGCGATGGTGCTGTTCGTGGTCGTCGACACGGTCCGCGGCATGATCGACGACATTCGCCACGGTCAGGTCGGCGTGGACCTGCTGGCCGTGGTCGCGATTCTCTCGACGCTCGCAGTGGGCGAATACTGGGCAAGCTGGGCGGTCATGCTGATGATCGCGTCCGGCGAGGCGATCGAGGAATACGCGCAGGCGAAGGCCGAGGGCAGCCTGACCGCGCTGATGCAGGCCGCGCCGCGCACCGCTCATCTGGTTGATCTGCCCGGCGTCAACGCTGCGGTCGGTGCGGCTGTGGTTGCTGATTATTCGGCACATCCCGGCACTGGGCGACCGGCACAGCCTGAAACCGGCGAACGCGCGGCGCATAGTGGCGATGCTCAGGGCCCGAAGTTCGCCCCTATGCGCCGCACGACTCCACGGGCGGGCCATGCAGAACCGCAGTTTCGCACGGTCCAATCAACCACAACCCAGCCCCGCCCCACAGCGCCAAGCGTCACCGCGCCGCAATCCCAGCAATCCCAGCAACCCCAGCAACCACAGCGTTCCCAGCATCTGCGCGACATCCTCGCCGACAGTGTGCGCGCCGGCGACGTGCTCGCGGTGCTGCCGGGCGAAACGGTGCCGGTGGACGGCGAGCTGCTGTCCGGGTCGGCCACGCTCGATCTGAGCGCGATCAACGGCGAGCCGATGCCGCGCGAGGTGTTCGCCGGCGCGCGCGTGCCGTCCGGCGCGATCAACGGTTCGACGATGCTCATGCTGCGCGCGACCCGGCGTGCCGCGGATTCGCAGTATCAGCGCATCGTCGCGATGGTCGATTCGGCGCGGCGCTCGCGGCCGGCCGTGGTGCGTGCCGCCGATCGGATGGCCGTGCCGTTCACGCTGCTCTCGCTGGCGATCGCCGCGGTGGCGTGGGCGGTTTCCGGCGTGCCGACGCGGTTCGCGCAGGTGCTGGTGCTGGCGACGCCGTGTCCGCTGCTGATCGCCGCGCCGGTCGCGTATATTGCGGGTGCGGGGCGGCTCGCGCGCGCCGGCGTGCTCGTCAAGTCGCAGGATGTGATCGAGTCGCTGGGTCGTGTTGGCTGCGTGTTCTTCGACAAGACCGGCACGCTCACGACGAAGCGGCCGCAGGTGACGCGTGTGGAGATGCTGCCCGGCGCGGCGACGCGGCTGGATGAGGATCATGTGCTCATGCTGGCGGGCGTGGTCGAGGGGTATTCGGTGCATATTCTTTCGCAGGGCATCGCGAAGGCCGGCGCGGCGGCGATGGAGCGTCTGCGCGCGCGGTTCGCCGCCGGGCAGCGGCATTGCCCGGATGTGGACGTGGCCGGTGCGCTGGCTGGCGGTGGTGCTGGTGGTGGTGCCGGTGTCCGCGGTTGCGTTGACGCCGGCGTTGGGAATGACGCTGACGTTGCCGGTATTGCTGATGCATCGGTTTCTGGCGCGCTGGCGGGCGAGTATCCGGGCGCGTATCCGGTGGTGACGGATGTCGTCGAGGAGTCGGGGCGCGGTGTGCGCGGCGTGGTGAACGGTCACGCGGTGCGCGTCGGGCGGCTCTCGTTCGCGAACGCGCATGAAGACGGATTCCAGCCCACGCTCGGGGCGGGTGCGAGCGGTGGTGCGGCTGGTGGTGCGGTTGAAGACGTTGTCGGCGCTAAGGCTACCGGTGCGAGCGAGGCCGCGCGCGATGGCATCGGCACCACAGCGGCTGGCGATGCCACTACCGCTGCGGCTGCCGCTGCGGCTGCCGCCGATCGCGACATCCGCACGCGCTTCGGCGTGCTCCGCCCCGACGAGATGGCATCCTATGTGGCGGTGGACGGTATGCTGATCGCCCGCATTGTGTTGCGCGACGTGCCGCGTGAGAACGCGCGCGAAACGGTGTCCCGACTGCGTTCGCTCGGCGTGTCGCGTATCGCGATGCTCACCGGTGACAAGCGCGCGTCGGCGGCGGCGATCGCGCGCGAAACCGGCGTCGGCGAAGTGCATGCCGAACTGTTCCCCGAGGACAAGCTTGCGGTGGTCGCCGCCGCGTCGGGTGCTGGCGAGTTGGCTAGTGCCGCGTCGCGCGCTGGCGCTCGTGGTGCGCGCGGCGGAGCTTCGGTGACGATGATGGTCGGCGATGGCGTCAACGATGCGCCGGTGCTTGCCGCGGCCGGCGTGGGCGTGGCGATGACGGACGGCGCGTCCACCGCCGCGTCCGAGTCGGCGCAGGCGGTCATCATGAATGACGACATCGCCGCGGTGCCGCGCATGATCGCGATCGCGCGTCGCACGCGCCGGGTGATGATGCAGGCGGTGTTGCTGGGGTTGGCGCTCGCCGTCGTGGGGATGATCGCGGCCGCCTTCAACCTGATTCCGGTGGTGGTCGGCGCGTTCGCGCAGGAGGCGATCGACGTGGTGAGCATCCTCTGGGCGCTCACCGCCCTGCTGGATCGCGACTAGTGGTCAGCCGCGCATTGTGCGGATGCGCGCTGTGCGGATGCTCGCTGCTCCCGTTTCACCCTTTGACACGATTCGTCACCACGTCGTTACACCCCCGTATAGTTTGGCATTGTAACGTGTCTATACGGTACTGGCCGATGAAGGTCGATTGGTCACGGTGCGATTCGCAGGAGTCGCCGTGGCCTGTTCGCACTGATGCGGATGCCCCTTTAGGTGCCCCTAGAGGTCATGCGGCCGGGATCGCACAAGACCGCCCGTAATGGGGAAAGGAAAGAGAAGCATGGTTTCCAGATTGGGATTAAGAAAGGTCATGGCGGTCATCGCGACCGGCGCGGCATTCGCCATGATTGCGCCGACGATGGCCGTCGCGCAGCAGACTACGCCCGGTGATACCACCGTCGTCGCCGACGATGCCGCCGAGCGGACCACATGGAGCTGGGTCGACGACTTCACCTCGTTTGAGGCTTCAGTGACTGCACCGTGGGGTGTTTCGTGGGCCAACTCCACTGATACGCAATACAACCCCTTTAATGCCGGCAATATTGGGAATTTCACGAATCAATCAGCTAACGATCCTGCGAATCGGTATTGGTTCACCAATGGAGGGACTAAAACCGGTACGATCGGCTACCAGACCGTTGATGGAGTCAAGCGTGGCGTGGTTGGCGCCAATAGTGTCAGTACCCACAATGGTGGCGCAATTGTGTGGACTGCTCCGAAGGCAGGAACCGTGGCATTGACGCTGAAGAGTGATGAGCCGCGTCGTGTCGCTGGCTCCGGCAACGCGACATTCAGGATTCTGGTCAAGCATGGCACAGCGGCTCTGACCACGATCGCTGAAGTGGCATTGAACAACGGTGAGACTCCGGCAGGCTGGAATGTTCCTCGCATCATTGAGGTACAGGCCGGTGATCAGGTTTATGTCGCTGCCGCCAGTGGCATCGCGCAGTCGACAATCTACGCCACTCCGACTTTCACTTATGAGTCAGGATCGTACAGTTTCGTTGACGGCTTGGATATTGATAATCCGACTGCCGGCTCTTGGACGGTGGAGCGTGAAACTGCTACGAACACTTGGCAGACGGTGACCACGAAGAAGACCGGCACCGATGACTACGGCATCTTCTTCTACGATACTTGGTTCGGCGGCGGCATCGACCGCAAGCGCACCTCGATCACAGCCGCTGCCAGCCGTGACACCATGGCGGGTACCATCATCGATAATTGGAACGATAACCTCGGCACCGCACTGACATGGACCGCGCCGACCGCCGGCAAGATCACCGTCGGCATGCGCAGCAATGAGCCGTACCGCGCGGCGAGCAACAACGGCACTGCCATCACGCTAAAGCTCATGAAGAACGACGAAGTGGTGTGCGAGGGAACCATCGCGTCCGGTGCCACTCAGTCCGCCGACTTCACGAACTGCGTTGACGGCAAGGGTGTGCTCGACGTAGCTGCTAACGATAAGGTTCGCATCGTGTCCCAAGCGGGTAGCGGACAGAATAACGCCTCTGCGCTGCATGTCAGTCCGATTGTCTCCTACGTGACGCAGTCCACCGAAGGCTACACCGCCAAGGTTGCCAACGTGGCTGATTACCGTGGCGATCAGGCGGTCAACGAGTCTGGCGCTCAGGTCGGCCCTGCCACCAAGCTCACCGCTCCCGCCGCCCCCGAAGGCTACGCCTTCGCCGGATGGTACACGGACGGCACGCTGACCACGCCGCTCGCCACCACCGCCAAGACCGGCACCGCCTACGCCAAGTTCGTCAAGGCCTACAGCGATGCCTCTGATGAGAATCCGACGGCAGGTGGAATTGTGCAGTATCAGGGCGGATCTTTGAACGTCGATAAGTACAAGACATCCGATGGTGATGTGGATTACGCAAAGAGTGATCTGCGATTCGGCTATATTACTGAAGTCCCGACTGGGGCGACTTATGATCAGCCGCGATCTGGATGGCTATATGGAACAGCGGCAGATGCTGTGAATCATTCTGCGACTGTGGATGCGACTAAAACCGACGATCAGGGACATTTGATTACTAATCTTGTGTTCACTGGTGTCAGCAAGTCGAACTACAACCGTAGGGTCTACGTGGCTGCGCGCGTTGCATATACGACTGCTGATGGCACTGAGACAATTGCGGTGGGCGAGATCGACGGTCGCAGTGTTCAGGAAGTTGCGACCAAAATCGTCGCTAGTAATTCTGCTACTCAGGAAGAGAAGTCTTATGCTCAGGGCATTCTAAATGCCCTCCAGCAATGAGACGATGAATGACGCCTATGGATATAAAGGATGGAGATAAAACAGATGAGAAAGATCTATCTTGAGCCAGCATTTGAAATTATCAGACTGAATGCTGTTGATGTTGTTTGTAGTAGCTGCGAGGGGGAAACCTGCATCCCGTTCCCGACATTTGAAGCTAATTCCACGCAAATGTGAGTGAGGGAGCACTCTCCCGAGTGATGTATAACGGAGAGTGACAAACAATTGCACGTTGGCCCCTCGACTGTCATGGTCGAGGGGCCAACGCTGTTTGAGCGCTTTATGTGCGCGTTTGAGCGTCATGAGTCGATACGGTGCGGTATCTTCGGTTCGAGACCCTCAGTCCAGCGTCGCCAGCGCTCGCCTCACCCGCTCGCCTCACCCGCGCAAGGTTTTCTCGGGATTTGCCTTGAGTTCGTAAAATCTTTGCGCTAACAGGTCTCGTAGCGCAAGGATTTCTCGGAAAGATCCTTGAGTTCGTAAGATAGTTGCGCTAAGCCGCATCCCAGCGCAAGGATTTTACGAAATGGCCGTTTTCCCTGAGAAATCCTTGCGCTAAGTACGCTAAGTGCGTGTACGCTAAGTGCGCTAAGTGGCATCTCATCAGCATTCCAGCGCAAGGTTTTCTCGAGCTCAAGCCTCGTCCCGAGGTTTTCTTGCGCGTGTGGCCCCTGGACGCTTATGTCCCTGGACGCTTAGACCCTGGACTCTTCGTACTGCGCTGCATAGACGCTGCATAGGCTGCGCCGCATAGACGGCAGCAACCCGACAATCGCGCACAATCGCGCACAATCCGCACAACGACACTCTTTCGCGATATGACCTTGTGCGCTAATCTGTAACGCGTGACTGAATCTTTGAATACCACCGCATCCGCTGCAACCACCGCAGCCAGCCCTGCGCCCGCAACCACCGCAGCCAACCCCGCGCCCGAATCCGCGACCAACCCCGGCGAACTGCGCATCGCCGTGATCGGCTCCGGCCCCGCCGGCGTGTACTCGTCCGACATCTTCCTGCGCCAGCTCAACAAGCTGGGCGACGAACTGGGCCTGGGTACCAAGGCTCGCATCGACCTGTTCGAGAAGTTGCCCGTGCCGTTCGGCCTCGTCCGCTACGGCGTGGCTCCCGACCATCCGTCCATCAAGTTCATCGCATCCGCGCTGGAGAAGACGCTCGACAACCCTGACATCCACCTCTACTGCGACGTGGAATTCGGCAAGGACGTCACCCTTGACGACCTGCTCGCCCGCTACGACGCCGTACTGTTCGCCACCGGCGCCGTCAAGGACAAGCCGCTGACGATCCCCGGCGCCGACCTCGACGGCGTCTACGGTGCCGCGCGATTCGTCGAATGGTACGACGGCTACCCCACCGGCGCCCGCGAATGGCCGCTTACCGCCGAAAACGTGGCGGTGATCGGCGGCGGCAACGTCGCGATGGACGTGGCTCGCGAGCTCATGCGCAACGCCGACGACCTCAAGGCCAAGACCGACATCCCCGACAACGTGTACGCGGGCATCGGCAAGAACAAGGCGAAGACCCTCCACCTGTTCATCCGCCGCGGCGTCGCCCAGGCCAAGTTCAGCGTGCAGGAGCTGCGCGAGATGGAGAAGCTGCCCGGCGTGCAGCTCATCATCAACGAGGACGACTTCGAACTGGACGACGACACCATCGAGGTGGCCGGTCAGGACAAGCTCACCCGACAGATGGTCGAGGAGCTGTTCGCCATCCGCGAGATGGCCGAGGATATGGAGGATGACGGCGACGTCGACTTCGAAGGCAACCCGGCCGATCGCAAATACTACATCCACTTCAACTCCGTGCCCACCGAAATCATCGGCGACAACGGCAAGGTGACCGCCATCCGCGTGGAGCGCACCGAAACCGGCGCCGACGGCAAGATGCACCGCACCGGCGAGTTCACCGACTATCCGGTCGAAGCGGTCTACCATGCGATCGGCTACAAGCCGGCTGAAGCGCCCGGCATCGCCTACGACGAACGCGGCGCGCACCTCGCCAACGCGAACGGCGACGGCCGCATCACCACCGAGGCGAACGGCGGCGACGTGCGCGAACGCCTGTACGCCACCGGTTGGGCCAAGCGCGGCCCGGTCGGTCTGATCGGATCGACCAAGTCCGACGCGCTGATGATCGTCACCAACATGCTGGAGGATCTCGCCAAGGCGGCCGAAGGCGGGCGCGTCGCCGCCGACCGAGATCCCGAATCCATCGATCGTCTGCTCGCCGAGCGTGGCATCAAGCCGATCGACTTCGCCGGCTGGAAGAAGATCGACGCGTTCGAGCGCGCCGAGGGTGCCAAGGAAGGCCGCGAACACAAGAAGGTGATCGAGCCCGAGCAGATGCGCGAGCTCGCCCACGCCGAGTAGCGGCGGTTCGCGCTGAGCAGCACTGTGCAGCAGCAGGCAGCACTGTGCAGCGGCTAGCAGCGCCTTGCAGCGGACGCGCCGCCGGCGCTCAGCGAACATCCAGCCACGCTCTTTAGTGTGGTGGTCATGAACGGTGTTTTGCGGGTGCACGGCCATTTCAACGGGCTGAAGACCACGTTGCTTTTCGGCCTGATGTGGGCCGTCGTCATGCTGGTCTGGTGGGCCACGGGCGGCGGCCGCGCCACGCTGGGAATCTATATCGTCATCGGTTTGGCGACCACATTCGGCACCTACTGGTTCTCCGACAAGCTCGCCATCGCCTCGATGGGCGCGCGCGAGGTCTCCGAGCAGGAGGCGCCGACGCTGTATCGCATCGTGCGCGAACTGAGCGCCAAGGCCGGCAAGCCGATGCCGCGCATCTACATCGCGCCGACCGAAAGTCCCAACGCGTTCGCAACCGGTCGCAACGAGCGTCACGCGGCGGTCTGCTGCACGCAGGGCATTCTGCGCATTCTCAACGAACGCGAGATTCGCGGCGTGCTCGGCCACGAGCTGATGCACGTCTACAATCACGACATTCTCACGTCGGCGATCGCGTCGGCGATGGCCACGGTGATCACGTATCTCGGGTATTCGCTGATGTATTTCGGCGGCGGTTCGCGCGACAATCGCGACAATGGCGGCGGGCTGGGTCTGATCGGCGTGCTGCTGAGTGCGATTCTCGCTCCGATCGGCGCGTCGCTGATTCAGATGGCGATTTCGCGCACGCGCGAGTTCGACGCGGATGAGGATGGCAGTCGGCTGACCGGTGATCCGGAGGCGCTGGCGTCGGCGCTCAACAAGATTTCGTATGGCGCGCAGGCGGCGCCGATGCGCAAGACCGCGGCAACGCAGTCGGTTTCGGCGATGATGATCGCCAACCCGTTCTCGCGCGTCGGTTTTTCGAAGCTGTTCTCGACGCATCCGCCGACCGACGAGCGCATTGCGCGCCTGATGCAGATGGCGCAGGAGATGCGCGGCGTGGCGCAGCAGCCGTATGGCATGCCGGCGATGAGCGGCGCGCAGCAGCCCTACGGTGGCGCGCAGCAGTCCGCGCAGTACTGGCAGTAGTGCGGCGGCTACGGTGCGCGCGGCCATCTTCCGCAAGTCGGGGTCGTGCGCTATAGTGAACATTCGTGCCTTAAACGCGCACTGCGGATGTAGTTCATCGGTAGAACGAAAGCTTCCCAAGCTTTAAAGGCGGGTTCGACTCCCGTCATCCGCTCCACATGTCATCCCGCATTTTCGGCGGAATTTCAACAGTTCCAGACTATTGCAGATTGCGCAAAGCGACTTGCCTCGGCGTAGAACCTGGCTCCGCGCCGAATACTGGTCAATGAGTTGTCGTCCAGCAATCGCCATCCAATCCAATCATCCAAATCAACCAAGCCAAAAACCGCCAAGCCGAGCCGCCGAGCCAACTGAGCCGCCGAACCAAGCAGCCAACCCAGCCGCCAATCAGCGTGATTTACGGCACATTTCATCTGCAATCTGTCTGCAATCCGTCTTCGCGCGACCCAAACGTCACCTTGCGGCGGAATAATGGAACCATGACTATCGCAACGCCCGAACGCTATGCTGAAATGCTGGATGCCGCCCGCCGCGGCGGTTACGCCTACCCCGCGATCAACGTCACCAGCACCCAGACGCTCAACGCCGCCCTGCAGGGGTTCGCCGAAGCCGAATCCGACGGCATCATTCAGGTGTCGGTCGGCGGTTCCGCGTATTTCTCCGGGCAAAGCGTGAACGATCGCGTCACCGGTTCGCTGGCGTTCGCGGCGTTTGCGCACGAGGTGGCGAAGCGCTATCCGAACATCACCGTCGCGCTGCACACCGACCACTGCGCCAAGCAGTATCTGGACGAGTGGGTGCGTCCGCTGCTCGCGCATGAGGCCGACGAGGTCGCCCGCGGTCATGAGCCCACGTTCCAGTCGCACATGTGGGACGGCTCCACGGTGCCGCTCGCCGAGAATCTTGACATCGCCGAGGAGCTGCTCGACAAGTCGGTCAAGGCGCACACGGTTCTGGAGATCGAAATCGGCACCGTCGGCGGCGAGGAGGACGGCCACCGCGCCGCGATCAACGAGAAGCTGTATTCCACGCCGGCTGACGGCGTGAAGGTCGCGCAGCGGCTTGGACTGGGGGAGCGCGGCCGGTACATGGCGGCGTTCACGTTCGGCAACGTGCATGGCGCGTACAAGCCGGGCGTGGTGAAGCTGCGGCCCGATCTGCTGGGCGAGATTCAGCGCGAGGTCGCCACCGCCGTGGTCGATGGGCGCGTCGCGTCGGCTGCGGGCATGGTCGATTTTCCCAATGGCAAGCCGTTTGCGCTGGTGTTCCACGGCGGTTCCGGCTCGGCGCCGGAGGAGATCGCCGAGGCGGTGCGCTACGGCGTGGTGAAGATGAATATTGATACTGATACTCAGTATGCGTTTACGCGCGCGGTTGCCGGGCATATGTTCAGTCATTACGATGCTGTGCTGAAGATCGATGGCGAGGTCGGGCAGAAGAAGTACTACGATCCGCGCTCGTGGGGGCGCGAGGCTGAATCCGCGATGGCCGCGCGCGTGGTCGAGGCGTGCCGCGAGCTCGGTTCCGCCGGTCGCGCGCTGAAGTAACTGAAATAGGCGCCGGCGTCGCTTCCCATGCTGTAGGGATTTGCCCATGATGTAGGGAAGTGCGCATGATGTAGGGATCGCGAATGTGGTGGATTTGTGAAAACGTTGGAATTAAGCCGTTTTTGAGTCCCTGCATCATGGGGTGCTCCCTACATCATGTGAATATCCCTACACCATGTGAGTTACCGCGTGCGTGAGTTTCCCCGCATCGTGTGAGTTTCCCTGCATCGTGTGAAGCGCAGCCGTATAACGCGAAAAACCCGCCGCGAACGCCATTGTTCACTGCGGGTTCACCGTGGTGAGTGAGCTAGGCTCCCTCTCTCGTTTCTCTAGTGCCGCCGACAGCCATTGTCGGCAACTGGGTGGTCTTGTGGGCGTCTACCGCAGTTGCCTGCGGGTGGTCCGTATGGCTGCTTCGCCATCCGTTGAATGAGTGAGACTTACTATACACAAGGTTTACAAAAACCTAAAATAAAGTGCGACACGCCTCAAATTCCAACGTTTCTTATTGTTAAGACTCTTAACTATCACGTATTCGGGGCTGCAAGGGCTATGGGCACTCTCTGGATGCGCGATCAATCCGCGCTGCATGTGCACTCTGCGCGCTCGCGTGGTTGTGCGGCGCGGTGATGCATCGCGCTAAGTTGTTGGCGGTGTGGTTGTCGGACGTTGTTGCTGGCGATCGAAATTCGGGAATATGACGGCCATCTCCCGAATTATGTTCACTGAGTGTGCCTCAGCGATCGAAATTCGGGAGTATTGGGTGTTTTTCCCGAATTATGATCGCTTGGGAAGGCTCAGTGAACAAAATTCGGGAGCAATGGGATGGATTCCCGAATTTCGGTCGCTGAACCTGAAATGAACTTGCAACGGGGGACACCAGTGTCCCCCGTCAGAAGTCCCCCGTCAGAAGTTCGTTCACTATCGTGGAACGCCAACGAAAACCTGGTTGTCCCAGTGAAACGATTTTGCAGGCGCTTCTGTCGTTATCGTGGGTGGTGGTTCGTTGCTGAGCCTTGTTGCTGAGCCGTTGGGATAGTAGGGGAGGGGCGCTTTTCAGGCAGGGCGCTCATCGGGCAAGAAGAACCATGGAACTTGCGCTCAGTGGTGTCCCTGCTCTGACTCCCCTTCTGCACCTCTCTATCTTTTCTCGCTTGTGCTTCCTTTGCGCAAGTATTTTTCGGGATTTGCCCTGAGTTCGTAGAATCCTTGCGCCAAGTGGCGTCTTAGCGCAAGGATTCTACGAAGTTCCCCTTCTTGCCGAGAAATCCTTGCGCTAACGACCCCCTTAGCGCAAGGATTCT
>NZ_RQSP01000015.1:41438-58727 GCF_009078285.1 Bifidobacterium jacchi
TACGAGATGGCCGTTTTCCCCGAGAAATCCTTGCGCTAAAGCACTTGCGCTATAGCAGTGTGCCGTCTCGGGGCATGGTTGCGCTAGAGCAGCGCCTCTCTCGTTCCTCCCTAGTGCCCAACTTTTGTGCCCCACCATCCGACCCACGAAAACAGCAGAAGTCTCATTTTGCAAGACAGACCAAGTTGAAGCAAAGTGCACTAGGCCGGGCCGAGCTCGCGTGTCACGGGGCGTGACAATCGGGGGGGGGAGGAAAAATGTCGTTGCGTGACAGGTCGGTGGCGGGTCGGTGTGCGGCGCGACGGCGAAATCGTGGATTATTACGCCGCGTCACAGACCAAGCCCGCATTTTGCGATGTGCGACGGCCGATAAGCGCCGCATCGCATCGCGCCAAGTCACGTATGCAGAACGGTGCAGCTTGGCGCAACGCGATGCGATACAGCGTGGCGCAATGCGAGATCACATGCGGCGAGCGATCACATGCAGCGAGCGGTGAGCGGCTGCCAGGGATCAAGCTCGACCGGCTCGGTGCCGAGCAGTTCGAGCGTGGCCTTGTCGAGGAAGTCCTTGCGGATGATCAGCTCGGTCACGAAACGGTCGAACCATGCGCCGGACGCCACGTAATAGCCGTCCTTGCCGTTGTCCTTGCCCCAGCTGTTTTCCACCTTCCAACGGTCGGCGGTGCCGTCGGGCGCGATGTTCACGCCGGTGAGCGTCATCGCGTGGTTGCTCGGGCTGTCGCCGTACTCCAGTCCCTGCCCCTTGTCGAACGTGAACGCGGTGCCGAACAGCTCGTCGACGCGCACCACCGAGGCATCGAAGAAGCCGGCGTCGCGCAGCGAGAACTGGGTGCAGTCGCAGGCGAACCAGATCGGGTGGCCTGCGGTGAGCTGGTCGATGGCGGCCTTGCGGAACACGTCAAGCGGCACGTTGACGAATTCCAGCTGATCGGTGCCGGCCACGTTGGTGCTGTATCGGTACTGGTAGCGCTTGTTGAACGGCGTGGCGGCCATCGGCGCGTTGCACAGGGTGACGAAGTCGTTGACGTCCACCGGCACGTACTTGCGGTAGAACTCCACCGGCGTGATGCCGTATTCGCGGATCTGCTTGCGGTCGTCGATGCCGGACTTACCGGATTTGTCTGCCTCGCCGTTCTTGTCGGCGTCCTTCGCGCTCTTCGCATCCTTGTCGCCGCTCTTGTCGGCGTCCTTGTCGTCGTCCTTGACTCGGGCGATGAAGTCGAACTTCTCCGGCGGCTCGCCGAGCGCGATCGACACGATGCGGTACACGGTGGCCATGTCCTCCACCTTGAGCGCGCGCAGATCGTCGAGCGGCATGCCGGCGGCGTGCTTGGCGCGCAGATCGGCGGCGAATTCGCGCAGCTTGGTGTTCAGATACTGCACGAATGCGTCGGAATTGCGTGAGTTCTCGGATTCCGGATACGCGCTCTTGGGCATCAGACCGTACTTGTTGACCAGATTGACGAACATCTGCCACCAGCCGCCGTCGTCGGCGGGGCCTTCGTTGATGGTCTGGAAGAGGCGGCCGTCGGTCGGCTCGTCGAGCGTGGCGAGCACGTTCTCCAGATACGCGTTGGACTTTTCGATCTTGTCCCAGAAGAACAGGTAGGTTTCGGAGAACTCGAAGTCGTCGAGTCCCCACTGGTGCATCAGCTCGTAGCGCAGCGTGTTGAGCGAGGCGAACATCCAGCAGCGGCCGGAGTGGCGCTGGTTGGTGATCGAACCCTGCTTGAGTTCGATGGAGAAGTCGTTGGGCAGTTCGCGCACGCCCTGATAGCTGGTTGCGGCCTTGAGCACGCCGTTGGCTACTGCTGCGTTGGCGGCGACGCGGTTGGCTCGGTCGGCCTCGAACTCGTCGCGATAGCGCTTGATCTGGTCTGCGGTGACCGCCTGCGTGGTAGTCGTCGTTTCCTGTGACATGACGCTCCTTAGGGAATCGTTAACATGATGACAACACAACGACAATACTCTAAGGAGCCGCTATCGCCGTGATAGGGCGACGCGCCGACGGGCAACAGCGACATGATACGGCATTCCCCCCAGAAAGCAAGGAAATGTGATGTAGCTCACAGAGGACTTGAACCCCCGGAATCGCGGGGAAACCCGCCGAATTCCAAGCGTCACGCTATGATGCCGAGAAGCGTGAAATGACCATAATGTGAACAGAAGTTGACGGCTCGAAGAGTCAGAGGTAACACTTTCAGGTGCCCTTAGAGCGAGGAGGCCTTGCCCGTGATTAAGTACATCATCAAACGCGTCATCAACTACATCGTGATGCTTTTCGTCGCGACGTCGATGACGTACTTCCTGGCGAGTGCCCTTATGGACCCTCGTTCCAACTACATGTCCCGCAACCCGCGTCCGCCGATCTCCTCGATCAACCGCTCGCTTGATCTGGCGAACATCAACGACCAGACTCCCGTGCTGGTGCGCTACTGGCGCTGGCTCACGGGCATCGTCACGCGCTGGGACTGGGGTCTGAGCCCGAATCAGGCGCCGGTCGGTCCGGCGGTGGCGTCGCGCATCTCCGCTTCGCTGCAGCTGGTCACGCTCGCCACGATCCTCGGCATCATCTTCGGCGTGAGCCTCGGTGTGTATACCGCCATCCGCCAGTACAAGTGGCAGGACCGCGTGCTCAACGGTCTGTCCACCTTCTTCCTGGTGGTTCCGGCGGCCGTCATGGGTCTGATGGTCGCCATGCTGGCCATCATGCTCAACAGCAACGTCGGCGCCCGCATCTTCTACGTGACCGGTCTGCACTCCTATCAGGGCGACAATCCGATCATGTGGTTCATAGACTTCCTGCAGCATCTGATTCTGCCGACGATCGTCATCACGATCCCCGGCATGGTCAGCTACCATCTGACGCAGCGCACGTATCTGCTCGATACGATGAACGCCGACTACGTGCGCACCGCACGCGCCAAGGGTCTGCCGCTCAACCTCGCCATTCGTCGTCACGCGCTGCGCACCTCGCTGATTCCGACCGCCGTGAACGTGGCGTTCTCGATCGCCAGCGTCTTCACCGGCGCGGTCATCACCGAAAACGTGTTCGCCATCAATGGCCTCGGCCGGTACTTCACCGAAACCATCGCCACCAACGACATCAACGGCTCCGTTGCGGTCGCGGCATTCGGTGGCGTGTGCACGCTGACCGGTGCGCTGCTGGCTGATATCTTCTCCGCGTGGCTTGACCCGCGCATCCGTCTGAGCTGAGCGATCGGCATCGAGTAGAACGTGGATTTGAAGGAACAGACAATGAGCAACGAGAACATCACCACCACGAAGGCCGAGGCGTCAAACGCTGATGCCACCAAGGCCGAGCGTCTTAAGGGTCTCAAGATTCGTCGTCCGGCCGAATCGGCGCCGGAGCAGCAGGGCGAGTTCAAGCGCACCGGTCGTATGACGCTGTACGCCCGGCGATTCTTCCGCCGCCCGTCCGCCGTCGTCGGTCTGGTCATTCTGCTGATTCTCATCTTCTTCGCGATCTTCGGCTCGAAGTTCTCGAAGTGGGCCTATGACGAGCCGGACTTCCTCTCGCTCGCCCAGCCGCCATCGGCGGAGCACTGGCTTGGCACCACCGTCGGCGGATCCGATATGTATGCGATGGTCGTGCGTGGCCTCGGCCGCTCGCTGTCGATCGGTATCCTCAGCTCCATCGTCACGACCATCATCGCCGCGCTGATCGGCACCGCGGTCGCGTTCTTCGAGGGATGGTTCGAGAAGATCGGCATGTGGCTGCTCGACATGCTGCTGGTCATTCCGTCGTTCCTGCTGATCGCCCTGATCGTCAACGCCTCCACCGGCGGCAGCGACTGGCTGTGGCTGACGTTCGGCCTGACCGCATTCGGCTGGATCGGCTATGCGCGTACGCTGCGAACGCTGACGCTGAGTCTGCGCGAGCGCGAATACGTGCGCGCCGCCAAGTTCATGGGCGTGCCGTCGTTCGTGATCATCCTGCGCCATCTGGTGCCGAACCTCGGCTCCGTGCTCATCATCAACACGGTTCTCGGCGTGATCGGCGCAGTCAACAGCGAAACCGCACTGAGCTTCCTGGGCCTCGGCATCAAGGCACCCGACACATCCCTCGGCACCCTGCTCAATGAGGGCCAGAGCGTCATCGAGACCTCGCCGTGGGTGCTCCTCTTCCCCTCGCTCATACTGGTGATCCTCACCTTCTCCGTGCAGCTGATCGGCGACGGTCTGCGCGACGCGATCGACCCGTACTCCCGTTCCACCGGAAAGGCCAAGTGACGCACGATGAGCACGACGACGATCAACGATAAGGAAACCGCAGCGATGAGCACCGAAACATCCAAACACCCCTCCACCGGCGAGATGGCCCTTGAGGCGGCCACCGCCAACACGTCGGGTGAGCAGCCTGTTCTCGAGGTGCGCGACCTGACCGTGCACTTCGCCTCCGAAGCCGGCACCGTCAAGGCTGTGCGCGGCATGAACTTCGACCTGTATCGCGGCAAGACGCTCGGCATCGTGGGCGAATCCGGCTCCGGCAAGTCGGTCACCTCGATGGCGATCATGGGACTGCTCGACAAGAACGCGAGCGTCAAGGGCTCGATCAAGTATCACGGCGAGGAGCTGCTCACCAAGTCCGATCTGGAGATGAGCAAGATCCGCGGCAAGGGCATCGCGATGGTCTTCCAGGACCCGCTGTCCGCCCTGACCCCGGTCTTCTCGATCGGCGATCAGATCAAGGAGGCTCTGGTCATCCACAATCCGAAGATGACCGAGCAGCAGATCCACGAACGTTCCATCGAGCTGATGGAGCTGGTCGGCATTCCCGAGCCCGAGGAACGTCTCAAGTCGTTCCCGCATGAGTTCTCGGGTGGTATGCGTCAGCGCGTGATGATCGCCATGGCCATCGCCAACAACCCCGATCTGATCATCTGCGACGAGCCGACCACCGCACTCGACGTGACCATTCAGGCGCAGGTGCTGGAGGTGCTTCGCAAGGCGCAGAAGGAGACCGGCGCGGCCGTCATCTTCATCACCCACGATCTGGGCGTGATCGCCGGCATCGCCGACGACATCATCGTCATGTATGCGGGTCGCCCGGTCGAACAGGCCAACGTCGAGCGAATCTTCGCGCATCCGTCGATGCCGTATACGATGGGTCTGCTCGGCGCGGTGCCGCGTTCCGACCGTGAGCGCGCCGCCCGTCTGGTGCCGATCCCCGGCGCACCGATGAACCTGGTGAACATGCCGAAGGGCTGCCCGTTCGCGCCGCGCTGCCCCCTCGCCACTGATCGATGCTTCGAGGAGGAGCCGCAGATGCGGCCCGTCAAGGGTCATGAGGGCCAGTTCGCCGCGTGCTACCACTCCGACGAGATCGCGCAGCGCGGTCTGACCTTCTCCGACATCTACGAGGTCGGCGAGGCCGCCAAGTCGAAGTTCGACGGCATCCCGCGCGAGCAGCGCAAGGTCGTGCTCGACGTGCAGCACATCCGCAAGACGTTCCCGTTGACCGCCGGCGGCTTCCTGCGCCGCAAGATCGGCGTGGTCAAGGCCGTCGACGACGTCACCCTCGACGTGCGTGAGGGCGAGACCGTGGCCCTCGTGGGCGAGTCCGGCTCCGGCAAGTCCACCACGCTGATGGAGATCATGGACTTCCGCAAGCCGGAGTCCGGCGAGATCACGATGTTCGACACCAAGCTCGAGAAGAAGATGCCGGCATCGGTGCGCCGTGAGCTGCGCTCCGCCGTGCAGTACGTCTTCCAGGACCCGATGAGCTCGCTCGACCCGCGTCTGCCGATCTACGACATCCTCGCCGAGCCGATGAAGGTGCAGCACAAGAGCCGCGAGGAGATTCGCGAGCGCATCGGCCAGCTGATGCGACTCGTCGAGCTCAACCCCGATCAGGTCGACCGCTTCCCGACGCAGTTCTCGGGCGGTCAGCGTCAGCGCATCGCCATCGCGCGCGCTCTGGCGGTCAACCCCAAGCTCATTCTGCTCGACGAACCGGTCTCCGCGCTTGACGTGTCGATTCAGGCCGGCGTGATCAACCTGCTTGAGGATCTGCAGAACAAGCTCGGCGTTGCCTACCTGTTCGTGGCCCACAACCTGTCGGTCGTGCGCCACATCTCCAGCCGCATCGCCGTGATGTATCTGGGTCGCATCGTCGAATCGGGCACCACGTCCGAAGTGTTCGACAACCCGCTGCACCCGTACACCCAGGCGCTGATGAGCGCCGTCCCGGTGCCCGACCCGGTTGTGGAGCGCACCCGCCAGCGCATCGTGCTGCAGGGCGAGCTGCCGAGCCCGACCGAGACGTTCAAGGGCTGCCCGTTCGCAGGGCGCTGCCCGCTGCTGCCCACCCTGACCAAGGAGCAGCAGGCCCGTTGCCTGGGCGAAAGCCCGGTGCTCGGCCAAACCAAGTCTTCCCAGTTCGCTGACCATCAGGTGGCATGTCACTTCGCGTAACAAACGCGTGGTAGTAGTGTAACCTTGAACCAAGGCCGAGGCAGTCCCCAACAGGGATGAGCCTCGACCGGTCCCGAACGGGACAAATCCGGATTTGCGTTGTGTATGAATCCGGACGAATAGGAGAGGAATCCAACATGAAGAACAAGAGCAAGCTGATGACGCTTGCGGCCGTTGCTGCATCCTGCGCGATGCTGCTTTCCGGCTGCGGTGGTGCCAATAACAGCTCCAACAACAGCAATACTGCAACCGTGACCGAAGAGCCGGCCGCGGGCTTCGATTCGTCGTACACCGGCTCCCTGCCGATGCCGAAGACCGATCAGCGCTATGACAACCAGCAGGACCGCGACAACGTCAAGGACGGCGGCACCCTGACGCTGCCGATCACCGAGATCGGCCCGAACTGGAACTACCTGTCCACCGATGGCAACACCGGCTACATGTCCGAGCTGTGGAGCTGGTACCAGCCGAACCTGATCATGGCCGACACCGTTGGCGGCGCTCCGCTCAAGCCGAACCCGGACTTCCTGACCAGCATGAAGATGGTCACCGAGAATCCGATGGTCATCCAGTTCGACATCAACCCCAAGGCCAAGTGGAACGACGGCAAGGACATCGACTGGACCGCGTTCAAGGCCACCTGGGAAGCCTACAACGGCAAGAATCCGGACTACAACCCGCCGAGCACCGACGGCTTCGACAAGATCTCCAGCGTTGAGAAGGGCGACTCCGCCAAGCAGGTCATCGTCAAGTTCTCCACGCCGTGCTACAACTGGCAGGGCCTGTTCGGCACTCTGGTGAACCCGGAGGCCGGCGACGCCAAGACCTTCACCTCCGGCTGGGTCAAGAACCCGCACAACGAGTGGGCTGCCGGTCCGTACAAGGTCGAGTCCTTCTCCGACTCGCAGGTCACCTTCGTCCCCAACGAGAAGTGGTGGGGCGACAAGCCGAAGCTCGACAAGGTCATCTACAAGCAGATGAGCTCCACGGCCATCATCAACGCCTTCAAGAACGGCGAGATCGACGCCACCGGCTCTGACGGTGTGACCACCAAGGACAACATCCAGGCCGTGCGTTCCGTCAAGGACGCCCAGCTGCGCTACGGCTACAGCACCAAGACCCGCGTGCTCGAGTACAACGGCAAGTCCGCTCCGCTCGACGACATCAACGTGCGCAAGGCCCTGACCCAGGCGTTCGACGTCAACACCTACAACAGCATCCAGTTCCAGGGCATGGACTGGAAGGCCGAACAGCCGGGCTCCGAGCTGCTCATGCCGTACCAGAAGGGCTACGAGAACAACTTCCCCGAAGAGGGCAAGTACAACGTCGACAACGCCAAGAAGACCCTTGAGGGCGCCGGCTACAAGCTCGGCGACGACGGCTACTACGCCAAGGACGGCAAGACCCTTGAGGTCTCCTTCACGTTCTTCGGCGACGACGCCACCCAGAAGGCCCTCGCCACCGCCTACCAGGCGATGATGAAGAAGGCCGGCATCAAGGTCAAGGTCGTCAACGTGGCTGAGTCCAAGTTCTCCGACACCGTCATCAACGGCAACTATCAGGTGCTGCCGATGGCATGGCAGGCTCCGTCCGCCTACACCTTCATCTCCTCCGCTCCGCAGCTGTACACCAACGGCGGTCCGTCCAACTTCACCTACGTCGGTTCCGACGAGGTTGACGCGCTGGTCAGCAAGGCCGGCGAGCACGCCGAGTACGACGATCAGGCCAAGGCCGCGAACGAGGCCGAGAAGGCCGCGCTCAAGCTCTACGGCACCGTCCCGGTCTCCACGCCTGGTCTCTACTACGGCGTGAAGAAGGGCCTCGCGAACTACGGTCCGTCCGGCTTCGCGACCAACCTGCCGCAGAACATCGGCTGGCAGAAGTGAGCCGATGCGTCTGAATCAGGCGCTGAACGCTGAACTCTGACTGTCTGACAGTCTGTCTGTGACACGACCTCCTCGGGATGCGACATGCTCCCGGGGAGGTCGTTCCATGTGTGCGATCATTGAGCCGAACCGGCTTCGTACCCGGCTTCGTACCCGATAATCGATAATAATCATTACTATGTAGGCGGCTATGTCAGTGCATAGCAAACCGCCTACCACCACAGAAAGCCGCAGAAACCGCGCATGTACGTCGATCCGATGAAAAACCAGAACACAGGCAACCTGCGCTGGATCATGCCCTACTGCCGCCCGGACTGGCCGCGCGTCGCCGGAGCGCTCGTCATGTTCGCCCTCAACAACACCATGGCGCTGACCATCCCGCTGATCTCCGGACTCATCGTCGACCGGGTGATCGTGCAGGGACACACGGACGAACTGACCCGCCTGTGCCTGATGATGGTCACGTTCACCATCGTGCGCGCGATAGGCCGCTACGGCTACACCATGTGGATGGAACGATTCGGCCAGAACTCCATCTACCGGCTCGTGTCCGACGAATACGAGAAGCTGCACAAACTCGACTTCACCTACTTCAATCACACGCGCACCGGCGACATCATGAGCCGCCTGACCTCCGACACCGACGCGATCCGCCATGCGATCAGTTGGGTGAGCTACAACGTGCTCGACTGCGTGGTCATGTTCCTCGGCGCGATCATCATGATGTTCACCATCGACTGGCGGCTCGCGCTTGCTCTCGGCGCCGTCACGCCGTTCCTGTTCCTGCTCACGCGCGGCCTGTCCAAGCATGCGCATCCGCTGTTCTACGCGATCCGCAACTCGCTCGCCTCGCTCAATTCGATGGTCGAGGAGAACATCGAAGGCAACCGCGTGGTCAAGGCGTTCGTGCGCGAACCCTACGAGACCCGTAAATTCGATGAGCGCAACGACGACTACATGCAGCGCAACATGGATCTCGCCTACAATTCGCGCCGATACATGCCCTGGCTTGACGGACTCGGCTTCGCCCTGCAGCTCATCACGTTCGGCTTCGGCGGCCTGCTGGTCATCAACGGCTACATGACGCTCGGCAACCTCGTCAGCTTCAACTCGTATCTGTGGATGATCGACGGCCCGGTGCGCCAATCCGGCTGGCTCATCAACGATTGGCAACGGTTCAACGCGAGCTGCATCAAGATCAGGCGACTGCTCACCGAGCAATCGCATATCAATGAGCCGCAGCAATCCGCGGCACCGGCGGCTGAAACAGCGGCGCAGAACTCGGTTGGAACCGCTGCTGAACCAGCGGTTGTCGCCAACGCTGCTGCCACCGACGCCGCTGTCGCCACCGATGGCACGGCGGTCGCCACCGCCACCGCCGCCACCGCCAACGCCAGCACCGCCACCACCACCGTAGCGGCCGCAACCGCGCCCATCCACGGCGACATTCGCTTCGAGCACGTCGATTTCGCATTCCCCGACGACCCCGACACGCTGATTCTCACCGACATCGACTTTCATATCCCGGCCGGCGCAAAGCTCGGCATTCTTGGCGAGACCGGTGCCGGCAAATCCACGCTCGTCAGTCTTATGGCGCGCTTCTACGATCCGACCGCCGGCCGCGTGCTCATCGACGGCGTGGACGTACGCCAGCGCCCGCTCGCCGCGCTGCGCAGCCAGGTGTGCATCGTCGCGCAGGACACGTTCCTGTTCTCCGATACGATCGGCGGCAACATCGGCTTCGGCGCGTCCGAAGACGAGGCGCGCGACGAACGCTACATCCAGCGCATGGCACAGATCGCCGGCGCGGACGGCTTCATCCGCTCGATGCCGGACGGCTACAGCACCATCGTCGGAGAGCGCGGCGTCGGCCTGTCCGGCGGGCAGAAGCAGCGCCTGTCGCTGGCACGCGCACTGGCCGACGACCCGGCCATCCTCATCATGGACGATACGACCTCGGCCGTTGACATGGAGACCGAGGCGGAGATCCAGCGGCACTTGCGCGAACTCGACGGCGACAAGACGATCGTGACCATCGCGCACCGCATCTCGTCGGTCAAGGACGCCGATCTGATTCTGGTGCTGGAGCACGGCCGCATAGTGGAGCGAGGCACGCACGAGCAGCTCGTCGCCGCGCACGGGCGCTATTGGCAGATCTATCACAAGCAGTTGGGATTGGCCGCCGGCGAATCACAAGGATACTGATCGCGGCCGCAGCGCTGCCGCAGCGCATCGCGGCCGCAACCAAAGCGTAATGCAACCGCAGCGAAGCAGGCGCCGCACCAGCAGCTGAGCCGCAACAGCAGCAGCGACCCACCCGCAATCGCAACCCACCCGCAGCCGTTCGCAGCATAATCGACGGAGGATTTTGATGGCACAACGCAACACGTACCGCGAGGACGAGGAACTGGAGGAGCAGATCAACCTGCACGACATCCTCCGCGTCGGCGCGTATCTCAAACCGTACCGTGCGCAGGTGGCGCGCATTCTCGCCGTGGTGATCTCGATGAGCTGCATCGTCGTGTCGGTGCCGTACCTGACCAAGATCATCATCGATCAGGCGATACCGAACAAGGATCTCGGACTGCTGGGCGGACTCGCCGCGCTGCTGGCGGCGCTCATCGTGCTCTACGAGCTCGGCCTGCGCTACCGCACGGTCGCGATCACGCGCGTCGGCCAGATGATGCTCAAGGACATGCGCCGCGACATCTTCACGCATATCCAGACGTTGCCGTTCAGCTACTTCGATTCGCGTCCGCACGGCAAGATCCTCATCCGCGTGGTCAACTATGTGAACACGCTGTCCGACACGCTGAGCTCGGGCCTGATCAACGTGATCTCCGACGTGTTCACGTTCATCATCACGCTGGTGGTCATGTTCGCGATCGACTGGCGGCTCGCGCTGTGGAGCCTGGTGCTGTTCCCGGTGCTGCTCGTGTGGGTGTGGGTGCTCAAGGTGTTCCAGCGGCGTGCCTACCGGGTGCTGTCGAACAAGCAGAGCAACCTGAACGCGTTCATCCACGAGTCGATCGCCGGCGTGAAGACCACGCAGACGTTCGCGCGCGAACGCGAGCAGTTCCGCTCGTTCCAGGAGCAGCAGAGCGAGGTGCGCAGCGCGTGGATGCGGGCCGTGCACGTGCAGTTCCTCATGTGGCCGGGCGTGCAGGTCATCGCGTTCAGCACGATCGCGTTCATCTATTTCGTGGGCGTCACCGGATTCGGCGGCGTGGACGTGACCACCGGCGTGCTGATCGCGTTCGTCGGCTATGCGTCGAACTTCTGGAACCCGGTCATCAACATCGGTAACTTCTACAATCAGCTCATCACCTGCTCGGCCTACCTGGAGCGCATCTTCGAGACGATGGACGTGCATCCCGAGATCGAGAACCGGCCTGGTGCGGTCGATCTGCCGCCGATTCGCGGGCAGGTGGACTTCAACGACGTGATCTTCCGCTATGAGGACGACGGCCGCAACATCCTCAATCTGGTGGACTTCCACGTCGCTCCCGGGCGCACGGTCGCGCTGGTGGGACCGACGGGCGCCGGCAAGACGACGATCGTGAGTCTGCTGTCGCGCTTCTACGACGTGGCCGAAGGGTCGGTGTGCATCGACGGGCATGACGTGCGCGACGTGACGCTTGAATCGCTGCGTCGGCAGATGGGCGTGATGCTGCAGGACACGTTCATCTTCTCCGGCAACGTGCGCGAGAACATCCGCTATGGTCGGCTTGATGCGACGGACGAGGAGATCGAGGCGGCGGCGCGCGCGGTGCATGCGCACGAGTTCATCATGGAGCTGCCGGACGGCTATGATACGGCCGTTGAGGAGCGTGGCTCGACGCTGTCGGCCGGCCAGCGCCAGCTCATCGCGTTCGCGCGCGTGCTGCTCGCCGATCCGCGCATTCTGATCTTGGATGAGGCTACGTCGAACATCGACACGCGCACCGAGGAGGCGCTGCAGGCTGGATTGCGGCAACTGCTGAAGGGGCGCACGAGCTTCATCATCGCGCACCGGCTGTCGACGATCGAGAATGCGGACGAGATCTTCTACATCGATCACGGCCAGATCGTGGAGCATGGGTCGCATGCGCAGCTGCTGGCGGCGCGCGGCGCGTACTGGCGGCTGTACGAGTCGCAGTACGCGATGATTCGCGTGGCACACGGCGTCGCGGAGACGTGAGTCGCCGCTGCCGGTGCTGCCGCCGCTGCCGCCGCTGCCGGTGCTCCCGGTGCTGCCGCCCACCGTGTAGGCAATCTCACACCGTGTAGGCAATCTCACATGGTGTAGGCAATTTCACATGGTGTAGGGATCGCCCCATGATGTAGGGAACGAAAATGGCTTAATACCAACGTTTTTGCGGTATGCGCATGTTGGGCATCCCTACACCATGGGCAAATCCCTACACCATGGGGATTGGCGGCGCGGTGGGCGGCGCAATGCGACGCGGGGGGCGTGTGATGGGCGGCGCAATGCGACGCGGGGGCGTGCGATGGGCGGCGCAATGCGACGCGGGGTGCGTGCGCGGTGGGCCGTGCGGTGGGCCGTGCGGTGCGGCGCATGACCTAGACTGGGCATCATGAGCAAGCATCATCATCGCGACCGTAGCTGGGCGCCGGCCCCGTCCGCGCTGCCCGCCGACGCGCAGGTCATCGACAACCACACGCACGTCGCATCCGTCGTGCCGTTCGCCCGCGCCATGAGCCACGAGGCCGTCGAGAAAGGCCAGCCGCAAGTGCCCGTGTATGGCGTGGACGAGCTGCTCGCGCAGGCGGCCGACGTTGGTGTGGAAGGCGTGATCGACTGCGGATGCGAGCTGCCGAATCTGCAGGTCGCGATCGACATGGCCCGAGAGCACCCCGGTCAGGTGCATGCGGCGATCGCCATCCACCCCAACGAGGCGGTGCTGCACGGCCATCGCGGCGTTCCCGGACCGGACGGGCTCGCGGTGAAATACAAGCCGTACCACGATGTGCCGTTCGACGAGGCGATGGCCGAGGTCGCCCGACTCGCGCGCGCCTACCCGCGGCAGGTCGTGGCGATCGGCGAAACCGGCATGGACCTGTTTCGCACGGGGGCGGCGGCGGTGGAGCTCCAGCGTGAGGCGTTCCGCGCGCACATCGCACTCGCCAAGGAGCTGGGATTGCCGATGCAGATTCACGATCGCGACTCGCATCGCGAGGTCATCGAAACGCTGCTCGCGGACGGAGCGCCGGAACGTACCGTGTTCCACAGCTATTCCGGTGATGCCGAGATGGGCGAAATCGCGCGCGAACACGGCTGGTATCTGAGTTTTTCCGGCACGGTGAGCTACAAGGGCAACGACGGCATCCGCGAATCGGCGCGCATCGTCGGGCCGAGTCATGTGATGGTCGAAACCGACGCGCCATACCTGACGCCGATGCCCTATCGCGGCCGCACCAACGCGCCGTATATGATTCCGTACACGCTGGTTGCGCTCGCGGATGCGCTGGATTTGCCGCTTGCCGAGGCTGCGCGCGCCACCCGCCGCACCACGCGCGAGGTCTACGGCATCTAGCGGCATCCGCTAGCGTGGCGTCCGCTAGCGTGGTATCCACCAGCGTGGCGTCTGAGCGGCGATGATCCATGCAGCAGCGTCAGTGATCAGCGGCGCTGCAATCCGCAACCCAGCAATCCGCAGAACCATCCGCGGAACCGCAATACAAAGCCGATCTGCATAGCCGAATCGCATAGCCGAGCTGCCAAATCACCTAATGCAATCCTTGCGATCCATACATGTGCATATGCGATCCATACGAATTCCAAACATATTCCAAACCCTGCAAACCCTTGCAATTGCACCAAAGTACCGCCAATCGCATATACTTGCCCGTTGAGATTGTGAGGGATTCGTTAGGATGTGCACGGCGCACGCCATAGGCGCGGCCGAATGCGTCGCGCATGGCCGAGCGTGAGAATCCCGGCAATGCAGGATGTGCTTGAGCGGGGGAGACCCCGCGATGGAGGGATACGCATGGCGCAAAAGCCTGACGAAACCTTGCTGAAGGCCGACACATTCACCAATGTGCCCAAGGTCACCCGCGGTACGCTCACCAAGGAGGAGCGCGAACAGATCGCCAAACAGCGCGAGACCGCCAAGCAGGAGGCCGAAAAACTCGCCAAGACCGCAGCTCGCGGAGGCCTCTTCGGCCGTTGGTGGACCCGGCTCCAGTCCGGCCCCGACAAGGTCACGTGGGGCATGGCGATCGTCGCGCTCGGCGTGGTCTATGGCGACATCGGCACCTCGCCGCTTTACACCGCGCAGACGTTCCTCGCCGGTCAGGGCGGCCTCGCCCAGGCCGACCGCGAGTCGGTGCTCGGCATGCTCTCGCTGGTGTTCTGGTCGATCACGCTGATCACCACCGTCAAATACGTGCTCATCGCGATGCGCATTGACAACAAGGGCGAAGGCGGCATCTTCGCGCTGTATTCGCTGATTCGCCGCTACGGCGCGTGGCTCGCCATGCCGGCCATGCTCGGCGGCGCCGCGTTCCTTGCGGATTCGGTGCTCACGCCGGCCGTTTCGATCAGCTCGGCCGTCGAGGGTCTGCAGACGCTGCCCGCATTGGAATCGCTGTTCGACGCCAACGAGAACCTCACGCTGATGATCACCGTGGTCATCATCGTGCTGCTGTTCGCCGTCCAGTCGCGCGGCACCGAAAGCATCGGCCGCGTGTTCGGCTCGGTGGTGCTCGTATGGTTCCTGTTTCTCGCCGTGGTCGGTCTGTTCAATCTGTCGAACGACTGGACGGTGTTCGAGGCGCTCAATCCGTGGTACGGCATGCGATTCCTGTTCAGCCCGCACAACGCGGCCGGCATCGCGCTGATGGGCACGGTGTTCCTGTCGACCACCGGTGCCGAGGCGCTGTATTCCGACATGGGTCATGTGGGACGCGGCAACATCTACTTCACGTGGCCGTTCATCAAGATCGCGCTGGTGTTCAACTACTTCGGCCAGGGCGCGTGGATGCTGCGCAACAACGACAATCCCGAATACACGTCGATGAAGACGCTCAACCCGTTCTTCCAGATGATGAATCCGAACGTGCGCTACGTGGCGGTCGTGCTGTCGGTCGCGGCGGGCATCATCGCATCGCAGGCGCTCATCACCGGCGCGTTCACGATGGTTTCCGAGGCGACCGGCCTCAACTGGGCGCCGCATCTGCAGGTGCGCTACCCTGCGCGCACGCGCGGCCAGCTGTACATTCCGGTCATCAACGTGGTGCTGTGCGTGGCGACGCTGGCGGTGCTCGGCCTGTTCAAGGATTCCGAGCATATCTCCGCGGCCTATGGCCTGGCGCTGACGATCACGATGATCACCACCACGATTCTGCTGGCCGTGTACATCTGGCATCAGGGCAAGCGGCTCGGCGCGATCGTGTTCACGCTGGTGTTCCTCGCCATCCAGCTCATGTTCTTCATCGCATCGATGGCCAAGTTCCTGCACGGCGGCTGGTTTACGATGCTGCTGACCGTGGCGATCCTGTTCGTGATGATCACATGGAACGACGGCACGAAGCTGGAGCGCTCGCAGCGACGCCACATGATGCCGAAGGACTTTCTGCCGGCGCTTGAGCGGCTGCACGGCGATTTCCGCATTCCGTATTTCGCCGACAACATCGTGTATCTGACGTCGGATGCCGAGATGCGGCGGTTGGATACCGACATCTTCTTCTCGATCTTCGCCGATCATCCCAAGCGCGCCCGCGCATGGTGGGCGGTGTCGGTGCAGACGACCGACGAGCCGTATACGCGCGAGTATTCGGTGGAGAACTTCAATACCAGCTACATCTTCCGTGTGCGCATTCGGCTTGGATTCAAGGTGTCGCAGTCGATTCCGGCGTATCTGCATCAGATCATGCATGATCTGAGCAAGACCGGCGATCTGCCGCAGCAGAAGTCGATCTATCCGAAGCTGGACGCCGATCCAGAGATCGGCACGATCCGCTATGTGCTGATTCACAAGGATCTGATGCCGGAGTCGAAGATCTCGACGCGTGGTGCGTTGTCGCTGCGCGCGAAGTATGCGATTCGCCGCGTGGCCGGCTCGCCGGTCAAGTGGTTCGGTCTGTCGCCGTTCAATCCGCTGGTCGAGGTCCAGCCGCTGTTCATCTCGACGCGCCGCCCGCCGCGACTCAAGCGCGTGGCGCTGCGCAAGCGCGATCCGCGTGCGGTTGAATCCGGGATGACTGTCGGTGGTGTTGCTGGTGGTACCGGTGTTGCTGGCGGCGGCGTCGGCGGTATTGGTGGATCCGGCGTTGGCGGTGGTGCTGGTTCCGGTGCTGCGGCTGGTGGTGCTGGTGGTGCGAAAGCTAGGAAGCCGGGTCAGAAGGCGGCACAGAAGTCGGTGGCCGCGAAGTCCGGTCAGCAGCCCGCGAAATCGGCGCGGTCGGGTCGGGCTGCTCAGGCGGATTCGACGGATCGGCAGAATCAGGCGAATCCACAGGTGCGGCCGATACAGTCAGTGCAGTCAGTACAGTCGGTGCAGTCGAATCGCGTGGTGGGCAAGACTGCGCAGTCTCAGCTGCCGACGCAGTCTCTGCCTCAGCCGCAGTCGAGCATCGATGCGGTGGTTATCGAGCCGGAGTCTGCGCCGATTCGCCCAGAATCCGAAGGCGAACGCACGATGGTGCTCACAGCCGTCAAACCAGGTGTGAGGCCCGCTGTGAAGGCTGATACGAAGGCCGACGTGAAGACTGATGCCGGGAGCGATGCTGCCGCGAGCGCTGCTGTCGAGTGACCGGCGCGTTCGCGTGCGCGTACTTCTGCGTTCTAGCGTGAGTGCGTGCATCGTCGCATGCGTGCATTGCTGTATGCGGCAATGCACGCATAAGTGCGTTCTTTCGCATGGCCCAGTGGTTTGTTTGATGGAACCTAGTATCCTGCGTCAGAAAATCGTTGACGAATTCACTACCCCTCAGTCCC
>NZ_RQSP01000016.1 GCF_009078285.1 Bifidobacterium jacchi
GGTCGTCGATATCCGATTATGCACAGTCCGATTATGCACAGTCAGCCGCGCATCTGCCACGCATCAATCATGCATCAGCCACGGCATCCATGTCATCCATGCATCAGTGCTGCTGCGGCAGCGTCGGCGGAGTCGTCGGCTGCTGCGGCGTGGAAGTGGACAGCACCGTCGCACCAAACTCATCCTCATCGTCGGCAGCAGCCGGAGCGGCGGGCTGCTGCTGGAACGGATCGGACGGAGCCGACACGGGTGCCGGAGCCGCAAACGGATCAGCCGGAGCCGACGGAGCACCAAACGGCGCCGGGGCAGCAGCCGGAGCACCAGCCGCCGGAGCCGGAGCACCAAACGCCGGGGCGGGAGCACCAAACTGAGGAGCGACCGGAACCGCAGGAGCCGCGCCCTTCTTGGCGCGAGTCATGTTGAAGAACGCCAGACCAGTGCCGACGATCATCGCAGCGGCACCGAGGAACACCAGCCAAGGACCGGCACCGTAGCTGACGGCGTTGCGGAACTCGTCGCCGAGTCCGTAGCCAGCGAGCTGGCCGACGGCCTCATCGATCTTCTTGCCGGCATCCATCATTTCGAAGATGCCCAAGCCCAGATCGAGAACCGAAACGATAAGCGCGGCAAGATGCTGGCGCACGATGGTCAGCACCACAGCGGCGACGGCGAACAGGATGAAGAACCATCCATCGCCGCCCTTGATCAGCGACTGGCTCTCATTGAGCGTCTGTCCCATAACAGAAAGGTTGATGGACACGAACGGCACCAGCGTCGCGATCACCGTAAGGATCGCGCCGATGAACGTAATGATCGAGATCATGTCGAACTTGTAGCTGCCGACGTTGACGGTCGTACCGCTGAGCTTGTCGCTGACGTTGCCGAGCTGGTTCATCGCGTTGGCGGCGTTGAACTGCGGCGCCGGAGCACCCGCCGGAGCACCCGCGGGGGCGGCGCCGAAGGGAGGCTGCTGCGGCGGCACCTGCGGAGCCGGCTGTGCGGCGAACTGCGGCGCTGCATACTGCGGCTGGCCGGCGTCGGTCGGCTGCTGCGGAACCTCAGGAGCAGCCGGCACAGTGGGTGCGGTCGGAACTGCCGGAGCGGACGGCACCGCAGGAATGTCTGGCGTCGCGGGAGCGCCGTACTGATTGCCTGGAACGCTATTGTTCGGGTCTGTCATGATAGTTGCCTTCTCTTCATCTGATGGGCCATACACCCAACCAACTTCAGCCTAGCACAGCATGGCTTCACACGCCCGTATCATGCACGGATATTGGGAGCGCGCATGGCGGCCATTGCGATATGCGTGCACATGGAAAGGCCGCGCCCGCTTGGCTGCACAGGCGAAGCGCGGCCGAATCGCATCACAAGCGAATCATTGATATCACTGCCGTGCCGGGGGCTGCGGCATCGGTGGCAACGACGGAGCGGACGGCTGCTGCGGCGCAGCGGGAACGGTGGATGCTGCGCTCGGCGCCGCAGCCGGTGCCGCGGAGGCGGCGGTAGGAGCCGCTGTCTGCGGATAGGACTGGGTCGCCACCGGAGCGGAGACCGCCGCTGCATTCGTCGTACCGGCTGTGCCAGACTTCGCGGCACGACGGCGATTGAGGATCGCGAGCAACGATCCAACGGTCATCACAGCAGAGCCGATGAACAGCAGCCATGCACCAAATCCCACAGACACATTACCGGAAACCAGTCCACCGAATGCGCTGGCGGAGCGGGATGCCTGCGTGCCGCCGATGAGCCACCACAGGAACAGCAGCGTCATGATGATGCCGACGATCAGGCCTCCAAGATACTTGCGAAACACAGTGAACAGCACGATCATCACCAACATGATGATGACCAGCCAAGGAAGAACAGGCGCCTGGAACAAGCTGACGCCCGTGCTGGCTCCGCCGATGCCGGCGACCGATCCAGAAGCCTGCACAAGTGGGAGGAACATCGCCAGGAACGTCAGCACCACGCCCGCGTACGTGATGACCGTGACCATGTCGAACTTGCGACCAGCGATCTCGACATGCTGGGTAGCCATCTTCTGTGCAAATCCGTCGACCGAAGTGGCGGCCTGACGCGCAACCGCCTGCGCTGACTGAGCGGCCTGCTGGCCGTTGAAGCTCGCTGCCGGTTGCTGCTGAGGCGCAGCGGGCTGCGGTGCTGCCGGTTGCGGTGCCGGGGTAGCCGGACTGGGCTGCGGCTGAACCGACTGCGGCGCATACTGAGGCACCTGCTGCACCGGCGGCACCTGCGGAGCCGGGGCGGCTTGCGGCGGCTGCGGAATACCCGGCACACCGGGCACGTTGGGATTGGTCATTTCGTTCCCTTTCACTGACTGGCCGGCTCATCGGCGCCCGACATCATGATCGATATCGGCGATCGGTATCGCAGATGACCAATACATGACATTCGCAATATCAATGCGTCCGACGCACGGCTCCGTTATACGCGACCGACTGGGGATGACCAGTGCACACATCGTGTACGCAGCGTGTGATTGGGCCATGCTCCAGCCTGTATTTTTTCCCCCCTAGGCAATCCGCCTAGGCGAAACGAACAAATCTGTCGCATTCCCTACTTTACCGTGCATCACTACGTTGCGCGTGACATGTCCACACACCGGCGGCTGTCCGACAACGATCCACGCGCGGGCGAAAGCGCGACTCAACCACGCGTCGCATTCGATCACGGGGAGCGGTGAGTACCGAGCGACCACGCGATGTGCCCACGCGACCTGGTAACCGCACAACAGCGCGACCGCGTCTACGTAACCGAGAATTCGCTGTACAAAACACAAATCCCGGAATCATCATTTCGCAATGACGATTCCGGGACTGAGCATTCCGCGATTGAGCGGAGCAGAGCAAAGCTCGCTACTGAAGCTTCTCGACCTGATCGAAGCCAAGCTCGACCGGCGTGTCGCGGCCGAAGATGGACACGAGTACGGTGAGCTTCTGCGTGGTCGGCTCGACGTCGGAAACGACAGCGGCCATCGTGGTGAACGGACCGTCGGTGACGGTGACCTGATCGCCGACCGCGTAGGAGACCTCCACGGCACGCTTCTTGGCGGCGGCGGGCTTGTCGCCGGCCTTCTTGAGTGCTTCGGACGCGATCATCGGGGCCATCATCGAGACGACCTCCTTGCGCGACAGCGGAGCAGGGTCCTTGGTGGGACCGACGAAACCGGTCACGCCCTCGGTCTCACGCACGATGCGGCGGGCGTCCTCATCGGGCCACATGCGGATCAGCACATAGCCGGGAACGCGCACGCGCGTAACGATCTTCTTGCCTTTGTCGGTGTGCTTCTCGACTTCCTCCATCGGCACTTCGATCTGGAAGATCTTGTCTTCGAGACCAAAGGACTGGATACGCGATTCGACGTTCGTCTTCACGCGCTTCTCGTAGCCGGAATACGTGTGAACGACGTACCACTTGCCCTCAAGCGAGCGCAGCGACTTGGAAAACTCGGCGACCGCCTTCGCGCCGGCGTCCTCCTCCTCATCGGCCTGCTCGTCGGAACCCTCGCCATCGGCAGATTCATCCGAATCGCCCGCATCAGCATGTGATTCATCCGCCACATCTGAAGCGGCATCGTGCGCGTCATCAGCAGAATCAGCGACAGCGTCAAGCGAAGCAACCGCATCGGCAGCTGCGGCATCGTGCGCGCTCTGCGCATCCTCGATAGTGGTGGATTCCGCATCGCCGGCTTCATCATCAGCCACAGCCGGCATGACCAGCGGCTCATCATCCTTAGAATCATCAGAAACCGGAAGCGCGTCAAGATTCACTTCCGGTTCAGGCTGAATGTCTGCGTCTCCTTCGGACTGCGGCACGTCGGGCAGCGCGTCGAGATTCTCGAGATTCACTTCATCATTCATGCGTTATTTCACCTTTGGGTTGGTTAGAATCAGCCGAACACCCAGAGCACGAGCTTGCCGAGACCGAAGTCCATGCCCGTGACCAGAGCCATGAGCAGCAGCACGAAGATGAACACGGCAAGGGACCATGCAAACAGCTCCTTGGCGGTCGGCGTCACGACCTTGCGAAGCTCATCGATGATCTGCTTGATAAACATGCCGATGCGCATGAAGACATTCGGTTTCACTGCCTTCTCGGACTTGCCTGCCTTCGCCATATCCATCCTTACGCTAACTGCCGCTACAGATACTTGGCAGGGAAGGCGGGACTCGAACCCACAACCTACGGTTTTGGAGACCGTTGCGCTACCAATTGCGCCACTTCCCTAGGTGAACTTTGCCAATGCTACCCGCCCCGTAAGACGAAACGACAGCCTAGCAAAACCGCCAAGAGGCCATATTAGCCGCTCCCGGCGATTTCGTCCAATCGGCTCGCGGCAGCGAAGGCAAAAACCACGGCATTCCAACGAACCTACGGCATGTCTCAACCGCGCCACACTCCGAAGCGATGGATGCCTTCGGCGAGCTGGTCGTCGGCGAGAGCGTAGGAGAATCGCAGGTAGCCGGGCGCGCCGAACGCCTCGCCGGGCACTGCGGCCACATGCGCCTCATCCAGCAGCGCGGCGGCAAGTTCGGACGAACTTGCGCACACCGTGCCCTTCTCCCCCAGCGGCACGCCGAGCAGACCGGTCACATCGGCGAACGCATAGAATGCACCGGTCGGCGTCGGACACACCACGCCGTCGATGTCGTTCAGCGCGGCGACGATCGCCCGCCTGCGCACATCGAACGCGGCACGCATCGCATGCACGGCATCCAGCGAACCGGAGACCGCGGCAAGCGCGGCCCGCTGCGACACGTTCGCCACATTGGAGGTCATGTGCCCCTGAAGCTTGGCGGCGGCCTTGGCGACCGGTAGCGGAGCGATCAGCCAGCCGACGCGCCAGCCGGGCATCGCGTACGTCTTGGCCACGCCGTTGAGCACGACGAGCTGGTCGCGGCATTCGGGCACGGCGGCACCGATATACGTGGTCTTCGCATCGTCATAGTTGAGATGCTCGTAGATCTCGTCGGAAATGATCCAGATGTGATGTTCGATCGCCCACCGCGCAATGCGCACGATCGTATCGGTCGACCAGACCGCTCCGGTCGGATTGTTCGGCGAGTTGACGATGATCGCCTTGGTCCGTTCGGTGCGCGCCGCCTCCAGAGCGTCCAGATCCGGCTCGAATCCGCGATCGCCGCCCGCGAACACGGTGACGGGCACGCCATCGGCAAGCTTGACCGCCTCCGGGTAGCTGGTCCAGTACGGCGTGGGGATGATCACCTCGTCACCGGGGTTGAGCAGCACCTGGAACGTCGAATACACCGCCTGCTTGCCGCCGTTGGTGACGACGACCTGATCGGGCTCGACCTCATAGCCGGAGTCCCGCAGCGTCTTGTCGGCGATGGCCTGGCGCAATTCGGGAAGGCCCGGCGTCGGCGTGTACTTGTAGTTGCGCGGATCGCGGCATGCGGCGACGGCAGCCTCCACCACGTAGTCCGGGGTCGGGAAGTTCGGCTCCCCGGCGCCGAACCCGATCACGTCCAGCCCGGCAGCCTTCATCGCCTTGGCCTTGGAATCGACGGCAAGCGTAGCGCTCGGCGTCACGTTGTTGATACGGTCGGAGAGAGTCTGCCATTCAGCCATAGTCATGCAATCTACGATAGCCGCGACACGCGAAAACCTGAAGATGCTCTACCAATTTGTCGCGTTTGCCGTCCACTGCGTTGCTATCTCGAAACTGAGAGGCTGATTTGAGGAGTTACGGCAGTCTATCTCGAAACTGAGAGGCTGACGAAGGCGGAGCCTTTCACGAAATAAGTGGGAAAACGGCTTGTTCTAGGAACGGTCTCGCCTCCCGATAGCCTCTCAGTTTGGAGATAGACTACCGCAGAAGCCCAAAACAGCCTCTCAGTTTCGAGATAGCCAGTCAACGCCCCAAGATGAGCCTCTGCAGACAACCTCGGACCGGACCCAACCGGTCACACCAGCACGAGATTGTCGCGATGCACCAGCGGATGCGCGTATTCCTCGCCGAGGAACCGCCGCAGCTGCGCGCTCGTGCGCCCCAGCATCTGCGGAATCTCCTCGGAATCAAACCCCGAAAGCCCTCGCGCGACATGCGCGCCCGACTCGTCGTCAATCCACACGGGATCGCCCGCCGAGAACTCGCCGCGCACCTCGACCACACCAGCAGCCAGCAGACTCGCGCGGCCACCTCGAACGGCACGTGCGGCGCCTTCGTCGGCAACCAGCGTGCCGCGCGGTGCCGCAGCGAATCCGATCCACAACCGACGCGACGAGCCGCGATGCTTGACCGGCGCGAACGCCGTGCCGACCGGATCGCCCATCAGCGCCGGCCCCGCGTTGACCGCACTGGTCAGCACCGTGGGAATGCCCGACACGGCGGCGACGCGAGCCGCTTCCAGCTTGGTCACCATGCCGCCCGTGCCCACGCCGGATGTCGGACCGGTCACCGTGACATCGCCCAGTGCGGCGACCACATCGGGCACAAAGCCGACGCGGCGCGCTCCAGGCTGCGAAGGAGGCGCCGTGTACAGCGCATCCACATCGGTCAGCAATACCAACGCATCCGCCCGCACGATGTTCGCGACCAGCGCCGACAGCCGGTCGTTGTCGCCGAAGCGGATCTCGTTGCTTGCAAGCGAATCGTTCTCGTTGACGATCGGCACCACGCCGAGATCCAGCAGCCGACCGAGCGTGCGCTGCACGTTGCGGTATTGCGCCGCGCGAATCGTGTCCTCGGCGGTGATGAGGATCTGGCCGACGCGCACGCCGAACCGAGCGAACGACGATTCGTAGCGTGCCATCAGCAGCCCCTGTCCGACCGACGCGGCCGCCTGCTGCGTGGCGACGTCGAGCGGGCGCGCGTCGAATCCGAGCGGGCCGAATCCGGCGGCGATCGCACCGGAGGAGACAAGCACCACGCGCGCACCCTCGCCGGCAGCGGTGGCCAGCGCGCTCACCAGCGCATCCAATCGCCCGCCGTCAAGGTGGCCGGATGGCTTGGTCAGCGAGCTCGACCCCACCTTGACGACGACGGTTCGCGCCCCGGCTACGGCGCGACGCACATCGGTTTCGGTGAGCGAGGCGGCGAGGGAGGCCGTGAGCGAGGCGGCAGCGGGCTTGGATTGAGCGGCTTGGGCAGCCTCGGGTTGAGCAGCCTCAGCTTGGGCGGACTTGGTGTGAGCATCCCCGGTTTCCCTGATTTCCTCGGTTTGCCAGGTTTCCTCAGTTTCAGCGGCAGCCATGACCGTCCTTTCGACGTATTGCCGACATGTTGCGCGGCGCGGACTCGGTCTCGCGGAGCGCGGTTCGTGGCGCGTTTCGGCAAGTGCCGTAGGCACGTTCGCGTACGCGATGACTTCAGTTTGGCACATATGACGATGCGCCGAACCGAATCGACCATTTGCGCGCCTGCTGCCGCCCGCCGGCCGCTTCTACTCCTCGCTTGTCTCGCCGCGACCGAACAGGCTGTTCTCGTCGTGACGATCGTCGTCGATGCCGGGGTCGGCCCAGTGGCCGGCCTTGCGTTCGGCCATCATCGCCTCGCGGACCGCGGTCTTGGCATCCATCATCTCGTGATACTGGCGGCGGCGCTCCGCGTTGGTGCGGCGGCGGCCACCCGGCTGATCCGGCTCAAGACGCAGGTCCTTGCCGCGCGCGCCCAGTTGGGTGCCGTCGAGCATCTCCGCGCCGGCCGCGATGGTCGGATCCCAGTCGAATGCAACCGCGCGATCGCCGCGACCAATGCGCACCTCATCGCCCGGATGCGCTCCCTGCCGACGCAGTTCGTCCTCGACGCCGAGTTTGGCCAGACGATCGGCGAGATAGCCGACCGCCTCATCGTTGTCGAAGTTGGTCTGCATGACCCAGCGCTCGGGCTTGGTGCCGGTGACCTGATAGCAGACGCCATCCGGCTCCTCGATGCGCTCGACGGTGAATTCGAGCGCATCCGCGGCACCGGCAGCACCGCGGCGGCGACGCAATCCGCGCTGTTCCAGCGGCTTGATGACTACGCGCTCCTCTTCGGCCTGCTCGCGGCGCGCCACCTCCTGGCGCATGTCGCTGACCATGGCAGCCAAGGCGAAGTTCAGCTCCTTGAGACCCTCGTGCGAAGCGGTGGAGATCTCGAAGACCTTCAGTCCCATGCGTTCGAAGTCGGGACGCACGAAATCCGCCAGCTCCCTGGCATCGGGAACGTCGATCTTGTTGAGCACGATGATGCGCGGACGCTCCGGAATCGGAATGGTACCAAGCGGCAGATCAAGCTTGTCGGCGTATTCCGCCAGCTCGCGCTCCAGCGCATGATAGTCGCCCACCGGATCGCGGTCAGGCTCGAACGTGGCGCAGTCGATCACATGGGCGATGATCTCGGTGCGCTCGATGTGACGCAGGAACTCAAGTCCCAACCCCTTGCCCTGGGATGCACCCGGAATCAGACCGGGGACGTCGGCGATCGTATAGCGCTGATCACCCGCCACCACCACGCCGAGATTCGGCACCAACGTGGTGAACGGGTAGTCGGCGATCTTCGGCTTCGCGGAGCTGAGCGCGGCAATCAGACTCGACTTGCCCGCGCTGGGGAATCCGACCAGCGCCACGTCGGCGATCGACTTAAGTTCCAGCACCACGTCGCGCTCCTCGCCCGGCTCGCCGAGAAGCGCGAATCCGGGCGCGCGTCGCGTGCGATTGGCGAGCGCCGCATTGCCGAGACCGCCGGAGCCTCCTGCGGCGGCGACGAAACGGTCGCCTTCGTGGCGAAGATCGGCGAGCGGCTCACCGGACGCGCGACCGCCGTTGCCGGTGCCGTTGCCGGTGGCTTTATTGGCGTTTTTGCCGACGCTGCCGGCATTGTCAGCTTTGCCGGCTTTGCGGCTCGCGGCGAAGATCACCGTGCCGACGGGAACCGGGAGAATCAGATCGGCACCTTTGGAGCCGTCCTTGGTGTCGCCCAGACCCATTGTGCCGTTGCCTGCGGAACGATGCGGCATGAATCGATAGTCGAGCAGGCTGTTCGCATTGCGGTCGGCGACGAAGATCACCGAACCGCCGTCGCCGCCATTGCCGCCGTTCGGACCGGCCAGCGGCTTGAATTTCTCACGTTTGATGCCGGCGGACCCATTGCCGCCGTCGCCGCCCTTGACATGGACGGTCACTCTATCCACAAAATCACTCATAATATTCCTATTCTACCGATTGGGGTTGATGGACTGTTTTTCTGCGCCCGGAGCATAGGAAGGGGCGTGGCGGGACTGGGGCCAGCGCCAGTCTTATCCCGTTGTGATAACATTGGGAAAAGAACCAAGGAGTAATCATGACAGCAACAGCCGAAACCAGAATCAATTTCCGTACAGACCCAGAAACCAAGGAAGCAGCGACCCGCGTCTTCGACACTCTGGGCATCGATATGTCCACCGCGTTGAACATGTTCCTCAAGCAGACGGTGAGGAATCAGGCGCTGCCCTTCACTCCCAGCGTTGACACCACGGCGAACATGGAAGCTCGTCGTCAGGCATTCGCACGCGAAGGACGTCGCTTCGACACCGTCGACGAGCTGAGGAGCTTCTATGGCGATTGAGGAAATCATCGCGACAACCATCTTCGACAAGGACATCAAGGCACTTCGCAAGAAGCACACTCCACTGGCTCCACTATGGGATGCAGTGGACACCATAGTCGCAGACGACAAGAATCTGCTCTCCAGCAAATACAAGGACCGTGCGTTGACCGGCCAGTGGACAGGATTCCGCGAACTGCACATCAAAGGCGACTGGCTGCTTGCTTATCGAATCGACGGCAACGGATTGACCTTGGTGCTGACTCGTACCAGCACCCATGACGTGCTGTATTCTGCACGCATGACAGGCAAGGACATCGACACCTACCGCCGCGACGAAGCTCACACCATTGGCAAGCACTGAGCCCCAGAACGTCGACTGAATCCCGTCATCGCGTTGGCGGTTTCACCCTGATCCCGAGAAAACCTTGCGCTGTGAGGCGCGTTAGCGCAAGAGATTCTCGAATCTAGGGCAAATCCCGAGAAAACCTTGCGCTAATCGCTCCATTAGCACAAGATCCTCTCGAGCTCGCGACTCTTTTCGAGATTATCTTGCGCAGCGCAAGCGCCGGCCGGCGTCGGTCGTCACCGGTCAGAGGATTTGCGCAAGATTTTAGAGCTCAGGGATGGCTCAGGGGGAGGTGGTGCCGTTTTCGTCTTTTGACGCCAGTGATCCGTCTCTCAGATAATTGAGGGGTTCAGCTTCTGTCTCTCCCCCAGTCAGCTCCGCTGACAGCCCGTCCTGCAATTTCGGACGCGCTCTGCGCGCATCCTGCTGGCTCGCCTGTCGGCTCGCACGTTGCCTACAAACAGCTCCGCTGTTTGCTTAACGGCAACGTCCCGCAAGAGGAGCCGAAATCAAGATACATGCATCCAAGCAACAAAAAACCGCACTGACGCAACAGTATTGCGCACAGTGCGGTTAGAAAAACGTTCGCGATGTTCGTTTTGCTCAGCGAAACCGACGAAACGCTCAGGCGGCGATGACGTCGACGATCTTGCGATCGCGGCGGACACCGAACTTCACGTTGCCATCCTTGAGCGCGAACAGCGTGTGGTCCTTGCCCATGCCGACGTTGTTGCCGGGGTGGACCTTGGTGCCACGCTGACGGATGATGATGTTGCCGGCCACGACAGCCTCGCCGCCGAACTTCTTCACACCGAGGTATTGGGGCTGTGAATCGCGACCGTTGCGCGAGCTGGATGCACCCTTCTTATGTGCCATGATTAATCCTTTCGGTTCCCGTTACGAGTGGAAAAACTCAGGCGATCGCCGTGACCTTGACGGCGGTCAGCTTCTGACGGTGACCCTTGCGACGGGCAACACCGGTCTTGTTCTTGAACTTCTGGATGTTGATCTTCGGGCCCTTGGCCTCGTCGTCAACGACTTCGCCCTTGACGGACACCTTCGCCAGATCGGCGGCGGCCAGCGTCACGTTGGCACCATCGACCACAAGCGCGACCGGGAACTCGACGGTCTCACCCTTCTGCGCCTCGAGACGGTTGACGAAAATCACGTCACCGACCTCAACCTTCTCCTGATGGCCACCGGCCTTCACAATCGCGTACATGCTTCAATCCTTGCTATATGGTTATTAAGCTTCTTGCCTGACGCAGAGCCTGTGGTCAGACACCGACTATCAAATTTACACCGACCCCCGTACTAATGCAAGTCAAATCCTCGGCGTGTCAAGCACGACACGCCGAGGACGGAATCGATCACTCGTCATCGCGATCGTCATCGCGATCGTCATCGCGATCATCGTCCACATTGCCGGCGGCAACCGCAGCGGCGGCAATCTGGGCGAGCTTGGCGCGAACCGCGGCGCTGGACCCCTGCGGCACCGGCGCGGACAGCACCGCATCCGTTCCGCGACCATGCTTGTTGGTCTTGACGAACGGATCGCCTCCCTTGAGCGCGTACGGATCGTCGTAGTCGGCGTTCACGGTCGGCTCGTCGTGAAGAATGAACCCGCGGCCCTTGCAGGTCGGGCATTCCTCGGAGAAGGCCTCGACCAGACCCTGACCGATGCGTTTGCGGGTCATCTGCACCAGTCCAAGCGACGTGACCTCGGCCACCTGATGCTTGGTGCGGTCGCGCGCAAGGCATTCGATCAGTCGACGCAGCACCAGATCACGGTTCGCCGGCATGACCATATCGACGTAGTCGATCATCACCATGCCACCGATGTCGCGCAGCCGCAGCTGTCGGGCGATCTCCTCGGACGCCTCCAGATTGCAGCGCGTGACCGTCTCCTCCAGCGAATGCCCGCGGCCGATGAACCGGCCCGTGTTCACGTCGATGGTGGTCATGGCCTCGGTGCGATCGATGACGATCGAGCCGCCGGACGGCAGATACACCTGCCGCTCCATGCCCTTGCGCAGCTGCGAGTCGATCTGCCACTTGTCGAACACGTCCTTGCCCTCGTGCTCGGCCGGGTCCCACCGCACGAGCTTCTCCTTGAGATCGGGGGCCATCGTGTCGAGATACTCCTCGATGCGATCGTAGACCTTGTCTCCCTCGACGACCAGCTTGCTGAAGTCGTCGTTGAAGATGTCGCGCACCACGCGAATCGCCACATCCGGCTCGCCCTGCAGCAGCTTGGCGCGCTTGCCGTGCAGGAATTCGTCGCGCTTGGCGCAGATGCGCTCCCACTGGCGGACCAGCGAGTTGAGATCGTTGACGATCGCATCCTCGGAGGCCCCTTCGGCGGCGGTGCGGATGATCACGCCCATGTCCTTCGGCGCGATCTTCGAGACGATGTTCTTGAGTCGCGAACGTTCGCGATCCGAGAGCTTGCGGCTCACGCCGGTCATGCCGCCCGACGGCACCAGCACCAGGAAGCGACCGGCAAGCGTGATCTGACTGGTCAGACGCGCTCCCTTGTGACCGATCGGGTCCTTGGTGACCTGCACCAGCACCGGATCGCCCGACTTGAACGCCAGTTCGATGCGTCGCGGCTGGCCGTCCAGACGAGCCGCATCCCAGTTGACCTCGCCGGCGTACAGCACGCCGTTGCGCGGCTGTCCGATGTCGACGAACGCGGCCTCCATGCTGGGCAGCACGTTCTGTACGCGGCCCAGATAGATGTTGCCGACCGTGGCGACCTCCTGGATGTCGGACACGTAGTGCTCGACCAGCACGTTGTCCTCGATGACGGAGATCTGCGTGTGGCGACCGCGCTCACGGACCACCATGAGACGGTCCACGTTCTCGCGGCGGGCGAGGAAATCCTGCTCCATGAGCTGCGACTGGCGGGAGCGCTCACGTCGATTGTCGCGACGGCGCTGCTTCTTCGCCTCCAGTCTGGTCGATCCCTCGATGTCGGTGATCTCGTCGATGTACTGCTGCTTGCGCGAACGGCGCGGCACAAGTTCCTCGACGGCGAGCTCGCCCGACTTCGAGCGGCGGCGACGGCGACGGCGCGTGACCGTCGAATCGTCGTCATCCTCGTCGCGGCGACGGCTCGATGCCGTCTCCTCGATCTGATCGTCCTGCGCAGCGTCCTCGTCATCGTCGGCATTGGATGCGGTTGCATCCACGTCGAGTTCGGCGGCCGCCTGCACATCGCGGCCGGTGCGGGACCGGCGACGGCGACGCGAACGAACCGGACCTTCGGACAGGTCCTCCTCCGTGATCGGCGCATAGGTGATGTCGTCGAGGGAAAGGTCTTCCTCGATCTGCTCCACCTCGGCCGCCGCACGGCGTTCCTGCGCGTTGAGTCGACGGGAACGACGCGAACGCCCGCTCTGCTGCTCATCCTCCGGCTGCTGCGTCGAATCATCCGCTACAATATCGGCATCTGCGTCGGAGCGAGTGCCGGCATCGCGACGGCTGCCGGCATCGCGGCCGCCGCGATCGCCACGGTCATCGCGTTCTTCGCGATCCTCACGATCATCGCGGTCGACCAGGGAGTCGTCGTCAGCGGAACGGTCAGTTGCATGGTCAGTTGCACGACTGTCGCGCGCACGGCCGGATGCGACGGCGCGACGGCGGCGAGAGCGACGGGACGAGCGCGAACCCTCCTCGCGTTCATCGCGATCACCACGATAGTCACGCTCATCGCGGCCGGAATCCGCCCGATCGCCACGATCATCGTCGGCACGCTCAGGAAGCGCCGGCAGAATCGGCTCCTGGAACAGCAGCGATGTCATCGGCCGCAGCGACGACGAGGCCCGTCCGGACGACAACGCGGTCAGTGCATCGTCGGCACGCCCGTCTGCATCATCATCGCGGGTGCGGCGACGACGCGACGAGGAACGATCGTCGCGATCGTCGCGCATGTCACCGGCGTCAAACAGATCGTCATTGACTCGAGAGCGGCGACGCGAACGTGTGCGACCGGCAGACTCGGCATCACCATCGTCGGCGCCCGCGCTGAACTCGACGCCATGTCGATTCAGCGACGCGCGGGATGCGCCGACAGAAGCACCCGGCGACTGGGTGCCCGCCGCGGCGGCATCAGACGCAGCATCAGACGCGGAACCGGAGGCGGAATTGCCCGGCACAACGACGGAAGGCTCCTCAAACAGAGGCGCGATATGCTCCTGCACCTTCAATTCGACCGCAGCTCCGGCGGCACCCGCGCCGCGAACGACGCGACGGCCGCCACGGCGACGGCGAGGCGTAGGCGATGACACGGCCGACGCACCAGCAGCAGCTGCACTCGAAGCGGAGGCGCCAGTCGCGCCGGCATCCACTCCGGTATTTGCGGTATTGCTCGCAACAGCGGCGTTTTCGCCAGCGGTTTGCGTGATTCTATTATCCGTGGCTTCAGCGTCGCCGAAGCCCTTCTTACTCAATCTGGGCACGATGCTCCTCGCGACGCGCTGCAACCTCGTCGCCTCTGTCAAGCTCCATACGGCTGTCACGCCATGCTCTCACCATGGCCGCGCATCAATTGCGCCCGTACAAAGCACCGGTCAAAAAGTCCTTGCTGCGACGGCGGACACCGGCCCTGCGGAAAAGCCGCGCAGGGGGATCGACGCCATCGATTGCCAGGCGGCTTGCAGAACCGCCATCTTTAAGTATGACACAAAAATGTGCCGTTTATGAACAATGGCGGAATCTCGCGCAAACCGGGCGTGCCGCGCCCATGCGGGCTTCGCGCCTAACGCGTCAACCCAGCAACCACGGACGCGCCACAGCGCGACCCAACACACCCTCGCTCGGCTACCGCCTCACTCGGGCTGACGCTACGCGAAGCCCACCGGGCTTCGCGCCTAACGCGTCAGCCATCGCTCCAGTAAGTCGGCGAGGAGGGTGAGTTCGCTGGCAGGAAGCTGCTCGTCGTGTTTGTGGGCAAGCAGCGGACTGCCCGCGCCGAGGTTGACGGCCGGAATGCCCAGCAGCGCGAATCGTGCCACATCGGTCCAGCCGAGTTTGGCCACCGGCTCGCGACCGGTACGCTCATGCACCAGCTTCGCCAGCGACACGGCGAGCGGCGCATCCATGCCGGGCCGTGCGCTCGGCGACTCGTCCTTCATCTCGATGCCGAATCCCTCGAACATGCCGCCGGTCGCCACATGCTCGCCGTTGCCCAGTTCGGCGCCGCAATCCGCTCCCATCATCGCCGCCTTGGCCTGCGCGACCGACTTGTCTGGCGCAAACCGATAGTTGACGTGCACGCGGCACTCGTCGGGAATCACATTCGTGCCCTTGCCGCCGGAAATCAGCGTCGCGTTGACGCCCTCGCGGTAGACAAGCCCATCCACCGGCACGTCGATCGGCTGGTATTCGGCGAGCCGGCGCAGCACTTCGGCGGCCTTGTGAATAGCGTTCTGTCCCATCCACGCACGCGCCGAATGCGCGGCCACGCCATGCGTGATCACGTCGAAGCGAATCGTACCGTTGCAGCCGCCCTCGATGCCGCAGTCGGTGGGTTCGCCGATGATCGCGAAATCGCCGGAAATCCAATCAGGATGCGCTTCGACGACCTTGCGCAGCCCGTTCTTCTCGGCGGCGACCTCCTCGTGATCGTAGAACACGAACGTCAGATCATACTGCGGCGTGACGTGCACGCCATCCAGCGCGGCCGCCAAATACAGCAGAACCGCGTCCGACGCCTTCATATCGGTCGCACCGCGCCCCCACAGCACGCGTTCGCAGGGATGCGCGGCCGCCACATCCTCACGAATCAGCGGATCGCCGGGCTCCAGACAGCGCGGCGGGAAATTGTCGATCACCGGCACCGTGTCGATATGGCCGGCAAGAATCACCCGCTGCGATCTGCCGAACGACGTGCTCGCCACCACCGTATCGCCATGCCGATGCACGGTCAGATGCGGCAATGCGCGCAGATACCGCTCGATCGCGTCGGCGAGCGGACCCTCGTCATCGCTCACCGAATACGCGCCCATGATCTGATCCAGCAGCGCCACAAGCGCGTCCTCGCGCGTCGCTTCTGCGGCAAAACCCAATTCCCTGGCCGTAGCGGCCGCCAATTCGTGTGTCATGCGACCATCCTAGCGTGCATCAGGCGACGAACGCGACGCCCGCGCAAGCAACCGGAAATCAGAAATCAACAATGGCAGCAAACACAGGCAGCAAACGCGGCAACGCAACCACCACAGCAGCGCAACAAACGCCGCCTATCGTGAGATGAAACCACGGAATCGAACGCACTGTGGCACTATGGGGGTGTTCGCAGCCGCAAACGGAAGGAAGAATCATGGGTTTGTTGAGCGCGATGGAAGGCTTCTGCGTCATCGGCATCGTGATCGCCGCCGGCTACATCGCCGCGCGCATGCGCATCGGCGGCCCGACCGCGCAGATGGTGCTCAACCGCTTCAGCTTCTTCGTCTCCAGCCCATGCCTGATGTTCGCAATCCTCTCCAAGGAGCCGATCTTCGACATCTTCCACTCGTCGATCATCGTGGCGTTCCTCTCCGCAATGCTGGTCGGCGTGGTGTTCCTTGTGCTCAACCGCATGTTCTTCCACATGGGGGCGGCCGACGCGACGATCGGCGCGCTCAACTCGCTCTATCTCAACTCGAACAACATCGGTCTGCCGATCGCCACCTATATTCTCGGCAACGGTGCGCTCGTCGCCCCGATTCTCGTGATGCAGCAGGCGCTGTTCACGCCGATCGGACTGACCGCGCTCGACGTGACCACCAAAGGCAAGGTGTCGCTCAAGGAGATCGCCAAGCAGCCGCTGCATCAGCCGCTGCTGATCGGCTCGCTGCTCGGCATCGGCTTGTCGGCGGTCTACGCGAAGACCGGCTGGTTCATTCCGAATTTCATTTTCGATCCGATCAAGATGATCGGCGATTCCGCGGTGCCGATGATTCTGATGGCGTTCGGCATGTCGCTGCACGGCACCAAACCGCTGCAGCAGAAGGGCGATATTCCGGCGATTCTGACTGTTGCGGTACTCAAGAACATCGTGATGCCGATCATCGCGTTCCTGCTGGCGTACTTCATGATGGGATTCCGCGGCAACGTGCTGTACGCATGCGTGGTGCTCGCCGCGCTGCCGACCGGGCAGAACGTGTACAACTACGCCGCCCGCTACAACGTGGGGCTTACGTTCGCGCGCGACGGCATTCTGATCTCGACGATGACCAGTCCTGTGTTCATCGCGCTGATCGCGGCGCTGCTGAGCTGAGCTGCTTAAGCGGTGCTGAGCTGGCTGAGCTAGCTGAGCCAGTGTCCTGCGTCAGAAGTTCGTTGATTATAATGTTGGCTCCCCTTGTCAGGGGAGCTGGACCGCGAAGCGGGACTGAGGGGTAGTGAATTCGTCAACGAATGTCTGACGCAGGATACTAGCTGAACTGAGCTAGCTGAACTGAGCAGAACTGTGCTGAGCCAACGTCATCCGCATAAACGCACTCCGCATATCATATTCCACATGATGTAGGGATCTCCCCATGATGCAGGGAACAGAAACGGCTTAATTCCAACGTTTTCGCGCATACTTGGCATTTCAGATCCCTACACCATGCGAAAAAGGGTGCCACGCACCATGTTCGGAGTGGACGCGCACCATGTGCGGAGGGTGCCGCGCAAAGGGACACGTGCGGGACAGCACAGTGCAGGGAACAAGCGTCACAACAGCTGAGGCCCTCCCTGCTGCGTGAACAGCGAGGAGGGCCTCAGCCTTAGGAGTGATTTTCAGTTATACATCATACCGTGATTGAAGGAGACAATCACTTGCCACTTAGGGTCTCGTCGACCGGTCTTACCGACCGGTCTCGCCGACGATCACTTGGTGGTGAGCGTGCCGACCGGCGAACCGGCGGCGACGGCACCAGCGGCGGTGATCGACAGGTCCTTGATGAGCGCGGGGTTCGTGAACACCACGATCACATCAGTGGGCTTGCCGGCGGCCTTGATCGCGTCGAAGTCGACATCGATGACCGGCTGGCCAGCCTTGACGGTCTGGCCCTCCTCCACCTTCAGCGTGAACGGAGCGCCGTTGAGCTGGACCGTGTCAACACCGATGTGGACGAGCACCTCGACGCCGCCAGCAGTGGTGATGCCCACTGCATGGTGCGCGTTGGCGACCGTGGTCACCTTGCCGGAAACCGGGGCGAGAACCGTCGTGGAGGAAGGAACCACGCCGAATCCGTCACCCAGAATCTTGGCGGCAAACGTCTCATCCGGAACTTCAGTGACCGGCTTGATCGCACCATCGACAGGAGCGAGAATCGTCTCGCCTGCGGCAGGTGCAGTCGGCTTGGCAGCCGGAGCGGGAGCGGCAGCGGGCTTGGCTGCCGTCACGCTTTTGGGTTACCACCTCCGATGACCGGCTTGCCGTGAATGACCTCCATGGCGTCGGCCACGGCCTGCACCTGCGTGCCGACGATGACCTGAACGTTCTTCTTGTCGATCACCTTGACACCCGGCACGAGCTTGCGGATGGCGGCGACGTTGACCTTATCGGAGTCGTTGACGCCCATGCGCAGACGGGTGGTGCAGTTCTCGATCTCGGTCACGTTGCCGCGGCCACCGAGAGCGGCGTAGAGGGCATCGGCCAGATCGGCGTACTTGTCGCCGGTGGTGGTGGTGCCGGTGTCGAACGCGGCGTTGGAGGCGTCGTCATCGTCATCGTCGCCACGACCCGGGGTCTTCATGTTGAACTTCTTGATCATGAAGTCGAACACGAAGTAGTAGATGACCGCGAAGACGAGGCCCTGTACGATCAGCATCCACGGCATGTGGGCCTGCGGCACACGCAGCGACAGGAACCAATCGATGAAGCCTGCGGAGAAGTTGAAGCCTGCAATCCACTGGAAGGCGGCCGCGATGAACACCGAGATGGCGGTGAGCACAGCGTGCACGACGTACAGCGGGAAGGCGGCGAACATGAAGGAGAACTCCAGAGGCTCGGTCACGCCGGTGAGGAAGGCGGACAGGCCAGCGGCCAGCATCAGGGAGCCGACGGCCTTCTTCTTCTCAGGCTTGGCGTTCCTGTAGATCGCGAACGCACCGGCCGGCAGGCCGAACATCATGATCGGGAAGAAGCCGGCCTGGTAGATGCCGGTCACGTAGGTACCGAACGGGTGGAAGCCACCGGTGGCGATGGTCGCGCCCTCACCGGACCAGAACTTGCCGATATCGTTGATGCCGGCGAGGTTGAACCAGAACACGTTGTTGAGCGCGTGGTGCAGACCGGTCGGGATGAGCAGACGGTTGAAGAAGGCGTAGATGCCGGCGCCGACAGCGCCCATGCCCATGATGGACTCGCCGAACCAGACCAGAGCGCCGTAGACCGCAGGCCACACGAACAGCAGGATCAGCGAGATGACGGACATGATGGCGGCGGTCAGGATCGGCACGCAGCGGCGGCCGGAGAAGAACGCCAGGAAGTCAGGCAGCTTCGTCTTGCCGAACTTGTTGTATAGCGCACCTGCAACGCAGCCGACCATGATGCCGAAGAAGACGTTCTTGTTGCCGATGGCGCCCGGAGCGAATGCGGGGTGCTCGTTGGCGAACTTGGTGGCATCGGAGGCATCCCAGCCCATGAACATGGCGGCGGAACCCATGATCGTGGTGACAGTCAGGAAGCCGACCAGAGCGGACAGTGCGGAGGCGCCGTCCTTGTCGCGCGCCATACCGATGGCGACACCGACCGCGAACAGCAGACCAAGGTTATCGAGAATGGCGGAACCGGTCTTGCACAGGTACGCAGCGACAACGTTGCCGCTACCCCAGCCATCAGGATCGATCCAGTAACCAATGCCCAGGAAGAGTGCCGCGGCAGGCAAGCACGCAACAGGCAGCATAAGAGCGCGGCCTAGGCGCTGAATATATGCTTTCATTTATTCCAACCTCCCTCTCAGCGAGGACTCAGTGAGCAGCATTGCTTTCTCTTTGCTTATCGCTCACGGGCTTGGTATAACACCTCGGTGTTCCGCCTTTGGTACAACGATGTTAACTAAATCCGTAAGCTCGCTGCATCGGTACATATATTACGCCAATCAGTGAGCCGTGTCACATCAAGTTAAGAGGGTTTACAAAATGGCGCAGCGGCGGGCGCGAGGCTCGATGCCGAAAAACCTAGCAACGGTGCGGGTAGGCGGTCGCACGACGTTTCGCCGATGTTTCATACGTCGGTCGGCGCATCGGCGTGTCGGACTCGTTCCGGTAGGATGACGGTGGGACGTGTCGCATCGGGCGGCACGCGCAAGCCTGACATCAGCCTGACATTTATATCCATGATCCCTTGATGATCGGGCATGGCACATGCCGGGCGGACCGCATCGACGCCGCTCGGCGGCACCGGGAAAGGACACGCACGTGGCACAGGACAACACAACACCCATCCGCGTAGGACTGCTTGGAGCCGGAACCGTTGGCTCGCAGACCGCGCGTCTGCTGGTCGAGCAGAAGGACGAGCTGGCCGCACGCATCGGCCGGCCGATCGAGCTGGTGGGCGTCGCCTGCCTCGATCCGGACGAAGTGAACTACCCGTGGATCGACAAGTCGCTGCTGACGACCGACACCATGCGCGTCGCCACCAACGCCGACATCGTGATCGAGCTGATCGGCGGCACCGGAGTGGCACGCACGTTCGTGATGGCGGCGATCGAATCAGGCGCGTCGGTGGTGACCGCGAACAAGGCGCTGCTCGCCAAGTACGGCCCGGAGATCTACAACGCGGCCGCCGCCAAGGGCGTGGACATCTACTTCGAGGCGGCCGTGGGCGGCGCGATCCCGTTCCTGCTGCCGCTGCGCGAGTCGCTCGCCGGCGACAAGGTGACGAGCATGCTCGGCATCGTCAACGGCACCACCAACTACATTCTCGACGAAATGACCACCAAGGGGCTCCAGTTCGACGACGTGCTGCGCGACGCCCAGGCCAAGGGCTACGCCGAAGCCGACCCGACCGGAGACATCGAGGGCCACGACGCGGCGAACAAGGCCGCGATCATGGCGACGCTCGGATTCCACACCAACGTGACCATCGACGACGTGTCGGTGGAGGGCATCACCAGCATCACCGCCGACGACATCGCCGCCGCGACCGCCGAGCACAAGGTCATCAAGCTGCTCGCCGTCGTGGAGAACGGCGAGGCCGGCGTCTCGGCGCGCGTCTACCCGGCGCTCATCCCCGACACGCACCCGCTCGCCTCGGTGCACGGCTCGTTCAACGCGATCTTCGTCAAGGCCGAGGCGGCCGACGATCTGATGTTCTACGGTCGCGGCGCCGGCGGCGCGCCGACCGCATCCGCCGTGGTCGGCGACGTGGTGACCGAGGCGCGGCACATCGCGCAGGGATGCACCGGTCCGACCATCCCCATGTACAACAATCTTCCCAAGGCGCCGATCGAGGCGAGCCGCGCCGCGTTCGCCGTGCGCTTCCTCATCCACGACAAGCCTGGAGTGCTTGCGGCGATCGCCAAGGAATTCGCTGACAACGGCGTGTCGATCAACGGCGTGAACCAGGATCTCAAGCCCACGATGAAGGAACCGGGCTACGACGGCGAGCTTCAGCAGCTGCGCATCGTGACGCATCTGACCGACGAGGTGACGCTGCGCCGCACGGTCGCCGCCGTGCGCAAACTCGACTTCGTGACCGGCGAGCCGTCGATCCTGCGCGTGCTCGACTGAGCGGCATGAATGCGGCTCCCTTCCGATGAGGGAGCTGGCGGCGAAGCCGACTGAGGGAGGAAAAGCACTCCAGGGCGGTCTCTCCCTCAGTTTCGTTCACACTCGGCAGCTCCCTCATCAGAGGGAGCCAATCACAGAGGAAGCTATATGAATCCTATCTGCACACAGGTCAAGGTGCGCGTGCCGGCGACCAGCGCGAATCTGGGATCCGGATTCGACACGGCCGGTCTTGCGCTTGATTTTCACGACGAGCTCACGTTCACGCTGAGCACGGACGCATCGGGGAGCGCCGATCCGTCGGACCGCTCGGCGCATGTGATCATCCACGGCGAGGGCGAGGACACGCTGCCGCGCGATGAGACGCATCTGGTCGTCTCGACGTTCCGACGCGCATGCCAGACGTTCGGTCTCGGACGACTCGGGTTCACGCTGGAGGCGTTCAATCATATTCCGCAGGCGCGCGGCATGGGCTCGTCGGCCGAGGCGATCGTCGCCGGCATCGCAGCAGCCGCGGCATTCGCGCAAAGCGGCGATCTCAACCGCGATTCGGTGTTCCAACTGGCCGCCGCGATCGAGGGGCATCCCGACAACGTGGCGCCAGCGGTGTACGGCGGCATGACCGTGTCGTGGAATTTCGACACGGACGAGGGTGTCGGCTCGGTGCCGATTCCCGGCGGCGAGCCGCTGCACGGCGGCTTCCACACGATCAAATACCAGGTCGATCCGCAGATCCACGCCTCGGTGTTCGTGCCCGACTACGAGCTGTCCACCGAGAAGGCGCGCAAGGCGCTTCCCGCACAGCTGCCGTATCGCGATGCCGTGTTCAACGTGTCGCGCGTGGCGCTGCTGGCGGCGGCGATGAATCCGGCCGCGTTGGCGACTTCCGCGGCTGGCACGGCTGGCGTTGCTGGCGCATCGGTTGGCGCATCGGTTGGCACGGCACCGACCTCCACACCGACCGATGCGAATGCGCTGCTGTACGCGGCGACGCAGGATCGGCTGCATCAGCCGTATCGCAAGGATCTGATGGCCCCCTCATGGGAGCTGATCGAGTCGCTGCGCGATCGCGGCTATGCGGCGGCGGTCTCCGGTGCCGGCCCGTGCGTGCTGGTGCTGCACTATGGGGATGCGACCGCGGCGATCGAACAGGTGGCCGAGGAGCGGTTCACGGATGTCTATTGGAAGGTGCTGCATCTGCCGATCAACACCACCGGCGTTGAGGTGACGCGCATCTAAGGCGCGTATCCGAGGCCCACACCCGAGGCCCATGTCGGAACTGTGCAAGCCGGGCGAACCACCACGAGTGAACGATGATGATGGCTCCGGCATCGTCAAGGAGCCATCATCATGGAGTCGTCAAAGATCCATCATCATGAATCGCAGCCCGGTGATCATCCTGCGTACGAATACAGATTAGAGGTCAGCCAATCATGTCCATTCCGGTGATTCTCGCATCGAAATCGCAGCCGCGACGCGACGTGCTGGTCGCGGCCGGCGTCTGCCCCACGATCCGCGTGTCGCATGTCGACGAACCCGCCGCGCTGGAACGCGCCGCGCGCGAATCCGGCGTGCAGGTGAGCGATCTGAGCGTCGAGCAGCGCGTGTGCATCCTCGCCTCTGCGAAAGCGGACGCGGTGCATCAGGCGTATCTGAGCGTCGCGAGGACCGCGCGCGAGGCAAGCGGCGAGCGCACCATCGCCTACCCATTGCAGGCGCGCGAGCTGCAACGCGATATGGATGCGGCGAGCAACGCGGCAGCGAGCAACGCGGCAGCGAATGCCGCCGACGACGCTCCGATCGACTATTCGTCGGCACCGATCGCCACCACCCGCGATTTCTCCGGCATGCACATCCCCACCGTCACCGAGCCGATCACCACCGTGATCGCGATGCAGCCGGGTCTGACGCGCGCCAGCGTCGGCCCGATCATCATCGGCTGCGATTCGATGTTCCTGTTCGACGGCGAATGCTACGGCAAGCCGCACAACGTCGAGGTCGCCCGGCAGCGACTGCGCGCGATGCGCGGCCGAGCCGGCGAACTGTGGACCGGGCACCGCGTGATCGATTTCGCGTCCGGCCGCACCGCCACCGCGGCGAGCCATGCGATCGTGCGCTTCGCCGACTATTCCGACCGCGACATCGAACGCTACATCGCCACCGGCGAACCGCTGGAAGTGGCCGGATCGTTCACGTTGGAGGGATTCGGCGGCGCATTCATCGACTCGATCGAAGGCGATCCGCACGGGATCATCGGCATTTCGCTGCCGCTGCTGCGACGGCTGGTCGGCGAGCTGGGCATCGAGTGGACCGATCTGTGGAATCTGGCGAGGGAGGACCTCATGGATGGCGTTGAGGACAGCAAGGCGAATCCGGGCGGTGCTGCGGCTGGCGGCGCTGCGGCTGGCTGCGCCGGCGGTAACGTTGCGATTGCGCCTAAGGAGAACGTGCATCAGCCCGGCGACGGATGGATCGACTGCGCGTGCGGGCGACGCCATTGGGGATTGAACGGCGCTTCCGGCGTACTGCTGGCCCGGCGCGATCCGGTCAGCGGCGAAGTGACCGACGTGGTGATGCAGCATCGCGCCGCGTGGAGCGCGGAGGGCGGCACCTGGGGCATTCCGGGAGGCGCCACCGCGGATGGCGAATCGCCGATCGAGGGCGCGCTGCGTGAATCGTATGAGGAGGCGAACATCACGCCCGACGACATCGAGGTGGTCGGCTCGTGGCGCGAGGACCACGGCAACTGGGCGTACACCACAGTGTTCGCGTTCGAGAAGCCCGGTCACCGCGTGATGCCGCGCGCCAACGACGACGAAAGCATGGAGATCCGCTGGGTGCCGATCGACGATGTGCCGAATCGGCGGCTGCTCACCGCCATGCGCACGGACTGGCCTCGATTCGCCGAGCGACTGCGCGCGATCGCCGCGCAGCGTCGCGGTCGGTAGTTCTGGGCGGTAGATCTGAGCGGTAGTTCTCGGTTGGGGCGGACAGTAGGTTCGGATAGCGGGTTCGGACTGCGGATTCGGACGGTAGGAACAAAACCACAATAGCCAGCAGCACAGCCGACGTCCCCAGTCAGCTTCGCCCAAGCGGAGCGTCCCGCATACGTCTGCGTGGAACGCAACGCGACAACAGACACATGCCGCGCATTGCGCCCCGCAACAGCATCCGCAAGCCGATGGGATGGAACACAGACAGATCACAAACAGATCACGACGTTGCGTTCCGCAACAGCAACAGGTGCTCCCCTGCCCTGCGCCGCACATTCGTTGGCATAGAATTCACCATCCAACAGCGAGCAAACGGCGTGTGCCGTCCGAATGCAACGTAGTCTGGAATTGCGGTATCGCAGGGGAGTCGCCGCAACGAACTCGTCAACAGATTCGTCAAGGAGCACGATCATGTCTGGCATGTCTGGCTTGGGATCCGGCATCGGTTACCACGTCGCCGTGGATTTCAATCATTTCAAGAAAATCTATCTTGCGCAGAACCGCCGATACATGCGCAAGACCGGCATCGGCGCGGCCGTGGTCGGCGTGCTGCTCACGGCGGCCGGCATCGCGATGGTGATCACCGAGCCCAGCGGCAATTCGCTGGGAGTTCTGGCGGGCGGCGTTGCAATCGGCGCGTTCGGCATCGCGATGGCGGTGCATCCGTTCACCATGTTCCAGTCGCGCAAGGGCGAGGTGTACAAGTTCTTCGCAATGTTCGGCGCGCCGGTGACCGGACAGGAACCGTTGAACGCGCTGTACACCGAGTTCGACGTCATTCTCGGAAATCTCGGCATCGAGTTTCGGCTGCGCGACGGCTCCGTGCATCGTCTGCCTTGGGTGGCGCTGACCAATCCGGCGGTTGCGATGGATTGCGGACATGTGTTCGCCGGCGACGACGGCAACAACAGCTCGCTGCTGCACAATATGATCGGCATCAACGCGTATCTGCGCGAGGGCATGGAGGCGGTGCCGCTGGTGGTCCCGAGCGAGGTCGAGCGCGCGTACCCGTGGCTGCTCGATGAAATCAGCCGCCATATCGCCGATGCCAACGCGAAATTCGGGGATAACGGCAATGCCAAAGGAGGCCCGGAGGCGCAGGCGATCATCGCATGGCTGAACGCTGCACCGGAAGGCGGAACTGCACTATCTCGAAACTGAGAGGCTGTTTTTCGGTTTTGCGGCAGTCTATCTGAAAACTGAGAGGCTGCCGCAAGCCGAGACGTCACCACGGCTACGCCGTTTTCGGCTTGAACACGCGCCCGTCAGCCATCCGCGTGGCCTCTCAGTTTCGAGATAGACTGCCGCGGCACGCGAAATCAGCCTCTCAGTTTTGAGATAGCTGACAAAGCGACGGTCAAGAAAGCTACACTTGCACCCCATTCGCATGGAATGCCCGACAATCGAGTCGATGCCTACCGGTCGAAGCCTTTCGCGCCGGCCGCGAAACGTCGTCCTCAACCGATCGTGTGCATACAACGGACATGAACCAGCCTCGGCGATGCCAAAACGAGCCAGTGACCAAGGATCGTGTGCATAGGACGGACATAAGCACGATCAATTCGTGTGCATACAACGTACACAAGCACAATCGTGTGCATGGAACGTACGCGAGAAGGGCGGCAGAGGCCTCCCCATATACGTCCCATGCACACAATCGATTTGCCGCATACGTCCCATGCACACAATGGCAAACAGACGAGAGGATGATGGCTCACAGATGACGGAATCATAGGTCGGTCGGGAAACGACCGATCGTGATGTGTGCAGTTCGAATAAGGCGAACGGACACGAATAGCGCAGCACACTCGCGCAACGCCGATTTGGCTTGTCTCGCATAGATGTGTATCTTAGAAATGTTGCCCCTCTAGCTCAACGGTTAGAGCAGCGTCCTTTTAAGTCGTGGGTTGTGGGTTCGAATCCCACGGGGGGCACCGGTAAGCCCTTGGAATTGCAACGATTCCAAGGGCTTTGTCATATCCGTCATTGTTTGTTTTTGGGGTGTTGATTGTGGGGTTACGCACAGAACCGTGGGTCATATCCGCACGTGTTGTCGGCGTGTCGGTTGTTAGTCTGATCGACCCGTCCGTCCTTTTCATTGTTGGCTTGCGCATGAATGCCGCAGTCCGCCGCACTCGCCCCGGCACACTCCCGTCTTCCATCCAATAGCGCAAGACAATCTCGAAACAATCGGCCATTTCGAGATTATCTTGCGCTGGCACCCCTCGTAGAGCAAGGTTTTCTCGAAATCAAGGCAAATCCCGAGAAAAAACTTGCGCTCAGTAGTGGGTTTGCGCAAGGCGACGACACTGGATTGAACGCATCAAATGAAATGCGTCAAACCGCGCCGAAGCACAGTCGAACGCCGCTACTCGCGCGGCACGCGATCGGCGTGCTCAGGCAACGCGGGCGGAGTCGGCAGTCCCTCGTGCACCAGATTCCACGGCGAGGGGAAATCGGCCACCGGAACTTCGATCAGCGTCGGCGTGCGGCTGGCGAGCGCCTTCTCCAGCGCGCGTCCAAGCTCGGCCGGATCGAACACACGCGCGTGCGCGATGCCGAACGCCTCGGCGAGCGTCATGTAGTCCGGGTCGGTCAGATCGGACGAGAACACGCGGCCGCCGTAGTTGCCGTTCTGGATGCGACGCACGTTGCCGTAATAGCCGTCGTTGAACACGACCGCCGCGACCGCGAGTCCGAATCGACGCATCGTGGATAGCTCCTGCATGGTCCACGAGAAGCCGCCGTCGCCGCTGACCGATACGACGCGGCGGTCGGGCGCAGCCGCCTGCACGCCGAGCGAGGTGGCGAATCCGAAACCGAGCGTGCCTTCGTAGCCGGGGCCGATGTAGGTTTCCGGACTGTGCCGCGGCATGCAGATCGACGCTGCGTAGCCGATCTGCGTGTATTCGCTGACGAACACGCCGTCCTTGCCGAGCACGCGGCCGATCACATCAAGGTATTCGCGTTGCGGATCCAGCTGCGCAAGCGTGGCGTCGCTCCACGCGCGCGCGGCGGCGATCTCCTCGCTGCGGTCGATCGGCTGGTATCGCAGCTCCGCCGCCGCACCGCCCGCAGCGTCGCCGCCCGCAGCGGTGCCGCAACCAGCAGCACCAGCCGCCGCAGCATTCGTTCCCGCCCCGCCGAGCAACGCGACGAGTCCGGCGAGCGCCGACTTCGCATCGGCCAGTACCGCGATCTCGGGGTGCCGCGGCCCGGTCAGATCGGCGGCATCCACGTTGATGCAGATGTACGGCACATTGTTGACGTTGAGTTCACCGCCGAAGCTGCCGACGAAGCGCGATCCGACCGCAATGATCAGATCGGCGGTTTCGCGCAGTTTGCGGAATGCGACCTGGTCGAAGGCGAGCGGATCGTCGGCATCGATGTCGCCGCGTCCGTTTTCGGTGACGACGACCGGCGCGCCCAGCAGATGCGCCAATGCGGTCAGTTCCTGCGAGGCACCGGCCGCGCGCACGCCGCCGCCGGCGTAGATGAGCGGCCGCTTCGACGCCGCGATGCGTCGCGCGGCCTGTTCAAGCACGTCCACCTGCGGCTGGGTGGGTTCGGCGGCCACGTATCCGGGGATGGCGAGGTCGGCGGGGATGGGCGCGGCGAGCACGTCCGGCGGGATTTCCAGCACGACCGGGCGCGGACGTCCGCTTCTCAACTGTCGGAACGCCTCGGCGACGAGCGCGGGGATCTCGTCGGCGGTCTGCGCAAGCGCGTGCCATTTGCACAGGCGCGCGATGATGCCGGTCTGATCGGGCAGTTCGTGCAGAACACCGTCGCCCTTGCCGATCTGTCGCTTGTCCACCTGCCCGCAGATGAGCAGCACGCGCGAGTTGGTGGCGTAGGCGGTGGCGAGTCCGGCGAGCGCGTTGAGCACGCCGGGGCCGGGCACGACCATGCCGACGCCTTCACGACCGCTGCTGCGCGAGTAGCCGTCGGCCATGTAGGTCACGGCCTGCTCGTTGCGCGCGCAGATGTATTTGATCTGGCTTTTGCGATAGTACAGCGCGTCGCATGCGGCGTCGAGCTGTACGCCGGGGATGCCGAATATCGTATCGACGCCCTGTGCGATCAGGGATTCGGCGAGCGCGTCGCCGCCCGTGGCAAATCTAGTCATGGTCCTCCCGAATTCGTGCCGAATTTGGACGATATCGCCGGCTATGCGCACATGCCGCATGCCGACGCGCAAGGCTATGGTTCCACGCGTTTGGGTTGTTGCGTCTGCTAACATGCCGGATACAGAAAAAATATAATAATGATTATTACGAATTACGTTACGAGCTTGCATTATGCAACTCATGTATACTGGCATCCGCTTGGCAACAGCCCGGTAGGTGCCTAGTGGACGCCCGGCAGGTGCCCGGCGACCACTCAGCAACCGCCAGGTAGCCGCAAGGAGGAGTCATGACTAGCGCACAGTCACTTTCAGGTACGGTCGCCGACGCCATCGAGGAGCAGATCCGCACGCAGCATCTGGAGCCGGGTGATCGCATCGGCACCAAAACCGAACTGATCGAACGGCTCGACGTGGCTCCGGCGACGCTGAACGAGGGTCTGCGCATCCTTCGCGAGAAGAGCATTCTGGTGCTCAAGCCCGGTCCCAAAGGTGGCATCTTCGTGGCCGACCAGCCGCCGCTGTCTCGTCTTGCGGTGGAGATCGCCGATCTCAAGGCGGCGCGGCTGATTAACGTGAACGACGCGATCGAGGTGCTGGACGGTCTTGACACGCAGGTCATGCACGATGCGGTCCGCTGCCGGACCAAGCGGGATGTGGCCGATCTTGAGGAGCTGCGCGAGCTGCTGATTGCGCAATGGCACACCGCGCGCAGCGAGGAGATCAACTGGCGTCTGCACCGGCAGCTGGCCGGCATCACGCCGAATCTGATGCTGCGCAGCTTCTATCAGAACCTCGTGGACTACATCATGGCCGAGGGGTCCGATCCGACGCTGGGCGTCAAGGGATTCGACCCGCATAGCGACAAGCGTCTGGACATTCATCTTGCGTTGATCGATCTGGTGATCGAACGTGACGACTCGCGCGTGGACGAGGTGCTGACCGCGCATCGCATGGTCAAGGCGTAGCGAGTCAAAGCGTAGCGAGCACGGCTTGTTCTTGCGCTGCTGTGCGGTGACGTGTGCTGATGTGCGGGATAGCGACACGGGGTAGCGACAGCCACGCGATGGAAAAAACGGGCATTTCTTCATCGCGTGGCTGCTCGAACCGCCACACCACACGATGCGACCGGTCACAACCGGTCGCGCGACCGCAAAAACAACACACACAACACGATGTAATCGGTCACACGCCATCGCGCGCCAAACCACACAGCCACGCGATGGAAAAAACGGGCATTTCTTCATCGCGTGACTGCGACGACAGCTACGACAACAACTACGACAATGTCATCACCGAACCAACCGAACCAAGCGCAAGAAAATCTCGAAACAAACCCCGAGCCCGAGAAAACCTTGCGCCACACCACCCCTCGGCGCAAGAAAATCTCGAAACAAACCCACAGTTCGAGAAAAACTAGCGCTACAAAGCAGCTCTGCGCAAGATAATCTCGAACTTGCCACTTTCCCCGAGAATCTCTTGCGCGAATCCCCACTAGTGTCCTGCGTCAGAAGTTCGTTGACGAATTCACTACCCCTCAGTCCCGCTTCGCGGCCCAGCTCGATCCGCAAGCATGGACGCGCTGCGCGCGCGGCCTGCCGGCTCGCCGGTCGGCTCGCACAGCACCTACAAACAGCTCCGCTGTTTGCTTCACGGTGCTGATCCTGCAATCACGGACGCGCCGTGCGCGCGGTCTGCCGGCTCGCCGGTCGGCTCGCACAGCACCTACAAACAGCTCCGCTGTTTGCTTCACGGTGCTGGTCCTGCAATCACGGACGCGCCGTGCGCGCGGTCTGCCGGCTCGCCGGTCGGCTCGCACAGCACCTACAAACAGCTCCGCTGTTTGCTTCACGGTGCTGTCCTGACAAGGGGAGCCAACAATATAATCAATGAACTTCTGACGCGGCACACTAGAACCGACTAGAACCCACTAGAACCGCCCTAGAACCGGCCGTCGCGGTAGAAGGCCGCGAGGTCGGCGTCCATCGCGGCGAGCGCCGCCGCATCCACGTAGGCCATGTGCCCGGTGGCGTACAGGCCGTACGAGATGTTCGCCCTGAGCCGCGGCGCGAGGAACAGGTGCGCGATGTCGTTGCGAGCCGACAGATACGGGCACGCCAGATCGAACATGCCACCCATCACCGCGACCTTGAGCAGCGGATTGCGCCGCATGGCCGCCGACAGGTCGAGCGCCGTGTTCGGGCATTTCATCGGCTCGTCGAGCGCGGGCGCGCGGTGCATCCAATTCCAGTTCGGCTCGACCTGCATGTTGTTGAGCACCAGATACGGCCGATTCCACGCGTATCCGATCGCGCTCAACGCCGCACGGAACGCGCACGTCTCCGCCGAATTCACGCCGGCGGTGGCCGCATCGTTCGTCGCCGGATCAGCGCCGCCGGAGCCGACCACGTAATCGTTGTCGGCCACGAACCGCGCGTCGAAACGCCCGATCATGCGCCCCTGCGAGCCGCGCAGAGCCGCACGGAAATCCTCCATGTCGAGTCGCAGATGCCGCTGCTCAAGCAGCGCGGCATCGATGCCGATCATCTCGCCGAGCCGAACCGCCACGTCATGCTCGCGCTCGGCCGGCAGCCGGTCGCCGAGCATCAGCGCTGCCGCATAGTCGCCCAGCGCGAATTCCTCGGCGCGGCGCAGCAGCTCGCCGTCGACCGCCGCGGCGGCACCAGCCGCGTCGGCACCGTCGGCGAGCGCCCGATGGTAGGCGGCGGCAGCGGCGTAGGACGGCACCAGATCGATGTATCCGGCGTCGGAACCGGCCTGATCGCTGGCCCAGTCAAGCAGATTGGACAGCATGATCACGCCGTTGAGATCGATGCAGCGGTTCTGGATCATGTTGGCCATGACCGCCACGCGCGTGGTCGCATAGGATTCGCCGAACAGGTATTTCGGCGCATTCCAGCGCGCGTTCGCGGCGATCCAATCGACCACCGCGCGGCAGAACACGTCGGCGTCCTCGTCCACGCCCCAGGCGCGCGAGTCGGGCACGCCGGGCGCCATGACGGACCAGCCGGTGCCGGGCGCGTCGATGAACACGAGATCGCTGTATTTGAGCAGCGTCGCCGGATTGTCCTCGATCGGATAGGGTGCGGCACCGCACGGCAGCGGGGCAGTCGACGGCGGCTTGATCGGCCCGAATCCGCCGGTGTTGAGCCATACGCTTGACGAGCCGGGGCCACCGTTGAACAGGAACGTCACCGGCCGCGTCTCGCCGGCCGCGGTCAAGTCGCCGCTGGTTTCGCGCGCCACATAGGCGACGGTGAACACCGATGCGATCGGCGATCCGTCGTTTTCGCGAATGTCGAGATGGCCTGCGGTGGCGGTGTATGCGATGCGCGACGCGCCGTCCGTCCAGTCGAAGTCATGCGATGCGGGTGCGGGGTGCGCGACGAATCCGGGTTCGCTCACGAATCCAGCCGCGCCAGCCGCACCAGCCGCACCAGCCGCACCAGCCGACTCCGCAGCACCAGCCGACGCCGCAGCGCCGCCGGCAGCCGCGCAGCAGCCGCCCGCGCTCATCGCGCGCCCCACTGTTCGGCCGCGGCGGGCAGATCGCGGATGATCGCCGCGCAGGTTTCGATCACCAGATCGTTGGCCTCATGCGTGCCGACGGAGATGCGGATGCCGTCGCCGCTGAACACGCGGGCGATCACGCCGGCTTCGGTGAGGCGTTCGGCCACCTGATCGGTCAGGTCGTTCAGCTGCAGCCAGAAGAAGTTCGCGCCCGACGGCGGCACATGCCAGCCCTGCTCGGCCAGCGCGTCGGTCACGCGGTCGCGTTCGGCGATGAGGTCCTTGACGCGCGCGTCGAGTTCGTCCTGCGCGTCGAGCGAGGCGACGGCGGCGGTCTGCGCCACGTCGGAGACGGAGAACGGCAACGCCACCTTGCTCATCTCGTTGATGACCGGCACCGGGCCGATGCCGAAGCCGATGCGCAGTCCGGCCAGCCCGTACGCCTTGGAGAACGTGCGCGCGATCACGATGTTCGGGTATTCGCGCATCAGCTCGGTGGCGACTTCGGTGTCGGCATCGGTGTTGAACTGGTAGTACGCCTCGTCGAACAGCACGACCACATCCTTGGGCACGGCGCGCATCAGCTGTTCGGCTTCGGCGCGCGAGACGGTGGTCGAGGTGGGGTTGTTCGGATTGTTGACGATGATCAGACGCGTGCGGTCGGTGATCGCGGCGATCATCGCGGGGATGTCGTGACGCAGGTCGGCGGTCAGCGGCACTTCGACCGGGGTCGCGCCGGCGCCACGCACGATGATCGGGTACGCCTCGAAGCTGCGCCACGGGTAGATGACTTCGGTGCCCGGGCCGGACAGCGCGTCCACAAGCATCGTGATGACCTCGGAGGAGCCTGCGCCGAGGATGATGCTCGCCGGATCGACGTCGTAGCGCTTGGCGAGTCGTTCGACGACCTTCCAGCCGTGCATGTCGGGGTAGCGGTTCATCGTCGTCAGCGCGGCCGCGTCGATGGCCTTGACGACGGACGGCAGCGGGCCGTACGGGTTCTCGTTGCTGGACAGCTTGAATGCGCGGCGGCCGGCTGGGGCGGGCTTGCCCTGACGGTACACGGGGATCGCGGCGAGGTCGTCGCGATGGCGGAATGCCGCGATCGTTTCGGCTGCTGCGGTTCCGTTGGCTTCATTGGCTTCGGTCATGATGTTCCTTTCATCTGTTGCTTATCAGTATCGTAGTCGGCTTGTCGCGCGCACATGCGCAACGGCCACGCGCGCCACGTGCGACGCATGCTTTCGTTCACGCGTCGCACGACGCCGCACACGCGCGCCGCACGCCGCCGCACGATGCCGCACGCGCAGCGCATCGCGCGCAGCCGCCTTATTCCCCGCGCACGAACGCGGCGAGATCGCGCGCCAGCGCCTCGCCGGATTCGCGATCGGTGTAGGTCATGTGCCCTGCCGGATAGATGCGCTGCGTCACCGTGCCCTCCGGCGCGTCGATCGAGGCGATGAGCGCATCGGAGGCGCCGACCGTGGTGATCGTGTCGTAGGCGCCGTTGACGACCATCAGGCGGAATCCGGGCACCTGCTGAAGGCAGTATTCCAGCGCGCCGGCGTAGTCGAACTCGTCGAACGGCGACTTGTGCTCGCCGGCCGGCACGGAATCGCTCGGCCCGCCGATGCTCCAATCCCATGCCGACCACACGTCGCCGGGCGCCTCGACGCGCGTCAGCGAACGATCCACGCCAAGCAGATCGTTGTAGAAGCGGTGCGCGCACACGGCCAGCACCGGCTCCACGCGGCTCGACGACGGGTCGACCGGATAGTTGGGCGATGCGGGCGCGGCGTATCGCGCATCGTACACGCCCACGACCTTGCCTTCGTCGGCGAGCAGCATCGAGCGGAACCGGTCCTTGGAGATGTTGAGCCGGTTTTTGAGCCAGTCGGCGGCTTTGAGTCCGGCGATGCGCTCCAGTTCGGCAGCCGTTTTCGCACGCTCGTCTGCGGGCAGTCGCGAGCCTTCGACCAGCGCGTGCAAATACGGACCGTAGGCGTAGTCGCGCGCCTTGTCGATCGCCTCGCGCCAGTCGGTGGCGTCGAGCGATCCGCGATGGTGGTACCATGCGACGGCGGCCATCAACGGCAGCGAGCTGGCCGGCGCAAGCACCGAACGCAGCCGGTCGTGCACCTCCTGGATGTTGGTGGTCGTGCCCATGAGCACGACGCCGGCGGGCGCGATGGTGGTGTCGCCAAGCTCAAGCAGCGTCTTCGCCATGAGCGGCGCGCGCACGGTGCCGTAGCTTTCGCCCAGAATGTAGAGCGGCGACGCCTCGCGGCCTTCCTCGCTCATCCATGCGGCGGCGGCTTCGGCGAACTGCCGGGCGTCCTCGCGCGCGCCATACTTGGATTTGACGTCGATGTCGGCTTCGTAGCGGCCGTATCCGCATCCGATCGCATCCATGACGATCAGATCGCAGTCGGCGAGCACGGCATGCGGCGAATCCTCCAGCCGGTACGAGTCGCGCAGCGGCGCGTCGAGATCGTCGCTGAACGCGGCGCGCTTGGGGCCGATCCCGGACAGCAGCAGCGCGGTGCTCGCCACGATCGGCCCGCCGTTGAACATCGCCAGCACCGGCCGGTCACGGTCCGGCTTGCCGTCGAACAGTCGCGTGAACGAGGTGATCGACATGCGGCCCACCGGGCGGCGATCCTCGTCGCTGCGCGGCACGGCGACCAGTCTCACGCGCGCCTCGTAGTCGATGCGTTCGCCGCGGTCGCTGACGTAGTCCAGCCGCGCGGCCCGGTCGATGTCGGGCATGGCGGGGCCGGGCTGGTATGCCGAGTTGTCGCTCATCGTTACCTCGTTTCCTTGGATTTCGCTTGGCATTTCGCTTGCAATCGTTTTGTTTTCCCGCTTGGTATCCGCTTGCCGCTCCACAGTGGATTACGCCTGCGGTTCCACCGTGGATCGGGATTCCGCTTGACTCGGCTGCGCTTCACGCATTGTTTCACACACTGTTTCACGGTTGTCGGCCGGCGATGCGGCAAGTGTGCGATCCAACCGGACCAATGCCAGCAGATACAGTTTGGCGGCCGTCATCAGATTGTCGATGTTGACGCATTCGTCGGCGGCATGCGCGCCGCCCTCGTCCGCTCCCATGCCGCCTGGCTTGGCCGGGTGCCCGGCTTTGCGGGCGATGTCGTCCATATACCAGAAATCCGCGCCGAACGTGACCGATCGCGGCAGCATCCGCGAATGCGTGCCGCCGCCCATCGTGAACGGCTGCTTGTCGGCATCGAAGAAATCGTTGAACGCGGCGGTCAACGTGGTCGATTCGATGCCGTTGGGGTCGATGCGATACGCCGGCTCGTCGCGCACCTGCTCGACTCGTATGGCCGCTTGCTGCGGCATCGCGTCGATCGCGGCACGCAGCCGCGCAATGATGTCGTCGCCGTGCTTCGATACCGGATATCGGCTGTCGCATGCCAAGTGCAGCCGGATGCCGCCATGAAAGCAATCCGTACGATCCGCGCAATCGGAATGATCGGCGGAATCGGCGCAATCCACCGCGTCAGACGCATCGACGCGCCCCAGATTGAAGCTCAGCGCGCCCGACTCGTCGGCGCACGCAATGCCCAGCACCTCGCCGTCCTTGGCGGCCGCAATCTCATAGAGCGTCTGCGCCACGACCAGTTCATCGGCATGTTCCGCGCCGCGCAGCAGCCCGGACTGCGCGAGGAATCCGGCGAGCAGCATGATCGCGTTGAGCGTGCCATCCTGAAAGGCTGCGTGCCCGGCAATGCCCTCGGCATGCAGCACACCGCTTGCGGCATCCCAACGCAGCGCGTCGCGATACGGCTTCGGAGCGCGCGCGATCGCGTCGGCGACAGCGTCCGAAACAACGCCCACAGCAGCCTGCGATGCGGCCGACGTAGCCGGTTGCGCCGACGCAGCCGATATATGCGATTCTGCCGCGACCATACCCCGCGGCAACGCGATCGACGCCTCGCCGGGCACCGCGTTCGCCGCAGAACCGGCGTGGAAGCCGGCCCAGATGCCGGGCGCCGCCATGGTGATGGCGATGCCGAGAATCCCCTTCTGCCCGTAGTTGACGGGGAACGGGCCGTCGGTGACCAGCGAGAAGCCGGCGGGGCGTTCAAGGCGCAGGTAGCCGCGCAGATCGTTCATGCGCGTCTCCTCGCCGCCGCCGAACAATGCGCGCACACGGTGGCGCAACGGCACGCCGAGATCGCGGATCATGCGCAGCACGAACACGTTGACCAGCGACGGCCCCTTGCAATCCTGCACGCCGCGGCCGAACACGAACTCGCCTTCGCAGGTCAGCTCAAACGGTGGTCTAGTCCAGCCGTCGCCGGCGGGAACCACGTCCACGTGGCTAACCAGAGCGATCTCATCGTCGCCGCCGACCGGCAGATCGGCATGCGAGAGGCCACCTTCAACCGCCGCCGACATCGCATAGCAGCCGTGGTTCACCGCGACCAGTCCCATATCGCGCAGGTCCGCCGCGGCAAGCGCGAACATGCGCGCCACGGCCGCGCCGAGCGGCTCGGGGGCATGATCGCCGAATCCGGCATCACCGGTATGCGCATCGCTGGCGCTGGCAGCACCCCCGCAGCAGCCGCAATCGGCATCATCATGCCAATCCGGCCGGTCGCAGTCATCGGTGCAGATCGACGGCACCGCCACCCAACGCGCCAGAATCCGCTCGAACTCGTCGCGATGATCGGCAAGCCAGCGATCGGCGCGGGCAAGCAGATCGCGTTCGTCGTCGCCGATCATCACCGCTCCCCCGCTGCCACAGCAGTCGCGCGATCACCGGTGTTACCAGCCGCCGCACCGGCCACACTGGCCGCACCGGCCGCCGCAGCGCCGCCAGCCAGCGCCGGGTCGAGCAGCACATCGCGCCCGGCATCCTCCAGCGAGGGAATCGCGCCGACCAGCGAGCGCGTGTACGGGTCCTTCGGCGCGGTCACGATCTGCTCAGCCGAACCGATTTCGACGATGCGGCCGTGATGCATGACGGCGATGTCGTCGCAGATATAGCGCACGGCGGCGAGATTGTGGCTGATGAACAGCATCGACAGGCCGAGTTCGCGATGCAGCGACTTGATGAGATTGAGCACGACCGCCTGCACCGACACGTCGAGCGCGCTGGTGATCTCGTCGGCGACGATGAGCTTGGGACGCACCGCAAGGCATTTGGCGACGGCGATGCGCTGACGCATGCCGCCAGAGAGCTGATTGGGCATCTTCGGCGCGACCTCGGGACCGAGATGCACGAGCCGCAGCAGTTCGGCCACGGATTCGCGGCGCTCGTCATGCGACAGATGCTCGTAGGTGTCGAGCACCTCGCCGATCGCCTCGCCCACGCTCATGCGCGGGTTGAGCGAGGAGTACGGGTCCTGGAACACCATCTGCACGACTTCGGCGCGCGCATGTCCCTTGAGCCTGGCGCGCGCATGCTGGTCCATGCCGTCGATCACGACCTCGCCGGAGTCGAGCGGCTGCAGGCCGACGATCGCGCGGGCGAGCGTGGACTTGCCCGAGCCGGATTCACCCACCAGGCCGAGCATCGCGCCTCGGCGCATCGTCAGCGAGATGTGATCGACCGCGTGCACCACGGAATTGCGCTTTTCGAACGTGACGCAGGCGTCGCGCACCTCAAGAATGTTGTCGCTCATCGCTGTTCCTCCCCGTTGGATTCGCTGCCGGTCTCGGCGGCAGTGCCGGCTGCATCGGCAGTGTGGGCAGTGCCGGCCGCAGCGGCAGTGCGGGCAGTGCCGGCAGCCGCCGCGCTCGTCGCGTCGCCGGTCTTCGCCAGATCGTCGGATTCCTGCGACACCAGCTCGTCGTCGATCGTCACCAGCGGTCGGCTCTTGTCGGTCGTCAGCGTCGGAATCGAGCTGACCAGCGCGCGCGTATACGGATGATGCAGCTTTTCGGGCGTGCGCAGCAGCTTCGTATCGAAGATCTCGACGATCGCGCCGTGGTACATGACCATGATCCGACTGCAGATCTCGCCAAGCACGGCGATGTCGTGCGACACGATGACCGCGGCCTGCTTGTTGCGCGCGCACTCGTTGCGCAGCAGCGCCAGCACCTGCTTCTGCACGGTCACGTCGAGCGCGGTGGTCGGCTCGTCGGCGATGATCAGCTTGGGATGGTTGATTTCCGCCATGGCGATCATCGCACGCTGACGCATGCCGCCGGACAGCTCGAACGGGAACTTGCGTTCGGCATGCTGCGCCGGATCGATGCCCACATGCTCCAGCGCCTCGACCGCGCGCTCCATCGCCTGCTTGCGCGGCATGCCGGCCTGGCATTCAAGCACCTCGGCCAGCTGTGCGCCGACGCGCATCGCGGGATTGAGTGCGGTGAGCGAATCCTGGAACACCACGCCGATGCCGGCAAGCAGCCTGCGCTTGTCCTTCGGCAGCATGCCGACGATATCGGTGCCGTCGAATCGGATGGAATCGGCGGCCACATACGATCCCGGCGCCGCCAGATCGGCCACCGACATCATCGTCAGCGACTTGCCGGAACCGGATTCGCCGACCAAGCCGACGATCTCGCCGGCCTCGATGTCGAAGCTGATGCCCTTGACCGGCGTGTTCCACTGCTTGCCCTCAGGGAACGACACGGTCAGGCCGCGCACCGACAGCACCGGCGCCGGGCGGGGAACCGCAACGACCGCGGCCTGCGGATCGGTGGCGCGCAGCCGCTCGACGGCAGCGCGATGCTCCTCGGTGCGCTGCGCGGCGGCGGCGATCACCAGTTCCATGTTCGTCTTGTCGAGCATGCGCGGCGGATTGTCAAGCTCACGCTTCGACATCGCCGGCGGCAGCGGCTTGTAGGCGCGGCGAATCTGATTGGAGATGCCCTCGCCGAACAGGCTGAACGCGAGGCCCGCGAACACGATCACGATGCCCGGTCCGATGGCGGCCAGCGGGGAGACGTACACCTGCGAGAATCCCTCGTTGATCAGACGACCCCAATCGTAGACGGGCGGCTGCACGCCAAGTCCGAGGAAGCTCAGCGAGCTCATCGCCAGAATCGCGCCGCCGATCGACTGGGTGACGTTTGCGACGAACGGCTCGGCCACCTCGGGAAGAATGTATTTGAAGACCTGCCGGCGGCCGGAAACGCCGAACATGCGCGCGGCGGCCATGTAGTCGGCGCCGGCCACGTTGGCCGACAGCGTCTGCGCGAGTCGGGCGAACGTGGGCGTCATCGTGACCGTCAGCGCGATCGTGGTGGCCATCGCGCCGGTGCCGAGCGCGATCACGGTGAGCATCGCCAGCAGGATCACCGGGAACGCGAGCCACACGTTGATGACCGACGACGTCCAGCGCTGGGCACGCTTGCCGAAGACCACCGGCACCGAGCCGATCACGATGCCGAGCACTGCGGAGACGGCCGTGCAGATCAGCGCCGAGACGACCGACAGCCGGGTCGCGACCATCGTTCGGGCGAAGATGTCACGGCCGAGCGAATCGGTGCCGAACCAGTGTTCGCCGGACGGCTTGCGCAGCAGAATCGCCGGGTTCTCGGTGCTCGCCGCCGTGCCCCAGATCGCCGGCGCGATCACGGCCAGCACGATCAGCACGAGAATCATCACGCCGGAGACCACGACCAGCGGCGATGAGAGGAACTGCTTGACTCGTTTCATGATTGGCGATCCGTCCTTCTGTGCGTATTGTGCGTATTGAGAGGCTTGTCCTGAAGCATTCCCTGCATTCCCCGAAGCGTTTCCTCGGCATTCCGCGCCGTGCGCGCGCCGCGCGTCGCCGGGGCGGTCATGAGGTCTCCAGCATCGTCGAACGGCGCTCCAGCAGCGCCACGATCACATCTACCAGGAACGTGATCAGCAGCACCATGAAGCCGTACACCAGCGCCAGACCCTGCACAATGCCGTAGTCGCGCGAGGTGATCGAGTTCGTGAACGCCGTGCCCATGCCGGGCCAGTTGAACACCTGCTCGATGAGCACCGTGCCGGTCATGATCTGCGCGAGCGTGTTGCCGGCGAGCACCATCACCGTCGACACCATGTTCGGCATGACGTGGCGGAAGTAGATGCGCATCGGGCTGAGGCGCTTGCCGCGCGCGGTGCGCACATAGTCGTCGTTGAGCGTATGGAACGTCTGGATTCGCGCGATTCGCGACAGCATGCAGATCGACGAGATCGACAGCGCGGTGACCGGCAGCACATATGATTCGGGCGAGTTCGCGCCCGCCACCGGGAACATTTTGAGATTGACCGCGAACACGCTCACCAGAATCACGGCCATCAGGTAGTCGGGAACGTTGCCGAAGAAGCCGGTGATGCCAGTGAACGCGAGTTCGCTGCCGCGGTTGCGGTCGCCCTGCGTGCGCACGGCCATCGCCATGCCGATCGGAATCGAGAAGAGCAGAATCACCACGAACGAGGCGACCGCCAGACTGACCGTCCACGGCAGGCGGGTGACGACCAGTTCGGAGACGGACCGGCCGGAGATGATCGAAATGCCCAGATCGCCGTGGAACAGGCCGACGATGTAGTCCCAGTACTGCACCGGCAGCGGCTTGTCGAGGCCGAGCGTGGATCGGCGCAGCGCCACCAGTTCGGGCGATGCGGTCGCGCCGAGCGCGTTGCGCACCGGGTCGCCGCCCGAGAAGCGCAGCACCACGAACGCGACGGTCACGATGACCCACAGCGCCACGATCGTGCGCACCAGACGCCGCAGCACGAAGCTCAGCCACGGGTTCATGCGGCGGCGGGCGCGGCCGACCTGGCTTGTGCGGCCGGCGCCGCCTGCACGGTCGGCGCCGCCTGCGGATGGTGCAGAAACGGTCTTGGCGCTGCTGTCACTCACTTCGACTCTCCTTCATGCTGGTTCCTTGATGCTGGTTCGATGCTGGTTCAATGCTGGTTCAAGCGAATCCGAACGGCCCCATCGCGGACCCGCCGAGTTGAGACGGATCCGCGATGGATTGCGCTGGGCGGGCGTTTCGCTGACCTGACTCAGGCCGCCGGCCTAGGGCTCAGGGCTCAGACCTAGGCCGCTGATTCAGGCCGCTGATTCGGGCCGCTGATTCAGAGATCAGGACTCAGGCCGCCTTGAACGTGGTGGGCAGGAAGTTGCCCGTCTGATCGGTGCCGACGCTGAATCCCTTGGCGTAGTACTTGTCGAAGGACTGCGCGAGCGGCACGACGGTCACGTTCTTGAGCAGCTGCTCTTCGGCCTTGGTCCAGTCGGGGCAGGAGTCCTCGCCGGCCTGCGCCGCGGCCTTGTCGGCCAGCGAGAAGTAGACCTTGTCGGCGTTGTACGTCCAGTTGCCGCCGTTGGGCACCACGTCGCCGGAGAAGATGCCGTACCATTCGGCCGGTGTGGTGGCGGAGATGCCGCTGATGAGCAGATCCCAGTCGCCGCCGGAGAAGATCACGTTGGTGTACTGGTCGGACGGGGTGATCTGCGCGTCGAAGCCGACCGCGTTGAGCTCCTTCTGCACCAGTTCGACGCCAGCGGCCACTTCGGAGCCTGAGGTGGAGTTGTACAGGATCTTGACGGTCAGCTTCTTGCCGTCCTTGGTGCGCACGCCGTCGGAGCCGACCTTCCATCCGGCCTCGTCGAGCAGCTTCTTCGCATCCTCGGTGTCGTTCTTGGCGATCGCCGCGGAATTGTCGGTGTTGGCGCACACCGAGGAGCCTGCGGGCAGCAGCGTCTTCATCAGTTCGCCCTTGCCGGAGGTGATGGTCGGGCCGACCTCGGTGCGGTCGATGGCCTCGGCGACGGCCTTGCGCACTTCAAGCGAGCCGGTCGGGCGCTTCTCGTTCTGGTTGAAGAACAGCGACATCGGCATCGAGCCGCCCTTGGTGCTCTTGTACTGCGGGGCGGCGTCGGCGCGGTCCTGATTCGAGCTGCCCAGCTTGACGAGGTTGAGGTCGCCCGAGCCGAGCATGTTGGTCTGCGTGGACTGATCGGCGACAACGGACACCTCGATGGTCTTGGGCAGATCGGTGATCTTGGTGCCGCTGGGCAGGCCGCTCTTGTAGGAGTCGACGCGCTTGTACGTGTACTTCTGGCCGGCGGAGGCGCTCTCCAGCTCGTACGGGCCGGTGCCGAAGGTCTTGGAATCCATCGCGGACGGGTCCTTGAGGCCGGCCGGGCAGACGATCGGCAGCTGGCCGACCTCCTCGGCGAGGAAGCTCTGCGCGGTGGGGACCTTGAACGTCACCGTCTTCGCGGAGTCGTCGGCGCTGACTTCAACGCCCTCGGGAACGTACACGCCGTTGTACTGGGAATCCTTGGCGTCCTTGAGCACGTAGTCGAACGTGGCCTTCACATCGCTGGCCTTGAGCGCGGTGCCATCCGAGCAGGTGACGTCATCTTTGAGTGTGAACGTCGCCTCGGTGGTGGTCGCCTTCCATTCCTTGGCGATGTTGCCGGTCGGCTCCTTGTCGGCGGGCATGCTCAGCAGCGATTCGTAGGCGAAATTGGACAGCTGCACGCCGTCGCCGGTGGCGTTGGTGATCGGGTTGAGTTTGCCGGGATCCTGCGAGATCGCATATTTGACGGTTTCGGGAACGGTTCCCGATGCCGCGCCGTTGTCTCCCGACTGGCCGCCGCAGCCGGCGAGCGCCAGTGCGAGCGCACACATGCCGGCCGTCGTCACAATCATCTTCCGCTTCATGGTCGTACCCTTTCTCTGGCTGTTTCAGCCCCTTCCATCGAAGCCGTGCCGCTACGCCGTATCGCCGCCAGGTCGGGCTGATATCGGTTATCCACAGATGCCGTATCGATAGAATTGAATATAATGGTATTGATGAATGTGGCGGCTATGTTTCAACCATGCAACATGATCGCAACACAACCCTGTGCCGCAGCATCGGCTTTCGGCCGCAAACCGGTTCCATCTGCGCCATTGCAGGGGATTCAGGTTGGCTTTCACTGCTCGAAATCATGATTTCACCATGCGGACACCTTGGCGCGCCGCATCGGTCGCCACATTGGTTGTCGCACCGACCACATCATGCCGCTTTTCTGCCTCATCAACCGGTTTTCTGCCTCATTTTGCTATGCTATGAGGCAGAAAACAAGGCAGAAAACAACCATCTGAGGCAGAAAAGCGAGGTGGCCCGCATGCGATCATTCGACTACGTCACAGCAGCGGAATCACTGCTCACCGCGCGCACGACCGCGCTGCTCACCGCCATCCACGAGTCCAGAGGGCGGTATAGCGTGCAGGCCTTGATCAAACCTGATTATCTGGGCACACTGACCGCCGTCGCAAGAATTCAGAGCACTGATGCGTCCAACCGCATCGAAGGCATCGCCACCAGCAACAGCCGTCTCAACGCGCTCATCGAGCGGAAAACCACGCCACGGAATCGCAACGAAGAGGAAATCGCCGGATATCGCGACGTACTGGCCGCCATTCACGACAACCACGACTACATCCCGCTCACACCGAACGTCGTTCTGCAGCTGCACCGCGACCTGTTCCGGCATACACCGCTGTCGTTCGCGGGACGGTTCAAGGATAGCGACAACGTCATCGTCGAGCAAACCGCCAACGGCGAGCGCAGCATACGTTTCGCTCCTCCTGCGGCACTGGCCACACCGGAACTCGTCGCCGACATCTGCAATGCGTATGACGAAGCGATCCGCAACGGGCACACGGACGCACTCCTCGTCATCGCCATGTTTGTATTCGATTTCACCTGCATCCACCCGTTCAACGACGGCAACGGGCGTATGAGCAGACTGCTGACCCTGCTGGCGCTGTATCGTAACGGATACGAAATCGGCAAATACATCAGCATCGAACAACTCATCGAACGCAGCAAGGACACCTATTACGATGCGCTGGCAGGCAGCACCGCCGGATGGAATGACGGAACGAATGACTATGCGCCATTCGTGAACTATCTGCTCGGCGTGATACTTGCCGCATACCGCGAATTCGATGACCGCGTAGGCGAGCTGACCGGCTCCTTAGGGGCGCAGGAACGCGTCGCCTCCCTGATTGAACGGGAGCTTTCGCCACTGTCCAAAGCGGACATTCTCGCCCGACTGCCGGATATCAGCGTCACCACGGTCGAGCGCGCGCTCAAGTCGCTGCACAGCAGCAGCAGAATCGAGAAGATCGGCGCCGGCCGAGCCACGCGTTATGCCGCACGCAGGGCCGAGCATGCATAACCTCATCGCGGGCGCATAACCGCATTGCGGGCGCGGCGCGCGCTTGGCGAGGCACCCCGGCGCGCCGCATCCGCGATCGTGTATGAACGATCCGTGCGGATGAACGATCCGTGCAGATAAACGGTCAGCCGCGCACGATCACGTTGCGCAGGCTACCGATGCCCTCGACGTGCACGATGGTCTCGTCGCCGGCATGCAGCGAACCGGAGGCGTTCGGCGTGCCGGTCATGATCACGTCGCCGGGCAGCAGCGTGGAGAAGCTGGAGATCGCGGCGATCTGCTCGGGAATGCCGTGGATGAGGTTCGCGGTCGTGCCCGAGGCCATCGGCACATCCTCGCCGTTGAGCGTGAACGAGATGTGCGCGTCACGCCAGTTGAGGTCGTCGCGCATCACGATCCACGGGCCGAGCGGGCATGAGGTGTCGAAGCCCTTGGCGCGCGTCCACGTCGGGTCGAGGCCCTGCAGGTCGCGCAGCGTCACGTCGTTGACGCAGGTGAAGCCGAGCACGTAGTCCATGGCCTTGTCGACCGGCACGTTCTTCGCGATGCGGCCGATCACCACGGCCACCTCCGGCTCGAAGTTCATGTCATTGGAGTACGAGGGGAACACGATCGGATCGTCCGGTCCGATCACCGACGTGGCCGGCTTGGTGAAGATCACCATGTTTTCGGGGGCGTGGGCGATGTCGGATTTGCCGGCCGCGTGCATGAACTGCGCGTGCGCCTCGTAGTTCTTGGCGAGGCCGTACACCTTGGACGGGATGACCGGCGCGAGCAGCCGGATGCCGTCCGCGTCGAGCGCATACCGCTGCCCGGTCGGCTTGACCGGATTCGAGCCGAACGGGTAGCCGTCGAGTTCGACCAAGTAGTCCTTGCCGTCGGTCTTGTCGGTCTGGACGAAAGCGTATCGGGGCGTGTCATTGAGTGAAAAACGTGCGATTCTCATATCGATCACGATACGCCTCCCCTTGGCCGGCACCTCGCCCAGCCGCGCGCCCCGCAGTTCGCGCCCAGCAGTGGGACTCAACGCATTTCAGAGCCAATTCCACATTCCGTCCCACAAACCAGTGGGACGCAACGCAATAACCGGCAGATTCCACGTTCCATCCCACAAAACAACCACAGAACAGTGGGACTCAACGCATTCCAGAGCCAATTCCACGTTCCGTCCCACGGCTCGCCCACCGCCACAGCGAGCATTCAGACAGCATTCAGGCAAAAACGTTGGAAAACAGCGGAACACGAACGCCAGAGCAAACACCGGACCCAGTCAGGACCGCGCACGAGTGGGATGCAACGCAAAAACAGCGCCCAATCGCGTTCCATCCCACAAATCACCCACAAAACAGTGGGACGGAACGCATTCCAAGGCCAATTCCACGTTCCATCCCAAAACCAGCGGCGCGCAATGCAAAACAGCTGATGGCTGGCGACAAATGGCTGGCGACATCGTGCGCATCACAGCTTCCTCCCCCAGTCAGCTTCGCCTTACGGTGCTGTCCTGACAAAGGGAGCCTGACAAAGGGAGCCTGACAAAGGGAGCCTGACAAGCGGAGCCAACAATATAAACACGAACATCTGACGCAAGACACCAGAGCGAGAATGCCCCCATAGCGCACGCTGCGGATACAATAGAGAGCAATCGACCAATGCAGGTCGCGGGCACAGGAGGCAATCATGGACAATCCCAACGGGCGCAAGCATTCCCCGTCCAACCCCGCCCGGCCTGCACAGCCCGCACAAGCCGCACAACCATCACAACCCGCGCAGCCCGCGCAACCCGTCGCGCAGCCAACCGCGCAATCATCCATGCGACAGCGGCAGCCCCTACCGCGGCCGGTCCGTCTCGAAGACGTGGCCAAGGCGGCGCACGTATCGCTCGCGACCGCATCCAAGGCGCTGCGCGGACAGCCGCGCGTCTCCCCCGACACCCGTCAGCGCGTACTCGACGTCGCCCGCCAGCTCGGCTACCATCCCAGCCGCTCGCTGCCCGGTCTCGACGACGTGCCGTTCGCCGGCATGGATGGGTCGGTCGGCACCACAGTGCGCATCCATCCCATCCCGACCGCCGCGCGGATGGCTACCGACAGCGACACCGTCATGGCAGCGGCAACCGCCGCGGCCGCAGCCGGCGTTGCCGCAGCCGATACGGCGGAACGCATGACCGGACGCGCGACCGCCGATGCCGCGAGTACGCCCGCCGCATCGCAGCGGCTGTACGCCGATACCGCAACCGGCGACATGACACAGCCGAATACCATCATCAGGCGCAACGGCCCCGGTGCCAGCATCGCCGGCAACGCCAGCATCGCCAACAACACCGGCATCTCCGGCGATCCCAACCTCGCCAGCAGCGCGGGCAGCACCAGCGGCAGCCGCTACGGCAACCCCGCAGACACCGGCCACAATGGCCGCATCAGAAATCTCCCGCGCCCGGTCACCATCGGTCTGGTCGTGCGTGATCTCGCCGCGCCCGACACGATGCCGATTCTCGTCGGAGCCGAGCATGAACTGCACGCGCACGATGTGGACGCGCTCCTCACCGACGCGCGCGGCGACGCGCTTCTGGAACGCTCGCACGTCAGCCGCATGCTGCAGCGCGGCGTCGACGGCATCCTCGTCATTCGCGACGGCAGCGAACCGCAGCCATCGCTGAGCGCTTTGCGCATGATCGGCGATCCCCGCAGCAGCGGTATCAGCAGCGGCGGTATCGGCAGTAGCGGTACCGACGATATCAGCGATATCGGCAGCGGCACCCGCACGCCGTTCGTCTACGCCTTCGGACCGTCCGACGACCCCGCCGACCGTTCCGTGGTCTGCGACAACATCGAGGCGGGCCGCGCGGCCGTAGCGCATCTGGTGTCGTGCGGGCGGCGGCACATTGCGATCATCGGCGGCGGCGAAACGTCCACCGCGACCGCCGACCGCGTGTCCGGCGCACTCGCCGCGCTGGAATCGTACGATCTGAAGCCCGCCGGTCCGATTCGCTACGGCGTTCCCGACGAAACGTGGGGACGTGCCGCGATTCGGCTGCTCATCGATCAGGGTGTCGAGTTCGATGCGGTGATCTGCCACAGCGACCGGCTTGCGCGCGGCTGCATGGAGGTGCTGGAACGCCGTCGGATGCGCGTGCCGCAGGACGTGGCCGTGGTCGGATACGGTGATCGGGCCGAATTCACCCAGACCGTGCGCCCGGCATTGACCAGCATCGACCCGAATCTTCGCGGCGTTGGCGCGCGTGCGGCGCAACGGCTGATCGAGGCGATCAACGCGGTGCGCGAAACCGCAGCCGCCACAGCCGCAACCGCCACCGCCGGCGTGGAAGCGGTCGAATGCCGACTCATTCAGCGCGGCTCCACGCTGCCGATCGGCTGATCCGCCCCGCACCCAGTGTCACATTTTCGGCGGCAGACCAGCGAGGCACTGCGACTGGAGCCAGAGTCCAGGAGCTACCGGCCCGTTTCGCATCCTATTTCGAAACTGAGAGGCTGTTTTTCGGGTTTGCGGCGGTCTATCTCAAAACCGAGAGGCCGTACGGATGGCTGACAGGTACGTAATCAAGCCGAAAACGGCGCAACCACAGTGGCCTCTCGACTTATAACAGCCTCTCAGTTTTGAGATAGACTGCCGCAACGCACAAAATCAGCCTCTCAGTTTTGAGATAGCCGTTTCAAGATAGCTAACAACCGGAGACAACCGGAGACATCGCCTCCGCAGATTCCACCTATGTCGCTTGAGGCTCTGACCCCAGCCGCTACCTCCGCTTGGAGCGCCGCCCTTTGAAATAGATGTCGAACACGATCCACGCGGACAGGATGAACGCGACCACATACCCCATGAATCCAACCACCGGTATGCCGAAGATGATCGGCTTCATGCCGGCGAAATAGACGATCGACGAGCCGACGAACAGGCCGACCACGATCAGCGCCATCGTCAGACGGTTCACCATGTCGCTCAGCAGCCGCATCGGCTCCTCGGAACCGACCATCTCCACGTTGACGCGCAACTGTCCGCGCGTGAGCATGCGCGACGCGACCTTTGCCTCGCTCGCCGCCGCGAGCAGCCCGTGCAGCGCCTTGTGCCCCTCGATGCCGAGTTTGCCGATTTCGTCCTTCACCGCCTGGCTGGGCGTCTTGCTGGCGGCGATGTGCTGCGAGATGATCTCGATCATGTTCACGTCGGGAATGAACTCGTCGAGCAGCCCTTCGAGCGTGACCAGCGCGCGCCCGACCGTGGTGACCGTGCTCGGCACCTCGATGCCATGCCGCTGCGCCATCGACGTGAGCGCCGTGAGGAACGCGGCGATGTCCAGATCCGCCAGATCAACCTCGCCGAACTCCTTGACGATCACGTCCAGATCGGCGAGCAGCGACGGATAATCCTCCGGGGCGGCCTCACCGCCGGCGAATCGCAGCAGCCCGTCCGCGAGCGCCGGGGAATCCTGCTTGGCGACGGCGAAGATCATGTCGCGCAGCACGGCTCGGGTGCGCGCGTTGAGTCGGCCGGTCATGCCCAGATCGATGAGCACGATCTGCCCACCGGAGATGATGATGTTGCCCGGGTGCGGGTCGGCGTGGAAGAAGCCGTCGTCGAGCACCTGCGTGGCGTAGTTGTCGACGAGTTTGGTGCCGATTTCCTTGAGATCGTAGCCGGCTTTGACGAGCCGCTCGGGGTGGGAGACCGAAATGCCCTCGATGTAGTCCATGACGACCACGTGCTCGGTGCACAGCTCCATGTACGGCTTGGGGCAGTCCATGTATTTGTAGTCGGCGCAGAATCGTTTGAATTCCGCCAGATTGCGCGCTTCGACGAGGAAGTCGGTTTCGGATTCAAACGTGTCCCACAGCTCTTCGACCACGCCGCTCAGATCGACGACCTGCGCGCTGGGCACGAATTTCGCGGCCGCCTTGGCGATGGTACGCATGATCGACACGTCCTGCGCCATGACTTCGCGCACGCCGGGGCGCTGCACTTTGACGGCGACGTCCTCGCCGGTGACGAGTCGGGCGCGATGCACCTGCGCCAGCGATGCGGAGCCGAGCGGTTCGGCGTCGATATGCGCGAAGATGTCGCTGATCGGACGGCCGTATTCGTGGCTGAGCGTGTCGAGCACCGTCTGGTATGGCATCGGGTCGGCGTCGGCGCGCAGTTTCGCGAGTTCGTCACAGAACGGCTGCGGCAGGATTTCGGAGCGCATCGACAGGATCTGCCCGACTTTGACGAACGTGGGACCGAGCGCTTCGATCATGAGGCGCATTTTGACGGGCGTCAGGCCGTTGAGTATGTCGAATTGCCGGGCGATGCGCGAGATCTGCGCGAGTCGCTTGACCTTGCCGCGGCGCGTCAGATGATAGCGCTGCTCGAATGAGTCGCGGTGGGAGCCGAACAGTTCCAGCGTTTCGCCGCGGCGCACGGATTCGCGGAACGTGGATTCGCGTTTCGCAGCGGCTTCGCGGCGCGCTGAGGCGTTGCGGCGGCGCTTGGCCCAGCGGCTCACAGGTTTGTCATTTGCTGCCGCTGCACTGCCCGATACGGCTGCGCTGACCGACGCGGTTGCGCCGCCCGGTACGGTTGTGCCGCCCGACGCAGGAGCGTTGCCCGATGCGGGCGCGCTGCCCGAACCTGTCGCGCCGGAGCGGCCGGTCATATCGGATCGGCCGGCACCGCCGCGGGTATCGTAATCAGCCAAGAGGCTATTCGGCCTTCGCCGCGTCGGATTCGGCGGTGTCGGTCGCATCGGCCTTGTCAGCCGCATCGGCGGACTTCTTGGCCGACTCCTCCTTGACCTCGGCCGCCTTGCGCTTGAGCTCGGTGTTCAGTGCCTTGCCCTGCTCGACGGTCAGTTCGCCCTTCTTGACCAGATCGTCCACGATCTCCTGGCTCTTCTCGACGGTCGTCGCCAACGCGCCGACGCCAGCCAGAAACACCTTGCGCAGACCCTCGCCAAAATCAATACCAGCCATGATGCGCCTCCCTTGGTTGCCTTGCGGTTGCTGCCTTGCGGCTGCTGTCTTGCGACTGCCGTGCAACCGTTACGCTTGCTTGCGTTCGCCGGTGGATGCCTTGCGCATACCATCCGGTTCCCAGCCTACTCGCACCCCATCTCACCGCCGTAGCCTACACGCCCTGGTTGTAGTCCTGCGGCATGTCCTTGAACTTGGACGTCGCGCCGAGGAACGCCAGATGGAACGTCTCGGTCGGTCCGTTACGATGCTTGGCCATGATGATGTCCGCCTCGCCGGGCCGGTCCTCCTTGTCGTAGAAGTCCGGGCGGTGCACCAGGAACACCACGTCGGCATCCTGCTCGATCGAGCCGGATTCACGCAGATCGGACAGCTGCGGCTTCTTGTCGTTGCGCATCTCCGGGCCGCGGTTGAGCTGCGAAAGCGCCACGACCGGCACCTCCAGCTCCTTGGCAAGGAGTTTGAGCGCACGCGAGAAATCCGACACCTCCTGCTGTCGCGATTCGACCTTCTGCCCGGAGGTCATCAGCTGCAGGTAGTCGATCACGACGAGTTTGAGATCGTTGGTCTGCTTGAGGCGTCGGCATTTCGCACGGATCTCCATCAGCGACATGTTGGGGCTGTCGTCGATGAACAGCGGCGCGTTGCTCAGATGGTTCCAGAAGTTGTTGAGCGTGTTCCAGCGTTCCGGCGTGATGTCGTCGGCGCGGCGCATGGCGGCGAGCGGAATGTTCGTTTCGGCGGAGATGATGCGCTGCGCAAGCTCGGTTTTGCTCATCTCCAGACTGAACACGATCGTGGTCATGCCGTGGTGCAGCGCGGCCGATCGCGCGAAGTCGATGCCCAGCGTCGACTTGCCCATGGCGGGGCGGCCCGCCACGACGACCATCTGACCGGGCTGCAGACCCTGCGTCACGTCGTCGATGTCGCGAAATCCGGTCGGCACGCCCTTCTCCATCTGCCCGTTCTGCAGCTTGTCGAGCTGGTCGAGCGTGTCGCGCACGACCGGGTAGATCGCCGAATAGTCCTGCCGCACCTTGCCGACGCCCATCTCATAGACTTCGGCCTGCGCGAGATTGACCACATCCTCGGCCTGCGACCCCTCCGCCGAGTAGCCCAGCTGCGCGATCTTCGTGCCGGCTGCGATCACGTTGCGCAGGATCGCCCGCTGATGCACGATCTGCGCATAGTACGTCGCGTTGGCGGCGGTCGGCACCGATGCGACCAGACTGTGCAGGTAGTCGGTGCCGCCGACCTTGTCGAGATCGCCGTCGGCGAGCAGCTTGTTGGCGACGAGCACCACGTCGACGGGCTGGGATGCGGCGAACAGGCCGATGATCGCCTCGTACACGGTCTGATGCTTGGGTTGGTAGAAGTCGGCGACGTCGATCATCTGCGAGACCTCGCCGATCGCGTCCTTGCTCATGAGCATGCCGCCGAGGACGGCCATTTCCGCGTCGTCGTCGTGCGGGGGGACGCGGTCGAAGATCGGATCGCGCGGGGCCGGGGCGCCGGCTGCGGAGGCGATGGAGGCGGCGCTGCGCGAGCCGCCGCTGGCGTAGGTGCCGCGTCGGCTCGCCGGGGCGATGGATGCGCCGAGGTCCGGCATGCCGGTTGATGCGATGCCCGGCGCGCCGCCCGCCGCACCTGGTGCGTGGATTGCGGACGCGTCGGAAGGCTGCGGAGCGAAGGTCGATGAGGTCATGTCCTCGATTCTACTCATGGGTATGCGGGCGGCATGCGGCGAGGGATGCGACGGGACTGTGTACACCCGATCTATGGCGGACCAACAATTCGGTAAACACTCGGCAAACACTGTGGATAAATCCACGTCAGTTATCCACCGGATGTGGATTATTGCCTGATTGTCCCCATATATAGGGGTTTTCCGACAATCGTTTTCCACATATTGGGGACAACTATGTGGAAAACTTGGGGATACTCTGGGGACAACTCCGCCGCTCCCCGCAAAGCGGGACCGAGGGGCAGCCGCACGCCAAGCACCACCCATGCCATCGGAACACCTTGACCAATCCAACATTTTGTGCCACAATATATAAATGAACATATTCCCTTCGGCCCTCAAGCACGGCATTGAGCCGGACGATGCCATGTATGTGGTGGAACATCCACTACGTGATCTAGTGCTACGCGAGGAACCGCTGAAAGTCCTGTATTTGGGCATATCGCAGGATGGACTTCCATTGGAGGTTGTCGTAGCTGATACGTCAAAGGGTCCGGCACTCATCCATGCCATGCGCATGAGAACTCAATACGTGAAACTGCTGGAAGGAGGCAGGCAATGGACATGAACTACACCATTCTCTCGTATGATGATCTTCCGGCGGCCGAAGCTGCGATGCTTCAAGCCGACGCAGAGGAGGCCGAACGCGGCTACAGCGATGAGCAGCTCGCCGAAGCCATGAAGCGTACACCGGGGCGTCCCCTCGCGGTAGGCAGCACACCCGCGACCAACGTGATTCGAGTACGTCTGGATGATGAACGCGACGCCAAGCTGGAACGCTACATGCGAGCTCATCATTTGACTCGAAGCGCTGCCGTGCGCACACTGCTCGACAAGGCCCTCGCCGATATCTGATCCTCACCATTCTCACTGCTTCCACATCCGATCAGGCATACAAAACGCACTGTGGGGCGGGTGCCGTATTTGCAGCGCCCGCCCCACAGTGCGTTCAGTTATCGATGTTCAGTTATCGATGTTCAGTTATTCGGCTATGCCGACTCACTCCTTGGAGGAGCGACGACGGGATGCCATCAGCACTCCGGCCACGCCGGCGAGAGCCATGCATGCGACGCCTGCGGCGAGGATGCTGGCACCCGTGTCGGCGACGCCGGGCTTCTTGTTGATGGGCTTGTCGTCGGAGCCGGGCTTCTTGTCGCCGGTGTCGCCGGTGGGCGCGGCCTTGAGTCCGGCGATCGCCTTCTGCAGGGCGGCGGTCGCATCGGCGACCTGCTGCTGCGTGGCCTTACCGGCCTTCGCATCGGCAAGCACCTGCTTCGCCTTCGCCAGAGCCTCCGCATACGCCTTCCACGAAGCCGCCGTGTAGGCGTTCTGCTTCAGGCCCGAGGTGCCGTTGATGGCCTTGTCGAGCGCCTCGATCTGCTCCTTGGTCGCGGGCTTGTTCGGCTCGACCGGCGTGGTGCTGTTGGTCTTCAGTCCGCTGATTGCGGCGTTCAGATCCTTAGCGGCCTTATCAACGGCAGCCTGATCGGCATTGCCGTTCTTCGCCACGGCACGAGCCGCCTCCAGAGCCTTGCCAAGAGCAGCCCACGAATCATCGGTGTAGTTGCCCTGACCAGCCTGAACCTTGGCTTCAGCCTTTGCGATCTCAGCCTTCAGAGCCTCCTTGTTGACGGCAACCAGATCTGCAACGGCACCAGCCAGCGTATTGGTGGCAGTGTCAATTTCAACCTGATTGGCCTTCTTGTCCGCGTACACCGAGCGAGCCGCCTCCAGAGCCTTGCCAAGAGCAGCCCACGAATCATCGGTGTAGTTGCCCTGACCAATTTCAGTCAAAGCTTCAGCCTTTGCGATCTCAGCCTTCAGAGCCTCCTTGTTGACCAGACCGGCAACGGCAGACTTCAGATTCTCAACAGCGAGAGCCACCTCGTCAAGAGTGGCGTCCTCCTTGTCGAGTATCTTCTTGGCAGCGTCGCGAGCCTTGACCAGAGCGGTCCAACTCTCCGCATCATACCCGTCAGCGGTCAGAGTAGCGGCATTGTCATAGGCAAACTGCAGCTCGGACTTGTCAACCGGGACTTCAACCGGAGGCACATCGCGATCAGTCGTGACGCGCAGCTCGGCCGCGGTGGCGTACTTGTTCACCTCGGATTCGAGTCGGCCCGTGGTCTCGAGCGCGGTGAGACGCACCTTGGTCACGTCGCTGACGGCATCGAAGGAGACTCGCTGCCACTTGGTCGCGGTGTCGAACGTGCCGTCGGCGACGACATCCTTGCTGGTACCGTCGGCGAGGGTGAGCGTCACCTTGTACTTCACGATCTTGCCGTTGACGTTCGCGGCACCCGCGCGAGGCAGATAGCGCAAACCATTGATAGTCGTCGGCTTCGTCAGGTTGAACTGATACCAAGCGGTGCCGTCTGTGACCGCATTGGCACTCCAGCTGGTGTGCCAATGGGTATTGTCTTTATCATCCTGTGCAAGGGATGCCGGGCCTTCGTTCGGAAGGCCGGCGGTCGGTTCTTCGCTACCCGCTGTAACGGTGTAATCGTCACTCGACACATCCCATGCATCACTGGAATCGTCGCCCTGAGAGTTCTTCATATAGTCCGCCAGAGCAACGGCAAGCTCATACGCAGCCGTGAAGTCGGAAGAAGCAGCGTTCTCCTGATTGATCTTGGCACGGATCTGAGCCGTGGTACGCATGTACACGGTCCAAGCTTCAGCACTGACCTCAGCACCCTTGTCACCGTAGGTGTCAGTCACTTCCTTGAGCTTGGCTTCGGCCTCGGCCTTGGTGTATGTCTTGGACGGAGCGACGCGCTCGACCTTCAGATCGTCAAGGACGAAGTCCTGATAGCCGCCGAAGTTGGCTGCAGCTCCGCTCGTGCCCTGCAGGTCGGGGGCGGTGGTGGTCGAGTAGATGCCGAACCAGCTGTCGCCGGTCACCGAACCGGTGACGGTCGCGGTGAACGTGCCGTCAGCATCCTTGCCCATCGCCTTCTTGATGTTGGTGGTGGACGTGATGTTGCCTTCCCCGTCGCCGGTCACGAACGCGTAGATGTCGTCGGAGCCGGCCTGGTACTTGAACGTGACCGTGTAGGTCTCGCCCGGCTCCAGGCGCACGTTCTGCGGGATCGTCTGGTAGACGAGGGCGCCGCGCTGCGTCAGACCGTTGGTCTTGACCGACCAGGTGCCGTCGAGCACGTCGTCCATCTTCTTGACGTCCCAGCCGCCCTGCGTGTACGGCGCGTGCAGCTCCGACAGGTGCGTGCGGTTGTCCTCGACGCCCTCGATGCCACCGATCACGAACGGCCAGATGCCCTGCGCGTTGTTCTCGAAGTCGTTCGTCAGCGTCTTGAGCGTGCCGTCCGCGTTCAGCGTCAGACCCGCGTACCTGTTCTCCAGCACGCGCACGTCGTCGAAGTACGCCGCGCCCGTCGCATCCGTGCCCGCGTCATGCGACAGTACGACCGTCACGTCGCCGCTGTCCGGCGCGGTGAACCACACGTACATGTTCTGGAAGTAGCTTCCCGACACGCCCTGCTCGATCGTGGTGGTGGTGCTGTGCGCGTACGCCTTGACGTAGTTCTTCGCGATCGACTTGCCGGTCGAGTTCGTCGCCAGCGTCCTGCCGCCGCTGGTCACGCTGACCCTGGCGGCCGAGCCGGAGCGGTTGTCCACGCCCACATACAATGCGTAGCGCTTGCCGGCCTTCAGATCGGTCAGCTTCTGCGACACCTTCACGCCGCCGGTCAGCTTGAGCACCGCGTTGCTGGTGCCCACGACCGCCGCCTTGCCGGACTTGTCGGCCGCGACCGTCCAGTTCGTGCCGAGCGTCTTGGCGTCGTTGAAGCCGACGTCGGTCGCGTGCATGCCCGTGCTCCACGTGACCTTCAGCTGCCGCTCAGCGCCCTTGGTCACCACGTACGGGGTCTGCGCCGCGGCCTCAAGCGACACCTTGCCGTTGACAACCGGAACGGTCTTCTCGTTGGTCTTGCCCTGATCGGTCAGCTCGTACACCTTCACCGACGCGAGATTCCGCCAGCTCTCGGGCAGCGTCCACTCGGTCGTGCCGCCCTTGGTGTTCCAGTGGTACAGCTTCTCGTTCGCCGACTCGACCAGCTTGCCGGTGCTCGCATCCCACAGCCACGGCAGCAGGTACGACTCGGTGCCGTCCTTGCCGTTGTCGCCGCGCGACACCTTGCCCGACGCGACCGTCACGCCGTTGAAC
>NZ_RQSP01000017.1 GCF_009078285.1 Bifidobacterium jacchi
GTCTCTGCTGTGTCGTGTCGTTATCGTGTGTGGTGGTTCGTTGCTGAACCGTTGGGATGGTAGAGGAAGGGCGCTATTCGGGTAGGATGCTCATCGTCCAAGAAGGACCACGGAACTTGCGCTCAGCGGTGTCCCTGCTCTGGCACCCTTCTCCGGCTCACCTCCTGTGCCTCTTTCTGCCTCTTTCTACCTCTTTCTACCTCTCTACCTTTCTCGATTGCACTTTCCGTCTCTCTTGTGCTTCTCTTGTGCTTCTCATGTGCTTCCTGTGCGCAAGGCTTTTTCGGGATTTGAGTTCGTAGAATCCTTGCGCTAGGCAGTGTCTTAGCGCAAGGATTCTACGAAGTTCCCCCTCTTTCCGAGAAATCCTTGCGCTAACGGTCCTCTTTGCGCAAGGATTTTACGAGATGGCCGTTTTCCCCGAGAAATCCTTGCGCTACAGCAGCGCTCCTCGCTCGCGTCTCTCTCGTGCCCCACCATCCAACCCACGAAAACAGCAGACGTCTCGCATTTATGCATACTATCTTTACCGAAATCTCACGTCCGTGATAGAGTTTCCACCAAACCCAGTGGTCGGACCGATGATGGAAAGCCCGCTGAGCCGATCCGTTCGAGGAAGAACGGCAACAACAGAAGGACAACGATATGATGAGTATCAGGCGTTCAGCGATACGCTTCGCTTCGATCGTCGGTGCCGTGGCGATGGCGTTGATGCCCGCCTCCGGCGCGCTTGCGATCGAGAACACGGATGCGAGCGCGAATCAGGCCGCCACCCAGGCCGCTACGCCGTTCAATCTGGCGACGCTCGCCACGGTCACCGCCTCCGGCCAGGAGGTCTCCGGCCGATTCGGACCGGCTCTTGCCGCCGACAACAAGGAACTGCCCGCCAACGCCACCAATCCGAGCGTGCACAACGCCACGGACGCCTCCCGATGGAGCGCGGACGGCGGCAGCGGCCCGTGGTGGCTCGCCTACGAGTTCCCCGGCAAGGCGACGATCACCAGCATCAACATCGGCTGGGGCAACACCTATGCCACCGACTATTCAATCCAGACCTCGACCGACGGGCAGAACTGGACCGATGTGAAGACCGGACTGAAGGCCAGCGCCAAGGCCCAGTGGGTCGAAACCAAGCTTGATCAGCCGCTGGTCACCTCGCATATTCGCATGACGGCGAAGGCGAAAAGCCAGAACTATTCGCTGTCGGTGTGGGAGATGCGCGTGATGGGCACCATCACCGCCGAACAGACCGATCCGCTCAGCCGACTCACTCCCAAGCCGCTGTATTCGCAGAATCGCAGCGGCGGCACGTTCACATTCACCGACGACACCTGCGTGTATCTCAAAGACGACAGCCTGAAGGCCGCCGCAGACGTGCTGCGCGAATCGCTCGGCGAATCCTACGGTCTGAAGCTGCCGATCGGCGACAGCAAGTGCGCGGTGTCGTTCGAGCTTGACAAGAACCTCGACGTCTCCGACAAGGTGAGCGACACGCAGTCGATCAGCAAGGACGAGTCCTACACGATCACCACCTCCAAGAGCGTCATCTCCGTCAAGGCGCGCAGCGCGACGGCAGGCATCTGGGCGGCGCAGTCGCTCATCCAGCTCGTCGGGCCGTGGGCCAACTCCACGGTCAAGCTCGCCGCGCAGGCGAGCGTGCCGTCCGTGCGCATCGAGGACGCCCCCCGCTACCAGTGGCGCGGCTTGCTGCTTGACCCGGCCCGCTCGTTCTATACGGCGGATGAGGTCAAGACCATGATCGATGTGATGAGCGCGTACAAGATGAACACGCTGCACATCCATCTGACCGACGACGAGGGCGCTCGCATCGAGATCACCAACGAGGGTCGCGCGGCCGGCGACACGACCGACTACACCAAGCTGGCGGAGAAGTCCAGCAAGCTGGGCTATCCGTCGGCGTATCCGAACAACGCGTGGTCGCCCGCGATCGACGGTCTGCCCGGCTACTATACGCAGGCGCAGTTCACCGATCTGGTCACCTATGCGGCCGACCGCGGCATCGCCATCGTCCCCGAGATCGACGGCCCCGGCCACTCGCTCGGCCTGCTGCACGGACTCAAGGAGCTCAACGTCGGCAACTCCAATCCGAAGCCGGCCGCCGGCAAGGACACGCCTGACCTGACCAAGGAGACGCAGGGCAGGAGCAGCCTCGCCACCGACTCCGAGATCACCTACACCGTGCTCGGCCACATCATGGACCAGCTTGATTCGATGATCGACAAGGGCATCGCCGCTTCGTCGATGCCGTCGAGCGAGATCAAGCGCCAGTACTTCCACATGGGCGGCGACGAGCTGTTCCTCGGCGGCGGCACCGGCGACAAGGTTCAGCGCGAACAGCAGTATCTCGGCCGCGTCGGAGACATGATCAAGAAGGACAACAAGACCGCCATCGTCTGGAACGACGGCCTTGCGGCGGTCGATCAGATTCCCGAGGGGTCGGTCGTCCAGCATTGGACCGGCAACGCGGCCACCAGCGCGAACATTCAGAAGCTGCTCAACCAGCGCAACGGCAAGATCATCATGTCGCCGGCCACCAACGCCTACTTCCCGCAGAAGCCGGGCAACGAGCTCACCGGCGTCAGCTGGGCGTGTAGTGGAGCCTGCACCACCAGCAACTTCTATAACTGGAATCCGACCACGCAGGCCGGCACCACCGAGGAGAAGGTGCTCGGCGTGGAGGATGCGCTGTGGAGCGAGCATCTGCGTTCGCTCAACGATGCCGAACTGCTCATGTACACCCGTCTGATGGCCACCGCCGAGGTCGGTTGGACGCAGCAGGATCGCAGGGACTACGCCGACTGGGTGAAGCGCGCCTCCGACATCGGCATCGATCTGATGAACCGTGGCAACAACTTCCACAAGGCCTCCGAAATCAGCTGGAAGGGCTCCTACGTGGCCGTCGATTCGGCCGCGCAGAAGCTCGCCGACGGCGGCAAGGCGGTCATCGGCCGCTACGCCGAACCGGGACTGACCTCGACCGACGGCGTGCACGTGACTGCAACCTACACCAAGAAGGACGGCACAACGGTCGATCTGCCGGTGGAACTCGCGATGAAGACCGCCTTCGGCGCGCAGTCGAAGGATGCCAACGGCAAGCTGATCGTCAACAGCGCGCACATGAACTCGATCGTCGATGTCATCGCCACGCTGCCGGCCGACGCGCTCGCATCCGCCGATGAGGCGGTCGGCACGATCGACGTCACCGTCAGCTCCGACTCGTATCCGATTCCATCCGCGTCGGCGATGAGCATCGCCACCAAGGGCGGGCGCATCGTACAGGCATGGGTCGGCGAGCGGCCTCCGATCGAGACGCCGGACCCGGAGCCTGAGCCGGACCCGGATACGACGAAGCCGGTGATCAAGGGCGCCGATAACGTGACGATCGATCAGGGCGTGTCGTTTAATCCGTTGGATGGTGTGACCGCCACGGATGATGTCGATGGCGATCTGACCAAGTCGATCAAGGTGTCTGGTTCGGTGGATACGTCGAAGCCGGGAGCCTATAAGCTGACCTACTCGGTGTCGGACAAGGCTGGCAAAACGACGACGGTGACGCGCACAGTGACCGTCAAGGCCAAGGACACCGGCAAGAAGGACACGGTGGCTCCGGTGATCAAGGGCGCCGGCGACGTGACGATCGATCAGGACGTGTCGTTTAATCCGTTGGATGGTGTGACCGCCACGGATGATGTCGATGGCGATCTGACCACGTCGATTACGGTGGACGGTTCGGTGGATACGTCGAAGCCGGGAGCCTATGAGCTGACGTACTCGGTGTCGGACAAGGCCGGCAATACGGCTTCGGTGACGCGCACAGTGACCGTCAAGGCCAAGGACACCGGCAAGAAGGACACGGTGGCTCCGGTGATCAAGGGTGCCGATAACGTGACGATTCTCGTGGGAGCCAAGTTCGACCCCCGCGCCGGTGTGACCGCATACGATGACGTCGACGGCGACGTGACCACGAGGATCAGCGGATACGGCAGACTCGACGTGAACACGCCCGGAACGTACACGTTCACCTACCGTGTCTCTGACAAGGCGGGCAACATCGCCACCGTCGTCCGCACGGTGACCGTCAAGGCCAAGGACACCGGCAAGGAGCCCGGCGAGCCGAAGAAGGAGACTGGCGACAAGCTGTCGAACACCGGCGTATCCGTCGCGGCGATGGCTGCGGCGGCAGGACTGCTGGTCGTAGGCGGTGCCGCTGTGATGGTGCTGCGCAAGCGCCGCGCGTAAGGGTTCGCTGACTGGCGGACCCATAGCGGATCACTGTGATGGGGAGCATTCCTTCACTGGAATGCTCCCCATCATCCGTATCTACACTCGTATCCATCCGTCATTCACCCGTGTATTCATTCGTGTATTTATTCGTGCATGCATTCGTAATGCGACAGACCGCCGTCGTCTCATGTCGCGACTGCGATTGCCGCCTTGTCTGCGAACCGGTTTAGAATCAATTCGTTTGACAGTTATTCGTAACTTGCTAGGAGCATTCATGTCAGGTCATTCCAAGTGGGCGACCACCAAGCACAAGAAGGCCGCCATCGACGCCAAGCGCGGCAAGCTGTTCGCCAAGCTCATCAAGAACATCGAGATCGCGGCCCGCATGGGCGGCGGCGATCCGGACGGCAACCCGTCCCTCTATGATGCCGTGTACAAGGCCAAGAAGGCATCAATGCCCGCCGACAACATCAAGCGCGCCATCAAGCGCGGTTCCGGAGAGGAAGCCGGCGGCGCCAACTACGAGGACATCGTCTACGAGGGCTACGCTCCCGCCGGTGTCGGCCTGATCATCGAATGCCTGACCGACAACCGCAACCGTGCTGCCGCCGAGGTGCGTTCCACGCTGACCAAGGGCAACGGCTCGCTGGCCACCTCCGGTTCCGTGAGCTTCAACTTCGAGCGCAAGGGCCAGATCGAGGTCCCCAGCGAAGGCGTTGATTTCGACGATCTGTTCGAAAAGGCCGGCGACGCCGGTGCCGAGGATGTCGTCGACGATGGCGACGTCTTCACCGTCGTCACCGATCCCTCCGATCTGCACACGGTGCGCAAGGCCCTGCAGGACGCCGGTTTCGACTATGACTCCGCCGATATGGTCATGCGTCCGAAGAACGAGGTCGATCTGACGTTCGAGGATGCGCAGAAGGTCTCTAGGCTCATCGACAATCTCGATGACCTCGACGACGTGCAGAACGTCTATGCGAACTGGACCGCCTCCGACGAGGTCATGGCTCAGCTCGATGACGAGGAGTAGTTCCTCGTGATCATTCTTGGCGTCGATCCCGGGCTTACGCGCTGCGGGGTCGGCGTGATCGAAGCCGGCGCCCATCGCCGGCTTTCGTTTATTCATGTCGATGTGGTTCGTTCGTCGCCGGATATGTCGCAGGATCTGCGACTGCTGGCGATCTACAACGGTCTGGTGGCGAAGATCGAACGGTTCGCGCCCGACGCGGTGTCCATCGAGCGTGTCTTCGCCCAGTCGAATCGCAACACCGTGTTGGGAACCGCCCAGGCCGCCGGCCTTGCCATGCTTGCCGCCGCACAGCGCACGATCCCGGTGGCGTTGCACACGCCGACCGAGGCGAAGCTGGCCATCACCGGCAACGGGCAGGCCCAGAAGGTGCAGGTCGAGCGTATGGTCACGCGTATTCTCGGACTCAACACGATGCCGACCCCCGCGGATGCGGCCGATGCGCTGGCGCTGGCGATCTGCCATGCGCTGCGCCCCGCAGGCGCCTTGCAGGGAGGGGAGCGCGAGCAGCATCTGACCGCCGCGCAGCGTCAGTGGGCGCAGGCGGCGCAGCATGCGACGCGCAGACGCGGCGCGGATCGCGGCATGTAGTCGCGTGCATCCGCTAGGGTGATATCGAACGGATGTACGATTTTGTTGCGGTGTCGTGACGGTGGCTGTCGCATACGGTGGTGATGCGGCAGTGCCGTTGCTCATGTCGCAATGCTGATTTCGAGGAGATGCCATGATAGGAATGCTCGTCGGCGAAGTCGGTCAGGTGGGCGCCTCAAGCGCGCTGATCATGGTGGGCGGCGTCGGCTATGAGGTGCGCATGCCGATGGCGGATCTGTCGTCGTTGCATGCCGGGCGTGAGGCCAGCGTGTATACGTCGTTGAACGTGTCGCAGGATGCGATCACGCTCTACGGGTTTCTTTCGCTGGCGTCCAAGCGCATGTTTCTCGATCTGCAGAAGGTCAGTGGCATCGGTCCCAAGGTCGCGTTGTCGCTGCTGTCCACGCTGAACCCGGAACGTCTGGCCAAGGCGGTGGCCGACAACGATGCCGCCGCGTTGGCCAAGGCTCCCGGGCTTGGGCGCAAGGGAGCGCAGAAGATCATCCTTGAGCTCAAGGGTTCCATAGATCTCGATGCGCTCATGGGCGACGAGGCCGCGCCGAGCGGCGAGGCGAATGACGGCAATCTCGCGCAGGTGGTCGAAGGATTGGTGTCGTTGGGCTGGCGGCAGTCCGACGCGCAGTCGGCGGTCAGTCACGTCTGTGATGAATACGACATCGCACTGCCGCTGTCGAGCGGCGATGTGCCGAGAGTGCTCAAGCTCGCGCTGAGCTCGCTCGATAGAGGCAGGTGAGTATGGCGAATCATATCGATCCCGTGGTGGCGGAGGACTCAGTCGAATACGGTTCGCAGCGCAACTCGGGTGCCAACGAGGAGTCGTTGCGCATGGTGTCCGCGGCTCCGCTCGACAACGAACCGGTCAGTGACGAGGAGCTGCGTCCCCATGCGTTGGAGGGGTTCATCGGGCAGCCGCGTCTCAAGGCGCAGCTGCAGCTGTTCCTTGACGCCGCGCGCAAGCGCGAGGTTCCTCCGGACCATATCCTTCTCGCCGGTCCTCCCGGTCTGGGCAAGACCACGTTGGCGATGATCGTCGCCAATGAGCTTGGCGTGCCCATTCGCATCACCTCCGGTCCCGCCATCCAGCATGCGGGCGATCTCGCTTCGATCCTTAGTTCGCTGGATGCCGGCGAGGTGCTGTTCATCGACGAGATCCACCGACTGCCCCGCGCGGCCGAGGAGCTGCTGTACATCGCGATGGAGGATTTCCGCGTCGATGTCATGGTGGGCAAGGGGCCGGGCGCTTCGTCGATTCCGCTGACACTGCCCCGATTCACGGTGATCGGCGCCACGACGCGTGAGGGCATGCTGCCTTCGCCGCTGCGCGCCCGTTTCGGCTTCACCGCGCACCTTGACTACTATCCCCACGAGGAGTTGGAACGGCTTATCGAGCGTTCCGCCACGGTGCTGGGGGTCGCGCTGGGGGAGGGGGCCGCCGAACAGCTTTCCCTGCGTTCCCGTGGCACGCCGAGAATCGCGAACCGACTGCTTCGCCGTGTGCGAGACTGGGCGATCGTGCATGATCTCGATGTTGTCGGACAGTCCGACGTCAAGGAGGCTCTGGCTCTGTACCAGATCGACTCGGAGGGGTTGGACCGGCTGGATGTCGCAGTGCTCAACGCCATCGTCCGCAACTTCAACGGAGGTCCGGTGGGATTGAACAATCTGGCGGCCATGGTCGGTGAGGAGTCCGAAACCGTTGAAACGGTGTGCGAGCCGTATCTGGTTCGAGAGGGCTTTCTGGTGCGCACGCCCAAGGGGCGTGTGGCCACGGCCAAGGCCTGGAGCCATCTGGGCCTTGAACCGAATGATGATGTCAGCAAGCTATTCTAGACTTCTGACCTCGGATGCATATATACCTGTTGTATACCGTACATGAAACGCGGGCACATGGATGCACCGCAATCGCGAAGGAGTTTCAATCGTGCCTGGACAGAGCTTGGGACAGATGCTGCCGCTTCTCATCATCGTCGTCGTGATGATGGTCATGATGTGGTTCCAGTCCCGCAAAAGCAAGCAACAGCAGCAGGAGCGCAAGGATTTCCGAGCCAATCTGCAGCCAGGGACCGAAGTCATCACCATCGGCCGTGTCATCGGCAAGGTCGTCTCCGTCGACACCGAATACGAGGAGATCGTCATCGACTCCGAAGGCTCCAAGATGCGTTTCGCTCTCGACGCCATTGCGCGTGAATATGTTCGCCCTGCGTTCATTCACGATGATGAGGTGGATGAGAACGGCAATCCGCTGCCTGAGCAGAGCGACGATCAGGCGCAGGTGCCTGTCGACGAGGCGGAGGACGTCAACGCCGGGGATTCCTCGCAGAACGCTTCCGATTCGGAGCACGACGAGAAGACCAAGTAATAGGTAGGCGGTCGTCAGGCGTTGCTGGCGGCCGCCGAATACGTGACGGATGAGGAAGGACGCAGCATGACGCAATCCGACATCACGATCGAGCAGCTTGAACGCATTGGGCATGAGAACGCCGAATACGTGGTTTCGCGCATTCGCTCGGTACCGGGATTCCCCAAGGAAGGCATCATCTTCAGAGACTTCATGCCGGTGCTTTCAGACGCTCGCGCGCTTCGTCTGTTGTTGGAGGGCATGCAGAGCGCGCTTCCGGTTCCTGCGGACTCATTCGACACCATCGCCGGTCTTGAGGCCCGAGGCTTTTTGTTCGGCCCCGCGCTGGCCGCGCATCTGGGCAAGGGGTTTCTCGCCATTCGCAAAGCGGGCAAGCTTCCGCCGCAGACCATAGGCGAGTCCTATGATCTCGAATATGGCACCGCGTCCGTCGAAGTGGAGACGAATCTCGTCCATCCAGGTGAGCGCGTGCTGATCGTCGATGATCTGATCGCGACCGGCGGCACGGCCAAGGCCGCCGCCGATCTCATTGTCAAGGCGGGAGGCGTCGTGGTTGGGTTCAGCTTCGTCATGGAGCTGATCGGCTTGGACGGCCTGTCCCATCTGGGCGGCCTGCCGACGAGCTCGCTCGTCTCCATGCCCGCCTGACGCAATGCGAACGCGACATGCATATGCACACGCACATGCATGTCGCGCACGCATAAGAAACGCAATCGTAAGACGCGCACGCAACCAAGCAGGCAACCCGACGATGCCCCGCATCGCCCATCGTCCGCATTGAACGCACTGAGAGGATTATCGTGGATCTATACGAATATCAGGCACGACAGCTGCTGGAGGAAGAGGGGATCGCCGCGCCGAAGGCCATCTACGCGCAGAACTCCCACGAGGTCGCCGAGGCGGCCGATACTCTCGGATACCCGTGCGTCATCAAGGCGCAGGTCAAGATCGGCCATCGCGGTCAGGCGGGAGGCGTGAAGATCGCCCACGATCGCGACGAGGCCGTGCTGATCTCCGAATCCATGTTCCCGATGACGATTCACGGGCACAAGGTCAATGGCGTGCTGGTCGCCGAGGCGAAGAACATCCTCCACGAGTACTATGTGTCCATCTCCGTCGACCGCTCCTCGCGTGACTTCGACGTGCTCGCTACCGCCAATGGCGGCACCGAGGTCGAACAGATCGCCAAGGAGCACCCCGAATCGGTGAAAAGGCTGCATATCGATGCGTTGGACGACTTTGACCTCGAGGCCGCGACGCGCATGGCAGACAGCATCGGCTTCTATCATGCCGACGCCGGTCAGGCGGCCCGCATACTGCTGAGCATGTGGGAATGCTTCAAACGCAACGACGCCACGCTCGTCGAGATCAACCCCTTGGCCAAGATCGGCGATCCCGACGACGAGTCAAGCAAGTCGCTGTGCGCACTGGATGCGAAGATATCCCTCGACGACAACGCGGCCTTCCGCCATGACGGATGGCGACGGTTCATCGACCCCATCGATGCCGATCCCTATGAGATGAAGGCGCGTGAGCAGGGACTGCACTACGTGCATCTGCACGGCGAGGTGGGGGTCATCGGCAACGGCGCGGGACTGGTCATGAGCTCCCTTGACGCGGTCTCCGGTGCCGGCGAGGATCAAGGCACCGGAATCAAGCCCGCCAATTTCCTCGACATCGGCGGCGGCGCATCCGCGCAGGTGATGAGCGACAGCTTGGAGATCGTGCTTTCCGATCCTCAGGTGCGCTCGGTGTTCATCAACGTCTATGGCGGCATCACCTCATGCGAACTGGTCGCACAGGGCATTCTGGAGGCCTTGGATCGGTTGCCTTCATCGAAGCCCATCGTCGTCAGATTCGACGGCAACGCCGCCGACGAGGGACTGCGCATCCTCGCGCATTCCTCCAATCCGAACCTACACGTCGAACCCACGATGGAACAGGCCGCGCAGACCGCCGCCCGACTTGCGGCCGCAGGCGAGAGCGCAAGTGAGAGGAGCCACCGATGACAGTGTTCATAGCGGACGATGCCCCCGTGATCGTTCAGGGCATGACCGGCCATCAGGGCATGACGCATACGGCGCGCATGCTTAAGGCCGGGACGCGCATCGTCGCAGGAGTCAACCCCCGCAAGGCAGGAACCGTGGTGAGTTTTGCCGCGTCGAATCCCACCGACGGGTCCGATGTGGACGTTCCCGTGTACGCCACCTGTGCGGATGCGCTCTCCGCAACACAGGCCCAGGCCAGCGTGGTGTTCGTGCCGCCGCGATTCGCGCGTGACGCGGTCGTCGAGGCCATCGAGGCGGGCATCACACTGATCGTCGTCATCACCGAAGGCATTCCGGTCGCCGACAGCGCGTACTTCGTCGAACTCGCCCTGCGCAAGGGCGTACGCATCGTCGGTCCGAACTGCCCCGGACTGCTCACCACCGCGTCATCCGCGGATTCGCATGGAGTCAATCTCGGCATCATCCCCGATGGCATCGTCTCACGCGGACCGCTCGGTCTTGTCTCGAAATCCGGCACGCTCACCTACCAGCTGATGGGCGAACTCAGCGACATCGGATTCACCGCATGCCTCGGGGCCGGCGGAGACCCGATCGTCGGCACCACGCTGCAGGAGGCACTTGCCGCCTTTGAAGCGGATGAGAATACCAAGGCCGTCATGATGATCGGCGAGATCGGCGGCAATGCCGAACAGGATGCCGCTCGCTGGGCCAAGGAACACATGACCAAGCCCGTCGTCGCCTACATCGCCGGATTCACTGCGCCGGAAGGCAAGCAGATGGGGCATGCCGGCGCGATCGTGTCCGGCGGCAAAGGCACCGCCAAAGACAAGAAGGAGGCGTTGGAGGCGGTCGGCATACCGGTCGGACGCACTCCAGGGCAGGCCGCGCAGCTCATGCGTCAGATGCTGCACGAACGCGCTCTGATATGATTCGACGGCTGGTTTCCTTCGGACGCGGCGGTGTGGCATCGCTCATCGCCATGACGTTGTATGCCGTGTCGATCGGCTGCTTCATCGCGCTGATGCTTTTGGTCATCTCGATGGAGGAGGGCGGCGACAATCTCACCTCGGCGACATGGTCGCTCATGTGCGCCATCATACTGCTCAGCGAGGGCGTGGGATTCTCAGTGCTTCCCGTGACCGTGACCATCATGCCGCTGCTGTTGACCGTCATGCTGATCGCGTTGATTCGCGCGTTCTGCCAACGATGCTCCACCGATCCCGCCGGGTACTGTGGCGGTCTGATCGTATGGCTGATGTTGAGCGAGCTGGCGCGGCAGGGCACGCAGACCGGTCTGCAGGACGATGCGTGGATCGTGCTGCTCAAATGCGCGATCGTATTCACCATCGGCTACCTGCTCGCCGCCGCGTTCACATCACGGCTGGTCTCGCGCGCAGCGGATCTGTGGCGCGAGCACGTATCGAACAGAGTTCGCACGACCCTGCACATTGGATTCCGGCTCGGCTGCACACTGGTGCTGGCGTACCTCGCCATCGGTCTGATCACGGTGATCGTATGGATTGTACGCAACCATGCGGCGGTGGTTCGTCTCTATGAGCTGATCGGCATGGGCACGGGCTCGCGCATCGTCACGACGATCGCGTGCGTGGCATGGCTGCCGAATCTGTGCATATGGGCCCTGTCATGGCTGTTCGGCGGCGGGTTCGCGATAGGCGACATCGCCGAATTCACGCTGTGGCGCGGTCAGGCGTCGTCATTGCCGGCTCTGCCGGTATTCGGACTGCTGCCCGAACCGGTAGGCGACGATACGATTCGCATGCTGCTGACCGCATTGCCGTTGCTGCTGAGCATGCTGATCGCGTTGATCGCCATGATCACGAAGCGAGGGTGCTTTGTACTGAACGGCAATGCGATGTCCAGCGTCGTGGCGGCCGACAATGCAACCATCGGCAGCACGGTGGCCGGCAGTGCGAAGGCTGCCCGAGCCGAGGGCGGCAGCACGGTGGATGATGTCGACAATGGCGATGATAACGCCGCGGACGGTGAGGGCGGCGGCGATGGCACCGCCCAATCCAAGGCAGGCAGCGGATTCGACTGGCCCAGCGAGCGCAGATCGCTGCTTGGCCTGGCATACCCAGCGGGTGCGTTCTGCCTTGCCAGCGGCGTCGTGGCGCTCGCGATGAGCATTCTGTTCGCATTGTCGAACGGAGGGCTTGGCCATGCAAGACTCGCGCATCTCGGCGTCGACGTCGTGCAATCGACCAGAGTCGTCGGGCATGGCACCGCGCTCGGACTGCTCGTCGCATGGCTGCTCGTGCTGATTGGCGTTGCCGGACGTTTCGGGATACGCTGGATGCATATGCGTGTCACGGCTGGGCATGTCAGGCCGACGAGTGCCGGCCCAGTCGTATCGACCACCACCCGTACGGTCGCGCAAGGCGATCGTGCAGCCGAAAGATCAACCGCAAGAACAGTTGCCGGATTCGCAGGATCCAAGGAGGAACAGCATGACGAACACGCACCGTCCGATTCGACGGGCTTTGGTCTCAGTCTTTCATAAGGAGGGCATCGAGGTCCTCGCACAGGCCTTCATCAAGGCCGGCGTCGAGGTCGTCTCCACCGGTTCGACCGCCAAACGCCTGTCCGACCTTGGCGTCGCCGTGACCGAGGTCTCCAAGGTCACCGGATTCCCTGAAAGCCTGGATGGCCGCGTCAAGACGCTGGACCCGCATATTCACGCAGGCATTCTCGCCGACATGACCAATCCCGACCATGCCGCTCAGCTGGAGCGGCTCGGTATCAGGCCGTTCGATCTGGTCGTCGTCAATCTCTACCCCTTCGCCGACACCGTGCGCTCCGGTGCCGACGAGGACGCCACGATCGAGAAGATCGACATCGGCGGCCCCTCGATGGTGCGCGGCGCCGCGAAGAACAGCGCATCCGTGGCCGTCGTCACCGATCCGGCGGACTATGCGCTGGTGGCCGAGCGCGTCGCGAACGGCACCGGCTTCTCGCTGGAGGAGCGTCGTTGGCTTGCTGCCAAGGCATTCGCACATACGGCGGCTTATGACGCCACGATCAACGAGTGGACGTCGAAGCATTGGACGCGTCCGGACAGCATCGATGTCCCGGACGTCGACGAGAACGGCAACGTGGTCGACGACGCAAAGTTCCCGGCCGCATTCACGCGTACCTGGGATCGCGCCCATGTGCTGCGCTATGGCGAGAACCCGCATCAGAAGGCGGCGCTGTACATCGATCCGCTCCACCGTGACGGGTTCGCCCACGCCGAACAGCTCGGCGGCAAGCCGATGAGCTACAACAACTACGTCGATGCCGACGCCGCGTGGCGAGCCGTGTGGGATTTCGCGCCGCAGATCGCCGTCGCGGTCGTCAAGCACAACAATCCGTGCGGCCTGGCGATCGGCGCGACCGCTGCCGAAGCGCATCGCAAGGCGCATGCATGCGACCCGATGAGCGCCTACGGCGGCGTCATCGCCTGCAACACGACGGTCACGTTGGAGATGGCCGAATCGGTACGCCCGATCTTCACCGAGGTCATCGTCGCGCCCGACTATGAGCCGGCGGCGCTTGAACTGCTCACAACGAAGAAGAAGAACCTGCGCATCCTCAAGGTCGCGCAGCCGCCGCTCGGGCACGTCCAGTTCCGTCAGATCGACGGCGGCCTGCTCGTGCAGACCACCGATCTGATCGACGCGCCCGGCGACGATCCCGATGCGTGGAAGCTCGTCTCCGGCGAGCCGGCCGATCCCGACACGCTCAACGATCTGCTGTTCGCGTGGCGCGCCGTTCGCTGCGTCAAATCCAACGCGATTCTTCTGGCGCATCACCAGGCCACGGTCGGCATCGGCATGGGACAGGTCAACCGCGTCGATTCATGCAATCTCGCGGTCGAGCGCGCCAACACGCTGGCCGACGGCGCCGATCGCGCCACCGGTTCGGTCGCCGCATCCGACGCGTTCTTCCCGTTCGCGGACGGTGCCGAAATCCTCATCAAGGCGGGCGTCAAGGCGATCGTCCAGCCGGGCGGCTCCATTCGCGACGAGGAGGTCATCGAAGCGGCGAAGAAGGCCGGCGTGACCATGTACCTGACCGGAACCCGTCATTTCTTCCACTGATCGAAGGGCATGATGCACGATCATCCATACGTCTCCGAGGCGCATGAGGGCGCGCCGGCATTCGAATGGGCGGTGGCACTCATCGTCATCGCCGCGATCGCCGCGGCCTTTCTCGGGCATACGACGCTCGCCGTATGCGCGCTTTCCGCCCTGTCCTTGCTGACTGGGCTGCTGCGCCTCCTTCTCGGATCGCGCAGTCCATGGAAGGTGCGATCGGTCGCCTTTGACGTGGTGATCGGCATCGGATTCGCGATAGGGCTTCCGGCCGTCTATTTCAGCATGTGGCTGCTGCGCTGAGCGAAGCCGCAGTGCTGAGTGGACCCGCTACACTGAGTGGGTCTGCGCTGAGAGGAACCGCAGGAATCTGCATGCGAGCCCTTTGCGAAGTTTCTCGGATAACGAATGTGGCCTTCCGACTTCATGTACGAAGTTGGAAGGCCACAATCATATGGTTATAGTGCGCGGACGGACGCTCACACGATCGCGCCGGAGGTTCCCGGCTCGACACCGGAAGCGCGCGTGCCGGCAGCCGAGATGCCATCGGCGGCGGCATCGGCATTGGCATGACGCTTCGCCTCCTGGGCGAGGCGCTTCGCCTTGCGATCCGCGGCCTCACGAGACATCTGCATGGCGATCATCACAAAGGCGACGATCGCGGCGGCCAGCGCGGAGCACACCCAGAACAGCCACAGCTGCTGCAGCGGATCGACCGCCAGCCCCTGATTGCGGGCGAACAGGGCGATGCCGGTGGAACGCGCCGGGTTGAGACCGGCACCGGTCACCGGATACGCCATCGCCGCGCCGACGCCATAGGCCAGACCCATCGCGGGCGCATGCAGCGCGTCGGCGCGGCCGTCACGGCCGATCGTGCGCATCGCCGTCGCGACGATGATGATCCCGGCCGCGAGCTCGACGACGATCGCGAGCGTCGTGCCGAACGTGATGCCCACCGAGGTCAGCGTCGTGTTGAACACGGCACCCTTGCCGAAGCCGTTGGTGACCGGCGTCATCCACACCTTGTTGGTGATGGTGTCCGAGGTGGGCAGCAGGAACTTGAGAGACGCGGCTGCACCGATCGCGCCGATCACCTGGACGATGATGGAGAGGATGCCGGTCACGGGCCTGGTGCGGCCGGTCAGCATCGCGGCAAGCGTGACCGCTGGATTGAGCTGCGCACCGGAGATCGGGGAGAACAGCAGTGTCACGGTCGCGTAGATCAGCGCGGTCGACAGCGTCAGATACGCCATGTCGAGACCGAAGATCGCGGTGCCGACCGTATAGAATGCGTAGATGCCAAGGCACAGCAGGAAGCTGCCTGCGAGCTCCGCGAGCACGCGCAGCGCGGTCGACGGCTCGCGGCGCATGGTTGCGTCTGCCGGTTTCACGGGGAGGGCGGCGGCTGTGGTTTCGGCTGTCAGCGCCGCATCGTTGGCGGTGACGCCATCCGTGGCGTCAGGGGTGAGGACTTCAGTCATACATCGTTCCTTTGTCTTATCGTTGCGCAAGCGTTGGCGTTGCACGAGCGTCGTGCGTCGGTCGGACCGACTCGTGGACGTCGTGGGCGCATCGGCGATCGCGCCGAACGCCCGTCATGATACCAGCACAATCTCATGGAACGCTGTACGTGCCCTCTGCTATGCTAATTCAGCCGGTTTTCGGCGCATACTGAATATCAACATGCATCGGACGCGCAGAGCGCGTCGATGCCTGGCCACGTTGGGAGAACGATGCCAAACGCATATTCCCGCGCCGCAAAGGCGCAAGACAAGAACGACAACGAAGGTATCCGCCTGCAGAAGGTGTTGGCGCAGGCCGGACTGGGCTCGCGACGCAAGTGCGAGCAGCTCATCGTCGAAGGGCGTGTCGAGGTCGACGGGCAGCTCGTCACCGAGCTGGGAACGCGCGTCGATCCGCTGCGACAGGAGGTGCGGCTCGACGGGTCGCGCGTCCACCTCAACCCCAATCACGTCACGCTGGCGCTCAACAAGCCTCGCAAGGTGCTCAGCGCCATGGACGATCCCAAGGGACGCTACACGCTGCGCGACATCGTCGGCGACAAGTATGAGCACATCTTCCACATGGGTCGTCTCGACTATGATTCCGAGGGACTCATCCTCATGACGAACGACGGCGAGCTCAGCCAGCACGTCATGCACCCCAAGTACGAGGTCGAAAAGACCTATATCGCCACGCTTGACGGGCGCATCGGCGGCAACGTGTGCCGACGTCTCGTCACCCAGGGCGTGCAGCTCGACGACGGTCTGATCCGCTTCGACCGCTGTGCGATCATCGACGCCAAGTCTGATGCCACGATCGTCAAGGTCGTGCTGCACTCCGGCAAGAACCGCGTCGTGCGTCGCGTCTTCGACGCGGTCGGATATCCCGTGCGGCGCCTGGTGCGTACGCAGATCGGCCCGATCAAGCTCGGCGAGCTCAAGTCCGGCTCGTATCGCGTGCTCTCGCAGACCGAGCTGCGATCGCTGTCCAAGGAGGTCGGACTGTGATCCGCGTCGCCATCGACGGGCCGGCCGGCGTCGGCAAGTCCTCGACGTCGAAGGCGCTGGCCCGTCACTTCTCCTTCGCCTATCTCGACACGGGTGCGATGTACCGCGCCTGCGCCTGGTGGTGTCTTGCCAACGGCATCGATCTTGACGCCGAGCAGGTCGATGAGCGCGAGGTGACCGAAATGGTCGGCGAGCTGTTCACCGGCGACCATTTCGACATCACGGTGGATCCTGATGACTCCCGCGTGCTGATCGACGGGCGCGACATCAGCGACGAGATCCGCTCCGCCGAAGTCTCATCGCACGTCTCCAAGGTATCCGGCGTGATTCCGGTGAGGCATGTGCTCATCGCCGCCCAGCGTGCCGTCATGGCGCGCGAGGCCGCCGCCGATTCGTTCTCGGGCGGTCGCGGCGTCGTCGCCGAAGGCCGTGACATCACGACGGTCGTCGCGCCGGATGCCGAGGTGCGCGTATTGATGACCGCCCGCGAGGAGGTCCGTCAGGCGCGCCGGTCCGGTCAGAGCGTCGCGTCCGCCGTCGGCGCGGACGACGTCGCCGCCCGCGACAAGGCCGATGCCAAGGTCACGAGCTTCATGACCGCGGCCGACGGGGTCGTCACGCTTGACAATTCCGACATGGATTTCGACCAGACACTCGACGCGCTGATCAAGCTCGTCGATGATGCGATCGAGGAGCAGGAATACGAGGAGTATGCTGCGAATCTCGAAGGCTACGACCTCAACGAGGACGATGAACTGCTGGTCTCTGGTCGGGGATTCGATGCGGCTGATGATGCGGTCTCGGCACGTCAGGTCGGCGTGCTCGCCGTGGTCGGCCGGCCGAATGTCGGCAAGTCGACGCTCGTCAACCGCATTCTCGGCCGTCGTGCCGCAGTCGTGGAGGACACGCCGGGCGTGACGCGCGACCGGGTCAGCTACGATGCCGAATGGGCCGGAACCGATTTCAAGCTGGTCGACACCGGCGGCTGGGAAGCCGATGTCGAGGGCATCGAATCGGCGATCGCCTCGCAGGCGGAGATCGCCGTGCAGCTCGCCGACGCGGTGGTCCTCGTCGTGGACGGATTGGTGGGGCTGACCGCGACCGATGAGCGCATCGTCAAGATGCTGCGTGCCTCCGGCAAGCCGGTCACGTTGGCCGTCAACAAGATCGATGACGGTGCCAGCGAATACCTTGCGGCCGAATTCTGGAAGCTGGGTCTGGGGGAGCCGCATTCGATCTCGGCCATGCACGGCCGTGGAGTGGGCGATCTGCTCGATGTGGCGCTCGAATCGCTGCGCAAGACGGAGAAGACCTCCGGTCTGCTCACGCCGACCGGTCTGCGTCGCATCGCGCTGGTCGGCCGTCCGAACGTCGGCAAATCGTCGCTGCTCAACCAGCTCGTCGGCTCCGAACGGTCCGTCGTCAACGATCTCGCCGGCACCACGCGAGATCCGGTCGATGAGGTGGTGAACGTCGACGGCGAGGACTGGCTGTTCATCGACACGGCCGGCATCAAACGCCGTCAGCACAAGCTGTCCGGAGCGGAGTACTATTCGTCGCTGCGCACGCAGGCGGCGATCGAACGATCCGAGCTTGCGCTGGTGCTCTTCGACGTCTCCCAGCCGATCTCCGATCAGGATCTCAAGGTGATGAGCACCGCGGTGGATGCGGGCAAGGCGATCGTGCTCGTGTTCAACAAGTGGGATCTCATGGACGAGTTCGTCCGCCAGCGGCTCGAACGACTGTGGATCACCGAGTTCAACCGGGTCACCTGGGCGCAGCGCGTCAACCTTTCGGCCAAGACCGGATGGCATACGAACCGTCTGTCCCGCGCGATGCGCGAGGCGCTCGAATCGTGGGACAAGCGCATTCCCACCGGCAAGCTCAACGCGTTCCTCGGCAAGGTGCAGGCCGCGCATCCGCATCCGCTGCGAGGCGGCAAGCAGCCGCGCATCCTGTTCGCCACGCAGGCCTCCACCAGGCCTCCGCGCTTCGTGATCTTCGCCACCGGGTTCCTGGAGCACGGCTACCGCCGCTATCTTGAGCGCTCCCTGCGCGATGAGTTCGGATTCGAGGGGTCGCCGATCCAGATTTCGGTGAACATCCGCGAAAAGAAGAAGCGCCGGTAGACGGCATGCAGCGTATGCGACGCGCGCGACACACGCGGAACATGCGTGATTTGCATTTTGCAAACAGTCTGGTACAGTATTCCACTGTTGCAAAATGCAGCATCGGACCATAGCGCAGTTTGGTAGCGCACTTGACTGGGGGTCAAGGGGTCGCGGGTTCAAATCCCGCTGGTCCGACAGATAAGCCCGGAATCTCAACGATTCCGGGCTTTGTTGTTATCTCTGAATCCCCTCTTTTGGCTCTTCAAACACGATTCAGACACGTTTTTCGGACACGACCAGACACGACACCCCTGCGACACGCCTCAAATTAAGCCATTTTCAGGCGGTCGCCCGGCGACTTTCCCGGCTCTCCCAAGACGACTTTTCACAACTTCTCCATACCGCGTCTGGCCTCTTCCCATTCGCGCCGCCGTACTGAATAGATGTCCTGATTGTAGTAGGCGGCTTTCTGCTCCACCTGTCTGCGGGCTTCCTCGTCCTTGCCCCACCAGCGGACGAACTGCCCCGGCCGCACACGATTCTGCCCCTCGTCCTGCGCCATGCGGCGCAGCGCCTTCGGATCGAACACCTGCTTGGCACGGAAGTTCGTCAAACGGTCGCGCGCGATATACGCCGCGACGAGACGCCACTGCCTGCGGGCCTTGCCGATGACGTACAGCACACCTCCATCATCCTTCGCGCTGTTGTCCCACCACGACGATACGTACACCTTCGTGCCGGGGCTGAAGATCTTCGTCCCATGCTCGATATGGTGATCTTGGCCGACCTCGTGCTCGTCCACGACGTTGGCGACCAGACACCATGTGAACAGCTTGCCACGCTGACGCTGCTTCGCTTCCTCCATACCCAACATGGTACGGCCCCGCTCTCCCATCTTGGAGAGCGGGGCCGTCTTGCCGTTTTAGTCGGCTCTTCGGCGCAGCAATGGCACGATGTCGCGCAGGGTGACATGGCCGTTCTGGTCGGGTGTGAGACGTTTCTGGTGGATCCACGTGCGAATGATCGAGGCGGGCATCCTCCGCATTGCAGCGCCGCCAGCTGCACCAGCTGCTCCGCCTGACAGTACAGTTCCCTCGTCTGCTCGCGCAGCAGCAGCGGTGCGGGCGTGTCCACTGCGATCGGGGCGAGCACTTCATCGTTCTATATGTTATTGGTAATGTGGTGAGAATCGTAGATCGGAGATAGCGATGGAGCGGTTGTGCCAAACCTGTGGTCTTAACCCGGTGTTCAGGCCGAAGGCCCGGATTTGCATGGAATGCGTTCGTAGGCAATTCCAAGAACAGGGTATGGAACTTGTGGGCGAGTTCCAGAACAAGACCACGCCGGTTCGTTGTCGATGCAAGACGTGTGGCATTGAGGCAGATTACATTCCTAAGACGGTATGGGGACGTGGAGCGTACCCCGGTGACCGTGGTGCGTGCGACGCTTGTTACCTCAAGGAGAACGGGCGAAACCCGTTCTGGCCCGGTGGCAAGGTGCGTGGCGATTACGAGCGCAATAGGAAAGCGTGTGAAGAACACGGCCTGAAACTTCTCGAAATCTTGCAAGATGGGGATCGCGCCTTTGGGATGGTCGTTGAATGCAAACGATGCGGCCGCAGAACCATAACCGATTCGGCTGATGTCGGTTTCGGATGCTCGTGCATGAGCAAGGCCGGATCCGCATCGGTCAAACCACGCAAGAAGGCGACTCCTCGCGTCTGTGATCCGGACTCGGGGTTGCATGGCTGGTGGGATTTCGACCGCAATACTGAGAACGACTGGAATACGGCGTCGCGTAGATCCGCAACGAAACAATACCGGTGGCATTGTCCTGAATGCGGATGCCGTTTCCAAGCGGCTCCTCTGCAAATGCCGTACTGTCCTGAATGTTCCCGCAAAGCGCGGGCAAACTTCGACGCTCAATTCAAGGCAAGGCAAACATGGGAGAAATCCACCCATATATCCGAGGTGCCGGAGCTTGCCACCGCATGGGATGATGACGAATACGATCCCCATGACATCTGCCTAGATGATTGGCGCAACGGCACCGGTGCTTATCGGCTCAAGTGCCCCGAGGGGCATCGGATGACCATTCGGCCCGCCACCTATTTGGACAGGGGATGTCCTGCATGCAGGGCGGCTGAAGCCAAGAAGAAAGGCTTGGGCAAACGTGCGCTGAGCTTCGCCAGTCCAGAATTATCGGCTCAATGGGATTCCGAGCACAATGGCGAGTGGACTCCGCAGAACGTGGCTGATGACTCCCGTCGTCAGGTTTGGTGGCGTTGCTCACAGTGCGGTTATGAATGGAGACAAAGGGTCAGGGATCGTTTTCTCCATCCGATGTGGCTATGCCCTCGATGTAAGACTCTGGTAGGATCCTTGGCATACTTCGCTCCCGACCTTGCCGAGGAATGGTCTGCGGAGAATCCGCTAACCGCTTGGGAAGTGACCCCTACCGGCAGAACGCCATTCACGCCGCTATGGGTATGCTCGGTCAATCACGCCCATCAATGGCGCGCCAGTACGGCGGCAAGATGGGCAGGTCATTCTCCATGCCCAGAATGCAGGGAGAAGGGCAAATCCGCTATCGAGCTGGAGTATTACGCTGAAATCCGACAGTCGTTTGAGGACGCACGTTCGGGAGTGGCACTCAAAGACGATGCGTTCACAAGGGGAACAACATGGCGGCCTGACATCATCTGTCGCATCAACGGCATCAACGTCGCCATCGAATACGACGGGGCGTACTGGCATTCAGGCAAAACCGACACCGATACGAGAAAGAGCCTCGACCTGCTTGATGCGGGCTGGGTGGTGATTCGTATGCGCGAGACGGGATTGCCCTCACTGGGGGATCTCGGTTCTCGTTACAAGGAGTTGGCAGTCGATGGAGAAAGAACCAAGCCAGCGACTATTATCGGGTGGATTATCAATTGGATCGATACTGACCGACAATTCGTTCAGTCCGATAATTAAAGCAGGATTAAGGAGCTACCTTGGACGTCTCTAAGGCTGAACAACTGGCAAAGGCCGCCTATCCGGAACGAGATATATGCGGCGCTTCCGAAAACGATATGGCGTACGTGTTCTTTTGCGTGTACTTGGGCCCTGACAAAAGCGAACTATCCGAAATTGCCGTCGATAAGGCCGATGGTTCAGCTCATCTGCTGATTCCCGGATCCAAGGAATACGAGCGCTATCGGCCCGATGATGCGAAAGTGCTGTGGACGCCCTTCTACGAGCCCGGCTTCGAGGAGACGGAGCGCGGGTGGAGGCCTCCAGACAAAGAGCTCGAAGGCATAGACGATAAGATCGAGCAAATGCTGATGACGATTCTGCGCAGGGAAGGAATGGACGACGACATTGCTGAGACTGTGGAATGCATCAATGCCGGGGAATGGGATGTCGGCATCAGTCTGGGATTCGAGGCGTTGCTGCGCGAACACATCAAACTAGACGAGGAATCCTTGGATTTATTCGGCAAGTTCGCCCGCTGGTACGCAGATGACGGGTATTTGGATGATGACTTTCTCGAGCAATATGAGAGTTTCAAGAAACTGTAGGAATGCTGCCACTATTGCAGATCACGAGGATGGACATCGCAATATCAATAACCGATTCGTCAGACTGACCGATAACCACATTTGGAATATTTGCGGATTCAATTCGCTATTCCTCAGTCATCTCAGCTTCGTTTGACTGGGGAACACCCTCGCTGGAGTGGACACAACCGGGACACAATGACCGCGGAGAACAGCGAAATCAGCGGCAATCAACGAACATCGCCAATAGCCCAGAAACCGCGTCATATCAACGAAAACGAGACTAACGAAGCTCACAATAATTAACGAAACATCCCAAAAACCGAACAAGGGGTCGCGGGTTCAAATCCGCTGGTCCGACAGATAAGCCCGGAATCTCAACGATTCCGGGCTTCTTTCATGCTGTGGGATCGGCTCTGAATGCAGTCGGACGCAATACCCAATGATATTCTTCATTTGCCTGCAAATACGAGGAGCGATGCAGACCGCAAAGAGCCGCATTGACCGGAGGTGCGAGATGGCCAGTTATGAACAGATCGAGCAGTTCGCGCAGATACATCCCGACCAGGCCCGAATCATGGAGCATGAGATCGCGATCGTGGATCTTGAGTCCGGTGCGAAGGTGTTCGATATCGCCAAGGCTGCGGCCACCTACATCGTCGAGGCCAAGGAGGGCGTGTTCGCCGTCGTCGCTTCCGCCACTGGGCACCTGAAGTGGCGTCAGCTCGGCCGCGCCTTGGGATTGCATCAGATCCATCTGGCATCGCCGGAGCTGGTCAAGGAACGCACTGGCTACGACGTCGGCACGGTCGGCCCACTGTTCCTCAACGGTGTGCGCATGTTTTTCGACGATAGGCTTCTGGAGCATGACATGGTGTACTGCGGTACGGAGGATGCGCACCACACGCTCGCCATCGCGCCGAAGCTCATTGTCGAGAGCAACGACATCGCCGGCTACTTCGACAGCGACGAATACCTGAAATAGACGATCGCATTACGCACTCCCCGCCGTCAACTGGTTACGATGCCGGTTATGGATGACACGGCGTCGGATCGGTGTCGTTGGACGGCGGGGCTGTCGTTGCATATGATGCTCGCGTCATGCTGATGTCATGCTGGCGTCATGCTCGCATCGCAAGGGGTGCGAGCCGATGCGGTGTTGGTGAAGTGCAGGCGTGTCTTCCCGGCTTGTGGGTGATGTCGGCGGCGTGCGGTCTGGTCGGTGCCGCCCCGATCCGCGGATCGTTCCCTGGGCTTCGCTTCCTGTGATTTGCATTGGATTTGCGTTGGATTTCCTGCGACGCGCCGGTGATATAGTCATAGTGACTATAAGTGATATGCTCGGCGCTTGACGATTATGGAACGCTCGATCGCCGGTCGGTTCGCCGGTCGGTTCGCCGGTCGGTTCGCCGGTTGATCTGAGGGTTGATCCGGTGGCTGATGCGGCGAACGGCCGCGTAGCCGGCACAAGCGAGCGGTACAAGGAATCGACAAGAGAGCGAGGGGAGCGGAAGCATGGGCATCGGCAACGTATCCGAGCGGCGCAGCCAGCCGCCACAGGTGGGGGTGTCGGTCGTCATTCTCGCGCTCGGTCCGGCTGGTGACGGCATCGTCGCGGACGGCGCTGACGCTGGTGCTGCGAGCGAGACGCCTATCACGCATATCTCGCATGCCGCGAGCGAAACGCTCGCCGCGAATGGTCCCGGTCGTGACACGGACGGCGCTCGCGCGCAGCTGTGGATTCCTCTCGTGCGTCGTGTCCGCCAGCCGTTCCTCGGCGACTGGGCGCTGCCGGGCGGCGATCTGCGCGCGGACCGGTCATTGGAGGATTCGGCGTATGCCGCACTCGAATCCACCACCGATCTGCATCCGAACTATCTCGAACAGCTCTACACGTTTGGCGATCCCGGCCGCTCGCAGGGCGGTCTTCCGATGGTGTCGATCGTCTACTGGGCTCTTGTGGGACGTGCCGAATCGCGCGATCTCGCCGAAGGAGACAACGTCGCGTGGTTTCCGGAAAACGCGCTGCCGCGACTTGCATTCGATCATCGGCGCATCATCGACTATGCGCTGGACCGTCTGCGATACAAGATCGAATACCCGCAGATAGCCGCCAGACTCGTCGGCGACGAATTCACCCTCGCCCAGCTGCACGGGGTCTACGAGGCCGTCACCGGTCGCGCGATCGATCTGGCGAATTTCCGCCGTCGCATACTCGCTTCCGGCGAACTTGAGGACACCGGTCGCAAGATCGCGCAAGGTAGGCACCGGCCGGCGTCGCTGTACCGATACGCGCGGGCCGCAGCGCAGCCGATCGCTGCGGCCGACGCGCCACAGGCGAATGCGCATGCGCAATCGCCGCGGGAGGAGTGGTCGGATGATGCACTGTCCGCGCTGCTGCCCTCGGCGATCGCGCAGTGACTGATTGAAAAGCCGCCGATCGCAAAGTGACCGATCATAAGTGACCGATCGAGACGACATCGTGACAACAAGGAAGGAACAATGATGACCGCAACACTATCCGCGCCGTCCGTCGACGAGATCATCGCCCGGCTTGGCGCACAGAGCACCTGCGACGCCGGCCTCACCCAGGATCCGTGGCATTTCGACGCCGTGCGCCCCAGCTACGGACCGGGCGCGTCCATGCTCGACCGACTGCCGTCCGACGCCCCGCGTCAGCAGATGCTGCCCGAGGAATACCGCAACGCGTCCGATGACGAACTCCAGAAGCGCATCACGGATGCCAAACGGCGGCTTGGCGACAGACTGCTGATTCTCGGCCATTTCTACCAGCGCGACGAGATCATCCGGCACGCCGATTTCGTCGGCGACTCGTTCCAGCTCGCCAAGAACGCGACCGAGCGGCCGGACGCCGAGCACATCGTCTTCTGCGGCGTGCATTTCATGGCCGAGACCGCCGACATCCTCTCCACGCCCGAGCAGAGCGTGACGCTGCCGAACCTCTCCGCAGGCTGCTCGATGGCCGACATGGCCGACATCGAGCAGGTCGAGGCATGCTGGGACGCACTGTCCCGCATCTGCGGCGACAAGCCGGATTCCGAGGGGCTCGCGCCGGTCGTCCCCGTCACCTACATGAACTCCTCGGCGGCCCTCAAGGCGTTCTGCGGACGGCATGGCGGCATCGTGTGCACGTCGTCGAACGCGCGCGCCGTGCTCGAATGGGCGTTCGCGCGAGGCCGCCGCGTGCTGTTCTTCCCCGACCAGCATCTGGGGCGCAACACCGCGCGTGCCATGGGCGTGTCGCTCGCGCAGATGCCGTTGTGGGATCCGTTCCGCCCATGCGGCGGCGCCTCCGACCCGGACGACTACGCCAAGGCGACGATGATCCTGTGGAAGGGATTCTGCTCCGTGCACCAGCGGTTCACCGTCGATCAGGTCGAACGCGCGCGCCGCGCCTATCCGGGCGTCAAGGTGATCGTGCATCCCGAATGCTCGATGCAGGTCGTCGACGCGGCGGACGGCGTCGGGTCCACCGCCTACATCGTTCGTCAGATCGAGCAGGCCCCCGCAGGGGCGGTCATCGCCGTGGGCACCGAGATCAACCTCGTCAACCGGCTCGCCGCGCAGCATCCCGACAAGACCGTGTTCTGTCTCGACCCGGTGGTCTGCCCCTGTTCGACCATGTATCGCATCCACCCCGCATACCTGGCGTGGGTGTTGGAGAATCTCGAGCAGGGCAACGTCGTCAACCGCATCACCGTCGACGACGACACCGCGCGCGACGCCAAGGTCGCTCTGGAGCGCATGCTGCGCGTGCATCCCTGATCGATGCATGCGAGGCACCCTCTGCCGATGCGCTGCGATGCGATGTGATGCGCTGCGCTGCGGGCCGCGGCGCATCGCAGCATCCCGAATCCGAGGAAACCCACTGAGGAGACGCCGCACCAGCAATACATAAGCCATACGCCAGCCATACATAAGCCATACGAAAAGCCGCATATACGAAAAGCCACACATACGGAAGCGAATCATGAGGAAACCCACCATCGTCATCATCGGCGCGGGCGCGGCCGGACTGTCCGCCGCGCTCGCCGTCGCCGCGACCGGCAGCGACGTGACGCTCGTCACCAAGGCCGATCTGGTCGAATCGAACACCTACCATGCGCAGGGAGGCATCGCCGCGGCGATCTTCAGTGACGACGACCCGAAGCTGCACGCCGCCGACACGATGGCCGCAGGACACGGACTGTGCGATCCGAAGGCCGTGGACATTCTCACGCGGGAGGGAGCGGAGCGCGTGCGCGAATTCGCCGCGCTCGGCGTGCATTTCGACCGTGATGCGCAAGGCCATATGCTGCGCGGATTGGAGGCGGCCCACTGCCGCGCGCGCGTCGTCCACGCGGGCGGCGACGCCACCGGTCGTGTGCTGGAACTCGACGTGTCCGCGATGGTGCGCTCCAACCCGCGCATCCATGTGATCGAACACGCGTTTCTGACCGATCTGATCGTGCGCGACGGGCGAGTGTGCGGCGTGCGGTTGCTGATCGCAAACGATCCCGGACAGACCGATTCCGGTCAGGCCGGTTCCCCTCGGGCCGTTCGCCGCGAACTGACGGCGGACCGTGTCATCCTCGCCACCGGCGGGGCCGGACGCATGTACCCGTACACCACCAATCCGGCCGTCGCCACGGCGGACGGGCTCGCCGCCGCATGGCGGGTCGGCGCGCAGGTCGCCGATCTGGAATTCACCCAGTTCCATCCCACCGCGATGGCGGTCGGCGAGCATTTCCTCGTCTCCGAAGCGGTGCGCGGCGAGGGGGCGGTGCTGCTCGACGAGCATGGGCGACGCTACATGACGGACGTTGACGAGCGCGCCGAACTCGCTCCGCGCGACGTGGTGGCACGCGAGAACTTCCGCGTCATGCAGGCCCAGGGAGGCCGACCGGTCATGCTCGACACCTCACCGATGCGTCGCGAGCATCCCGATCTTGCGGCGTTCCTCGCCACACGGTTCCCGACCATCGACGCATACACCCGCTCCCTCGGGTTCGATTGGAGCCGCGAGCCGATACCCGTCGCCCCGGCCGCGCACTACCTCATGGGCGGCATTCGCACCGATCTTGACGGGCGGACGTCGCTTCCCGGCCTGTATGCGGCCGGCGAATGCGCGCGCACCGGCGTGATGGGTTCCAACCGACTCGCATCGAACTCGCTGCTCGAAGGGCTCGTCTACGGGCGCAGGGCCGGCATCGCCGCGGCCGGCGACGCGGATGACATGATCTGGCATCCCGAGCCGCTGCTCAATTCCGTGACCGGCACGGCATACACGAACCCGCCGGTGGTGCTCGCCACGCCGACGAATGGCGGTTCCTCTGACGGCGACGCTGCTGTGGACGGTGCCGCTGTGGTTGATGCCGCTGTGGTTGACACTGCCGTTGCCGATCATGCGACCGGCGCTCGCTTAACAGCCGACAAGCCATGGGACAGGGCGCGCATCCAGAACACGATGTGGCACGGCGTGGGCGTGTTGCGCGATGCGGACGGCCTGAGCCATGCCGCCGAGGCGCTCGCCGAAGGTCTGGCCTCGGCCAACGCGCATGCCGCGACGATGGAAGCCACAGGCGATGTCACCGCGCTCGAGAATCGCAACATGCTCACCGTCGGCTATGTCGCCGCCACGGCTGCGCTCGCCCGCACCGAATCGCGAGGCGCCCACGCGCGCACCGACCATCCGCGCCCGCGCGACGAATGGGCTCATTCCGTCGCCTATGTCGCACGATAACGCTCACGATAACGGCTGGTCGGCCGAACCATTATCCGCCAAATCATCTACTGAAACACCAGCAACACCAGAAAACAACAGAAACACCTGAAAACACCCGCAGAAGGAGATCCGCGCATGCTGACGCAACGCATCATCGACACCGCCGTCGAAGCGGCCCTCGCCGAGGACGCCCCCTGGGGCGACGTGACCTGTGAAAGCGCGATTCCCGCCGACGAGCGCGGCGCGGCGGCCCTCGTCGCGCGCGAGGACGGCGTGATGAGCGGCATGGACGTGTTCCGGGCCGCATTCGCCGCCACGGACCCGTCGATCATGGTGGATGCGGCGATCGCGGACGGTACGCGATTCAAGGCTGGCGACACGCTCGCCGTCGTGCGCGGACCGGTGCGCGGCATGCTCACCGCCGAGCGCGTGGCGCTGAACTTCACGCAACGCATGTGCGGCATCGCCACGATGACCGCGGCGTTCGTGGACGCTGTCGAGGCGATCTATGCGCCGCAACAGGCCGACGGCCTCGATCGGCAGGCGGCTGCGGCTTGTCGACCTCGCCGGCCTGGCCGCTACGCGCATACGCGAATCGCCGACACGCGCAAGACCACGCCGGGACTGCGCGCATTCGAAAAACACGCGGTCGTCTGCGGCGGCGGCCATAACCACCGCCAGTCACTGTCGGACGCGGTGATGCTCAAGGACAACCATCTTGCAGCGCTCGCCGCGCGGGGTCTAGGCCTCGCACAGGCCATTCGCCATGTGCGCGAACAGGTCGGCCACACCGTGCACATCGAGGTCGAGGTGGACCGGCTCGATCAGATCCCCGCCGTACTCGCCGGGGGAGCGGACACGATCATGCTCGACAACTTCACGCTCGACGACACACGCCGGGGCGTCGAACTCATCGACGGACGCGCCATCGTCGAAGCCAGCGGCAACATGACATTGGAGCGTGTGCCCGCCGTGGCCGCAACCGGTGTGGATGTGATCTCCGTAGGCGCACTCACGCATTCCGCGCGAGCCATCGATCTGGGACTCGACTGGGTGGAGGCGCGGTCATGAGCACGGGCATCAACGCAGACACGAGCGAGGTCGGCAGCGAGGCTGGCAATATGCCTGCGCGCGACATCGGCAATGCGCCGAGCAATCTACTGAGCAATGCGCCGAGCAATCTACTGAGCAATGAGCCGACAGGCAGGGCAGACGGCAAGAAGCCGGCGGATTCGGATGAACTCTATCTCGATGCCGCAGCCACCGAACCGGTGAGCCGCAGCGTCATCGAAGCGATGCTGCCGTTCCTCACCGACGCCTACGCGAATCCCGCCAGCGTCCACCAGCCGGGCAAAACCGCGGCGCGGGCGCTCGCCGCCGCGCGCGCCTCCCTCGCAGCCGATCTTGGCGGCAGCCCCGACGACGTGATCCTCACGTCAGGCGGCACTGAATCCGACAATCTCGCGGTCAAGGGCATCGCGTTGGCGCGATTGCAGCAGCTTGGATTGCAGCAATTTGGAATGCAGCAGTCTGGAGTGCAGCAGTCTGGGTTGCGGCGGCCGCAGTCGGATGAAGCGGCAACTGCTCAGTGCCGCCGGAAGCCTCGCCCGCGCATCGTGATCTCCGCGATCGAGCATCCGGCCGTCAGCGAATCCGCCGCATGGCTGGAACGCTGGTTCGGATTCGAGATCGTGCGCATACCGGTGGACCGGCAGGCGCATCTCGATCCGGACGCGCTCTCTCGTGAGCTTGACGGCGAGGCCGGACGGCGTACCACGCTGGTGTGCGCCATGCTCGCCAACAACGAGGTCGGCACGATCGAGCCGGTCGAGCGCATCGCCACGATAGCGCACGAGCACGGCGTGCCGCTGTTCGTCGACGCCGTGCAGGCAGCGGGACTCATCCCCATACGCATGCGCGACTGGCACGTGGACGCGCTGAGCGTATCGGGGCACAAATTCGGCGCGCCCAAGGGGCTGGGCGCACTGCTGGTGAATGCGGGCACACCCATCGAGCCGCTGATCAGCGGCGGCGGGCAGGAACGTGGATTGCGATCGGGCACGCAGAACGTGGCCGGCGCGGTGGCGCTCGCCATTGCGTTGCGCGAGTCGAATCGGCGCGCCGCCGGTGCGATGCGCGCGCTGGTCGCTTCGCGCGACATGCTGATCGATGCGGTTCGTCGCGTGATTCCGCGGGCGGTGCTGACGGGGGATCCGGCGGACCGGCTTCCCGGACATGCCTCGTTCGTCATTCCCGGAGTCGTCGGCGAGGCGCTGCTGGTCGATCTGGATGCGCGCGGCATCGCATGTTCGTCCGGCTCCGCATGCGCGGTGGGCCGGCATGAGATTCCGCCCACGCTGCTGGCGATGGGCATCGATCCGGCGGACGCGCGTTGCGCGCTGCGCATGACTTTTCGCACGCCGCTGACCCGCGAACAGATCGAACGGGTGTCGCTGGCCTTGGAGGAGTCCTACGAACGGCTGCGTCCGCGCGGTGAGTGATGCGGCATGCGGCATCGGCGATCCTTGATGATCCTCGGTGATGCAACGTTGTTCACTGCGCTCAAAGACGAAGCACCGTTGTTCATGAATGCGTGCGCGATAATGGGACATGGAGCGCGTCAAAGCACGGCTCGCACACCAATGAAATGAAGACAGTGCGCGGCAATACGCGGCAATACACTAGGAGGAGACATGGCAGTCAAGGACGCCAAGGTACTGATCATCGTGAACAACTGGGGCATCGAGGAGACGGAACTGACCCGTCCGCTGCGCGACCTCAAGGCCGCAGGCGCCGATGTCACGCTCGCCGCGACCACGCTCGACCCGTGCGAAACCGTGGAGCACGACCGTTACGAGGGCGAAACGCTCACCCCGGACGCGAAGATGTCGGACGTGCAGGCCGCCGATTACGATCTGCTCGTCGTGCCGGGAGGCACCTGCAACGTCGACCGCGTGCGTGTGAACGAGGATGCGATCACCCTCGCGCAGGAGTTCGCCCACGAAGGCAAGCCGATCGCAGCGATCTGCCATGGCGCGTGGCTGCTCGTCAACGCCGATCTCGTCGAAGGCAAGACCCTCTCGCCATGCCGCTACATCGCCGCCGACATCGAAAACGCCGGCGGACACTATGTCGACGAACAGCTGACCGTGGATGATGAGAACGGCTGGCGTCTGATCACCTCCCGCAAGCCCGCCGACCTGGATGCGTTCGTCGGCGCGATCAAGGACACGCTCGAGGCCTGAGTCCGGCTACAATCGGCCGCAATCGTTGACGCGGATCGCCGCACGGCCTTGGTCGTGTGACGGTCCGCGTCGTGCGTTCAGGCCCGCGCTACGCGTTCATGGGATACAATCGACGGGCATCATGCGTTGAATCGTCATGCGATGAACCGCAGATAGGTGCGGTCGTCGAATGATGCAAGATCGTCGGAGAACCCCTTCGTCGACCGATACTCGTGGATGAGCTGCGGATCGGCGTCGCGCAGCCTCGCCAACTCCCGTTCCGAAGCGGCAAGCGTCGGACGCAGGCGAGGATAGCCGTCCGAGGCGAGCACCACCTCATCGCCGGGATTGACAGTGATCGTGCGAATCGGATAGTCGGGATCGGTGAAGCCGTCGAATACGAAATACCCATACTCGCCCCGCCGATTCGCGAACCGCGTCTGCAATCTCAGGAACGGCACAATCAGGGCGCGCGTCGGATCGGATGATGCCGCAGGCGCCGATGATGCAGCCGGTGAATCAGCCGTATCTCGGGTATCAGCCGCATCGCCGCCAAGCGCCAGCGCCTGCGCGGCGAACGACCGCAGATCGCCAAGCAGCACATCCACACGTTTGACCGTCGGCGTCTGCACGCCATTCACCATGATCTGACAGTCGCCGAACAGCCATGCCTCGCGCCGATGATCGCTGTAGATCACCGCGTTCGCCTGCAGACGCTCCCAAGGCTCGGCGGCGAATACCCTGCACGGGTCGAAGTCGTCATGTGCGCAATCCGCACACTCGAATCGCACATACCGCTCATGCAGCCGGGAATCGAGCATCGACTGCGCCTCGCGCATCGACGCGTCCTGCGGCAGTGCGGCGATCGCATCCAACAGCAGATCCTTCGCCACCACGCCGCCGCTCGGCCGCCACAGCCGACGAACGCTCTTGCTCGTCACCCCATCGACCACCGCCGCATACGCATCGGTGACGATCAGACCATCCTCATTGAGCGACTGATCAGCCCGCTTGCCCTGACAAAACCGTTCGATGACACGCATATCTACCACCATAGCGCCACAAATCCACGAAAGCGGACGCATGACCGCCGCGCAGCGAACAAACCGATACGATAGAGCACTATGAGCGAAGCAACGACCCCCATCGATCCATGGCCCGCGCCGACGGCGAGCGAACCGCTTGACGCGACCGTCACCATTCCCGGCAGCAAATCACTGTCCAACCGGTATCTGATTCTCGCCGCGCTCGGCTCGCGGCCCGTCACCCTGATCGGACTGCTGCGTTCGCGCGACACCGAACTGATGATGAACGCGCTCGCCGCGCTCGGCGTGCGCTGCGATGTCGATCCGAACGTCGACACCACGGTCACCGTCACTCCGCCAGTGGGAGGCCGCTTCCACGGTGGCGTGGATGTCTTCTGCGGACTGGCCGGCACGGTGATGCGATTCGTGCCAGGACTCGCCCTGTTCGCCGACGGGCCGGTGCGCTTCGACGGTGATCGGCAAGCGTATGCGCGGCCGATGAAGCCGGTGCTTGACGGGCTGACGCAGCTGGGTGCCGCCGTCACCTACCACGGCGAGGAGGGATTCCTGCCGTTCACCATCACGCCGCCCGCCGCATCGTTATCTGCCGTTGCGCCACACTCCGCATCGAAAACCGGTTTGCAGCCTGTTTTGCAGCCCGGTTTGCAGTCGAGCGCGGACGCCGCCCAGGTGACCATCGATTCGTCCGCATCCTCCCAGTTCATCTCCGGCCTGCTGCTCATCGGCTCACGACTGCCGGGCGGGCTGGAACTGACGCACGTCGGCGCAAAGACCCCGAGTCTTCCGCACATTCGCATGACCGTGGCCGACGTCAACGGCGCCGGCGGCAGCGCGCTCGCGGATGAGACGCGGCACCGGTGGACGGTCGCGCCGCGTGCACTGCAGCTGCCGTCGCGCGTGGTGGTGGAGCCTGATCTGTCGAATGCCGCGCCGTTCCTCGGGGCCGCGCTGATCGCCGGCGGCACGGTTCGTGTGCCGCACTGGCCGGTCGAAACCACGCAGCCGGGCGGTCTGCTGCCCGGATATCTGGAACGCATGGGGGCGGCTGTCTCGTTCCCGCAACAGGGTGGCATCCGTTATTGCGAAGTGAGCTCGAATGGCCGGATCCGCGGACTTGGCGATTTCGATCTGACCGCGGCGGGGGAGATCGCGCCGTCGCTGGCTGCGATTCTGGTATTCGCCGACGCGCCGACGCGCATGATCGGCATCGGTCATCTGCGCGGCCATGAGACGAACAGGTTGGCGGCATTGGTCGCTGAAATCCAACGTGTCGGGGGAGCGGCGCGTGAATTGCCGGACGGCATCGAGATCACTCCGGTCGGCAATGGCGAGCCGGAGGCGCTGCACGGCGCGGTGATGGAATCGTACGCCGATCATCGCATGGCCACGTTCGCCGCGATGATCGGATTGCGTGTGTCGGGTGTGAGCATCGTCAACGTGGCGACCACGCGCAAGACCCTGCCCGACTTCGTTGGCATGTGGACCGACATGCTGGCTGGACGCTCACACGGTGGCATGAACTGATCGGCGGATGCCGACGCGGTGGCTCAGTGACATGGCGCTGATCGCATAACCGATATGGTGCCGGTATGGTGCCGGTCGCATAACGCAGTGGGGCTCTGCAACGATTCCTGTGAATCATCGCAGAGCCCCACCGTGTATCTGAGCGTTGCCTCAGTTCATCACTTGGCGAACGTGTTGCCGTAGGTGTCCTCGCCGGCTTCCGCGATGGCGGCGGACTTGCGGGCGATGGCCAGCTCCTCGTTGGTCGGGATCACGGCGATGATCACGGAGGAGTCCGGGGTGGAGATGACGCGCGGCTGCTTGGAGCGGGTGGCGTTCTTCTCCTCGTCGAGCTTGACGCCGAACGGGGCGAGCTTGTCGCACACCATCTTGCGCACGATGTCGTCGTTCTCGCCGACGCCGGCGGTGAAGGTGATCACATCGCAGCCACCCATCTGGTAGGTGTAGTTGCCGATGTAGCTGACGATGCGGTGCACGTAGACATCGAGGGCCAGCTTGGCGTCCGCGTTGCCCTCGGCCACCAGACGGTGGACCTCGCGCAGGTCGCCGAAGCCGGTCATGCCCATCATGCCGGAACGCTTGTTGAACAGGGCATCCAGCTCGTCCACGTTCATGTGGGCGTTGCGGATGAGGTGGAAGACCACGGCCGGGTCGATGTCGCCGGTACGGCCGCCCATGACCAGACCCTCAAGCGGGGTCAGACCCATCGAGGTCTCGACCGGCTTGCCGGAGATCTCGGCGGAGGCGGAGGCGCCGTTGCCGATGTGCAGCACGATCTGCTTCAAACCTTCGGCCGGCTTGCCGACGACCTCGGGCACCACGGAGGAGATGTACTCGTGGGAGGTGCCGTGGGCGCCGTAACGGCGGATGTGGTACTGCTCGGCGATCTCCTTGTTCAGCGCGTAGGTGCTTGCGGCCTTCGGCAGCTGGAAGAAGAAGGAGGAGTCGAACACGAAGATCTGCGGCACGTCCGGCAGCAGCGCACGCATGACCTCGGCGCCCTTGGCCTCCGGGCCGTTGTGCAGCGGGGCGAGCACGGCCAGATCCTTGACCTGGTTGATGGTCTTGTCGGTGACCAGAGCCGGCTTCGGGAAGATGGAGCCGCCCTGGACCACGCGGTGGCCGACGGCCACGATGCCGGCCTCGGACAGATCAGGGCCGTACTCCTTGAAGAAGCCGAGCACGCGCTTCAAGCCCTGCTCATGATCGTGGATCGGCTCTTCAAGCTCGTGCTTCTCGCCGTTGTACTCGTGCTTGTAGTGGCCGTCGATCGGCTCGCCGATCTTCTCGACGAGACCGGAGGCGAGGCCTTCGCCGGACTCAAGATCCACCAGCTGGTACTTGATCGAGCTGGAACCGGAATTGATGACAAGGACGGTTTTCGCCATTGTGGGCATCCTCCATTGTGAATTGTCTGTTTCCCGCTGACACGGGTTACCGCAAGTCAGATTACTCGCTGCTTGCTACAAACTACTGCGCTTCGATGGCGGTCAGGGCGATCGTGTTGATGATGTCCTGCACGAGCGCGCCTCGCGAAAGATCGTTGACCGGCTTGTTGAGCCCCTGCAGGATCGGTCCGATCGCGAGGGCCCCGGAAGAGCGCTGCACGGCCTTGTATCCGATGTTGCCGGCGCACAGGTCGGGGAACACGAACACGTTCACATGGCCGGCGACCTCGTTGCCCTTGGCCTTGGTGGCCGCCACGGTCGGCGACCACGCGGCGTCGAACTGGATGGAGCCGACCACCGGCAGTTCCGGTGCCTTTTCGCGCACGATGCGGGTCGCCTCCTCGACGACGTCCACATCCGGCCCTTTGCCGGATCCGAGCGTGGAGTAGGAGAGCATGCCGATCTTCGGATCGATGCCGAACGCCCTCGCCGTTTCTGCGGACTGGATGGCGATGTCGGCCAGCTGCTCGGCGTTCGGGTTGAGATTGATCGCGCAGTCGGCGAACACGGCCACATGATCCTTGAAACACATCAGGAACGAGCCGGACACGAGCGACGCGCCGGGCTTGGTCTTGATGACCTGAAGCGCCGGACGCACGGTGTTCGCGGTCGAATTGACCGAACCGGACACCAGTCCGTCGGCGTAGCCGAGCACGACGAGCATCGTGCCGAAATAGCTGGCGTCCTTGAGCTGTTCGCGCGCCTGATCCTCGGTCATGCCCTTCTTGGCGCGCAGCTCGCACAGCTTGGCGATCATCGGCTTGAGGATGTTCTCGTCGTCCATCGACTGGAAGCGGGCCCTTCCCAGCGAATCGAGACCGAGTTCGGCGCCGCGTGCGAGAATCGCCTCGCGGTCGCCGACGATGATGAGGTTCACGACCTCGCGTTCCAACAGGTAGTCCGCTGCCTTGAGAATGCGATCCTCCTCGCCTTCGGGCAGCACGATCGTCTTCTTGTTGATCTTCGCGCGGCCGAGCAGGCTGTGCTGGAACGAGTATGAGGTGACGGGGAAATCAATGTCCACGTCGAGCGCCTTGAGCACCTCCTCGGTGGGCACGTTGTCCTGGAACGCCTTCAGTGCGGCGTCGGCCTGACCGGCCTCGGTGAACGGCGTCTGCGGAATCGTCCACACCGGCAGACCGAATTCGGCAAGCGTGTTCTTGACGAACACCGAATGACGCGAATCGCAGCCGGTGATGAAGATGCCGAGCACCTTGTTGCCGGCGGCCTCCATGCCTTCGATCGACAGCTGCACGGTTTCGCGCAGCTCGTCGGGCCAACGGTCGATCGTGCAGATCGCGAGGAACACGCCGGCCTGCAGGTCGGCGGCGATGTTCGCGTTGAACTCGTAGGCGGTCGGATCGTTAACGTGCGACTTGTCGGTGCCGACGATGAGCGCGGCGTCGGCGCGCGAGACGCTCATCGCATCGTCGAAGGCGGCGACGATGTCACCGCGCGAAGCCTCCTTGTCGCGGCGCACCTTGTGGATGTCGAGTCCGCTGGACAGCGCCACGCCGAGTCCGGCGTTCGACGCGCCGAGCAGAATCGGGGTGAAATGATCGTGGTTGGAGACGGCAGGACGGAACACCGCGGTCTTGTATTTGGTGGTCAACGCCTTGAGCACGCCGTATGCGACGACGTTGCGGCCGTTGGCTCCTTCCGGGCTGGCGATGTAGATGTTGGTAACTGCCACAGTGAACTCCTTGCTTGGGGACAGGCTGCCGTGTGACCACTTTGCACACACATGAGGTCCATTCTAATACGCGTCCGGGAGCCGCTGATCGCTGGTTTCCGGACGCGAACGACATGGGCGCGCCGCGCGATGCGGTCGCGCGATGCAGGCGGCTCGCGCCACGGCGCTACTTGTGATACAGGCTTGTGCGCTCGTATTTCGGTTCGCAGCATACGTTGATGCCGAGTTTGCGGTACAGGGCCTCATCGGTCGGCGAGATGATCACCGAGAAGAACGCGTCACATGCGTGCAGTCGTTCCAGTCCGGCGATCACCTGGGCGGCGACGGGACTGGTGGAGCTGGTGATCGACAGGGCGATCAGCGTCTCGTCGGAGTGCAGGCGCCGGTTCGCGGCGTGCAGATGCTCGGTTTTGAGCCGGCAGATCGGTTCGATGGCGGCCGCGTCGATGACCGGCAGCTCCATGTCGACGCCGGTGACGGCTTTGAGCGCGTTCATCAGCAGTGCGCTCGCCGCGCCCATCAGGTCGCCGGTCTTGCCGGTGACGACGCGTCCGTCGGGCAGTACCATCGCGCCGGCGGGCGCTCCGGTCGCCGCCTCCTTGTCAAGGGCGGCCTTGCGCGCCGGCGAGAGGTTCTCGTCGACTCCGGCGCGTTTCATGATCGAACGGAGCCGTTCGACCTGATCCTCGCCGTTGCCGGTGCGGCGGAACTGCACCGCCGCGGCGAAATACCGGCGTACGATCTCCAGATTCGCGGCCTCGCGGCACGCCTCGTCGTCGCTGATCGCGTAGCCGGCCATGTTCACGCCCATGTCGGTGGGGCTTGCGTAGGGGCTTTTGCCCATGATGCGCTCCATCATCGCCTTGAGTACGGGGAACGCCTCGACGTCGCGGTTGTAGTTGACGGTGGTTTCGCCGTAGGTGTCCAGATGGAACGGGTCGATGATGTTCGCGTCGTCGAGATCGGCGGTGGCCGCCTCGTAGGCGATGTTGACCGGATGGCTCAGCGGCAGGTTCCAGATCGGGAACGTTTCGTATTTCGCGTATCCGGCTTTGATGCCGCGCTGATGATCGTGGTACAGCTGGCTCAGGCAGGTGGCGAGTTTGCCGGAGCCGGGTCCTGGCGCGGTGACGACGACGAGCGGGCGGCTGGTTTCGATGTAGTCGTTGCGGCCGTATCCTTCGTCCGACACGATGCGTTCGATGTCGTGCGGATAACCTGGGATCGGGTAGTGCAGGCGGCAGGTGACGCCGAGCTGGGCGAGACGGTGGCGATACGCGTCGGCTGCGGGTTGTGCGGCGTACTGGGTGAGTACGACGGATCCCACGTGGAAGCCTCGTGCACGGAATATGTCGATCAGCCGCAGCACGTCCTCGTCGTAGGTGATGCCCAGATCGCCGCGTGTCTTCGCCTTTTCGATGTGGTTCGCGTTGACTGCGATGACGATCTCGACATCCTGCTTCATGCTGTCGAGCATGCGGAATTTGGTGTCCGGCCGGAAGCCGGGCAGCACGCGCGAGGCGTGGTAGTCGTCGAACAGTTTGCCGCCGAATTCCAGATACAGCTTGCCGCCGAACTGCGCGATGCGCTTTCTGATGTTGTCGGCCTGCAGCCTGATGTACTTGTCGTTGTCGAATCCCTGTTTCATGGCTGGCAATCCTTTCGCACGGCATCGTAAACGTCAAGATTATACCGGAAGCCGCGTTCCGTGCGTGCACGAAGGCGGGCCGGACCCGTGCGAGGATCCGGCCCGCCTTCGCATATTCAGTGGAATGCAGCTATGCTGCGACGGTTGCGCGCAGCACTGAGCCGTGTAGGGGACAGTCCGGTGGACTGTCCCCAGGCGAGGGGAGCAGCTATGCTGCGACGGTTGCGCGCAGCACAACAGGTACGTCGACCGAGGGGCAACGTCGAGGACGCTCCATCACCTTGTATACCTTGTATCGGAATGATGTGATGACGCGTGCGGTAGCAAGGCGCACCGAGGGAAGGCGCTGAGCCGTATAGGGGACAGTCCGGTGGACTGTCCCCAGGCGAAGGGAGCAGCTATGCTGCGACGGTTGCGCGCAGCGCAACAGGTACGTCGAGTCTCCCGCAACGCAGCTAACGCTCCGTCATCACATCATTCCCATTCGATGGTTGCGGGGGGTTTGCTAGTGCAGTCGAGCACGACGCGGTTGATCTGGCGGCATTCGTTGGTGATGCGCGTGGAGATGGTGGCGAGGACGTCGTAGGGGAGGCGCGACCAGTCGGCGGTCATGGCATCCTCGGAGCTCACCGGGCGGAGAACGATCGGGGAACCATAGGTGCGCTCGTCGCCTTGGACGCCGACGGAGTGGACGTCGGCGAGGAGGACGACGGGGCACTGCCAGATGTCGCGGTCGAGTCCGGCGCGGGTGAGTTCCTCGCGGGCGATGGCGTCGGCTTCGCGCAGCAGGTCGAGGCGTTCCTTGGTGATTTCGCCGATGATGCGGATGCCGAGGCCGGGGCCGGGGAACGGCTGGCGCCAGACGATTTCGTCGGGCAGGCCGAGTTCGGTGCCGATGGCGCGCACCTCGTCCTTGAAGAGGGTGCGCAGGGGCTCGATGAGCTGGAATTTGAGGTCTTTGGGTAGGCCGCCGACGTTGTGGTGGGATTTGATGTTGGCCGCGCCGTCGCCGCCGCCGGATTCGACGACGTCGGGGTAGAGGGTGCCTTGGACGAGGAACTTGACTTCCTTGCCGCGGGCGCCGGCTTCTTCGAGGACCTGACGCTGGGCTTTTTCGAAGGTGCGGATGAACTTTTCGCCGATGATCTTGCGCTTGCGTTCCGGTTCGCTGACGCCCTTCAACGCGGTGAGGAAGTCGTCGGCTGCGTCGACGGTGATCAGACGGATGCCGGTGGCGGCGACGAAGTCGTGCTTGACCTGTTCGACTTCGCCTTTGCGCAGCAGGCCGTGATCGACGAATACGCACGTGAGCTGGTCGCCGATGGCCTTGTGCACGAGGGCGGCGGCGACGGCGGAGTCCACGCCGCCGGACAGGCCGCAGATCACTTCGGCGTCGCCGACCTTGTCGCGGATCTTCTTCACCTGGTCTTCGATGATGGAGGAGGCGTCCCAGTCGCGGGGCAGTCCTGCGCAGCGGTGGAGGAAGTTTTCGATGAGCTGCTGGCCGAGCGGGGAGTGTTTGACTTCCGGATGCCACTGCACGCCGTAGAGCTTGCGGGTTTCGTCGGCCATGGCGGCGACTGGCGCGCCTTCGGTGTGCGCCAGCACGGTGAAGCCTTCGGGGGCCTGTTCGACGGCGACCCCGTGACTCATCCATGTGGTCTGTTCTGCAGGGGAGTCGGCGAGGATGCCTTCGGCGTCGTCGACGACGGCCTTGGTCTTGCCGTATTCGCCGAGGGCGGCCTTGTCCACTTTGCCGCCGAGCTCGTAGGCCATGACCTGGAAGCCGTAGCAGATGCCGAGCACAGGGATGGATGCGTTGAACACCTTGGTGTCGATGGTGGGCGCGCCGGGCTCGAAGACGGAGGCCGGGCCGCCGGAGAGGATAATCGCCTTGGGATCCTTGGCGAGGATTTCGTCGGCGGGCATGGAGTGGGGGACGAGCTCGGAATATACGCCGGCTTCGCGAACGCGGCGTGCGATGAGCTGTGCGTATTGTGCGCCGAAGTCGACGACGAGCACTGGTCCTTGTGCCATGTGGTTTCCTCTTTTCGGTTCGGTGATTGTTCCGGTGTCTTTACATTGTGGCCGTTCAAGCAGACAATGGCGGATGCGGCGTAGTGAGGGGCCTATACAGTGGTGTTTGTTCGATATGCCGACGCATGGCGGCCTGAAGCATGAAAAATCGAACATTTTCGCACAACCAACACGCCGTTTGGGTGGTCGGCGATTTGTTCGTTTGTTCGATTCCGGGAGTGCCCTGAAGGGTGTTCGTATACGGTTTTCCTTGGGATTGCGCGGATTGTTGTCATTTTGGCGTTACCGCTGATTCACACATAATTCATTACGTTAAACAAACATTTGCGCACAGACATGCTCAAAAGTTTCCATAAGTCGCGTCTAGCACGTACCATGAGGGACGATTGGGATTGAGCGGGCCGTGAAAGCCGCAAGGCTCGGTCGGCTCATGACCGAAGATAATAACCAATTGCACCCAACGGTGCATGGAGTACAGGAGTACACATGACGAGTCCTGTTATTGGAACCCCTTGGAAGAAGCTTAACGCTCCGGTTTCCGAGGAATCCCTTGAAGGCGTTGACAAGTACTGGCGTGCTGCCAACTACCTGTCCATCGGCCAGATCTATCTGCGTTCCAACCCGCTGATGAAGGAGCCCTTCACCCGCGAAGACGTCAAGCACCGTCTGGTCGGCCACTGGGGCACCACTCCTGGCCTGAACTTCCTGATCGGCCACATCAACCGCTTCATTGCCGACCACGGCCAGAACACCGTGATCATCATGGGCCCGGGCCACGGCGGCCCCGCCGGCACCTCGCAGTCCTACCTGGACGGCACCTACACCGAGACCTTCCCGAAGATCACCAAGGACGAGGCAGGTCTGCAGAAGTTCTTCCGCCAGTTCTCCTACCCGGGCGGCATTCCTTCCCACTTCGCTCCGGAGACCCCGGGCTCCATCCACGAGGGTGGCGAGCTGGGCTACGCTCTGTCCCACGCCTACGGCGCCATCATGGACAACCCGAGCCTGTTCGTCCCGGCCATCGTCGGCGACGGTGAGGCCGAGACCGGCCCGCTGGCCACCGGCTGGCAGTCCAACAAGCTTGTGAACCCGCGCACCGACGGCATCGTGCTGCCGATCCTGCACCTCAACGGCTACAAGATCGCCAACCCGACCATTCTGTCCCGTATTTCCGACGAAGAGCTGCACGAGTTCTTCCACGGCATGGGCTACGAGCCGTACGAGTTCGTCGCCGGCTTCGACGATGAGGACCACATGTCCATCCACCGCCGCTTCGCCGAGCTGTGGGAGTCCATCTGGGACGAGATCTGCGACATCAAGGCGACCGCCCAGACCGACAACGTGCACCGTCCGTTCTACCCGATGCTGATCTTCCGCACCCCGAAGGGTTGGACCTGCCCGAAGTACATCGATGGCAAGAAGACCGAAGGCTCCTGGCGTTCTCACCAGGTGCCGCTGGCTTCCGCCCGCGATACCGAGGCTCACTTCGAGGTTCTCAAGAACTGGCTCGAGTCCTACAAGCCGGAGGAGCTGTTCGACGAGAACGGCGCCGTCAAGGACGATGTCCTGGCCTTCATGCCGAAGGGCGAGCTGCGTATCGGTGCCAACCCGAACGCCAACGGTGGTGTGATCCGCGACGACCTCAAGCTCCCGAACATCGAGGACTACGCCGTCAAGGAAGTCGAGAAGTACGGCCACGGCTGGGGCCAGCTCGAGGCCACCCGTCGTCTCGGCGTCTACACCCGCGACATCATCAAGAACAACCCGCACGACTTCCGCATCTTCGGACCGGATGAGACCGCTTCCAACCGTCTGCAGGCTTCCTACGAGGTCACCAACAAGCAGTGGGATGCCGGCTACATCTCCGACGAGGTCGACGAGCACATGCACGTCTCCGGCCAGGTCGTCGAGCAGCTGTCTGAGCACCAGATGGAAGGCTTCCTCGAGGGCTACCTGCTGACCGGTCGTCACGGCATCTGGAGCTCCTACGAGTCCTTCGTCCACGTGATCGACTCCATGCTCAACCAGCACGCCAAGTGGCTTGAGGCTACCGTCCGCGAGATCCCGTGGCGCAAGCCGATCGCCTCGATGAACCTGCTCGTCTCCTCGCACGTGTGGCGTCAGGATCACAACGGCTTCTCGCATCAGGATCCGGGTGTCACCTCCCTGCTGCTGAACAAGTGCTTCCACAACGACCACGTCATCGGCATCTACTTCGCCACCGATGCGAACATGCTGCTGGCCATCGCCGAGAAGTGCTACAAGTCCACCAACAAGATCAACGCCATCATCGCCGGCAAGCAGCCGGCCGCCACGTGGCTGTCCCTCGATGAGGCTCGCGCCGAACTCGAGAAGGGTGCTGCCGCTTGGGATTGGGCTTCCACCGCGAAGTCCAACGACGAGGCTGAGATCGTGCTTGCCGCCGCCGGCGATGTCCCGACCCAGGAGATCATGGCCGCTTCCGACAAGCTCAAGGAACTCGGCATCAAGTTCAAGGTCGTCAACGTGGTGGATCTGCTCGCTCTGCAGTCCGCCAAGGAGAACGACGAGGCCCTGACCGACGAGGAGTTCGCTGACATCTTCACCGCCGACAAGCCGGTGCTGTTCGCGTACCACTCCTACGCTCACGACGTGCGCGGCCTGATCTACGATCGCCCGAACCACGACAACTTCAACGTCCACGGCTACGAGGAGGAGGGCTCCACCACCACCCCGTACGACATGGTTCGCGTCAACGAGCTCGATCGCTACGAGCTGACCGCTGAGGCTCTGCGCATGATCGATGCCGACAAGTACGCCGCCAAGATCGACGAGCTCGAGAAGTTCCGTGATGAGGCCTTCCAGTTCGCCGTTGACCACGGCTACGATCACCCGGATTACACCGACTGGGTGTACTCCGGCCTGAACACCGCTGAGAAGGGTGCTGTCACCGCCACCGCCGCCACCGCTGGCGACAACGAGTGATGCGAGCCTGACTCAAGGTTCTCTCGCTAGCTTCGGCTAGCAGCTCACAAGGGTGGGCTTCGGGATTCGTCCCGAAGTCCACCCTTTGCTTTTCCCGAGCCTGTTTCTTGTCAGGTTAGTGTCCTGCATCAGAATTTCGGAGTCTTCGCCTGTTTGTGTGGGTGTGGTTGAGCCTTGGTTGAGCCTTGGTATCTTCGTCGGGCTTTTTCCTGTGTGGGATACGAGATGGGCGTTCTTCCTGTGTGTGTTCTTACTGTATGGCTTCTTTTGCGTTCCCGCTAGTTCTCCCGTTCACCCGTTTATGCGTCTCCCGTTGGCGCACCCATTTGCGCAAGAGAATCTCGCGGAAAACCCTCAGTTCGAGAGAATCTTGCGCTGACAGGCGGATTTACGCAAGAGAATCTTGAGCTCAGGGCTAATCCCGAGAGAACCTTGCGCGGAGCAACCCGCAAGCGCAAGATAATCTCGGAACAAGTCCGTCGCTCCCGAAATCGGCCCCGGCGAAGACACCTCGGCCCAATCACACACCACACAAACTGGCAAAGACTCGAATTTCGTTGATTATATCGTTGGCTCCCATGTCGGGACAGCACCTGCAAACAGCGGTGCTGTTTGCAGGTGCTGTGTGAGCCGACCGGCGAGCTGGCAGGCTGCGCGCGCAGGCGTGGGCTCGGACGGGTGTGGTCACAGGGTGCGCCCCGCTCCCTGTGACCATTGCTCAAAACCCTTGATATTTCAACGATTTCAGCCCCCGGTCACGGGGTGCGCCTCGCTCCCTGTGACCGAACCCGCTCCCTGTGTCCGAACCCGCTCCCTGTGACCGAACCCGCTCCCTGTGTCCGTGACGAGGATCCCCGTACGTAGCCCGTCGTGTGCATGGGACGTATATTGTTTTGGCGTCCTGTGCATGGCACGTACATAACGGGGGGGGGACGATGGGCCTCCCAGCCTTGTCTGGTCTTCGATCGTGTGCATGGGGCGTATCCGCACGCGGCCGGAGCGCACGCGACCCGCACCTTGTAACAATCATCGTGTGCATGCAACGTACGTAACAGGGGGTGCGACGGGCCCTCCCGCCATGTCGAGCCGTCGATCGTGTGCATGGCACGTACATAAGGCGCTGCTGATCGTGTGCATGCAACGTACATCTGCGCGATCGTGTGCATACGACGTACATGAAGCGCGCGTTTCGAGCCTCCACACAACCGTTCCATGCACACGATGCCTCCGACGACATACGCTCCATGCACACGATGCCCACAGGCAGTCCATTCGGTATCCGTTGCATGCACACACTCCGCGGACAGTCCACGCGGCCGAGCATCCCCTGCACACGATGGATGTGAAAGGCACGGCGAGTGCCTGTTGGGGCGGTCTCCAGTGAACGAAATTCGGGAATCGATGGCTGATCTCCCTCAATTTTGTTCACTGAGCGGCCGGCAGCGATCACAATTCGGGAGCAATGGGCCTGATTCCCGAATAATGATCACTGACGCCATCCCAATGAACAATATTCGGGAGATGGCCGTTCTTTTCCCGAATTTTGATCGCCAACCATGGACCGGCGGCACGGTCAGCGGCATGGACGATTGCGCACGGCAACGGTCCCGCAATCATGGACGCGCTGCGCGCGCGGTTTGCTGGCTCGACTGTCGTCGAGCGACGTTGCCTACAAACAGCTCCGCTGTTTGCTTCACGGCAACGTCATCAAAGGATGCCAACACCACGCAGGCAATTACGAGATGGACCACTAGGTGTCAGATGGTGCTTGATGGCATCTGGTGGACGATATCGCGACACGACCGACGATGGCGATGACTACGTAGTCTGGTTCCGCTACAATCAGCGTTGTCCCTGTGTCGACCCTCGACGAAGAAGGTGGTAATTTCCTAGTGGATGTCTCATTCGACTACTTCCTCCAGCAGATGACCTCGAATCCCGCGTTGGCGATAACTACGTTGTTGACGCTTGGCGTGATCTTCGTCAATGGATGGACCGATGCGCCGAATGCCATTGCCACCTGTGTGACGACGCGTTGCATGCGAGTCAGATCCGCCGTCATCATGGCCGCCGTGCTCAATTTTCTCGGTGTGCTGGTGATGACTAGGATCAACGCATCGGTCGCTTCGACGATCAGCACCATGGTGGACTTCGGCGGCAATGCGAATGAGGCGCTTATCGCATTGTGCGCCGCGTTGTTCTCCATCGTCGTCTACAGCGTCGGCGCATCGCTGCTCGGCATCCCCACATCGGAAAGCCACAGTCTGATCGCCGGACTCTCCGGTGCCGCCATAGCGATTCACGGCAGCGTCGAAGGCATCAACATGGGTGAATGGGTCAAGGTGCTGTATGGACTTGCGGCGAGCCTTCTCATCGGGTTCGGCATGGGATGGCTGGTGTGCAAGGCCGTTACACTGGTGTGCGCGAGGCTTGACCGCAGACGCACCAACGGTTTCTTCACCTACGCGCAGATCGCCGGTGCCGCGGCGATGAGTTTCATGCATGGCGCTCAGGATGGGCAGAAGTTCATCGGCGTGCTGTTCCTCGGCATGGCGTTCGCCAATGGGCAGTCCGGGGTCGCCGGTGTCGTCATCCCGGTTTGGCTGATGGTCATGTGCAGCGTGATCATGGGCGTCGGCACGTCGGTTGGCGGCGAGCGAATCATCAAATCGGTCGGCATGGACATGGTGCGATTGGAGAAGTATCAGGGATTCAGCGCCGATCTGTCGAGTGCGTTGTGCCTGCTGGTGATGACGGTGCTGGGCATCCCCGTATCCACGACGCACACCAAGACGAGCGCGATCATGGGTGTCGGCGCGGTACGCAGGCTTTCGGCCATCAATTTCGGCGTCGTGCGGGACATGATGCTCACCTGGGTGTTCACATTCCCCGGCTGCGGCATCATCAGCTACGCCATGGCCCGACTGTTCATGATCATGTTCTAGTGTCCTCCGTCAGAAGTTCTTTGACGAATTCACTACCCCTCAGTCCCGCTTCGCGAGCCAGCTCCCCTGACAAGGGGAGCCAGAGATATGATCAACGATCTTCTGGCGGAGGACACTAGAGATGCACAGGGAAGACGACATCGCTGCGCCGATGCATCGACAATCGCAGCATCGGTGCCATAGTCGACACCATCATCAGGACAAGCGGAAAGGAACCACCATAGATGTCCAGAAAAAACGATGCGTTCTATTTCGACGGATTCAAGTCCAGCGCACGGTGCGCACATCGTGCCTCGGTGCTGCTGATCGATGTCATGAACGACTTCGAGCCGACCCGGCTTGAGGAACGCATGAAAGACATGCATCGCATCGAACAGGAGGCCGACGATATCCGTCACGGCATGATGGACGAACTGGTGACCGCGTTCATCACGCCGTTCGATCGCGAGGACATCGGTCGGCTCAGTCAGACGCTTGACGATGTGACCGACGGCATCGAAGGCGTGCTTCACCGCATGTACTACGACAACGTCACCGCCATGCGTCAGGATGCGCTGGACATGGCCGGTATGATCGTCACGGCATGCGAACAGATGGTAGCCCTGTTCGACGAATTGCCGAAATTCCGCCGATCCAAGTCGATCAGACAGCGCGTGTTCGCGATCAACCGCATCGAACAGGACATTGACCGAGCGTACATCGGGGCGATGCGCACACTGCACACCACCTGTGTCGATCCGATGCAGGTGTTCGCCTGGCATGAGGTGTACACGCATCTGGAACGTTGTGCGGACGCCTGCGAGCATGTCGCCGACGTGGTGGACGGCATCGTCATGAAGAACAACTGATCGCAGCGCTGATCGATACGCTGCCCTGCACGCCTGCACGCCTGCTCGATGGCGGAGGAATGGCGGCGGAATGGCGGCGATACGGCAGCCGCCAGCGACACGGCGGCAGCCAGCGATACGAAGCTGGTCAGCGATACGTGTTGATCCACAGGATCGCAAGCTGGGTGCGGTTGGTCAGTCCCAGTCTGTCCAGCATGGCGCTGATGCGGTTGCGTACCGTCCCTTCGCTCAGGTACAGTCTGGCGGCGATGTCGCGGTTGTCGAGACCCTCGGCGACCAGCGCGGCGATCATGCGACTACGCTCGTCAAGCGCATCCAATGCCATCCGATCGGCATCCGTTGCCGCATCCGGCGTGGACGTAACCGGATCATGGGGGAGTCCAGGCGCGCCGGTCGGTGCCGTCGGTCCGGTGATCTTGCCGAGCACGTCGGCGCCGAGGACGATCTGTCCGGCCATCACCGCATGCAACGCCGGCGCCACCGAGGCGACATCCTGCTTGATGAGATAGCCGCGTGCCCCCAACGCGATCGCCTGTTCGATGTATGCGCGATCGGCGAACGTGGTGAGGAACAGGATTCGCGCGGCCGGATCGCGTGCGAGTATCGCGCGGGCGGCGGCAAGACCGTCGCTTCCGGGCATCTGAATGTCGATGAGCAGAACGTCGGGACGGCTTGTCGGACTGTCGAAATAACGCGTCGTCGCCGTCGCGCCGTTGCCGGCGGTCCACAGTACGTCGGCGGCGTGAGTGGCGGTCATAATGGTCGCCAGCGACTGGCATACGATCGGATCGTCATCCGCAATGGCGATGGTCATGTCGGCGGTTGTCATGCGCGTCCACCTTTCCTTGAGATATTCTGTGAGATATTCTCTGAGGTGTTTTCTGAGCTATTCGATGCGCCGTGAACATGTTCGGGCCATCGTGATTTCGGCACGGAGACGAACACCCGCCAGCCATCCTGATACGGACCGCAGGACGAGATGCCGCCGACGGATCTGACACGGGCCTCGATATCGGCGAGTCCCATGCCGTGCGAAGGCGTGCCATCAGTGGGGATGTCGGGCTTCGCCGGTCCCGGGTCCTGAACGACCAACTGCCATAATGCCGGCAAATCGCGAAGCGTGACGGATGCCTCACGGGCCATGCTGTGATGCGACACGTTCGCCAGCGACTCGCGTATCACCGTCGATAGGCAGCGTGCGACCGGTGCCGGCACATGATCGATGTCGTTCGCCAGACGCACGGTCAGCGACGAAGACGACTCGGCGTATGCGCAGACGGCATCGTTGACCTGCGCGGAAAAATCCGTGCCGTCGTCCTCAAGATCATGCACCGACCGGCGCACCATCGTCATCGCCCCGTCCAGCGTTTCGGCAAGCGCGGCGAATCCTTGGGCGGCACTGTCGTCACCGGTCGCATCGGCGACGACCCGACCGGCCTGCGCCTGCATGATCGCACGCGTAAGCAGATGACCGACGTTGTCATGAATCTCACGGGCGATGCGCGTGCGTTCGTTGAGCGTTGCCATGCGCACCGAACGGGAGCGCTCCTCTTCCAGATCGGCGACCCTTCTGCGCGATGCGCGGGTCATGTCGCGAATGGCATCCTGCGCACGACGCATCAAACGGCGCGTGGCCGTGATCTCACGATCCGCGACACCCCAGACGAATCCGACCAGCGTCACGACCGCGGTCAGCACCATGCCTCGATCGGGACGGTTCTCGATCATCATGCGTAGCACAGGCAGCAGCCACAGCAGACGCGGCGGCCACAGTGCATGCTGCGCATGTCGGGTGACACGCGTCATGAAGTCGTTGCCCGCCTGCTGGGTAATACTCCAACGCGGCATGTCGTAGGCCGCAACGGAAAGAAACGCGCACCATGAGGTCATCGGCAGGCATGCCGCGACGAAGACCATGCTTGGCAGCCATGCCAAAGGCGACGACGGAGTGCCGCGCAGCAGCCATTCACCCAGCGAGGAGCAGGAGACGGCGATCAGCAGACCGATCAGCATGATCGGCACGTCGGCGCGGGGATCGACGATCAGCGCGCCAGCCGACGTGCCAGTCGTCACGCCGAACGGCACCATGATCACACCCAACGCCAGCAACAGCGCCTTATTTCCCAATGCGCGCATGCACACCATGATAGTTGATTGCCAAGATGCACCTCGTGGAGACGACCAATGACATTTGTCATCGCGTCGTCCGCGCCGCGTGACAAATGGCGGTGGCGCGAACCGGGCCGTCGAGCGGACAATGGAATCAGCCTCAACCACAGGCATCCGCACCGCAATCCGAGGCAGAGAGGAATCGGACATGACCACGGAAACAGACAGCAACAGCGGCGTCGGCGGCGGCGCCAACGCCGGCGCCAACACCGGCGTCAATGGCGGCGTCGGCAACCCAGCCGCGTCGGAGGAGACCGGCATCTCGGCGGTCAGCGTCACGAAACTCGTCAAACGCTATGGCGACATGGTGGCGCTCGACCAGTTCGATCTCGACGTGCACCAGGGCGAGATCTTCGGTCTGCTCGGCCCCAACGGCTCCGGCAAGACCACTGCGATCAACTGCATTCTTGCGTTGCTCGCCTACGATTCGGGAACCATCCGGGTATTCGGCCAGCCGATGACGCCCACCAGCTACGCTCTCAAGCGCCGCATCGGCATCGTGCCGCAGAACGTCGCCGTGCTCAACGAACTGACCGTGACCGAGAACATCGACTACTTCTGCTCGCTGTACGTGCCGAAGAAGGCCGAGCGCGCACCGTTGGTGGAGGAGGCTATCGAATTCGCCGGGCTGCAGGACTTTCGCAGGTTCCGCCCCGGCAAGCTCTCCGGCGGTCTGCTTCGGCGGCTCAACATCGCGTGCGGCATCGCCCACAAACCCGACCTCATCTTCTTCGACGAGCCGACCGTGGCCGTGGACCCGCAAAGCCGCAATGCCATTCTCGAGGGCATCGTGCGCCTGAACAAGGCGGGTGCGACGGTGATCTACACCAGCCACTACATGGAGGAGGTCGAGCGGATCTGCGACCGCATCCTCATCATGGATCACGGCAGGCATCTGGCGCTCGGCACCGCCGACGAGCTCAAGGCGATGATCGGCACCGGAGAGCGCATCACCATCGAAACGCTTGATCTGACCGACGATACCCTTGCGGCGGTGCGCGCGCTCGGCTTCGTCATCGAAGCGAACTATGACGGCACTCAGCTCGACGTGCGGTGCGGTCGGGGAGAGCACAATCTGGTCGATCTGCTCGGCGTGCTGCGTGCCGCCGGTGCCAGCGTCGGCCATCTGACCAGCCAGCCGCCGACCCTCAACGACGTGTTCCTTGAGCTGACCGGCAAGGCGCTGCGGGACTAGCGGGGAAGGAGACAGCCATGTGGTCCACATTCGTCATGACATTGAAGACGAACCTGCGCAACAAGCCCGCACTGTTCTGGGTCATCGTCTTCCCCCTCGCAGTGGCGACGCTGTTGAACGGCATGTTCGGCGACCTCGCCTCGGGCTATGAGATCAAAGCGGTCCCGTTGGCGGTGGTTCAGGACGCGAACTGGAAACGGGCCGTCGGGGCACAGACGTTCGTCAACGCATTGTCCGGCACGACCACGTCGAATGGTGCCGGCCTTGGTGCGACCGGTTCCAGTGCGGCCGGTTCTGATGCTGCCGGTTCCGATCAGTCAGCCGGCACCAAGGCAGCAGACAGCGAGGCGGCCGGCACCGAGTCGGCCGGCACCGAGTCATCCGGCACCGACATGCGGCTGGTGGACGCCACCGCGGTCACCTCTCTCGATCAGGCGCGCCAAACGATCGCCGGAGCGACAACGGACGGATACCTGAGCGTCGACGGGTCGGGTCGCATCGTCCTGACGGTATCCGCCGCGATCGCAAACGGCTCGACGAACGCGTCGGAAAGCGCGTCGAACACGCACATCACCATCGCCGCGCTGGGCGAGGCGATCGACCTCTACAACCGCACCGACACCCTCACCAGGCAGCTTCTCGACACCAATCCCCAGGCTGCGGCGAGCCGCTCATTCTGGACGTCGCTCAACGACATCACCGGCATGACCCGCGAAACCACGCTCACGAACTTCAAACCGGACGCGATGGCGCGATACTACTATGCGCTGCTCGGCATGTCGTGCCTGACGGCCATGGGATACGCCATCTCCGCAGTCACCACCGCTCAGGCGAACCTGTCCGCATTGGGCATTCGCCGCACGGTCGCCCCCCTGAGCCGTTCCGCGCAGCTGATCGCCGGATTCCTCGCCAGCTGGCTGTGCTCCGGGCTGAGTCTTCTGATCGCGCTCGCCTACATTCGCTACGTGTGCGGCATTGCGCTTGGCGGGCGTGAGCCGGCCGCCGCGCTCGCGGTGCTGCTCGCCTCGTTCATGGCCTGCGCGTTCGGCACGATGATCGGCGCGATCCCGAAGCTGTCGCACAGTGTCAAGACGGGTCTGACCAGCGCGATTCCCTGCGCGCTGTCGCTGTTCACCGGTCTGTATGGAGGATTCGCGATGTCGCTGAGCGACTGGATCGCCCGCAATGCGCCCGCATTCGGTCTCATCAACCCCGCGCAGCAGGTGACCGACCTGTTCTACGACATTCTCTACTACGACGGCTATGGTCCGTTCGTCGCCACCTGTGCCCGGCTGCTCGCCATGAGCGCCGTATTCCTGATCGCCGCGGTCGTCATGCTCAAGGAGGAACGCTATGAACACCTGTAAGGCCACGTTGCGTGTGCTGCTTGCGCATCGACTCTACATTTTCATCTATCTGGTGCTCATCGGCATCATGATGTTCTCCATCAGCGGTGCCCAGCTGTTCGGCTCGCGCGATGAGGGCGGCAGCGACACCTATGCGCCCGGCAGGCCTACGGTGGCGGTCATCGACCGGGATGCTAACCGTGGGCGCATCGCCCAGGAAATGCGCGAATATCTGGCCGACAGCAGTGATCTGGTCGATCTGCAAGACGATCCGCGCACGCTGCAGCAGGCGGTGGCGTCGAATTGGGTGGATCTCATCGTCATCATTCCCGATGGGTATGCCGAAGGGCTGATCGCATCCGCTTCCTCGGCTGGTGCGGATTCGGCTGATTCGGCAGCGGGCGGTGCGGATTCGGCTGGTTCGGATGCATCGCATGACGGTGCGCCGACCGTTGAGACCGTGACCAGCTACACGTCCGGTGTCGGCGCGATGGCATCGATGGATGTCAGCGGATTCCTTGGCATGACTCGCACGGCACTGATCGGCGGCAATGTGGCGGTGACCGACGGCGACTGGGCGGCCAAGTACGGGGATGCGGATACGACTGCCGCTGCCCCGGATGGCATTGCGCCGACGGATGCTGCGCAGAAAGGCACCGGTACACAGACGCAGACGGGAACCACGCCGGATCAGAGCACGTTGGACATGCTGCCGAATGGACGCCTGGACAATCTCACCCTGGATGATCTGGCGGATGCGGCGAAGCGGGTTCGTGCGATTGCGGCCGACGGGAACGCGAATCATGCGATCGCGGTGGATCGCTCCGATCAGGCATCAACGCAGGCCGCCGCCGGAAGCTCCGCTGCCGCTGCCAACGCGTCAACCGACGCGGATACGGCGGTGAGCGGCTTCGGCAGCACGATGAAGACCGCGCTCTATCCGCTGTTCCTGGCGATGACGGTATGCACGGCCCTCGTGCTCAGCGTGTTCAATGCCGGCGAGACCAGACGGCGACTCGCCGCCTCGCCGCAACGATTCAGCCTGATGGGCATCCAGCGTCTGGCCACCATCGGCGTGTTCGCGCTGATCGTGACGGTCGGATATCTTCTGGCGACGCTGGGACTGATGCTGGTGGCGGGAGCCGATGTCGCCGCGCTGCCGCCATCGGGGATCGCCATGACCGTCATCGCCGCGTTCGTCTACGCGCTGATGACGGTGGCCTGCGGATTCCTGCTCGGCGAATGCAGCTCAAGCGACACGATGGCCAATGGATTCGCCAACCTGTTCGGATTGCTCATCATGTTCACGTCAGGTATGTGGCTTCCAGTCGATATGATGCCGGGATTCATGACCGTCATCGGCAGGATGCTCCCCGGCTGGTGGTATTGCACGGCAGTCGATCAGGCGCTTGGCATAGGAACCGCCGCGCATGATGGCGTGAGCGTGGCCGGATGGGCCGGCTCGGTCGGCCTGGTCGCATTGTTCGCCGCGGCGTTCCTTTGCATAGGACTGGCGGTCGGGCGGATTCGGCGCTCGCGGCCAAGTGCGGTGTCGCAAGCCGTCACGCAGCTTGCCGAATGACGGCGAGGGGCGATGCGGCTTTCCCTAGTTGCCCTTCAGCCGGTAGCGTTGGATCGGGTCGTCCTGGAATCTCACCAAGGCGACCCGTCCTTCGCGAATCAGCTCGCGCATGCCGGATGTGGCGGCAAGCGGCGTCATCTGCAGTTCGCGGATGATCTCCTTGATGCTCATCGCCGAATGCCTCTCCAGCACGGTCATGATCGCCTTGGCGATGTCGCTGGGCGTGCCGGTGGTGGCGGTGCGATGCCGGGTGATCGTCATCGTGAACGTGTTGATCGTGTTCACCGTGGTCG
>NZ_RQSP01000018.1 GCF_009078285.1 Bifidobacterium jacchi
TGTGCATACCACGTATGTAAAGCCAATCCCATCATGTGCACGCAACGTACATTTACACGATCGTGTGCATACCACGTACACGAATCACAGGTTTCAACCCCCTACACATACGTTCCATGCACACGATGCCAAAACAACATACGCCCCATGCACACTATCGACACGGATGAACAACGCGACACCCATCCAGCCACGGCACAGAAGCATCCACGACATACGACCATGGCAGCGGCCCTCCGCGACACGCAACACAGCAGAAACGACACCGACCGACACAAACCAACAGGCTCGTTTCAGCCAAACACGCCTGCCTTGGAGCATATTTCGCAGTTGTGTGTACCACCAGCCGTACACATGCCAGCAAGGCTTTCAGACAAGAAACCCACGATCACTGCAATTCCGCCATTACACGACACCAACAGCACAACGGAAGACGCCCAGCCTCCACCGATTTCCAGCCGGTGGTACACACAACTGCAAGATACAACTCAAAAAACAACCCACATCCCAGCCTGCATCAATGAGCCCCGCCCTACGGGCAACCAGCCAGCCATGCATCGCCCAAAAAGTCGTTCCTCAGCTCGCGCGCGGCTACACACCCTGCCATGCACCCTCATGTGGACCGGTCGTGAACCACCCCACTAGTCAAATCCACAGCCACACAACCGCATGTAAAACGATCACACCACGTCGCATGGCGAAACACACGGCAGAACACGCAGTCATGCGACGCAATGTGAACGGTTACACGTTGTCGCATGGCTGCAAAACCACACACGCAACACCAGGTAACCGCTTACACGCAATACCGTGGCGGAACACATGGCAAAACACACAGCCACGCGATCTAAAAAGCCCGATTATTCAATCGCGCGGCTGCACCACACAGCTGCGCCACACACATCACGTCGCCACCCCGCGACGCATAACGGATCACAAGCCGCCATACCGGCAGAATCCTCACGTTCCCACAGCCATGCAACCGGGAAAGAGCGCTCCGCGAAGCGAATCCCGGGACATACACATTCACTTACGCGCGAAACGCTCTATAAACACACATCACGCAACGCACGAGGCCATTGGCGGAGTGACTCGGCGCGGGTGCCAGAACTCCGCATCTGCGATGCTGCCATCAGCTCCCGCGCAGTCAGATGCTGCCATGAACTGCCGTTGCCCGACGCTGCGGTAAACTCGCCACAGCCCACCAATTGCGGACAAATGCCATTGATCAGCTACGCGTTATGCCGCGGTTAGCTACGCTCGGTGAGTTCGAAGAACTGGTCGCCGATACGCACCGTGGCGGGTGCCTCAAGCTTGACCGGTGTGCCCTTTTCGACCTTGGTCTCCTCATTGTCACGAATGATGTACGTGCCGTTGAGGGAACCGTAGTCCTCGATCCACAGCGTGCCGTCGGCATCGAAGCTGATGGCGGCGTGATTGCGCGAGATCGTGCGCGTCGGGTCTTCAAGGCGGACCGCTTTGGCACCCTCGGGCACTGCTTCGGAAGGCTTGCGACCAAGCAGCACGCTGACGTCAAGGATGATGTCCTGACCCGTGGAGGCGTTGTGCAGACCGTACACCTTCTTCGGCTTGCTGGTGAACGACGACGAGAGAACCGTGCTGTCCCAATCCTCGATGTCATCTTCCGATGCCTCATGCTGCGGCGTGATCGTCTGCACCGGCTGCGCCTGAGCCAACGGCTGCTGGGCGGGCGCGGGTTGCGTTGCGGGCTGAGCGGCGGACTGCGCATACGATTGTGCGGCAGGCTGCGCTTCAGCCTGAACAGTGGAGGTAGTAGTCGTGGCGTTCGCAACGGCGGCCGTTTCGCTGCCGGCGACGGTGTTGTCATCCGCGTACCAGCCGAATTCCGGCGCGGGAGGATATGGTAAAACGCTCATAGTACTGTCATAGCACATTTTTTGTGTCGAAACACATCCGTTCCCGTATTGCGTTCCTTCATTGCGCGCGGTACGCTGCGCTGCGGTACACTGCGGTACGCTGCGGTACGCTGCGGTACGCTGCGGTACGCTGCACTGACTTACGATGCATCGATATACGCTGGTCTGCCGCGTGGCGCTTCCCCCACCATTGCCCCGTTCGGCCGCGCATGCAGTGCACTGACCGCAGACATCAATACAGCCGAAGACGCATGCAAGATGCCAAGAACCGTCTTCCCGACCTCATGCCGGAGCCGCGACAAGCAGCAGTATTTGTGTTGCCATACATACAGATGAGGTCCGATGATCTTGACCGATCATCGGACCTCATCGATCACTGCTATCGAAGTTGTCAAGCAGTTTCAGCGCACTACCCGACAAGCGGGCATGCGCGAGGCAGACTCACTGCTGCGAATCCGCTTCGCCTGCGTCGTCTGCATCCCTGGCATTACCGTCGTCGCCAGCAGCACCAGCGATGTCATCGTTTGCATCGGCATCACTGGAATCAGCGGCATCCGCGGCACCTGCATGATCGGCAGCGCCATCGGAAGCGTGATCACCAGCGTGATCACCAGCGCCATCGGCCGAATCGGACAGCCCGTCGAGCGCGCTCAGATCAACCGAGCCCAGATCGTCGGAGCCGCCTTCATCGTTGAGATAGTCGTCGGGATTGAAGTCGCCGCCGAGCTTCATGTCGCCGAAGTCGAGGCTGGAGAAGTCCACGTCGGACAGGTCCGCATCGGAGAAGTCGGTATCCGTATCGCCGCCCAGACCGAAGTTCGGGTAGATGGTGTCGCGGATCGCCTTGTCGGGCTCGACCACGGCGTTGCGGTAGCGGGCGAGACCCGTACCGGCCGGGATGAGCTTACCGATGATGACGTTCTCCTTGAGGCCCTTGAGATCGTCGATCTTCTGGCTGAGCGCCGCCTCGGTGAGCACGCGCGTCGTCTCCTGGAAGGAGGCTGCGGACAGCCACGAGTCGGTGGCCAGCGAGGCCTTGGTGATGCCCATGAGCTCCGGGCGGCCGGCGGCGGGACGTCCGCCCTTGGCGATGACCGCCTTGTTGGCCTCCTTGAAGCGCGCCTGATCGACGAGTTCGCCCGGCAGCAGGTCGGTGTCGCCGGAGTCGATCACGGTGATGCGGCGCAGCATCTGATGGACGATGACCTCGATGTGCTTGTCGTGGATGTCAACGCCCTGCGAACGGTACACGGTGTGCACTTCCTCGACGATGTTCGTCTGGGCGGCACGCGCGCCACGGATGCGCAGAATGGCCTTCGGGTCGACGGAGCCTTCGGTCAGCTTGGTGCCGGCCTCGACATGGTCGCCGTCGCGAACGAGCAGCGGAGCGCGACGGGTCACGGTGTACACCTTCGGCTCGATGGTCGAATCGTCGGGCGTAAGCGTCATCTGATAGACGTGGTCACCTTCGGCTTCGGTCTTGATCGTACCGGCGTATTCGGCGATCGGCGCCTCGCCCTTCGGGGTGCGGGCCTCGAAAAGCTCGGTGACACGCGGAAGACCCTGGGTGATATCGGATGCCGCGGCGACGCCACCGGAGTGGAACGAACGCAGCGTCAGCTGGGTACCAGGCTCGCCGATCGACTGTGCCGCGACGATGCCGACGGCCTCGCCGACGTCCACCAGCTTGTTGGTGGCCAACGACCAGCCGTAGCACTTGGCGCACACGCCGCGCTTGGATTCGCAGGTGAGCACGGAACGCGCCTTGACCTCTTCGACTCCGTGCGCGACCAGATCGCGCAGCACGTCCATCGAGAGGGCGTCGTCACGCTTGTACAGCACGGTCTTGCCGTCGGCCGGATCGATCACGTCGGCCGCGAGCAGACGCGAGTACGGACCACCGTCGGCCGCCTTGACGAGCACGAGGTTGCCGTCGGCGTCACGATCGGCGACGCGCAGCGTCAGACCGCGCTTGGTGCCGCAGTCCTCCTCGCGCACGATCACGTCCTGTGAGACGTCCACCAGACGACGGGTCAGGTAGCCCGACTCCGCGGTCTTCAGTGCGGTATCGGCCAGACCCTTGCGGGCGCCGTGCTCGGAGATGAAGTATTCCAGAACCGACAGGCCCTGACGGTAGTTCGACTCGACCGGTCGAGGAATGATCTCGCCCTTCGGGTTGTTCACGAGGCCACGGATGCCGGCGATCTGGTTGATCTGGGTCATGTTGCCTCGTGCACCGGACTGGACGATGATGGCGAGGTTGTTGGTCGGATCGAAGTGCTCCACGACCGCGTCGGAAACGCGCTCGCCGCACTTGGTCCACTCGTCGATGATCGCCTGGCGACGCTCCTCCTCGGTGAAGAAGCCCATGTCGTACTTCTGGTTGATCTTGGCGACCTGAGCCTCGGATTCGGCGACGAGATCCTTGCGTTCCGGCGGCTCGACGACGTCGGAGAACGCGAAGGTCACGCCGGACCACGGAGCGCGCGTGAAGCCGAGATCCTTGAGGGCGTCCAGCGTGGCGGACACCTGCGCGGTCGGATAGCGCGTGGCGATGTCGTCGACGATCTTCGACAGACGCTTCTTCGGCGCCTGCTCGTTGACGAACGGGTAATCGGTGGGCAGGGTGCCGTTGAACAGGATGCGGCCCATCGAGGTCGCGAACAGCACGGTGCCGTCCTTGAACCGCTCCTCACGCACCACGTCAGGGCTGCCCGGCTCGGGATCGACGACCTTGACTTCGCTCGGCTCCCATCCCTTCGGCAGTATGAAGTCCTTGGGCAGTCGGATGAGCACCTTGGCCTGCATGTCGATCTCGTGCAGGTCGAGCGCCATCTGAGCCTCGGCGTACGAGGAGAACACGCGGCCCTGGCCCTTGGCACCCTCCATGACGGTGGTCAGATAGTACAGACCAAGGATCATGTCCTGCGACGGCATGGACACGACGTGGCCGTCGGCGGGCTTGAGGATGTTGTCGGAGGCGAGCATCAGCGAACGCGCCTCAGCCTGCGCCTCGGCGGACAGCGGAAGGTGCACGGCCATCTGGTCGCCGTCGAAGTCGGCGTTGAACGCCGAGCAGGCGAGCGGCGGCAGGTGGATGGCCTTGCCTTCGACGAGGATCGGCTCGAACGCCTGAATGCCGAGCCTGTGCAGCGTAGGCGCGCGGTTGAGCAGCACGGGATGCTCGGAGATGACCTCCTCGAGCACGCCCCACACCTCGGAGTCGCCGCGGTCCACCAGACGCTTGGCGGACTTCATGTTCTGCGCGAAGTTGAGGTCGACAAGACGCTTGATGACGAACGGCTTGAACAGCTCGAGGGCCATCGGCTTGGGCAGACCGCACTGGTGCATGCGCAGCGACGGGCCGACGACGATCACGGAACGGCCGGAGTAGTCGACTCGCTTGCCGAGCAGGTTCTGGCGGAAGCGGCCCTGCTTGCCCTTGAGCATGTCCGAAAGGGACTTGAGCGGGCGGTTGGAGGCGCCGGTGACCGGACGACCGCGGCGGCCATTGTCGAACAGCGAGTCGACGGCCTCCTGAAGCATGCGCTTCTCGTTGTTGAGCATGATCTCAGGGGCGCCAAGCTCGATGAGTCGCTTGAGTCGGTTGTTGCGGTTGATGACTCGACGGTACAGATCGTTGAGGTCGGAGGTCGCGAAACGGCCGCCGTCGAGCTGGACCATCGGGCGCAGATCCGGCGGAATGACGGGAATGACGTCAAGCACCATGGCCGACGGCTTGTTGCCGGTGGTCAGGAACGCGTTGACGACCTTGAGCCGCTTGAGGGCGCGGGCCTTGCGCTGGCCGGAGCCGGTGTCGATCTCCTCGCGAAGCTCCTTGGAGGCGGCTTCGAGATCGAAGTCCTCCAGACGCTTCTTGATGGCCTCGGCACCCATGCAGCCCTCGAAGTAGTCGCCGTAGCGATCCTCCATCTCACGCCACAGATCGACGTCGCCTTCCATGTCGCCGGGCTTGAGGCCCTTGAAACGGTCGAAAACGGCGTTGAGACGCTGAATCTGGTCATCGTAGCGCTGACGGATGGCCTTCATGTCGCGTTCCGCGCTGGCGCGCAGCTTGGCCTTGGCCGAGCCCTTCGCGTCGCCGTCGGATTCGAGCTGGGCCAGATCGGCCTCGACCTTCTTGGCGCGTTCGTTGATCTCGTTGTCGCGACGCTTGCCCATGTTGGCGACTTCGGTGTCGAACTCGTCCTGCAGGTCGGGCAGATCCTGATGGCGCTGCTCCTCGTCGACCTTGGTGACCATGTAGGCGGCGAAGTAGATGACCTTCTCCAGATCCTTCGGCGCGATGTCGAGCAGGTAGCCCAGTCGGCTCGGCACGCCCTTGAAGAACCAGATGTGGGTCACGGGGGCGGCGAGTTCGATGTGGCCCATGCGCTCACGACGCACGCGGCTGCGCGTCACCTCGACGCCGCATCGCTCGCACACGATGCCCTTGAAGCGCACGCGCTTGTACTTGCCGCAGGCGCACTCCCAGTCGCGGGTGGGTCCGAAGATCTGCTCGCCGAACAGACCGTCCTTCTCGGGCTTGAGGGTTCGATAGTTGATGGTCTCCGGCTTCTTGACCTCGCCGTAGCTCCAGCCGCGGATGTCGTCCGCGGTGGCCAGACCGATCCTGAGTTTGTCAAATGCGTTGACGTCCAGCACTCTGTATGTCCTGTTCTATTGATTGTTCTCGAAACGGTTGAGATCCGGCCGTCGCCGTGCCGCGGGCCGCGCCCCTCCCAGAGGCGGTAGGCGGCTGCGACTCATACGGCGACGACCGTCGGAATCACTGGTATTGGGGCTCCGGAACCTTCTGGTCCTCCTTGGCGGCCGCGTCGGGGCGGGCGCCGATGTTGAACCCGAGGTCGTCGGAGCTGGAGCTGTCGTCGTCCTCGTCCTTCATGTCGATGGCCACGCCCTCGGCGTTGAGCACCTCGACGTTCAGGGACAGGGACTGCATTTCCTTGAGCAGCACCTTGAAGGATTCGGGGATGCCGGCCGGCGGCAGGTTGTCGCCCTTGACGATCGCGCCATAGACGCGCACGCGGCCATCCACGTCATCGGACTTGGTGGTCATCATCTCGTGCAGCGTGTAGGCGGCGCCGTAGGCTTCGAGGGCCCACACCTCCATCTCGCCGAAGCGCTGTCCGCCGAACTGCGCCTTGCCGCCCAGCGGCTGCTGGGTGATCATCGAGTACGGGCCGGTGGAACGCGCGTGGATCTTGTCGTCGACCAGGTGATGCAGCTTGAGCATGTACATGTAGCCGACGGAGATCTGCTTGGGGTACGGCTCGCCGGTACGACCGTCGAACAGCGTCGCCTTGCCGTCCTCGCCGACCAGCTTGTCGCCGTCGCGGTTGGGCAGGGTGGACTTGAGCAGACCCTTGATGACATCGGGACGCACGCCGTCGAACACCGGGGTCGCGACCGGGGTGTTCGGCTCGCCCTTCTCGGCGCCGGAGGGCACGTACTTCTTCCACTCGGCCTCAAGATCGGGGTCGAGGCTGATGTCCCAGCCGGAGTGCGCGATCCAGCCGAGGTGCAGCTCGAGCACCTGGCCGAGGTTCATTCGCGAAGGCACGCCCAAGGGGTTGAGCATGATGTCGACCGGGGTGCCGTCGGCAAGGAACGGCATGTCCTCCTCGGGCAGGATGCGCGAGATGCAGCCCTTGTTGCCGTGGCGTCCGGAAAGCTTGTCGCCGACGGTGATCTTGCGGTGCTGGGCGATGTAGACGCGGATCATCTGGTTGACGCCGTTGGGCAGCTCGTCGCCGTCCTCCTCGGCATCCTCGCGGGTGATCTCCTTGATGCCGATGACGGTTCCGGTCTCGCCGTGGGGCACGCGCAGCGAGGTGTCGCGCACCTCGCGGGACTTCTCGCCGAAGATGGCGCGCAGCAGGCGCTCCTCCGGGGTCAGCTCGGTCTCGCCCTTCGGCGTGACCTTGCCGACGAGGATGTCGCCGGCCTCGACCTCGGCGCCGATGCGGATGATGCCGCGCTCGTCGAGATTGGCCACCGCGTCCTCGCCGACGTTCGGCAGATCGCGGGTGATCTCCTCGGCGCCCAGCTTGGTCTCGCGGGCGTCGATCTCGTACTCCTCGATGTGGATGGAGGAGAGCGTGTCGTCCTGCACGAGTCGCTGGGAGATGATCACGGCGTCCTCGTAGTTGTAGCCGTTCCACGGCATGAACGCGATGAGCAGGTTCTTGCCGAGGGCCAGATCGCCCTTCTGGATGGCGGGGCCGTCGGCCATCACGGTGCCGGTCTCGACGCGCTCGCCGCTGTGGACGATCGGACGCTGGTTGTAGCAGGTGGTCTGGTTGGAACGCTGGAACTTGGCGAGACGGTAGCTCGACTGGGTGCCGTCGTCGTTCATCACGCGGATGATGTCGGCGGACACGTAGGTCACCACGCCCGGCTTCTCGGAGATGATCACATCACCGGAATCGTAGGCGACTCGCCATTCGGAGCCGGTGCCCACGAGCGGGCGCTCGGATTCGACCAGCGGGACGGCCTGACGCTGCATGTTGGTGCCCATCAGCGCTCGGTGGCCCTCGTCGTGCTCAAGGAACGGGATCAGCGAGGCGCCGACCGACACCATCTGGCGCGGGGAGACGTCCATGTAGTCGACGGAGCTGACCGGCACATCGACGGCCTCCTCCTCGTTGGCTCGCGCAAGCGCCTGATCGGTCTTGAAACGGCCTTCGGAGTCGAGCTGCTGATTGACCTGCGCGATGACGTGGTCCGCTTCCTGATCGGCGGTCATGTAGTCCACGTCGTTCGTGACCTGGCCGTCGACCACGCGGCGGTACGGGGTTTCGATGAAGCCGAACGGGTTGATGCGGCCGAAGGTCGCCAGCGAGCCGATCAGACCGATGTTCGGGCCTTCAGGGGATTCGATCGGGCACATGCGGCCGAAGTGGGATGCGTGCACGTCGCGCACCTCCATCGAAGCGCGGTCGCGCGACAGGCCGCCGGGGCCGAGGGCGGAGAGACGACGCTTGTTGGTAACGCCGGCCAGCGGGTTGTTCTGATCCATGAACTGGCTCAGCTGCGAGGTGCCGAAGAACTCCTTGATGGTGGCGTTCACCGGGCGGATGTTGATCAGCGACTGCGGGGTGATCGCCTCGGGATCCTGCGTGGTCATGCGCTCGCGCACGACGCGCTCCATGCGGGACAGACCGGTACGCAGCTGGTTCTGGATCAGCTCGCCGACCTGACGGATGCGGCGGTTGCCGAAGTGATCGATATCATCGGTCTCGACACGCAGGTTGACGTCCTCGCCGTTGCGCTTGCCGGGGAAGGTCGATTCGCCGGCGTGCAGCGTGACGAGATACTTGATCGTGGCGATGATGTCCTCACGCGACAGGGAACGCTCGCTGATGCCCTTCTCAAGGCCGAGTTTGCGGTCGATCTTGTAGCGGCCGACGCGCGCCAGATCGTAGCGCTTGGTGTTGAAGTAGAAGGAGTCGAGCAGGTTGCGGCCGGCCTCCGGGGTGGCGGTGTCGGACGGACGGATCTTACGGTACAGATCGGTCAGCGCGTCCTCCTGGGTGTCGATCTGCTCCTTGTCGAGCGCGTCGAGCACCAGCGGATAGCCCTGAAACGCCTGACGGATCTCCGGCTTGGTCATGCCGATGGCCATGAGGAAGACGATCGCGGACTGCTTGCGCTTGCGGTCGACGCGCACACCGAGCACATCGCGCTTGTCGATCTCGAACTCAAGCCAGGCGCCACGCGACGGAATGATCTTCGCGCCGAAGACCTCCTTGTCGGAGGTGCGGTCCTGCGTGCGGTCGAAGTAGACGCCCGGGGAACGCACGAGCTGGGAGACGATCACTCGCTCGGTGCCGCCGATGATGAACGTGCCGTGCGGGGTCTGCAGCGGGAAGTCGCCCATGAACACGGTCTGCGACTTGATCTCGCCGGTGTCGCCGTTTTCGAACTCGGCGTTCACGTACAGCGGCGCGGAGTAGGTGTAGTCCTTGTCCTTGCACTCCTGCACGGTGTGGCGCGGCTCCTCGAAGTACGGGTCCGAGAAGGTCAGCGACATGGTCTGCGCGAAGTTCTCGATCGGGGAGATCTCCTGGAAGACCTCATCGAGACCGGAGACGTGGGGCACGGTGTTGGTGCCGTTCGCCTCGTCCTCCTCGACGCGCTTCTTCCAGCGGTCCGAGCCGATCAGCCAATCGAAGCTGTCGGTCTGCACCCCCAGCAGGTAGGGTACATCGATGGGCTCGCGGATGGAGCCGAAGTTCACGCGGTCCGACGCCTTGTGCAGATCGATGTCATGCTGGTCGGCGCGCGCGATGATGGTAGTGGTACTCGTCGTAGCCTTGGTAGCCAATGGACGTTCCTTATCGTTCGCTTGTGTTTCGTTCGATAGTGGTTCCCCGACAAGCGCCTTCAGGCCGCCATATGCCTTGGTGCGGGCGCTCCGTCATTGTCAGCATGCCCGCTATATGACATGCATATACGCAAATTCCGTATTTTAGCAAAATGCTGAACACAGCGCAATACGGCGTGTCTTCACGTGTCGCAAGGCGACACGACAGACCGCAAGGCGACGCAACCGCGACAGTCAGGCAACCGTCTCACTGCACGGAAATCGTCACCGGGTCGCTGACCACCTTGGGATGATCCTTGAGCGCGATCGTCACCGCATACGATCCGCGATCGACCTTGGACAGCTGCGCGTCGGCGACGCACTTCGCACCCGTGCGATTCGCATTCCACGTCCGCTCATCGGCGCGCTTGTCGCCCTGCGCCATAAGCAGCTCATGCGGATCCGCCTCGCACACATCCGATCGATACACCACATCATTGCCGGACGTGACCGTCATCACCAGCGACGACGTGGAATCATCAACCAGACAGCTGCCGGTGCCGTCATGCACGATCGTGGCCGTGAACTGCGCGGAACCACCGACCGGAATCGTCGTCGCCTTCGCGCTCAGCTCCAGATGCACGTTCGACTCGTCGCACTGGCCAACGCCGCTCGTCGCCTTCGGCTCGGGCACCGACGTGCGATCCAGCGCATAGACGTTCGCATGGTTCACGGTTCGCGCCACGGCCGAAAAACCCTGCCACAGGCTGTAGACGCAAAACGAGATCAGCGCGAGCACCAGCAGCAGCGCAATCCCCACCACAATCCGGCGACGACGATAGATCGCCCGCTGCCGCTTGCTGATCGGGCGCCTGCCACCGGACTGCCGGCCGTTGCGTGAGCCGGCCCCGCCCGATCGCCGGGGACGCTCCTGACGGGGACGCTGACCATACCCGCCATGCGAACCATCAAACGAACCGGACGACCGTCCCGACCTGCGCTGCACCACCATAACCATCCAGTCTATACGCAACATCCCCGAAAGCGCGCCGCTCCACGAAATCACATACCGCCGCCCGGCCGCCACATGCCTACGCAGCCGCGCCTCGCCCGCGTCTTGGCCACACCAGCGAACAACACCGCCCGGCCGCGGCAATCAGCGCGGCAGCCGCACCGCGCCGTCGGGCAGCAATTCGATCAGCCCATCGTCATCCAACGACGCCACACAGCGATCCAGCTGCACGCGATCCTCCCACAGCGATTCGACCGCCGCCCGAGACAGCGTGTGCTCCCCCGCGTCCAGCCGCCGCAACGCGTCAAGCACCAGTCCGCGCACCTGCCGGTCAGTGCCCGAAAACCGCTGCCGCGGCCTTGTGCGGCGCTCGCCCAAGCCGGGACGACCTGCGGCAAGAAACGCACAGTCATCAGCCACCGGGCAATGGTCGCACAACGGGCTCTTCGCCGTGCAGACCACCGCGCCCAGCTCCATCACCGACTCGTTCCAGACGACCGAATCCGCCGCATCGGCCGGCAGCATGCGATTCGCAAGATCTCGCTCGGCCGCGCTAGCCGCTCCCCCGTGCGACTCGACACCGAGAAACACGCGAGACAGCACACGCCGGATATTCGTATCGATCACCGCCACGCGCCCGCCGAACGCGAAGCTCATCACCGCGCTCGCCGTGTAATCGCCTACCCCGGGAAGCGCGATCAGCTCGTCGTAGGTGTGCGGCAGCTCATCGCCGTAGCGGTCGCGCACCACACGCGCGCACTCCTGAAGCCGCAGCGCCCTGCGCGGGTATCCAAGCCGCCCCCATGCGGTGATGACCTCGGCCGGCGTGGCGTCCGCGAGCGCCGAGGGCGTCGGCCATACGCGCATCCATGCGAGCCAGTAGGGTACGACGCGGCTCATCTGCGTCTGCTGGCTCATCACCTCGCTCACCAGCACGCCCCATGCGTCGGCGCGACCGAACCTCCACGGCAGATCGCGGGCATTCGCCTCCCACCACGCGGCGAGTCGCAGGGCGATTTCACCATCACCGCTTTCAGCCAAGGGGCCACCTTCCTGCGTCCGTCAATGTCCATCAACGGCTCAGCGTCTATCAACGTCTGTCATCGTCTATCAGCGTCTGCCAACAACGTTGCCGAACCAATGATACGCGGCCGCACGTGCAAGACGGTCGTCCCCAGACTCACTGCCCAGACTCAATGCCCAGACTCAACTCGCTCCTTCGAGTGCGACACCACGATTCTGCACCAAAGTCGCGTCTCTGACCACAATCCCGGCGCATCAAAGTGCGGTCCAGCACCTTACCACGCATATATTCGCATGTATCTTGCAGTTGTGTGTAGTGCATCTTTCTAGAGCCGCTGTCAGGTAAAAGGCAGATCCTTGGAAATCAGCCATTTTTCACGAGACTGCGGGCCTCACGCTACGACTTCGCCGAGGTCTTGGTACACACAACTGCAAGAAATGGTCCACGATCACTGTATTCTTACAATAATCACCATCCGCCAGAAAGGGCTGACGGCCATGTTCGATGCAGACAACGTCATTGCGTATTCGTATGCGCCTCCGAGTGAGGTGTCTCCGACTGAGGCACGCCGCCCTTTTATTGCGGAAAAGCAGCTTTCCGAACAATACGCCGCAGAACACGCGCGTCTCACCCAGCTCGCCAGGCGCGTGGGGGCGCCGCCGACGGCCAGCCATACATCGGCGCTGAAACTCCTAGGCATCGAGCTACCCGAACGTTACGAAAAGCGATTCGATCCGCATGCCATCCACCTTGCCGTTGGAACGCATCAACAACGTCACATCATTTCCGGAGCCGTAGTGCATCTCGCAGACGAAACCATGCTCGCGGAACATTCCCAGTCAGCATCGGCTTATTTCAATGTGGTCGCCCCGGAACTCGCACTCGCGCAGATGGCGGCGGTGCTTTCCGTGCTTGAACTGGTGGTATTGGGCGACTGCATGATGAGAAGAGGCGCGCAAAAGCACACCGATAAAGCTCGCATTGTCGAATTTCTCGCCCATAGCTCGGCCTTCTCAGGCAAGCGAAAACTCATCAGGGCACTGCCCTTGATGCGTGAGAACACAGATTCCTCATACGAGACGCGGACACGAATCGCGCTCGCCTGCCGTGGACTGGGTTCCGCCGAAGTCAACGTAGATATTGCATCGGACCGAGTCACCCCATGGTCCGTGGACATGGCGTATACCGAGCTGATGACCGTTCTGGAGTATGACGGATCGTTTCACATGACCGATGTCCGTCAGGCCGAACGGGACAAGGAGAAGCGCAGCTGGCTTCGCGCACGCCATTGGGATGTGGTGGAGGTCACCAAGGCACGATTGGCGGATTCCGCCTCCCGCGACCGACTTGCTGATGATGTGGCGTCTTTCTTCGCCAAAGCCCTTGACCACCCTGTGCTCGCATTGCCATGCATCCCCATCGAGCGACTGGCGGACACACGGCGCAGATACCGTGCTCCAGGGCTCGAGCACCCGCAGCTCGACCATTATTTCCGCAACACGAGTCTGCATTCGACTGCGCACGCCTCACTGTGAACCTCGCCAAAAGACGCACCGCCGATTCGTTCGGCTACCCGACCATCACAGCAGCATAGGACCGCATGTCCCCCCCCCCGCCTAATTTGGTCAGGGGTCAGCATCATTCATTCATCATTGACGAGGAATAGCTATGGTCGGCAATCAGACGGTATCCATTGTGGTTCCATGCCACAACGAGGAGGCATGCATGCCACTACTGTTGCCGGCCATTGCTCAAACATCCCGGGATCTGCGTGAGCGTTGGCCCGGAACGCGTCTCGAACTGGTGCTCGTGGACGACGGCTCAACTGATCGCACCGCCACACTGATAGAGCAGGAGGCGCGATCGCAGCAGTGGTCGTTCGCGATACGCTGGCTGTCGCTGTCGCGCAATTTTGGCAAGGAAAGCGCGCTGCTCGCCGGGTTGGACGCGGCGACGGGCGATCTTGTGGCGGTCATGGATGCCGATCTTCAGGATCCGCCCTCCATGCTGATCCGTATGGCGCGCATGCTGGATGATGATGCCGGCATCGACTGCGTGGGCACCCGTCGCGTCACGCGCAAGGGCGAACCGCCGATTCGGTCGCTGTTCTCAAGACTGTTCTATCGGATCATGAACGCGCTCTCGCCTGTCGAGGTGCCGGATGGTGCCCGCGACTTCCGTCTGATGCGTCGCCGAGTGGTCGATGCGGTCACTTCCCTGCCGGAACGCAACCGGTTTTCCAAGGGTCTGTTCGCATGGGTGGGGTTCAGGACGGCGTGGATCGAGTATCCGAATGTGCCGCGTGCGGCCGGTCGAACCAACTGGAGTTTCATGAAGCTTGCGAAGTACGCACTTGACGGGCTCGTCTCCTGCTCGACGGCCCCGCTGCGCGTCGCCTCATACATCGGGCTCATATTGTGCATGATCGCCTTCGTCGCCACCTGCTTCATCGCCGTGCGCGCGGCGGCGTTCGGCGACCCGGTGGCGGGATGGCCGTCGCTGACTTGCATCGTCACGTTCATCGGCGGTCTGCAGCTCATGTGTCTGGGCATCATCGGCCAGTATCTGGCGAGAACCTATCTTGAGTCCAAGAATCGCCCGAACTACATCGTGCGCAACGGCAACGTGCCGATCTCACGCGGTGGGCAGATCATCCCGCGAATGCAATGCGACTGATGTCAAACCGCTGCCGGACGAGTCGGACCGCTGCGAGCATCTCAATGACATGCTCAACGACATGCCGCCGATGCGCGGCGGGAAGGATCAGATCATGACTAGGCACCGATTCGACACCGCGAAACGGCCCATCGGCCGGATTGCCGGCCATTGGCGGGCTGGCGCACCATACTGCCTGCTGGTAGGCTGCCTGTATCTTCTGGTGCCTGCGTTCGGCCATCAGATATGGTATGACGAAAGCTATTCGGTCGTGCTGACGTCTCACGGGTGGTCGGGAATCTGGGATCTGGGCTCATCCGACGTGCATCCCGTCGGCTACTACATGCTGCTCAATCTCGTCCGACTGGTATTCGGCGAGCATATCGTCGCCTATCGTCTGCTGTCGGCGGCGGCAGCGTGCGCACTCGTTGTGGCCGGGTATGTGATGCTCAGCAAGGATGCCGGTCCATTCGCCGCACGCCTGTTCTCGGCGTTGGCATGTTTGGCGCCGCCGTTGATGCATATGGCCTTCCAGATTCGCATGTATTCTTGGGCGACGCTGACCGTGTGCCTGTGTTTTCTCTATGCGATGCGCATCTGCATCGCGCTGCGTTCGCAGCACCCCGTACGGGCGTCGGTATGGATGCTGTTTTCCGTATTCAGTCTCGCCAGCGCGTATCTGCACTATTATGCCGTTCTTGCGGTCGCCATCATCAATCTGATCGTGCTGGTCACGGCGATACGGCGCGCTCGAGACAACGGTGCCCGTTCGCTGCGCCCATTGGCGATGGCGCTGATCAGCGCTGTCATTCAGCTTGCCGCATATCTGCCGTGGATATACAGCATGCTCAATCAGGTACACAGCGTTTCGTCGGGGTATTGGATTCAATTTCAGTTTCCGCAGACGCTGCTCCAGCTCATTGCATACCCGGTATTCGGCGAAGGCGCGACGGTCTATGCAACCGCCATCGGATTGATCGCAGGCCTGCTCGTAGGCGTGATATGCGCACTACGATATGCGCGACTTCAATCGAGCAGATCGAGCCGTTGCGCGCAGGCTGCGGAGCAACCCGTGGCGGCATCCTCCGGCGGCGCATCGGGTGGCGCTCCAGTGCAAACAGGCGGAACCCGAGCCGATTTCCATGGATTCGAGGGAACGGCAAGGCGATTCATGATGGTCTGCGGCCTCGTGGTATATGTCGGGGTTCTGCTGTTGGCATGCGTGGCGTCGCTGATCATCCGTCAAAGCATCATCGTCAACCGCTACATGGTGGTGGCGTTGGGGCCGCTGCTGGTTTCGACGGCATTGGGAGCGGCGATCACATGGCATAGGCGGATGCGCATGCGCCCGGCGCTCGTTGCATTGTGCGCTGGGCTGGCCGTGTTCTCCTTTGCGAATATGTGCGAAAACGCGTGGATCAACTACAGTAGCTCGAACGACGCTCCGATGGACTACATCGCTCAGGTATTGCGTGAAACGAGTCGGTCAGATCAGGCGACCGGCGATCAGCCGGAGCATCACGGCATCACCGTGGTGTCCGATAGCCCCTATGCCTTGGGCGTGTTGGCCGCGCAGGCATCCCGAACCCAATCCGCATCGTTGCGCTATGCGGATTGGACGAAAGACGCATGGTGGGATCAGCGGGCATTGCCCGCGTATCTGGATCGGGTCCGCTTGTGCGCAGATTGGAATGCGGCTTTGGACCATGCCGGCAGACGGCTCATGGTGATTCACTCCGTCCATCACAGCACCGGAGAATCGGATTCCGATGTCATGCATGACGCCGAAGACTCCCTGAACGGCATTGCTCAGGGCATGCCACGGGGATGGCGGATGCGTGATCGGCGTGTGTTCATTCGGCCATATGACAATATGGCGTGGATCGTCTGGCTGTATGAGACTTCGTGATGCGGCTCAGTCGCACATTCGGCTCAATGGAAACGCCCCGCCTCATGAGATCGACCGGCACGCAAATGATATAAGTACGAGATGCTATATTCGAGGTGCCTCATTTGAAAATGAGGCACCTCGACGGATACGACCGTCTGCCGTCTCCCATTCTCGAAGCCGGACGCTGGTGGGGCTCCGACCCAAAAACGCATCGGCAGGAGGAGATCGACTCCATCGTCACTGGAGCGGATCCCACCAAAGAGGTATTCTGCGAACGCAAGTGGCGCAACGATCCGGTCGGGGAAAGCGAGTATCGGTCACTGCAACGCTGCAGTCGCCTATTGCCCTATCCCAACAAGCATTACGCACTGTTCTCCGAATCCGGATTCACCGATCATCTCCAACGACTCGTCGACGGCGACAGCACCGTGCAGCTGGTCTCATTCGACGAGATGACGGCGTCACGGCAAGTGTCTCGGAAGGTACGGGGATAGGTACGGATGCGGGGTATGTACCGCGCTACACTCCCGTCCACGGCAGATCAGTCAACGCCGTGAGCACGCCGCAATCAGCGCAGACGACATACTGCTGAACCGTTCTGCCCGAAGGATTCGCATCGAACCCGTCGGGCGGGAACAACGCGTCGGATCGCCGACCGCTACCGTCCCCCGGCGAAGCCGAGCTGTCGCCATGCCTCGTAGATGGCGATTGACGCACAGTTGGTGAGGTTGAGGGAACGCAGGCTCGGGCGCATCGGGAGTCTCACCTGCTCGGCGACATGCGGGCCGGCCATGATGTCCATCGGGTCGGGGATGTCGCCCGGTTCGGGGCCGAACAGCAGGATGTCGGTGGGCCGGTATTCCACCTCGGTGTACAGCTTGGTGGCGTGCGCGGTGAATGCGATGATGCGCGAGTTCGGCATCGATTCGACCAGGTTCTCGAAGTTCGGGTGCAGTACCACATGCGCCATGTCGTGGTAGTCAAGGCCGGCGCGACGCAATTTCGTGTCGCGCAGGTTGAAGCCGAGCGGTTCCACCAGATGCAGGATTGTGCCGGTCACCGCGCACAGGCGAATCGCCGAGCCGGTGTTGCCGGGGATGCGCGGCGAGTAGTAGCACAGGTGCGGCGTGACGGTTTCGGCGGCGGCCGCCTTTTCGGCTGACAGCATCGCGTCGACCACGCTGATCGGATTGCCGTGCGCGTCGGTCACCAGCTCGTCAGGCCCGTAATTCGACTTGCGATAGCCGTATTCGAACATCTTCTCGACCCTGGCTTCGGGATTCTGCCCCTGTGACTGCGCCTGTGCCGGTGCCTGTGCCTGGTGTTCCGTCATCTGTTCCGTCATCGTCATCACCTCGTAATGCCTTGTCGTAATGCCGTGTGCCCGCCGTGCGTAATTCGAGTTTCGAGCATAAGACAGACCCTGAACCAAGGCGGCTTGCCGATCGAGCGCCCGATTCCATCACCGGGCCGCTCCCACACCTGTACACACATCAACTAGTTGACCATGCCGATGGCAACCAGTATCGACTTTCGAGATGACTTCTAGTTTTCGGATTGCGTCAGCCAATCCGGTGCCGTGACCACCATGCCGTGACCATCGTTATCCCATCTTTGGTGATATCCGCCGAATACGGATCCAGCGTAATAATCACTCTGGGAAGGCATCAAAAAACACAACCCCATGCCCGTCAAAAGGGATGTGTCGGCGTGTCCGCAACACTTTTCCAAAGCACCACGGCTCACGTGGTCGGAGATCGCGCGGCTGGCGGTTCCAGCCACCCAACGGTCAATGGAGGCGGAAACGCACCGGCCATGGTCGGATGATATCAGTCATCCTCCCATCCTTCAGGCAGAACCATGCGCCTGTCCCTGTTGATCCCCACGTCGGGGAATGATGCCGCCATCGTCGCCACACGCGCCACGCGACTCGTTGCCGAGGAGGAATCATGCTTCACCCCCCAGATTTGATTATGGTACTAAATTATGGTACCGTGCTGGTTATGATCGAATGCGAAGAATCAGCCTACAAGCACTGGCTCACCCAGCCACAGATAGACTACGTCTTCCAGCATCCGGTGGCAGTGTTCGAGGTGCAGTCGCGCCGCCCCGGCGACAGGGTCATGGCGGTGCTCGGCTACCCCGACGAGTTCAGGGAACGCCCCGTGGAGCTGCTGGTCTCCCAACGCTCGCGCAAGGTGTTCCACGCGATGGACTGCCGCGAGGAATGGCTCTACAAGTTCAACGACTAATCAAGGAGGACATCATGACCAACGAAACCGATTGGGACAAGCTCTCGGACGAATACGCCAAGCACACGCCCGGCATCATCGGCGAGACCATCCGCCCGCAAAGGGCGATCACCATGGACGACATCGACGACATCTTCGCCGGTCGTCCCCTCGCCGAGAAGCCCCGCGCCAAGGCAGACGTGCTCTGCAAGGCGTACCTGACCGCCGACATGGACGAGCAGGTGCGCGCGCAGGCCGCCAAGGAGCACATCGGCAAGAGCGCGCTGATCCGCAAGGCACTCGTCGCCTATCTAGCGGCCAATCAGGCACAGCCCGCGATGGCCTGACCCCGGAAGCGATTACCAGCCCGCAGGAACCCAGCGGTCGAAGCCATATGCCACGGCTTTTTTCTTTGTCCGCGGCGTTGCGCTTCCATCGGAACCCCGTGCCGCTATTCCATCCGCCCCATCCGCTCGAAGTCATGGGTGCGAGCGAGGAACGTGGGCCGTATCTGTCGCGTGGTGAGGGTGATCGTGCCGCCGCCGACCTTGTAGCGTCCGTTGCGGGCGGGTACGGTCCATTCGCCGATGATCCTGTGGTTCGCGTCGGCTTTCGGCTCCTCGACCGTGGTCGGCTTGTACTTCTCGTCGTCGGCTTTCACGCCGGTTCCCGCTCCGGCCCACCAGACGCGGATCGTCGCGTCCGCATCCTTGTCGAACCCGTATTGCGCGTCACCCGTGTACGAACCGTAGTCGGCGGGCAGTGCGCCGATGGTGATCGTGTCCATGATGTCACGTCCGGTCGAACCGGCCTGTTCGAGGACCACGGAATCATGGGATGGGGTGCCGGGGTGGCTTGCGGTTTCGTTCTTCTGTCCGAACACGTCAACGTAATCGCCGCTGATCATGCCGGGGTCGGCCTGTTGGCTTTTGCGGATGACCCACACCCATGTGCCGTAGGAGCCGTCGCCGGGCGACGTGTAGGGTTTGCCGTTCGCGTTGAGTGCGGTGGTTTCGATGGTGCCGGGTTTGGTGGCGGTGATGGTTGCGGTTGCTTTGGGTGATCCGGCGTGCGCTTTCACGCGGGTGAGGTATGCGTCGGGGGTTTCATCCTTGTTGAGTGGGATGGTGGTGAGGATGCTGGTTTTGTTGCCGACGTAGTAGTAGCCGTCCGCGCGGACCTTCGTGTTGGCGGGCCATGTGTCGCCTTTGTTCACGCCGAATGTGATGTTGTCTTTGACGGGGGTGCCGCGTGGGAGCGTGGTCGCGCTGATCTGTGTGGTGATGGTGGGTTGGAAGCTTTTCTCGACGTTGAAGGTGACGGACGCGGACTTCGTAGCGGGATCTTTGTCGAATTGGAATAGATCCTGATTCGGGGATGCGAGACGACGCGCGACTGGAGCCTTGTAGCTCACCTTGGTCGTAACCTTGCCGTTGCCGGTCGCCGTCCACTTCAGATGCGTCGCATTCGCGGCGGTCTTCCCGCTGACCGTCTTCTTGCCGTTCGACGCGAACACGGCGGGACCGGTCAGCGTCGCCGTATACGCGATGCCCTGCAGATACGTGTTCGCCGCGTTCCTGATCGACACGTTCACCGTGCCGGAACGCTTCGTGTTCGCATCATACTCATACTCCGCCTTCACACTGGCGGGCATGTTATTGGTCGCATCGGTCCACATCTTCCCGGCTGTGGACTTCACCTGATTCCAGTCGCCGTTCTTCAGACCCGCCGCCGCGAACGCGTTCAGGAACGCGGCCCCATTCGGGTCCATCTTCTCATGGACCAGATAGCTGAGCGCCGCCTGATGCAGATCATTATTGTCGTTGTACTTGTCCGCGAGCCACGCAAGCCTCGTGGCCGTCACATTCGACGACGGGACATTGGACCACGTGCCCGCAACCCCCGTGTACTTCACGTCCGCCTCGACGCAGTACGCCCAACGGCCATCCACACGGGCCAGCGGACCGAAGTCTGTCTCGCCCCACGTGCTCCAAGTCGGCCATTTTATGTCGAACGCGACGGTGGACGTGTATCCCGGCAGACCGCTCGTCTGCACGGCTCCCGCCGTGCCCGCCACGACCATGCCCCCGGCCAACGCGGCCACCGCCGTCGCCAACGCGGCCACGGGACGCACGGCCCTGCGCAATACTTCCAATGGTTTGAATCTCATATCCTGCCTCATTCCCTCCTACACGGCGAATGAACGATCAACACGCACCCGATACGAGTGCAATACACAGAATACCGACACCATATGAAAAATACCAATATGAACGGGGGTATCACGGCGCATGCCCACGATCATCCCCTCATATGCAATGCCGAGAACGCCCGCATCATCCGGGATAAAACATAGAGAAGGGATGCCACTCTCAGGAAAGGCCGCCAATAGAAAGGCCCACCGAATTGGTGGGCCTTGCATGAGAGCGGAACCGACAGACGGAACACAACTGCCTACTACAGAACATTTCCCAATCCTCAATCACACGGAACAAAAATGCCTTGAGTGCCATCATCCGGGATTACAGCACACATTTCCCCGTTTTCATCCCATGTGCCATTGTGCGTACCGTACAGGTCTTCCGGCTTATAGCTCCATCCATTGCTGCTGCCCCCATTGCTCTGCGGTCTGGTCTGGGTCTGCGCCTGCTGCTGGGTTTGTGCTTGTTGTGTTGACGTGTACGTGGTTCCGTTCCCACTGCCTGTGGTTCCGTTGTACCCGTATGTGTTGCCGGTGTTCGCATACGTGTTGCCCGCGCCGGTGGTTTGTGTGGCGGCCTGTTTCGCCGTTTCGGCCTTGGCTTTGGCTGCGTCGTCCTTCTTTTTCGCGTCGATGGACTGGTTGACCTTGCCTGTCGCAGCGTCGAGTGTTTTGATCGCGGTTTCGATGGTCGTCGCGTCCTTCGCGTTCCCGGCCTCATTGATCGCCTTGCTCAACGTGTCGCGGGTCTTCGTGTCCTTGACCTTCCCGTTCGAGTCGGCGAGCAGCTTCTTCGCGGTCTTGATCTTCCCGTCGAGCTTCGCTTTCAGATCAGTGAGGGTCTTCGCGTCACGCGACTCAGTGACCGTGCGAGCGTCGTCCTTCAACGCCGCGGCTTGCTTCCCGTACGTGGAGGCGAGTCGCGTGTTCGTGTCCGCGATCCCCTGCAGCGTGTCCGCGTCGCCGGAGCACGCCTTCACAGCATCGAACGACGTGTCCTTCGTTTCGGCCAATGCGCTCACCGTGCGCGTCTGGGCGACCTGCCGGTCGGTGATCTTCAACGCCTCCGTCACCTCATCGGACTTCAACGCGGACTCCCACATGCTCTTCGCCTCGGCGACCTTCGTCACGCTCGACGCGCACGCCTCAGTCGCATCCGCCAATACGCGCACGCTCCGGTCATGCGCATACCACGCATACCCGCCGCCCACGCCAGCCAACACGAGCACCGCGCAGCCAGCAGCGACCGGAATCACCCACTTCGCACGTTTTCTCGACACAACGGGCACGCCGCCCGCACCGGTCGCATCGGTCGCCTTGCTCACATCATTCATCCTGTTCATGATCATTTCTCCCATCACGGTTCATTGCCATTGATTATCCACACACAACCGGAGAACCGACACCCCCGGATGCGCACATACCCAATATCACGCACAAACACAAGCGGCCACAAACCCAAACCGCCAAAAAATACCACCACAATACAAAAAATACGCGACTCGCACCCGCTCGCGCGCGCAACGTCGGCACACCCACAACACTCCCCCGAAGCATTACGATCCACATGGCCGACAAACGCACGACTGACGGCTCCCGCCGAGGGGAAAACGGCGTTGCGCCTCCATTTGCCCACAACACTGCCCTCCGTCATTGCTGCTTCTGTCATAATGACCATTACGATGAACAATCTTGCAGAAAATCGTCATGTTGTTCATCGTAATGGACAATCTTGCATATGGCACATGTGCGTTCGCAGCGATGCGCCCGGCACACCCAGCGAGCGCTCGTCTCCCACCTAGCTCAGTTCTTGAAGCTGTGGATCGGCGCGGGAATGCGGCCGCCCCGGTTGACGAACGCCTCGCACGAGGTGTTGTTCACCGGCATGATCGGCGCATAACCCATCAGGCCACCGAAGTTCGCCATCTCACCCACGCCCTTGCCGGCGACGGGGATCACACGCACGGCGGTGGTCTTCTGGTTGACCATGCCGATGGCCGCCTCGTCGGCGATCATGCCGGAGATCGTGGCGGCGGACGTGTCGCCGGGAATGGCGATCATGTCGAGGCCGACCGAGCACACGCAGGTCATCGCCTCCAGCTTCTCCATGGTCAGGCAGCCGGACGCGGCCGCGTCGATCATGTTCTTGTCTTCGGAGACGGGGATGAACGCGCCCGAAAGGCCACCCACGTAGGAGGACGCCATGATGCCGCCCTTCTTCACCTGATCGTTGAGCATGGCGAGCGCCGCGGTGGTGCCGGGGGCACCCACCTGCTCAAGGCCGATCTTCTCGAGCACTTCGCCGACCGAATCGCCCACAGCCGGGGTGGGAGCCAACGACAGGTCGATGATGCCGAACGGCACGCCGAGCCGGCGCGATGCCTCCTGGGCGACCAGCTGACCGACGCGCGTGATCTTGAATGCGGTGCGCTTGATCGTCTCGCACAGGAACTCGAAGTCCTTGCCCTTGGCGGCGTCGAGCGCGCGCGAGACCACGCCGGGTCCGGAGACGCCCACGTTGATCACGGCATCGCCCTCGGTGACCCCGTGGAAGCCGCCCGCCATGAACGGGTTGTCGTCGGGCACGTTGCAGAAGGCCACGAATTTGACGCAGCCGTAGGAGTCGTTGTCGGCGGTGCGCGCGGCGATGTCCTTGATGATGTGGCCGAGCAGCGCGACGGCGTTCATATCGATGCCGGTCTTGGTGGAGCCGACATTCACTGACGAGCAGACGATGTCGGTTTCGGCGAGCGCCTGCGGCAGCGATTCAATGAGCAGCTTCTCGGCCGGGGTCATGGCCTTGCTCACAAGCGCCGAGTATCCGCCGATCAGGTCGACGCCCACCTCCTTGGCCGCCTTGTCGAGCGCGTGTGCGATTGCGACGAAGTCCTCGGTGGTCTTGCAGCAGCTCGCGCCGACCAGTGAAATAGGTGTCACGGTGATGCGCTTGTTGACGATCGGGATGCCATAGTCGCGTTCGATGGCCTGGCCGGTGGAGACGAGGTCCTTGGCGTAGGTGGTGATCTTGCGGTAGATGTTGTCGCAGGTCTCCTGCACGGTGGACGCCGCGCAGTCGAGCAGTGAGATGCCCATCGTGATGGTACGGACGTCAAGCTTCTCCTGCTCGATCATCTGATTGGTCTCGTGGACCTCCATGATGTTCAGCATGGTGCGTGTTCCTTTCGAGGCCCTGGCTCAGATTCGGTGCATTCTGGTGAAGATCTCCTCGCGCTGGCAGCGGATGCGCACGCCGATGTCGTCGCCGAGATCCTCCAGATTGCCGACCATCGCGCCGAAGTCCTTATCGGCGGCCGAGTAATCGACGATCATCATCATGTTGAAGAAACCGTCGATGATGGTCTGCGAGATGTCGAGCACGTTCACGTTATGCTGCGAAAGATAGGTGCACACGCGTGCGATGATGCCGACGGTGTCCTGACCGACGACGGTGATGATGGCCTTGTTCATGGCGCTCCCTGATCGAATACGAAAAAACGGGTGGTATTCAGTATAGGCGAGACGTGGGTGCCACATCGCCGCGCGACCGCTTCCCGAATGTTGCACATGCACATTGCAATCCTGGCCCCGGCTGCCTTGCATCAAGCCGTTCTTTCCAATCGCGTAGCTGCGATGGCAATGCCGGCGGCAACAATCCGCCGTATCCGAGTGCAGGCATGGCCGACCGACGTGTGCCCGCGCTATGCGGCCTCAATTCACAAAACCTTGATTGTCGTCAACGGCCTCTACTGTTCGTGGGCTACGGGGTGATGTGCGTGTGGGGTGGTGGGGTTGCGCGATGTGGCTATGTGTGCGCAAGTGCGATACTGTGCGCAAGTGCGATACTGTGCGCAAGTGCGGGCGCGGCTGAGCGCGCGTGGTTGCGCGCGCCTCGATGCACCTTCGTGTCTTAACTTCACTGGCACGGCTGAGCGCGCATGGTTGTGCGTGGCGTCGGTGGCGCGGTGTGCGTGGAGTGGATACTGGATTACGTTTGATGGCGTGCGACCGATCACCGTGACCGATCACATTGGTGGTTTTGCCGGACGCTACTGACGATTCGGCGTTCTTCATGGTCGAAATCGCAATTGGGGGTACGAAATGGACGCTCTGTCCGGTCCCAGCGTCCATTTCGTACCCCCAATCCCGATATCGACCATGTGCGCCTGTTATCTACATCTGTCAGCGCCTGCCACTGCGTCCGACCGTGCCCGACAGAGCCGAACTGGACAGAACTGGGCCCGACAGAACCGCGCCATACCCTGGTAGCGCAAGATATTCTCGGAATGAACGGCCATTTCGAGAAAACCTTGCGCTGGGAAGCCTGGTTGCGCAAGATATTCTCGAACTTAGGGTCCGTTCCGAGAAAACCTTGCGCTGGGAAGCCTCGTAGCGCAAGATATTCTCGAGCTCAAGGCAAAATCCGAGATTATCTTGCGCTGGGAGCCTTGGTTGCAACATGTTTTTCTCGAGCTCAGGGATGATTCCGAGAAAAACATGCGCTGAGCGAGTCGGCGCGAAGAGATGCAAGACAGCTCTACATGGCATGCCATACGTTTGCTTCATACGTTTGTCACGCGACGACGAAAACGACGTTTTTTCATCGCGTGACAACGCGTGGGCGCGGGCGAGCCCAGTGGGCATCCCGTAGGCGAAGTGAGCGGACGCACCACAAGCGTCCGCGAAGGGCGTCACGCTTCGCGTGCCGAGCCGTCAAGAGGAGAGCCCAGCGGGCTCTCCTCAGGTGAGGTGATCGGACGCACCACAAGCGTCCGCGAAGGGCGTCACGCTTCGCGTGACGCCGCACCAGCGGCATACGCCGGCAGTGCGCGCGGCGCGTTGAAGCCTTGGGCTTCGAACTCATCGGCGATAAGCTGGGCAATGCGATGGCCTTCGCCCTTGTCGACGAGTGCGATGATCGAGCCGCCGAAGCCGCCGCCGGTCATGCGGGCACCATAGGCGCCGTTGGCGCGAGCCACGTTCACGGCGGTGTCGAGTTCGGGCACCGTCACCTGATAATCGTCACGCAGTGAGTTGTGCGAGGCGTTGAACAGGTCGCCGGCCTTGTCGATGTCGCCGGAGGCGAACGCCTCGATGAACTCGTCGACGCGACCGATTTCGGTGATGACGTGGCGCACGCGCTTCTTGCTCGTCTCGTCCGGAAGCTTGGCGAGCACGTCGGCGAGTGCCTCCTCGGGATCAGCCGAGGCGGCGACCTCATCAGCCACGATGCGAAGATTCGCCACGCCGAGCAGTTCGGCCGCCTTCTCGCAGGTCGCACGACGCTGCGCGTACTGGCCATCGTTGAGCTGGTGCGGCGCGCGGGTGTCGAGCACCAGCAGTTCCAGACCGTACTTGTCGAGGTCGAATTCCTTCTGGGAGACGGATTCGAGCGCGGTCAGGCCCGGACGGCAGTCGAGACGGATCGCGTGCCCTGCGGTGCAGCGCATGGAGGCGTTCTGGTCGAGGCCGCCGGTGGAGGCGCCGGCCATCTCGTTTTCGGACTTGATGGCGGCGTTGATCAGGGTCACGCGTCCCGCGTCGGAGGAGCCGTAGCCGAGCCCGTACACGTCATCCAGCGCCAGAGCGGTCGAGCAGGTCATGGCGGCGGAGGAGCTCAGGCCGCTTCCGAGCGGCACGCAGGAGACGAACGCCGCGTCGAAGCCCCGCACCTTGTCGAAGCCGGCTTCGCGCAGCGCCCACGCCACGCCGGTCGGGTAGGCGGCCCAGCCGTCCACACCGCGGGCCTTGAGACCTTCGAGGTCGGCTTCGGCCACCTTGTCGGGTGCCACGTCGGACACGAGGCGCACGCGAGTGTCTTCACGCGGGGACAGCGCGATGAACGTGCGATGCGGCAGTGCGATCGGCAGGCACAGGCCGGCGTTGTAGTCGGTGTGCTCGCCGATCAGGTTGACGCGACCCGGAGCGGCCCAGACGCCTTCCGGCTGCGCACCGTAGGTCTTGGCAAAGAGGGCGGTCGCCTGTGCGACGCCATCTTCATGGCTGATCGGTTCGATGAATTCAACAGCAGTCATTGATGTTCTTTCTTGATGATGGTGAGGGTGTAAAGGCATATGGCGGCTCCCCTATACGGAGGAGCCGCCGTATGGTTGCGGGAATCAGTCGGCGATATCCACGTCGCCGAGCTCGTGGAAGCGCTTGGCGATGAGCTCCGGAGTGGTGTCGGAGATCCAGGCGGCCATGCCGGACTCGGAGCCGGCGAGGTACTTGATCTTGTTGGCGGCACGACGGAAGGAGAAGAACTGCAGGTTCAGGCGGTAGTTCTCGCGGCGCGGATCGTGGATCGGCGCCTGATGCCATGCGGCGATGTACGGCAGATCCATGCCCTTGCCGTCGCCCTTGTCGAAGAACGCGTTGCCGCGCTTGAGCAGGTGCGAGTACATCGAGGCGAGATCCCAGCGCTCCTGGTCGTTGAGCTGGTCGAGGGTGAGTACGTCGCGAACCGGGGCGACATGCACCTCAAGGGGCCAGCGGGCGGCGGCGGGCACGTAGGCGACCCAGCTGTGGTTGCGCATGATGATGCGCTCCTTGGCCTCCAGCTCGGCGTTCATGATGTCCTTGAGCAGGTTGCCGCCGGTCTTCTCGTGGTAGGCCTCGGTGTGCTTGAGCTCGGCCTCCATCTTCGGGGCGATGAACGGGTAGCAGTACACCTGTCCGTGCGGGTGCGCCAGCGAGACGCCGATCTCGGCGCCGTGGTTCTCAAACGGGAAGATCTGCTCGATGCCCTCCATCTTGGAGATCTCGGCGGTGCGGAACGCCCAGGCCTCGACGACCGTGCGCAGACGGCTCACCGGCAGATCCGCCGGCAGACCGTGCTCGTTCGGGTCGAAGCAGATGACCTCGCAGCGACCGACGGCCATCTTCTTCTCCCACAGCGGGTTGCCGTCGACGAAAGTCACGTCCTCGGAGCGGCCGGGCACGCGCACCATCGACGGGAAGCGGTTCTCGAACACGACGACGTTGTAGTCGGTGTCCGGAACCTCGCCGTCCTGATACGGGTCACCGGGCTTGCGGGCGGCCAGCGGGTTGCCCTTCGCGGTGGCGCCGGGGCCGGCGGTGATCGGTCGGTTCATGCGGGCGGTCGCCATCGGAATCCAATCGCCGGTCAGCGGGTCGCGACGCATCTCGGGAGCCGCATACGGCACCTCCTCGCCGGCGGCGTTCAGCTGGTTGCTGAAGCGATACGGCAGGTTGCGCGGGTCCTTGAGCTCACGGGTCTTCGCCCCGGACACATACTCGGGATCGTCGTCGAGATAGAAGAAATCGCGCCCATCGGCCAGCGTGGTCGGTGTGATGCGGATGTGCTCCCTGGCGTATGCGCCCGGTTCATAGTTGGCGAATTGTGCCATGATGGTCACTCTCTTTCCTCGGTTTGCTCGTCCTGATGGGCCAGAACGAGTTCTTTGACCAAATTCCTGGTTTTGGCGGCGGATTTCGAGTCGAGCCCGTCGTCTGATATGACGGTGTCCACCTGATCGAATCGGGCGAACAACGACAAAGATGTACAACGCCACTTGGTGTGGTCGGTCAGGATGACCGTGCGATCGGCAATGCCCATCATCGCCATGTCGGTGGCGGCCTCCAGCGAATTGGGCATGAGGAAGCCGCGCGGGATGGACACCGAATGCGTGCCAAGAAACACGGTGTTGACGCGCAGGCTTCCGACGACCTTGTCGGCGATGGGGCCGACGAGCGAGTTGGATCTGGTGATGACGCCGCCCGTGACGATCACATCGACGTCCTTCGATTCGAGCGACTGCACCAGTTCCGCGACGGGAATGGAGTTGGTCAGAATGGTCACGCCGTTCGACCGCTGCGATTCGATCAGATGCTGCGCGAAGATGTACGCGGTGGTGCCGCCTCCAATGGCGATCACATCGCCGGGGGCCACATAGCTGACCGCCTTGCGCGCGATGGCATCCTTGAGATCGACGTCCATCTGCGACTTGACGGAGAACAACGGCTCGCTCAGCAGTGAGTTCGCCGTGATCGCGCCACCGTGCACTCTCGTAAGAAGACCTTTGTCTGACAGCTCAGAAATATCCCGCCGTATGGTCATCGCCGAGACGCCGAGCTCTTGGCTGAGCGAGGTGATGCGCACGGCACCTCTCGTGCGAAGCCTGCTCAGAATCAGGTGCTGACGTTGCGAGGAGATCATTCTCACATTATCGCACATATACGCGCAAAAAACAAAACGACTTGAGCGTTTCAGCGCACAACATGCAACAAAAAGTACCATCCAGCGACAAAGTGAACAAAATCGCACTCCTGCCGCAGGCACAGGCTCCTGCCGCATGCACACGCCGCCAAGCGCCGCCCGGGCACCGACCTTGCGCAATCGCGTGCAGGTGACACAATGGGGAGCATGACCTACGTATCTGAAAGCTTTTGGCACGACGCCGTGAACAAGGCGACCTGCGACCTGTTCACCTTCGGCTACAAGCACATCGTCAAGCCGTATTTCGTCTTCAACCACACCCCCGACGTGGCGCATGACCAGATGATCGAGTTCTGCCGGGTCACCAGGCGCATCCCGCCGCTCATGTGGCTGCTCAACGAAATGCTCGACTACACCGACCCGGTGCTCGAAACCAGGGTGATGGGCGTGGATTTCGCCAATCCGTTCGGCCTGTCCGCCGGCCTCGACAAGAACTGCGACATGCCGGTCCTGCTCGACAACGCCGGCTTCGGCTTCGAGACGGTCGGCTCGACCACGTCCCGCCCATGCGCGGGCAACCCCAAGCCGTGGTTCCACCGTCTTCCCGAATACGATTCGATGATGGTCCACGTCGGCCTCGCCAACGACGGCTCCGACAAGGTGATCGAACGCGCGGAGTCGGCATGGACGAAGGCGAAGGCCATGCAGATCTCCGTTTCGATCGCGCGCACGAACGACGACCGGTGCGGCGATCTCGACGAGGGCATCGAGGACTACTGCATCTCGATGCGACGCGCGGCGGGACGCACCGCAATGGTCGAAGTGAACGTCTCCTGCCCGAACACGCACGCCGGCGAACCGTTCACGCAGACGCCGGAGGCGCTTGACCGCCTGTTCAGCGCACTTGACCGCATCGACCGCCCCCAGCCCACGCTCGTCAAGATGCCGCTCAACAAGTCGTGGGGCGAATTCAAGGAGCTGCTCGACGTGCTCGCCGAGCATAACGTGCAGGGCGTGAGCTTCGCGAATCTGCAGAAGGACCGGTCCGGCATGGAGATTCCGCGCGATTGGCAGGGCGGCCTTTCCGGCGGCCCGTGCTTTAGCGCCAGCACCGCGATCGTCCGTCAGGTGTACCGCGAGTACGGCGACCGCTTCGCCATCGCCGGCATCGGCGGCGTGTTCACCCCCGAGCAGGCGTATGAGAAGATCCGCGCCGGAGCGAGTCTGGTGATGTTCATCTCCTCGCTGATGTATCGCGGCCCGCAGCAGATCACCGTGCTCAAGCGCGGCCTCGCCTCGCTGCTCAAACGAGACGGATACGATCACGTCGCCGACGCCGTCGGAGCCGACGCCTGACCAGCCCCGCACCGCGACCGCATAAGGCGGCGCAACACGATACAATGGCACGGAAGGGAATACGCCCGTCCCATCGCCAAACATCCGCGCGCAAACGCACGCCGCGGATTGCACGGCTGGCAGACGGGTGAAGATCGACGGGAGGAACGAGCATGGGCGGCAGCGACCAATCATCCAGCGACAACGCAGCCATCGCAATCACAGCCAACGGCACGGCAGCCAACGGCAACGACACGCAGAAACCGGCGGCGAAGAAGAAGGAGAAGAAGGCACTGGGCAAGGGCAAGAAGGGCTCGGGTTCCAGCTCGGGCGCCAAAGGCGTGAAGACCACGCTGTTCCAGCCGATGACGCTTCGCGGCCTGACCGTGCGCAACCGCATCTGGCTTCCCCCGATGGACACCTACTCCGCGGTCGCGCGCGACGGCAAACCGACCCCGTTCCACTATCAGCACTACGTCTCCCGCGCGTTCGGCGGCTTCGGCATGATCATCGCCGAGGCGACCGCGGTCTCACCCGAAGGGCGCATCTCACCCAACGATCTCGGATTGTGGAACGACGACCAGATCGAGGCGTGGCGCTGGATCGTATCCGATGTCAAAGCGGCCGGCGCGGCGATGGCAGTGCAGCTCAACCATGCCGGCCGCAAAGGCTCCACCGGGTGCTTCGGCGTCGGATTCGAGGGGCGCACTGTTCCCTTCGAGGAGGGCGGATGGCAGACGGTGGCGCCCAGCGAGATCGCGTTCGGCGGCTATGCGACGCCACGCGAGCTGAGCATCGCCGAAATCCGCGACATTATCTCGCAGTTCCGCGCATCGGCGGCGCGCGCGGTCATCGCCGGTTTTCAGGCGATCGAGCTGCACGCGGCGCACGGCTATCTCATCTCGCAGTTCCTGGACCCGCTGTGCAACGAGCGGACCGACGAATACGGCGGCAATATCAGCGGCCGCATGCGTTTTCTACTGGAGATCGTCGACGCGGTGCGTTCGGTCATCCCCGACGACATGCCGCTGTTGGTGCGCATCTCCGCGACCGACTGGGCGGCCGGCGGCTGGGATCTTGACCAGACGGTGATCGTCTCCCGCGCGCTCAAGGAGCGCGGCGTCGATCTGGTGGATGTCTCGACGGGTGGCATCATCGCCGACGTGACCATTCCGGTCAAGCCGGGATATCAGGTCCCGTTCTCCGCTCAGGTGCGCTCACGAGCGGATGTTCCGGTCACCGCCGTAGGCCTGATCACCAAGCCCAAGCAGGCCGAGAAGATCGTCGCGCGCGGCGAGGCCGATGCCGTGGAGATCGGACGAGCCGCGCTGCGCGACCCCTATTGGCCGCTGCGCGCCGCCGACAAGCTCGGCATTCCGACCGCCGCCGCTCCCTACGCGCCACAGTACGTGCGCGGAGCATACTGAAAGCGCCGGGGCTCCTCGATCGACATGATGTCATGATCGAGGAGCCCCTGTGTTTTCGTCATAGTCGCCGCCGGCAACCGTCAGTTGGTGTTGCCGTTGGTGTTGGTGTTGGTCGTATTGCCTTGGGTGGTCGTGCCGTTGGTGCCGTTCGCATTCGCGGCGTTGCCCTGGGTGGTCGTGCCGTTCGTCGTACTGTTCGTCGTGCCATTGGCGGTCGAATTCGATGAGTACGTCGGCTTGGTCTTGCTGCCGATCGGCGTCGAGCTGTACGACGTCGCCATGTACTTGCTGTCCGGCTTGCCGTAGTCGTTGTCGATCGGAAGCTTCTTCTTGGCGGCGTATGCGTTCATGAAGTTCTTCCACGCCGGCGCGGCGATGGTGGAACCATCCCAGTATCCGTGGTAGGCGCCGTTGATGGCGATGTTCTCGATCGGATGATGGGCGGGGTCCTGCGCGTCGCCCACGAGCACGAAGGTGGCGATCTGATTGGGGATGAACCCGCCGGTCGTCACATACGTGTTGCCGTTGGTACCGGTCTTCGCGAAGGTCTTACGACCGCCGTCGAGCTGGGCGGATCCACCGGCGCCATCAGGCCTGACGACACCCTGGTTGAGCGTGTAGGCAAGCGTCTGGATGATGCCCGAATCGACCGCCTGATGGCAGTTCGCCTTGGGAACCTCGATCTCGTCGCCATTGGACTTGGTCACCTTGGTCATGGCGATGGGCGTGCATGCCACGCCATTCGCGGCATAGGTGGCGAAGACGTTCGCCATGGTCAGCGGGGAGACCGAGACGGCACCGATGAGCATAGGCGGGTTGAGCGTGGCCGGATCGTAGATGTCCTCGCGGCCTTCCATCGCGTTGTGGTACCCGACCTGCTTGGCGGTGTCGGCGACCTTGCACAGGCCGAGGATGGTGCCCATCGATGCCTGCGTGGTGTTGTGCGATCGAAGCAGACCGAGGAACGGGGATTCCGGGTTCACCGTGCCGGTGCCGAGCGCGTTCTGCACGTTCCACACCTCGGTGGTGCCGGAGTATTTCGCGCAGGCGAACTGGTTGGTGACGTAGGCGGTGGAGGTCTGCAGATTCTCGTTGATCGAACGGCCCGCCTGCATCCATGCGATCAGGTTGATCGGCTTCCATGAGGAGCCGATCGGGAAGCCGGAGCCGCCGCCGTCCACCTCGTCCACCGCATAGTTGACCGCCGTATGCGTCGGATCGTTGCTGTCGCCCTGTGCCGCGTCATAGGTGCGGTTGATGCCGAATCCGAGCACTTCGCCGGTTCCGGGCTTGACCGATGCCATGACGATCTCCATGCCGCTGGCGTCGTTGGGGGGAATGGTGGAACGCGCGGTCTTCATCAGCAGGTCGCTGGCATCGAGATCCAGTGTGGTGACGATGCTCAGGCCGCCCTCCTTGAGGAGCTTGTCGCGATCGGCCGCAGTGGCGCCGAACTCCTTGGAGTTGAGGATCTTGTTCATCACGTAGCTGCAGAAGAAGGCGTAGTCGCCAGCGTTCTGGCATCCCATCGTCAGCTTCTGCACGTTGAGCGTGTCCTTGATGGGGATCTGACGGTTCTCGTCGTATTCGGCCTTGGTGATGTACCCCTCCTGGTACATGAGCTGCAGCACCGTGTTGCGCTGCCGCTCGGCCTCGGGCTGATTCGCCTCGACGGAGGGGTCGAACTGCTGCGGGTTCTTCGTGATGGCGGCGATCGTGGCCGCCTGGACGATGTTGAGGTTCTTCGCCGACGTGTTGAAATAACGCTGCGCTGCGGTTTCGACGCCGTACACGCCACGTCCGAACTGGGCGATGTTGAGGTATCCCTGCAGAATCTCCAGCTTCGAGTACTGCTTCTCCATCTGCACGGCGATGAGCATCTCGCGCATCTTGCGCGACAGCGTGTCCTCGGTCGCATGGTACTGGGCGATCGGATCGTCGTCGTTCATGGCCTTCATGACCAGAACGTTCTTGACGTACTGCTGGGTGAGCGAGGAGCCGCCCTGCGTGCTCCCCTTGACCAGATACGTCTGCACGAAGGCGCGCATGACGCCCTGGACATCGACGCCGGAATGCGAGAAGAATCGACGGTCCTCACGGGCGACGACCGCACGCTGCATCGGTTCGGATATGTCCTTGATCGGCACGACGACGCGATTCTGCGCGTAGAACTGCGCGATCTGGGTCTTGCCATCGCTCGCGTAGATGGTGGACTTCTGCGGCAGATCGGTCACGTCGAAATCGACGCCTTCGACCTCCAGCGACGGCACCATGGCCTGAGCCACCTTGTTCGCTCCGAAGATGGCCGGCAGCATGAACAGACTGGACACCACGCCGCCCGCGAGGCACAGCGTCAGATACGCCAGCGCCAGCGCGAACACGCGGGATGCGGTTTTGGATTTCTTCTTGGGCATGCGCCCCATTCTAAAGGTGCGCCACTACTTAATGACGGCTTGCGATCGCCGCCCGCGAACTTCATCACAAAATCCGCAAGACGCGGCGGAAAGACTGAATATCAGCCGATTGCCCGATGGACATCCCCGCAACGCCAGCGGCGGATACGTCAGCGGCGGGGAAACGTTAGCGGCGGGGAAACGTCAGCGGCGGCGGGAACGTCAGCGGCGGGAACGTCGGATGAGCATGCCGGGCTGGTAGATGATGATCGAACGCCCCTGACGCGCGATCCAGCCGCGATTGGCGAAGTCGGTGAGCGCCTTGTTGACGGTCTCGCGCGAGGAACCGACCAGCTGCGCCAGCTCCTCCTGCGTCAGATCGTGAGGCACGCGCAGTCCCTCCTCCACCGGCTCGCCGAACCGTGTGGCAAGTCCGAGCAGCGTCTTGGCGAGCCGCGCGGGCACATCCATGAACACCAGATCGCTGATGTGCTCGTTGTTGAGTCTCATGCGATGCGCCAGCACCTGCAGCATATCGACGGCGACGCGCGGATAACGGTTCAGCCAGTCGAAGAGGGCATCATGCTCGAGCCACGCCACGCTTGTGCCGTTCACCATCGACACCGCGGACGCGGTCCGAGGCCCACCCTCGGGGTCGAACGCCGGAATCTCGCCCATGATCTCGCCTCGCGCATGGATCGACAGCAGCTGGGCTCGCTGGTCGGCCGAGACGCGCACCAGTTTGACCCGCCCCGACTCCAGAAGAAACATGCGCTTGTCGGTATCACCCTGAGTGAAGATGTATTCGCCCTTGTCGTAGATGCCGTGCCCGAGATGCGGCAGCAGCTCCTCCGCCTGCTCATGCGAGACCTGCGCGAACAACGCGGTGTGCAACAGGGTGTTGTCAACATCCGGCATCTCGTTTGGCTTGGCTGCGTTCATCACACCTTCCTTGCTGCGGCTTGATACGGCATCCCATTCGGTCTCGGTGCCGTCCACCGACCATATCCGTCTATTGTAGCCCCTCGCCGACGCACGTCAACGGACGGCATCGGCACACGGAAGATCGCGAACCGCACAACCTACGTCGTCTGTCTGGGCGACGGCGGCGCAGATGCGTCGCACGGCCTCCTCGAGCATGTTCCGAGGCTTGAGCAGACTGAGCCGCACGTAATCGCCGCCGACCGAACCGAAACAGGAACCAGGCAGCATGGCGACCCGCGCGCGATCCAGCATCACATCGGCGAATCGCTCTCCCCCAGTGGTTCCGGAGCCGTCGTCGCCGCGCCACGCCTGCGGAACAAGCGCCCACACATAGATGCCGCCCGCGGAATCGAACACATCGAGTCCTGCCGAGCGAAGCCCCTGCGCAACGATGCGACGACGTTCGGCATACCGCTGCGCCAGCCGAGCCACGCATGACTGATCGGACTGCAGCGCCACAACGCCGGCATCCTGCACATTGCCGGTGATCATCGATCCCATCTGATAGTGATAGCGCTTGAGATGATCCACAACCGGAGCATTGCCGGCGACGAACCCGGCACGCCACCCGGCCATCGCATACATCTTCGACAGCGAGCAGACCTCGACCGCCACATCGCATGCGCCGGGCACCTCCAGAATGCTGTGCTGCTGGCCTGCGCGGCCGACCGCGGCACCATGGCCGTCATCGACGACCCCCGCCATGCCAGCACCCGCCGTGCCGACCCCAAGGCCGCAGTAGGCGTAGTCATGCACGATCACGAACCGGTGCCGGCGCGCCAGTTCGACCGACCTGGCGAGAAACTCCAGCGGCGCCTGCGCTCCCGTGGGATTGTTCGGATAGTTGAGCACCAGCATCTTGACGCGATCCCACACCTCGCCGCCGACCGCATCCAGATCCGGGAGAAAACCATGGTCGCGCGTCGCCGGCAGAAGAATCTCCTCCGCCCGGCGCATCCGGGCCATGCAATGATACGACGGATAGTACGGGTCGGCGAACGCGACCGCATCGCCGGGATCGAGAATGATCGAATACAGGCCGGCGAGCGCATCGACCGCCCCCTCGACCGCAAACAGCTGCGTATGCCAGTCGAGTGTCACGCCGTGCATACGCCGATACCAATCCGCGGCGGCGCGAAGGTACGCGGGCTTGCCGTCGAACGGCGTGTACCGCGCGTTGGCCGGATCGTCGATCGCCTGCCTGGCGGCATCGCGAATGAACTCCTCCGGATACGCATCGGGATTGCCTTTGGCCAGATCGATCACGTCGTTGCCGGCTGCGATCGACTCCTCCACCTTGCGATCGGTCACCGCGAAGACGTTCGGCGGAATGCTGCGGGCTGCGCCGGCGAATTCCACCGGCGCGCTCGGCTGCGGCGCGCTCGGCTGCGGCGCGCTCGGCTGCGGCACCTGATGCGTTGGGGACGATGGCATCGATGATTGGGATGACGATTGCGATTGAGTTGATTGGGTTGATTGCGATGACGGCATCGAAACGGACATGCCCCCAGTGTAGGGCGTGATCGCCATGCTGGCGGCGATGTGTTCATTCATGCCACGCGCGCCGCCCGCACCGCCCTCGCCACCCCAGCGCCGCGCCGCCCGCAATGTAACGTCTGTGTGAATTCCACTATCCGACTATTGACAACACGCGTGTCTCGATTAGGGACTTGAATGGAACCATGGCAGAAATGAGATCAGCAAAGCTAATGAACGGGCGCGTATTCGCCGGCGCGCGCGCCCTCTATCGTGCCGCGGGCGTCAGCGGCAAGGACTTCGGCAAGCCCATCGTGGCCATCGCCAACTCCTTCGACGAGTTCCTCCCCGGCCACGTGCACCTCAACAAGGTCGGTCGCATCGTCTCCGAGGCGATCAAGGAGGCGGGCGGCATCCCGCGTGAATTCAACACGATGGCCGTCGACGACGGCATCGCGATGGGTCACACCGGCATGCTCTACTCGCTGCCGAGCCGCGACATCATCGCCGACACGGTCGAATATCAGGTGAACGCGCACTGCGCCGACGCCCTGATCTGCATCCCGAACTGCGACAAGGTCGTCCCGGGCATGCTCATGGCCGCGCTGCGCCTCAACATTCCGACGATCTTCGTCTCCGGCGGCCCGATGGAGGCCGGCACCACGGTGCTCGCCGACGGCACGGTCAAGAAGAACACCGATCTGATCTCCGTCATGTACGCCTCCGCCGACGACAGCATCTCCGAGGAGGATCTGCTCAACTACGAGAAGACCGTGTGCCCGACCTGCGGATCGTGCGCCGGCATGTTCACCGCCAACTCGATGAACTGCCTGACCGAGGCGATCGGTCTGGCTCTGCCCGGCAACGGCACCATTCTCGCCTCCCACGGCTTCCGCAAGGAGCTGTTCCGCAAGGCCGCGCGCGAGATCGTGCATCTGGCGGATCGCTACTATCACGAGGACGACGATTCGGTGCTGCCGCGTTCGATCGCGACCAAGCACGCGTTCGAGAACGCGATGACGATGGATGTGGCGATGGGCGGCTCCACGAACACCGTGCTGCATATCCTCGCAATGGCGCAGTCGGCCGACGTGGACTTCACTCTGGATGACATCGAGCGCATCTCGCACACCGTGCCGTGCATCTGCAAGGCCGCGCCTTCCGGCAAGTGGGAGATCTCCGACGTGCACCGCGCAGGCGGCATCTGCGGCATCCTCGGCGAGCTGGATCGCGCCGGCAAGCTGCACAAGGACGTGCATTCGGTGGATTATCCGTCGCTTGAGGCCAAGCTGGACGATTGGGACATCATGCGCCCGACCTGCACCGAAGAGGCCAAGACCATGTATCATGCGGCACCTGGCCACATCGTCTCCCCCGAGCCGTGGACGCATGAGACGCTGTTCGACTCGCTCGACACCGACCGTGTCAACGGCGCGATCCACGACATCGATCATCCTGAGATCCATGAGGGTGGCCTTGCGGTGCTGCGTGGCAACCTTGCGCCCGACGGCTGCGTGGTCAAGACCGCCGGCGTACCGCAGGAGATCTGGAAGTTCCGTGGCCCGGCGCTGGTGGTCGAGTCCCAGGAAGAAGCCATCAAGGTCATCCTTGACGATACGCTGAAGCCCGGCATGGCCTTGGTCATCCGCTACGAGGGCCCGAAGGGCGGACCGGGCATGCAGGAGATGCTGTACCCGACCTCCTTTGTCAAGGGCAAGGGCATCGGCAAGCAGGTTGCCATGCTCACCGACGGACGCTACTCCGGTGGTTCGTCGGGTCTGGCGATCGGACACATCGCGCCTGAGGCGGCGAACAAGGGACCGATCGCGCTGATCAAGAACGGCGACATCATCAATATCGATATCGAGAATCGTTCGGTGAACGTGGAGCTGACCGACGAGCAGCTGGCGGAGCGCCGCGCCGAACTGGAGGCCGGGGACGGCTATGTGGCGCACCGCGACCGCAAGGTCTCGCAGGCGCTCAAGGCATATGCGGCATTCGCCCGCTCGGCCGACAAGGGTGCGACGAGGGATCCGGAGCTTATCAATAAGCTCTCTGGACTCGCCTGATCGGCTGCTGCGGTTGCTGCAACCGGGTGCTGCGGTTGCTGCGGTCGGTTGCGGTCGGTGCTGCATCGACATCGGCATCGTGCCGGCATGTTGTGTCCTCGCATTCGCGGATTGTTCTGCGATTGCGGGGACACTCGCGTTTTGGGGATATACGTCCATTGGCAATGAGCCAGTCCGCACAATACCAGTCTGGCCTTTGGACATCAGCGGTGCATGCGCCTATATTGGCAGTTATCGTCAAGCATTGAGACTTCTTGAGCATTCAGGGAGGAACGATGAATACACAGGCACCATCCATATGGCCGAATGCGCGGGTCGCTTCGCAATCCGCTCTGCAATCATCTGCTCAATTTCCTGCGCAATCCGCGTTTTGGCATACGATGCCGCAGCCGAAATCGCGCTATGCCTCCGATTGGCGTGCCGACTGGCCTATCGTCGCCCAGCCGTTCGATCCGCAAGGAAACCGCGCGAAGGGACACCATACCACCGTCGTACTGTACAGGATCACTGCCGGGACACTGGCGGTGCTGCTGTTGCTGGTCGCATTGGATCTGTACGCTCCGTTTGCCGATGCGATCACCATTCCGCAATTCGTGTATGTAGTGGCCGGCTTGATTCCCTTCACGACGTTCATCACCGCTCTTGACTATGCGTATGACGATCATCTGCGCTCCAGTATGCCGCAGGTGCCCGGCTACGCCATCACCGGACGTGATATCCAGCGCGCCTATGCCGGGCGTATTGCGATTTCTCGGCTTGCGTTGTCCACGCCGATCATCCGCCACGATCCGTTCGAGGGCGATGATCTGCACTATTTCTTCCGTTTTGAAGTATTGCCCAATGATATTGGACGCCTGTATTTCCTGCCGACCGCGCAGGTGCATTCCTATACGCTGTATTGGAGCGAACGGTCGTATGACGATGTCGAGTTGCGCAAGCGCACGATGGGCGCCTACTGCGAACGCGGATACGGCAAGCCATCGATGCGCGCGTTGAGCTCGTCGGTAAAGGCTATGCGCCGACTCGCCAGACGATTTGATGTCGATATGCGCGTCCGACCGTGCACGTTGCAGATCTATGGAACGCGCGCCCGGCTGGTGGTGCCGCCGAATGCGCCGCAGCTCGAAATCGGCATGCAGGATGCTCGTCTTGGTCGCCAGATCGATGGCACGAATCCACTGCTCGATACGTTCTAGCGATCTGCCTCACAAATGGTTGAGTGGTGCCGACACCCTCTGAAGGACCGTTGCCGTGAAGCAAACAACGGAGCTGTTTGTAGTCAACATGCGAGCCGGCAGGTGGGTTTTCGGCAATGGCGTGTTGGTTGCCAATTGGCAACCATGCTACGGCAATGGGCAAGGCCTTCAGCGGTGTCTACTGTCTTGTCTGTCTACTGTCTTGTCTGTCTACTGTCTTGTCTGACCCGCGAAAACAGGTCTCCTGCGAAACGGACCTGAAGTGCGGCGCGCCATTAGTGTTTCCCGCACTGTACTGTTGGTTGCACCCAAAGTCTGTCACGCGACGCGATTTTTGACGATTTTGTCGTCGCGTGACAGTCCGACTTGTCACGCGACGACATTTTGCCCGGTTTTCACGTCTCGTGACACGCGAACCTGCTGCGAACCAGCTTCAGTCTGGTTCAAACCATTGAAATTCCGCCACTTTATGATTATGGCCCATGACGACGGAATGCCACGGTCTGTCACGCGACGCGATTTTCGGTGTTTTTGGCGTCGCGTGACAAGCGGGAGTCATCTGGGCGATCATGCGGCTCGGCATGACTCACTGTGACTCTCGCTTCACGCCCAACTGGCTGGGTCTCGCGTCCGACCGCCCTGTGAGCGCAAGTTTTTCTCGAAACGAGGCTATAGTTCGAGAATACCTTGCGCTACGAGACCTGTTTGCGCAAGGTATTCTCGAGATTCCCCTTGATTTCGAGATGATCTTGCGCAACCAACGCTCCCCGCGCAAGTTTTTCTCGAAATGGGTGATTGTTTCGAGATTATCTTGCGCTATGGTGTCATCTTCGATGGTCATCGATGGTTGAACTGTGACGGCCAAGAGAATTAGGGCACAGTGTGGCAAATTGTCTATCAGACGCTGATAGACAATCGCTCACGTCGCTTTATATGCCATCAGCACTCATACGACAATCGCAGCTACCGCTCCATCATTCGCGTCACCAATGCAGGAATCAATGCATGATGCGTGCGGAGACCGCCGTCCGAGACCGAAAGCGCTGAGCCGTAGAGGACAGTCCAGTGGACTGTCCTCAGGCGAAGTGAGCGGCCTGCCGCGAAGGTTGCGCGCAGCGCAACAGGTACGTCGACTGAGGAGCAACGCAGCTAACGCTCCATCATGCATTGATTCCGTATTCGCGGGCGATGACGGACCACAATTCATCCGCCGCCCGATCGACGTTGTCGTTGACGATGGTGACGTCGAATTCGCTTTCGGCGGCGAGTTCGACTTTGGCGGTGGCAAGACGACGGTTGCGCTGTTCTTCGGTTTCGGTGCCGCGGCTGATGAGACGGTGGATGAGCTCGTCGAAGCTGGGCGGGGCGATGAAGACGTAGACGACTTCGAGACCGAGTTCGGCGGCGCGCTGTTTGACGCGTCGGGCTCCTTGGAGGTCGATTTCGAGGATGGTGGGGGTGGATTCGGCGAGGTGCTCTTCGAGGGGCTTCAATGGGGTGCCGTAGTGGGCCATGCCGTGGACGAGCGCGGTTTCGAGGAATTCGCCGTTGTTTTCCTTGGCGGCGAATTCGGGTTCGCTCATGAACCAGTAGTTGACGCCGTTGACTTCACCGGGGCGAGGCTTGCGGGTGGTGGCTGATACGGAGACCCATACTTCGGGGTGCTTCTTGCGGAGAGCGGTTTCGACGGTACCTTTGCCGACGCCGGCGGGGCCGGTGACGACGACGAGTCGTCCGCCGTGCATCGAGGACTTGGGCTGCCCATTGTCGGCTTCGGCGGCACCTTCCTTGGTCGCTTCGATGAGTGCCTGGCGCACGTCAAGGGCGATGGCTTCGGTGGCCTGGGAGAGGGCGGTGATGTCGGGGCCGTGGGAGGCGATGAAACGGGAGACTGTCACGAGTACGTTGCCTTTGGTTCCTTTGAAGACGGTTTTGAGATCCTTGGCTTCGGCACCTTGCCAGCCGTATCCCGGGGAGAGGATGGGGCCGGTGAATTTGGAGGGGTCGATGCCGCTGGCGATCATCCATTGGCCGATGGTGGCGCCGATGATGAGGCCGACCGATCCCATGCCTTCGATGCCCTGATTGAATTTCTGGGCGGTGGACGCAATGCCGTAGGCGACGGTTTCGCCCTTGTATTCGCCGCTTTGACGAATGGCTGTCTGGAGGCTGCGCCCTTCGGGGTTGGAGGTGAGGGATGCGACGAAGACACCGCGACCGTTGTCGAGCGCTTCGTTGATGAGCCCGCCGAGGGAGCGTGCACCATAGTAGGGCAGCAGGGTGATCGCATCGGCAAGCATGGGTGCGCCCGGCTTGAAGTAGGCGTCGGCGATGGAGGAGATGGTGGTGGACAGGCCGCCGTGCAGGCAGTCCACGATGGTGATGATGCCCATTTGGCGTGCCGCATAGAGCACTCGTTCGAGCGCGGCGAATCCTTTGGACCCGTAGCGCTCGAACATGGGCGTCTGGAATTTGACGGCTGCCGCCCGGCCGTTGGTGGCCTGGAGCATGCGCATGGAGAACAGCTCGGCGCCTTCGGCGTCGACGTTGTAGCCCCAGTCAGCGAGAAGCTTTCGGTGCGGGTCGATGCCGACGCATAACGGCCCGTATTTTGCCATTGAATTACTCAGGCGCAGACCGAAGTCCGAACGCTGGGCGAGCATTTCCTCACTGCTGGGTGCTGTAGTCATCACATGTCCCGTCTCTCTAGGTCAAACAGCTGTTTGGAATGATCTTGGATGCTCATGATCTGGTAGTCGTTGTTTTTCACGGCTTCGATGGCCATGAGCACGGCTTGGAATTCGGTCATCGTCGTGAACTGGGGAATGTCAGCGGCGATGGCTGCGGCACGGATGGAATATCCGTCGGATCGCGAACCACGTGAGTTCGGCGTGTTGAGAATAAGATCGATCGCACCGTCTTCGATGAGCTCGACGACGTTCTTGCCGATGCTGCCTTCGGCATGGTTGACGATGACCGGCGCTTCGGGATCGGTGTCGATGCGGGTGTTGATCTTGTCGACGATCTTGGAGTCGATGCCGTAGCGACGCAGCACGGATGCGGTGCCTTCGGTCGCCCAGATCGTGAATCCAAGTTCGACAAGGCGGACGGCCACCATCGGCAGCTGGCGCTTGTCGGTGTCGTTGACGGAGATGAACACGTTGCCGCCGGTGGGCAGTCCGCCGTCGTATGCGGCGAGCTGGCTCTTGGCGAAGGCGTGCGGGAAGTCGCGGTCGAATCCCATGACTTCGCCGGTGGAACGCATCTCGGGACCGAGCAGCACGTCGACGCTCTTGCCGACCGGGGTGCGGAAACGCTTGAACGGCAGCACGGATTCCTTGACGGCGACCTGCTGGCCACGGTGAATGATACCGCCATCGCCCTTGGGCAGCAGCAGCCCGTTGGCGCGCTGATCGGCGATGGACTCCCCCGCCATGATGCGCGCCGCGGCCTTGGCAAGCGCCACGCCGGTCGCCTTGGAGGCGAACGGCACGGTGCGCGAGGCGCGCGGATTGGCTTCGATCACGTACAGTGTGTTGGCCATGAAGGCGTACTGCACGTTGATGAGTCCCTTCACGCCGCATCCCTTGGCGATGGCGTAGGTGCCCTCGCGAAGGCGACGGATCTGATCGTCGGACAGCGTGGACGGCGGCAGCGTGCAGGCAGCGTCGCCGGAGTGCACGCCGGCCTCTTCGACATGTTCCATGATGCCGCCGATGTAGAGCTCTTCGCCGTCGAACAGGGCGTCGACGTCGATCTCGATGGCATCCTGAAGGAACTTGTCGATGAGCAGCGGGGAGGGCAGACGGCCGGAGACGACCGTGTCGGCCTTGGCCTCGTCGAGCGCGCGGTTGACGTACTTGACGAGCTGGGCATCGTCGTAGACGATCTCCATGCCGCGGCCGCCGAGCACGTAGCTGGGGCGCACGAGCACCGGGTATCCGATGTTGTGGGCGGCTTCGCGCGCCCCGTCGAGGCTCAGCGCGGTGCCGTAGCGCGGCGCGTTCATATGCGCCTTCTTGAGGACCTCGCCGAACAGCTCGCGGTTTTCGGCCAGATCGATGGATTCCGGCGTGGTTCCGAGGATCGGCACACCTGCGGCCTTGAGACGTGCGGCCAGCGACAGCGGCGTCTGGCCGCCGAGCTGCACGATGACGCCCTTGACCGGTCCCATCTTCTTCTCGGCCTCGTAGATCTCGAGCACGTCCTCGAAGGTGAGCGGCTCGAAGTAGAGGCGGTCGGACATGTCGTAGTCGGTGGACACAGTCTCGGGGTTGCAGTTGACCATGATCGTGTCGTAGTTCTTGCCGAGCTCCTGCACCGCGTGCACGCAGGTGTAGTCGAACTCGATGCCCTGGCCGATGCGGTTGGGGCCGGAGCCGAGGATGATCACCGCCTCACGCTGACGCGGGCGCAGCTCGCTTTCGTCGGCGTAGCAGCTGTAGTAGTACGGCGTGACCGCGTCGAACTCGGCGGCGCAGGTATCGACGGTCTTGTAGACCGGTCGCAGGCCGTATGTCCAGCGCAGTTCGCGGACCGTGTTCTCGCCTTCGTCGCCAAGGCCACGCAGATGCGCGATCTGCACGTCGGACAGGCCGGCGCGCTTGGCCTTGCGCAGCAGGCGCTTGGTCAGCGCTTCGGCATCGCGGACCTCAAGCGCGGTCGCGTTGATGAGTGACAGCTGGCGGATGAACCACGGGTCGATCTTCGTGGCGTCGAAGATCTGCTGTTCGGTGGCGCCTCCCCACAGCGCGCGCTGGATCTCAAGATAGCGATGCTCGGTCGGCACGTGAATGGCCTTGAGCAGCTCGGCAACCTCGGCGGCATCGGGCTTGTCGCCATCCCAACTGAAGCCCATGTGACGCTTGTCGATGGAACGCATGGCCTTGCCGAGCGATTCCTGGAAGTTGCCGCCCAGCGCCATCGCCTCGCCGACGGACTTCATGGAGGTGGTCAGCGTCGGATCGGCGCCCGGGAACTTCTCGAATGCGAAGCGCGGCACCTTGGTCACCACATAGTCGATGGTCGGCTCGAACGAGGCCGGCGTGGACTGGGTGATGTCGTTGCGGATCTCGTCGAGCGTGTATCCGAGGGCCAGTTTGGTGGCGATCTTGGCGATCGGGAAGCCGGTGGCCTTGGATGCCAGCGCCGAGGAGCGCGACACGCGCGGGTTCATTTCGATGACGATGATGCGGCCGGTCTCGGGGTGCACGGCGAACTGGATGTTGCAGCCGCCGGTGTCGACGCCGACGCCGCGAATGATCGCGATGCCGATGTCGCGCAGCTTCTGGTATTCGCGATCGGTGAGGGTGAAGCAGGGCGCCACGGTGATCGAATCGCCGGTGTGCACGCCGACCGGATCGACGTTTTCGATCGGGCAGACGACCACGACGTTGTCGTTGCGATCGCGCATCAGCTCGAGCTCGAATTCCTTCCAGCCTTCGATGCCCTCCTCGATGAGCACCTCATCGGTCGGAGAATAGTGGATGCCGGCGCCAGCGATGCGGTGCAGCTCCTCCTCGTTATGCGCGATGCCGGAGCCGAGACCGCCCATTGTGAAGCTCGGACGGACGACCAGCGGGTAGCCGAGCTCCTCGGCGATGCGATCGCATTCGCGAAGCGTGTGCGCAATGCGGGATCGCGCCGATTCGGCACCGGCCTGTTCGACGACCTTCTTGAACAGCTCGCGATCCTCACCGCGGTCGATCGCGTCGAGGGATGCGCCGATCAGTTCGACGTTGTACTTCTTGAGCACGCCGGCCTCGCCGAGCGCCATCGCGGCGTTGAGCGCGGTCTGACCGCCGAGGGTGGGCAGCAGCGCGTCCGGGCGCTCCTTGGCGATGATCTGCTCAAGGATCGGCGTGGCGATCGGCTCGATGTAGGTGGCATCCGCCATTTCCGGGTCGGTCATGATGGTGGCCGGGTTGGAATTGACGAGAATGACGCGAATGCCCTCCTCGCGCAGCACGCGGCATGCCTGGGTGCCCGAGTAGTCGAACTCGGCTGCCTGGCCGATGACGATCGGGCCGGAGCCGATGACCATCACCGATTTGATGTCCGTACGCTTAGGCATTGCGATGTTCCTCCTTGGCGTTCTCTGCGGCGTTCTTTGCCGTCTTCATCAGATCCACGAATCGATCGAACAGGTATGCGGCATCATGCGGACCTGCGGCCGCCTCCGGATGGTACTGGACCGAGAACGCGGGAATGTCGATGCACTGAAGACCTTCGACCACATTGTCGTTGAGATCGATGTGCGAGACGAACACGCGCCCGTAACGGCCGTTGTCGTACGGGGATGCCACCGGATCGCCGAGTGGGGCGTCGACGGCGAATCCGTGATTGTGCGCGGTGACCTCGACCTTGCCGGTGGTGACGTCCTTGACCGGCTGGTTGATGCCACGGTGGCCGAACTTGAGCTTGTAGGTGCCGAACCCGAGCGCGCGGCCGAGCAGCTGGTTGCCGAAGCAGATGCCGAAGAACGGGTAGCCGGCGTCGAGCACGCGACGCAGCAGTTCGACCTCGGGGTCGGCCTGTTCGGGGTCGCCCGGGCCGTTGGAGAAGAACACGCCATCCGGGTTGAGGGCGACAAGCTCCTCGAACGTGATGGTGGACGGCACGACGTGCACACGACACCCTCGCTCCGCCATGCGGTGCGGGGTCATGGCCTTGATGCCGAGATCAACCGCCGCGACGGTGAACAGCGGCGCTTGCCCCTCGAAGCGGCCGCACGGCTCGATGGTGTAGGCATTCTTGGTGCTGACCTCGTCGTAGAGGCTCAGGCCCTTCATCTGCGGCGTCGCCTTGACATCGGCGAGCATGGATTCGATGCTGCGCGGGCGGCCGTCCGCGCCGACGAGCTCGTCGCCGGAGAAGATCGCCGCGCGCATCACACCCGCGGAACGCAGGTGACGAACCAGCTTGCGCGTGTCGATATGGCTGATGCCGACGATGCCTTCGCGCTTCAGATCGTCGTCGAGGCTTCCGGTCGCCCTCCAGTTGCTCACCACGGGGCTGGGATCTCGAACGACGTAGCCGGCGACCCAGATGCGAGAGGATTCAGGATCCTCGTCATTGATTCCGGTGTCTCCGATGTGCGGGAACGTCTGCACCACGATCTGTCGATCGTAGCTGGGATCGGTCAGCGTCTCCTGATAACCGGTCATGCCGGTCGCAAACACGATCTCACCGCAGGTCTTCCCGATCGCACCATAGGGCTCTCCCACATACACCTGCCCGTCCTCAAGAACAAGAACGGCATCATCAGGGGAGAAACTCACGGCTTCGGAATCAAACTGGTTCACCAAAACCCCCTCAATCACTCGGGATATCACTCAGGATTCTCGTACCAACCCTAACGTTCGGCGGGGACTCTGGCCGACCGCCGAACATGCATTGGGTCGGTTGTTTTTCAGTTATTCGAGACGGACTCGCCGTGCGTCTCGCCATCGGCGGACTCGTCATCGACGGACTCGTCATCGACGTTCGCCGCATCGGCGGAGGCATCCGCCTCGGATGTGCCGCTCACTGCCGCGGATTCGTCATCGACAGATTCTTCATTCGCGGACTCGGCTGCCGCGGATTCCACAGCATCAGCATCGGCAGCATCGGAATCAGCCGCAGCAGAATCAGCCGCAGCAGCATCGGAATCAGCCGCAGCAGTATCGGCGATCTCGGATTCCGCCAGCGCGGACTGCCGCGCAAGCTGCTCGGCCGCCTCCTGCTCCGACTGCCGCTGCTGAATGCCTGCGCACACCGCGCTCAGCAGACCGTGGATGAACGCGGGCGCGTCGTCGTCGCACAGGGTCTTTGCCAGACCAAGCGCCTCGTCGATGGCAACCTTGTCGGGCACCTCCGGGTTGTACATGATCTCCCAGGCGGCGATGCGCAGAATGTTGCGATCGACGACGGCCATGCGACGGACCTTCCACCCGGTTGAATACTCGTTGAGCGTGGCATCGATGTCTCTCAGATGGTCCGCCACGCCGCGCACGATTTCGATGGCGTAGTCCGGAAGAGGCGACTGCACGCCCGGTACGGCGATGCGCTCATCAAGAAGGGACAGGATATCCTGTCCCTTCTCATCCGCCTCATACAACGTGTTCAGAGCCCTTTTGCGGGCGGTTGAACGTGCCATGAGGGCGGCTCTCTCAGTTCTCGCGGCCCAGGTAGGAACCGTCGCGGGTATCGACCTTGACCTTCTCGCCCTCGCCGACGAACAGCGGGACCTGGATCTCGGCACCGGTCTCGACGGTGGCGGGCTTGGTGCCGGCGTTGGAGCGGTTGCCCTGCAGGCCGGGCTCGGTGTGGGTGATCGTCAGCACGACGGAAGCCGGCAGTTCGACGGACAGCGGGGTGCCGTCGTGGAACGAGACGACGCAGTCGGTGCCCTCGAGCAGGAACTTGGCCTGATCGCCGACCAGCGCCTTGGGGATGTAGATCTGATCGTAGGTGGTCATGTCCATGAAGACGAAGTTGTCGCCGTCCTCGTAGGAGTACTGCAGGTTGCGGTTGTCAACGGTCTCGAAATCGATCTTCATGCCCGCGTTGAACGTCTTGTCCACGATCTTGCCGGACAGCACGTTCTTGATGGTGGTGCGCACGAAGGCGGGACCCTTGCCCGGCTTGACGTGCTGGAACTTGATGACGGTCCACAGCTGGCCGTCGATGTTCAGAACCGATCCGTTCTTGATGTCATTGGTAGTCTGTGCCACGGTAAATCACCTTTTCATATCTTGAAAGCGGCATAGCTCAAAAATAGCCTTGGTTATTATGCCATACCCTCCATACAGCGCCAACGCGGCGTTCGGGAGCCGGTCATCGACCGGTCCGCGGGCAATCGGTCGCCGCTCGACGGGCAGTAGCGGACAGCCGACAACCAATCGGCGGATGATCACCAGCGACCCGACAAACGCAAGTGTTCAGTGCGAGTTCACCCGTCCGACAACTATCCGCGAGCGGCCGTACGGCGTTTTCCGATAGGCTGTGTCACGGATAGTGAAAGGCACAAGGGAGACGGCATGCAAACCTCGGTAGGCATACGTGAGCGCATCGACCACGTGTACCCTTCGCTGCGCCCGGCGGAACGATCCGTCGCGCAGTACGTGCGCGATCACCTTGACGAATCGGCGGCGCTGACGGTTGGTCAGCTGGCCGAGAAGGCCGAGGTGAGCCAGCCCACGGTCATCCGCTTCGCCCGAAAACTGGGTTTCGGCGGCTACCGCGAGCTGCGATATGTGCTCCGTCATCCACAGTCCGAAAAACGCATGACGTTCGATCCGCTGGAGGGTTTCGATCTCAATCCCTGGGATGGAGTGGAGACGGTTCCGGCGAAGGCCGTCAACGGCGCGAAGTCGCTGCTCGACGATCTTGCCAGCGCACTCGATCAGGGCGCGCTGCGCAGAGCGGTCACCATGATCGCCGAAGCCAAAACAATCGACATCCTCGGCGTCGAAAACTCGCTTGTGCCGGCGACCGATCTGTTCACCAAGCTCAGCTACCTCGGCCTGACTTGCAGGCTGAACGCCGACGCCTACCTGCAGCAGATCGGCACCGGTCATCTCACGCAAGACGACGTGGCGGTGGCCTTCTCCTATTCCGGTTCGTCCGCCGATACCGTCAAGGCCCTGCGTCTGGCGAAGGCGCAGGGCGCACATACGGTGGCGGTGACCAACTCGCTCGGCGCGCCCATCGAGAACTGGGCGGACGTGTCGCTGCACACCGGGCACAGCAAACGCACCATCTACGGCAATGCGATCTTCTCGCGGGTGGCGCAGGCCACGCTGGTGGACATGCTGTACATGGGCGTGATTCTCAGCGACTATGGACGATTCTCGACCGAGCTTGACCGGTCGGGCAAGATCATCGCGGATCGCGAATTCGTCTCCAAGACCAGCCGCGCCAAGTCCGGCCGCGCCAAGTCCGGCCGCGCCAAGTCGTGACATTCCCTCAGCATCCTCAGCATCCTCAGCATCCTCGTCACCCCACGGCGCAAGCGACACTAGCGCAAAGCACCCCAGCGCACCCAGCGCATGTGACCTTAGCGCAAGCGAGCCCCTAGCAAGCACACCCTCCAGCGCACACCCTCAGCGCAAGTGACTGTAGCGTAAGCACCCGAGCCCAGTCCCCAGCGCAAGGATTTCTCGGGAAAAACGGCTACTTCGTAAAATACTTGCGCCCTGAAATGCGTTGCGTCCCACCGGTCTGTGGGTCTGTGGGTGTTTTGTGAGACGGAACGTAGAATCTACCGGTTATTGCGTTTCGTCCCACTGATTTTGGGACGGAACGCGATTGGCCGTTGTTTTTTCGTCGCGTCCCACTGGCTGGTGGATGTTTTGTGGGACGGAATGCGATTGACTGCTGTTTTCGCGTTGCGTCCCACTCGTGCGCGGCGCTCAACAGGTACGGGCTTTGCACTGGCGTTCATGTTCCGCTGTGTTCCAACGTTTTTGCCTGAATACTGTCTGAATGTTCGCTGTGACGGTGGGCAAGCCGTGGGACGGAACGTGGAATAGGCCCTGAAATGCATTGCGTCCCACTGTTCTGTGGGTGTTTTGTGGGACGGAACGTAGAATCTGCCGGTTATTGCGTTTCGTCCCACTGA
>NZ_RQSP01000019.1:0-17836 GCF_009078285.1 Bifidobacterium jacchi
CTACAAACAGCTCCGCTGTTTGCTTTACGGTGCTGTCCTGACAAGGGGAGCCAACATTGTAATCAACGAACTTCTGACGCAGGACACTAGAAGCCCAGCCGATCCAGCTGTTTGGGATCCGACTGCCATCCTTTGGCGACCTTGACGTGGAGGTCGAGTTTCGCCTTGCCGCCGACGATGCGGTTGACGGCGGTGCGCAGCTTCTTCTTGACGCGCACGAGGTGCTCGGCTCCCCTGCCGATGATAATCGGCTTCTGCGAGTCGCGTTCGACGTAGATCGACGTCATCACGACGATTTTGCCGTCGTATGCCTCGCCGGATTCATTGTCCGACGGCCGCTCGATCGAATCGACGACGACCGCCAGCGAGTGCGGCAGCTCGTCATCCAGCTCCTCGAGGAACGCGCCGCGGATCAGCTCGGCGATGGTGTCCTCGGGTCGTTCCTCGCTGATCTGATCCTCCGGATACATCTGCGGGCCTTCGGGCGTGTTCTCGATGAGCACGTCACGCACTTCGTCGAGGTTGTCGTGTTCCAGCGCGCTCACCGGCACGATGTCGGTGAAGTTGGCGAAACTGCTGATCTCAAGAAGCTTTGCGATGAGCTTGGCTCGATCGAGTTCATCGATTTTGGTGACGATGGCGATCAGCGGTATCTTCCAGTCGAAGCCGCCGTCGTCGCGCTTGGTCGCAAAATCGGAGCGGAGTCTGCTCAGAATGCGCCTATCCCCCGGCCCGATCTCCTGATCGGCGGGCAGCAGGAAGGCGATCACGTCCACTTCCGAGAGCGACTCCTCGACGACATCATTCAGCCGCTGTCCAAGCAGTGTTCTTGGACGATGGATGCCGGGTGTGTCAACCAGCACGAGCTGCGCGTTCGGCGTGGTCAGAATGCCGCGAATCGCCTTTCTCGTGGTTTCCGGTCGCGATGATGCAATGGCGACCTGCTTGCCGATCAGCGCGTTGATCAGCGTGGATTTGCCGACGTTGGGGCGCCCAACCACGGCAACGAAGCCGGACCGATACGCCGGCGCTGCCGTATCGGTCGCGCTCGCCGAGGTAGCGGCATCGACTGTAGCCGGTTCGGTTCCGGTCACCGGCTCGGCCGCCGCCGCAGGCTTGCTCTCGTGTTCGGTCGCGTTGTCGCTCATGCTACTCCTTTGCCATGTTCGTCGCGTTCATGATGATGACCATTGTCGCTCATACGCCTGGTATCGTTGCCGCCGGATTCCCGACGATCCTGAGTCCCGCTCGCCTCCGCGGCAGCGTCTGACTCATCGGACTGCGTCGAGGATTCGGGATTCGTGACCTCACCGTCCTGATCCGACGCGGAGGCGGGCTCCACGACGATCGTGGAGACCTTCTTGCGGCGGCCAGCGGAATCCACTGCGGTCAGCCGCAGGCCTCTGGTGACCGCGCTCGCTCCGACGATCGGCACACGGCCGAGCAGCTTGGTGAGCAATCCGTACACGGTGTCCACGTCGTCCTCGTCGATGTCGATCTCGAAGATCTCCTCAAGATCCGCGATCGAGGTTCGCGCCGGCATGCTCCACTTGTGATCGCCGATCTTCTCGGGCTCGGCATGCTGGGTGTGGTCGTGCTCGTCCTCCAGCTCGCCCACGATCTGTTCGATGGTGTCCTCGATGGTGACCAGTCCGGCGATGCCGCCGTACTCATCCACGACGATGGCGGCATGCTGCCGGGTGCGCTGCATCTCATGGAACAGGTCGTCGACCGGCTTGGATTCGGGGACGAGCATCGGGTCGCGCACGATGGAATCGACGCTGCGGTTCAACGCCGCTGGATTGAACGCGGTGGCTCGCACCGCATCCTTGAGATACGCCAGTCCGATCAGGTCATCGACGTCATCGCCGATCACCGGCACCCGGGAGAATCCCGAACGGGAGCACAGCTTGAGCATGTCACTCAGCGGCTTGCCGCGCCCGATGCAGATCATGTCGGTGCGCGGCACCATGATCTCGCGCGTCAGCGTCTCGGACAGGGTGAGCACGTTGCGCAGCATCTCCGAGACCTCGGGGTCGAAGTCGTTGGATTCGACGAGCCGATCGATGGTGGCGCGCCCTTGCTCGAGCTGCATCTTCTCCAGCTCCTCGTCGTCGGACAGGCTCTCCTTGGAACGTCGATGGCCTCCGTTGCCGCCGATGCGGGCGAACGGGGTGAGCGCGACCGCGATCGAGGTAAGCGCGGCCGAGCCGAGCATGATGTCGAGCGGCTTCATCGCGCCCGCCGAACGGGGTCGGACCAGTATGGACACGACGGCGACGACGATCGCGACGACGAATCCCGCGACGAGCTCTGCCCACAGCGGCGCCCCCAGCAGCGCGGCGACCGCGGTGACCAGCACACCGTCGATCACGTTGCATGCGATGCGGAAGAAGGCGCACGAGCCGGCGGTCGCATAACGGTCCGCCACCAGACGCTGCACCTTGTGGATGCGGTCGATCTTCTTCATGCGCAGGAACTGCGAGGTCTCCTCATCGGTCTGCACTTCGAGGATGAGATTGTTGAGGCTGGCGCGCGTGACGCGTGCGATCGCCCCCTCCGCCGCCGCCATGGTCAGGGAGAACCACACCAGCAGCGCGGCGATCACCACCAAAAGACAGACGACGACAATGGTCGTCATATCAGGATATGACATGGATTCCTTTCATGCTCATCACGATCGATCCGTTCAACGGCACCTGTTCGATGATCTGTGTTCGCTGGCGCCTGTTCACCGGCCGAGCTGTCGATTCGGCCCATGAGTCGCATCATATTCCGCGAGCGCGTCAACGCTGCCCTCAGGCAACGTGACCGGCGTGCCGGCACCGTGCCGCAGGGCGATGAAGGTGAGCAGCAGCTGGCGCTGCAGGCCGAACATCTGCCGTTCCTGGTCGGGATCGACGTGGTCGTATCCGAGCAGATGCAGTATGCCGTGGATGGTCAGCAGCAGCATCTCCTCAAGCGTGCTGTGTCCTGCCGCCGCAGCCTGCTGAGCGGCGACCCACGGGCATATGACGAGGTCGCCGAGCACGCCCTCCATGACGGTCTTGCCGTCGCCGGGGCGCAGCTCGTCCATCGGGAAGCTCATCACGTCGGTCGGGCCTTCCAGGTTCATCCACCGTTCGTGAAGCTGGGCGATGGGCTCGGGGTCGACGAACATGATCGTCAGATCCGACTGGGTGCTCACCCGCATCTGGTCCATGACCCAGATGCCAAGGTCGGAGAAGATCTTGGGATCGATGTCCCACACGGTCTCGTTGGCGACGTCCACGCTCATCGTTCACGCTCCTCGTTCACATCGCCGGCCGCTGCGGCGCCGGCGTCATTCGCCGCGGCATCACCCGCCGCGGCATCGTCGGGCATGGCATCCGGCATGTCCACGTCGGAGCCGTTCGCCGCGGCACGCTGCTTTCTCTGCCCGTGCTCGCGCCTGGCCTTGGTGCTGTGGTCCCCGGCGATGGCGGAATGCCGCTCGTATGCGGCCACGATCTGCCCGACAAGGCGGTGGCGGACGACGTCCGCGGCGGCAAGGTGGACGAACGCGATGTCTCCGATGCCGTCAAGGATGTGCTCGATGGTCGCCAGTCCCGAGCGCGGCACGGTCAGATCGACCTGCGTGATGTCGCCGGTGATGACCATCGTCGTGTTGAATCCGAGGCGGGTGAGGAACATCTTCATCTGCTGCTCGGTGGTGTTCTGGGCCTCGTCGAGGATCACGAACGCGTCGTTGAGTGTGCGGCCTCGCATGTAGGCGAGCGGCGCGACCTCGATCGTGCCGTCCTCCATGTAGCGACGCATCTGATCGACGCCGAGCATGTCGCCGAGCGCGTCGTACAGCGGCCGTAGATACGGGTCGACCTTGTCGTTGAGCGTTCCCGGAAGGAATCCCAGATTCTCCCCCGCCTCGACCGCGGGTCTGGTGAGGATGATGCGCCGCACGCTGCGCTCCTGGAACGCCTGCACCGCCTTGGCGACGGCGAGATACGTCTTGCCGGTGCCGGCGGGGCCGATTCCGAAGGTGATGGTGTGCGATTCGATGGCGTTGACGTAGGCGATCTGACCGGCGGTCTTGGGACGTACCGGAGCGCCGAGCGCGTAGGTGATGACACCCGGCACGCGGGGACGATCATGATCGTCGTCGGCAGGTTCGATGACGCGCGTCTGACCGCGTGCGGCTCCATGCCGATCCGCGCGATGCGGTTGACCGCCCCTGGGGAAGCCGCCGGGGAACCGGTCCCGTTCATGGGGCAGCCCGTGCGCCGAATTGTCCAGAGCCTGACGGTCAAGCATGCGGCCGACGGTATCGGCATCCATCGGCGCGCGGTAGGCCTCCGTGATGATCGTCTCGATGACGTCCTGCGCACGGTCGGCATCCGACTCGGCTCCGCGGGACGTCGCGATGACGTTTATCCGATCGCCTCTGACGACGATGGTCAGGTCGGGGAACGCCGCCTCGACGCGGCGGAGCACTTCGTCCGCCGGTCCCAGCACGGCCACTGGGTCAAGTTCCGATGGGATGGTTATGGTTCGTGTAGTCGTCGCCACAGGGCCTCTTCTATATGTCTTTCCGCTCATCGTCCGGTTGGACGTGATGGTGGATGTGGTTCTTGCTGCGATCCGCCCGCATGCGGGCACCGCCCTATTCGTCAAGAACCTCGCCGGTCAGCACATGGGCATGCACGTGGAACACGGTCTGCCCTGCGTCGAGACCGGTGTTGAAGACCAGACGATACGCGCCGTGGAACTTCTCGTCGGCGATGGACTGGGCCACCTTGACGATGTGGGCAAGCTCGGCGGGATCCTTCGCCGCGAGCTCGGCGACGTTCGCGTAGTGGGCGCGGGGAACGACGAGCACATGCACCTTGGCCTTGGGGTTGATGTCGGCGAAGGCGTACGTGGTGTCGTCCTCATACACCTTGGTGCTGGGAATCTCCCCTGCGATGATCCTGCAGAACAGGCAGTCGTTGGACTCGCTCATCATGCTCCCTTTCATTCGACTCTCCGGCACGCGACCGGTCTGCGCGAGATGCTGGTTCATTCAGCTCCACTGTATTGCGCCACTCGGATTTTCGCCAAGCGCATGTCATCGGCCGCCCCATCGGCCGCTACGCCAGCCACGCCGCCAGCGCGACAGCGGGCACGCATGCGCGGCCTGACGGATGGCCGACCGGTACCGCATCCATTGGATTGAGATGCGCCCCCCAAATCAGATGCGTCCCAACGCGCGCGACAGCAGCGTCAACGCCACCGGCCCGGCGACGGAGGCGCGAAGAATCGTGGAGCCGAGCACACACACATGCGCGCCGGCATCCGCCATCGCCTGAACCTCGTCCTCGCCGATGCCGCCCTCCGGGCCGACGACGACGCTCACGCTGCGCGCACGACCATCGGCCAGCGTGCGATCGGCGAGCTCACGCACCCCGCGCTCCACGCCATCCCACGTATCGTTGGCGTCCTGATGAAGCACGATCACCATGTCGCCGTGCACGCAGGCGCGACGGCACACGGCGACCAGTTGTCGGCTCGTGACGCAGTCCGTAAGCGTCGGCGCGAAGACGCGACGCGATTGTTCGACCGCCGCGTCGAGCACCGAACGCCACTTGCGGTCGGTGCGCCCCTGCTTCCATTTGGCGATGGAGCGATTCGCCTGCCATGGGATGACGTCGTCCACGCCGATCTGCGTCGCCATGTCGATGGCCTGCTCGTCATGGCCGGACTTGGCGAGCGCCTGGATGAGCGCGAGACGGATGACCGGCTCGCTTTCCCGCCCGACCCGTTCGACCTCGGCGACGCCGGCTGTCGGGTCGGTCAGCCGCGCCGCGATGTTGAGGCCTCGTCCGTCAGTCAGGCTCAGCTCGTCGCCTGCCGCCAGCCGCATCGACTGCACGGCATGGCGGCGGATGTCCGCGGGAAGGGTGATCTTCCAGCCGGTGTTGAGCTCATCACAGTTGACCGGCACGTCATCGCGTTGCGGGTCGAGAAGGAACATGGGATTCGTCATGTATCACAGGCTACACAACGGTCGAGAAACACTTCTCCCGCAAGGCGACACGCCGAACAGCGCCCACGATTTGCCATATCTGCGATCACTGGTAGAGTATCTTTCTGTTGTCTGGAACGACACCTTGTCCGGGTGGCGGAATGGTAGACGCGCTAGCTTGAGGTGCTAGTGCCTATTTTATACAGGCGTGTGAGTTCAACTCTCATCCCGGACACGATTAAACCCCTTGGAAACAAGGGGTTTTCTTGTATCCGACGGTCGTCGCCCCCCGACTGAGCGCCGGTGCCGGAACACGGACGCGACATCCACCACGTACGTCCACACACCCCATCCGAACCACGACACCCACACGGAACGGCTCCGTCCGGCGACCCCGGTCCGGCAGCACCGCTCCGGCGGCACCGTGGAGACCAACGACAAAGGCGGCTGACGCATGCGAATCATCCACATCGACACCATCGACGACGAACGCGTGTCCCCCTACGTCAATCTGACCGAGATCCAGCTGCGCAACAGACTCGAACCGGCCAAGGGACTGTTCATCGCCGAATCCCCCAAGGTGATCGACCGCGCGCTCGCCGCCGGACGCGAGCCGATATCGCTGCTTGTCGAGCAGCCGTGGCTCGAAGGCATGGCCGGCACCTTCGCGGCGATCGACGCGCAGTGGGGGCCGGACATTCCCGTCTATGTTGCCACGCCGGAACAGCTCAGGAAGCTGACCGGATATCGGCTGCACCGCGGCGCCCTCGCGGCGATGCGACGCTGGGCGCTGCCCTCCGTCGCCGAGGTGTGCGCCGGGGCGCGGCGCGTCGCGGTCATGGAGAACATCGTCGACCACACCAACGTCGGCGCGCTGATGCGCTCCGCGGCGGCGCTTGACGTGGATGCCGTCCTGGTCACCCCGTCATGCGGCGATCCGCTGTATCGGCGTGCGGCACGCGTGTCGATGGGGACGGTGTTCCAGGTGCCTTGGACCCGCATCGGCACCGAGTCGCGGCACGCGTGGCCGTTCGACGGTCTGCGGCAGCTGCATGACATGGGCTTCACAACCGTGGCGATGGCGCTGGAGGACGATTCGATCAGCCTCGACGAACTGACGCGGAGGCTGCACGCCGATGCCGGCGATCCCGACCGCATCGACCGGCTCGCCTTCATCTTCGGCACCGAGGGAGACGGCCTGTCCCGTCACACCATCGCCGGTGCCGACCTGACCGTGCGCATTCCGATGAGCCACGGCGTGGACAGCCTCAACGTCGCCGCATCCAGCGCCGTCGCCTTCTACGCCACCCGCTTCTAGACACTTTCCGGGCACCGTGGTTCACCAGGTTCGTTCACCCAAACTTCATGTTGAACCGTGCGACGCGCCCAGCGAGTCACCTTGCGCGTTGCCAATTTTGTGCGAATATGGACATGTGTACTTTCTGCGACGAAGCAGGAGCCGACCATACGGTGGCGCAAGGCGCTGTCGAGACTTGAGAGGAGCATCATATGGCGAAGAACAAGCAAAAAATCCTGTCGATCGTGCTGGCCGGCGGAGAGGGCACTCGCCTGATGCCGCTGACCCGCGACCGCGCCAAACCGGCTGTGCCGTTCGGCGGCATGTTCCGTCTGATCGACTTCCCCCTGTCCAATCTGGTGAATTCGGACTATCGGCACATCATCGTGCTCACCCAGTACAAGTCCCATTCGCTTGACCGCCATATCTCGCAGATGTGGCGATTCTCCTCGCTGCTGGGCAACTACGTCTCCCCGGTGCCGGCGCAGCAGCGACTCGGCAAGCACTGGTATCTCGGCTCGGCCGACGCGATCTATCAGACCATCAACATCATCGAGGACGTGCAGCCCGACATCGTCGTCATTGTCGGCGCCGATCACGTCTACCGCATGGACTTCGGTCAGATGGTCCAGCAGCACATCGAATCCGGCGCCGAATTCACCGTCGCCGGCATCCGCCAGCCGATCGCGCAATCCAACCAGTTCGGCGTCATCAAGGTCGATCCCGAGCATCCGAGCGTGATCCACAGCTTCCAGGAGAAGCCGGCCACCACCGAGGGCCTGCCGGATGATCCGAATTCGTTCCTCGCCTCGATGGGCAACTACGTGGCCAACACCGACGCGCTGTTCGACGCGCTCGCCAAGGACGAGAAGGCGGAGGACACCAAGCACGACATGGGCGGCGACATCGCCCCCTACTTCGCGGCGCGCGGCGAGGCCGGCGTGTACGACTTCACCACGAACGTGATTCCAGGCTCGACGGATACCGATCACGCCTACTGGCGCGACGTGGGCACGATCAAGCAGTTCTATGATGCGCACATGGATCTGATCGCCTATGTGCCCGAGTTCAACCTGTACAATCAGGCATGGCCTATCTATACGAACTCCGGCACCCTGCCGCCCGCCAAGTTCGTGCACGCCGGGCGCGATCGTCTCGGACATGCGACCGACTCGCTGGTCTCCCCCGGCGTGATCGTCTCCGGCGGCGAGGTGCACCACTCGGTGCTCTCCCCCAACGTGCGCATCCATTCGTGGGCGCAGGTCGTCGACTCCGTGCTGTTCGACGGTGTGATCATCAATCGTCGCGCTCGTGTCTACAAGGCGATTCTCGACAAGAACGTCGTGCTGACCGAAAACTCGACGGTCGGCATCGACACCGAGCATGATCTCGCACGTGGCTTCACCGTCACGCCAGACGGCATCACCGTAGTGCCGAAGAACACGATCGTCGACGACTGAGCCGACGACTGACCGTATCGGCGTATCGGAGAGTCGCCTAGTCGGCGACCACCTAGAACCACCTATGAGGAAGCCCCCTCAGCCTGCAGCAGCTGAGGGGGCTTCCTCGTTCCGCGCTCGTTCCGCGCTGGTTCGCGCTCAAAGCGCGCGGATTACGCTCGTTCGCATCACTCAGTACTTCGGCATGTTGTCGAAGTTGAAGCCGAGCGCCGCAAGCTGTTCGCGGCCCTCCGGAGTGATCTTGTCGGTCGTCCAGCGGGGCTGCCACGTCCAGTCGATGCGGAATTCCTCGACGAGACCGGCCAACGTGCTCGCGCACTCATCCTCGATCAGATCGGTCAGCGGACAGGCCGGCGTGGTGAGCGTCATCGTGATGATCGCACGACCCAACTCGTCGATTTCGATGCCGTAGACGAGGCCAAGATCAATGACATCGATGCCAAGCTCGGGATCGATGACCTGATGCAGCGCCTCCTTCACATCCTCGGCCGTGGCACGTCCGATCTCATCGACGGCCTTGAGCGGAATGTCGTCCTCGCTGCTGTGCTCATGGTCGTGACCTTCGCACTGGCTTTTCGGATGGCGACCGCAGGCGCACATCTCCGCTGATTCCGACTGAGCGTCTGACGCGGCACCCTGTGCGGGGGTCGGATGCCCGTTCGTGAAGCCCGCGGCGAGGGCGGGATTGGCCATCACGCGACGCGCCGCCTCTTCGTCGCCCAGCACCTTGTTGACCGTATCGAACACCGACGGCTCGGGCTCGGGTACCAGATTGTCGCTCATGTCAACTCCCAACGTCATAGTGCGCCGAAGCGGACGCACATCTGCTTGTCCATTTCTGTTGTGCCTGTAGTTGTGTTTGTGGTCATGTTTGTGGTCGTGTTTGCACTCGGCGCGATATCCGATAGTACTCAATATACGTGCCGTGGCACCCTGATGGAAGAGCGCCCGCCATCACTTCATCATTTCGCAGCCAGCGCGAGCGCCTTGGCGACCGCGTCGCGCATGCCCTCCCAGCCGAGCAACGCGCATTTGATGCGCATCGGATACTTGGAGACGCCTTGGAACACGACGGCATCCCCCAGCCTCTCCTCCTTTGCGTCGTCATTGAGACCGGCGCCGCGCGATTCCATGAGCTCGTGGAAGTCGCGGAACAGCTCCATCGCCTCGTCGACCGTTCTGCCGGCGCACAGATCGACCATCACCGACAGACTCGCCTGCGAGATCGAACAGCCGTGGCCGTCCCATACGAGTCGTTCGATGCGATGCGGCTCGGTTTCGGACACCTCGGCGTGAACGGTGGCCTCGTCGCCGCAGGTCGGATTGAACTGATGCGATTCGCCCGGCGTGCAGTATTCGTGGGCTGCGCGAACCGTGTCCTCGCCGGAGCTGACATCCGCCGAGGCGGCATCCTCGCGGGACACGTCACGCGCGAACGATTCACGCCCGTGCGGGTCGCGCGCCGCCTCCAGAATCACCTCCTGGTACATCTGTTCCAGATCGTCGCCGCTCATGCCGAAATCACTCATCGATGCCGTCGCTCCTGTCTGTCTTGCTGTCTGTTTTCTCTGCTTCCACGATGCGCTGCTCTTGCTTCGCCGTGCTTGAGCTGCGTCGTCACATGCCCGTCATAGCTGGTATGACCAGCATGGCCGCCATGCCAGCCATGCTGGTCATGTCCGACGGATTGATCGGATGCCTTGGTGCGAACGCTTGGGGTCACGCCTTGAAGAACGGGCGGACCTTGGCGACCGCCTCCACCAGCGCGCGAGCCTCATCAGGCGTATTGTACACGCCGCTGGATGCTCGGTTCGACGCATACAGGCCGAAATGGCGATGCACCGGCTGTGCGCAATGATGACCGACGCGGATGGCGATGCCCTGAGCGTCGATGAACTGGCCCACATCGTGCGGATGCACGCCGGCCACGTCGAACGCGACGGTACCGATGCGACGCTCATTGCCGCGCGGCCCCAGAATGCGCACACCATCGATATCGCCGAGCTTGAGCAGCTCGGAGGTGATCGTGCGCTCGTGCGCCTCGATGTTCTCCATGCCGATCGCCATCATCCAGTCGGCGGCGACCCCCGCGGCGACGACCTGCGCGACCGGCTGCGTGCCGGCCTCGAATCGCGCCGGAGGCGTCATGTACTGCGCCGGCTGATCCATCCATGCGAGCTCGACCATGGAACCGCCGAAGTTCGCCGGCGGAAGCGCCTCCAGCAGCTCACGGCGACCATACAGGAAGCCCACGCCGGTGGGACCGTACATCTTGTGCGCGCTCCACGCGGCGAAATCCACGTCCAGCGCATGGAAATCGACCTTGAGATGCGGCACGGACTGGCACGCATCAAGGATGAACAGGGCGCCGACCTCGTGCGCGCGCCGAACGATCGGCGCAATGTCGGTGATCGCACCCGTGGTGTTGCCGACATGGGTGATCGAGACCACCTTCGTTCGTTCGGTGATCACCTCGTCGGCGGTATCCGAACGAATGCGGCCATCCTCGGTCAGATCGAACCACTTGAGCGTCGCTCCGGTACGCGCCGCGAGCTCCTGGAACGGCAGCAGCACCGAGTGGTGTTCGGCCTTGGAGACGACGATCTCATCACCGGGCTTGAGCGCGAACCGACGCGCCGCCTCACCGCCCCGCCCGAGGCTCGCATTGCCGAACGCGGTGGCCAGAAGATTGAGACCGGCAGTGGCCCCGGCCGTGACCACGATCTCCTCCTCACCTTCGGCCGAGTTCGCGCCGACCAGGCGAGCGACCTTCGCCCGCGCCTGCTCGAACGCCTCGGTCGAGCGGGCCGCCAGCTCATGTGCGCCACGATGCACGCCGGCGTTGATCGTGCGATAGAAGTCGGTCTCCGCATCGATCACGCACTGCGGCTTCTGCGAGGTCGCCGCCGAATCGAGATACACCAGCGGATGGCCGTGAATCTCCTGGTCAAGAATCGGGAACTGTGCCCGAATCGCCGCAAAATCAACCATGTTGTCTCCCCTTGATAATCCGATAATCCGTTCCATCGTACTGGCCGATGTTCGTCGGCGGCATGTGCATTTCGACACACTCAAGGCCGTTCGGCCAAGCCTACGGTCTCACTGCACATGCCGCCGACGAACACCTCGCATATGAGATACCGGCAACGCGGAGCGTGGCGGGTGGGATATGCGCCGTTCGACCGTAGTCAGCGAAGGCGCATGCTAAGCTTCGCGAGCATGCGCCGGAGCGAGGCCGAACGGCCTTGAGTGTGTCGAACGGCGCATATCCCACCCGCCACGCAACACCTGCAAGCAGACCGAATCAGGCCAGCGCGGACTCGGAGTCCGCACCTTCGGGCAGGTAGGCGTCGTAGCCGTGCTCCTCAAGCTCGTCGGCCAGCTCCGGACCGCCGGTCTTGACGAAGTGGCCGTCGGCGAACACGTGCACGATGTCCGGCTTGATGTACTTGAGGATGCGCGTGTAGTGCGTGACCATGAGAATGCCGAACTGGTTGGCTTCCTTGGCGCGGTTCACGCCTTCGGACACGATGCGCAGCGCGTCCACGTCGAGGCCGGAGTCGGTTTCGTCGAGAATGGCGAACTTCGGTTTGAGCAGTTCGAGCTGAAGCACCTCGGCGCGCTTCTTCTCGCCGCCGGAGAAGCCTTCGTTGACGGAACGGGTGGCGAACTTCGGATCCATCTTCAGCCGCTTCATGGCTTCGGACAGTTCCTTGGTCCATGTGCGGATCGCCGGCGCCTTGCCGTCGATCTCGGTCTTGGCGGTGCGCAGAAAGTTGGTCATGGACACGCCGGGCACCTCGACCGGGTACTGCATCGCAAGGAAGAGACCCTCCTTGGCGCGAAGATCCGGGGTCTGCTTGAGGATGTCGACGCCGTCGAGCAGCACCTCGCCGGAGTCGACCTCGTACTTGGGGTGGCCGGCGAGCGTGTAGGCGAGCGTGGACTTTCCGGAGCCGTTGGGACCCATGATGGCGTGGGTCTCGCCGGAGTTGACGGTCAGGTTCACGCCCTTGAGAATCTGCTTGCGGCCCTCCTTGGTTTCGACGGAGGCGTACAGATCCTTGATTTCCAGAGTGGACATTGGATTCTCCTGTATGTTGACGATGAAAGATCTTGCCGTTACTTGTCTTCGAGGACCGCCTGCATGGCCGCGTTCTCACCGCGTGCCAGACGACGGTCGATCACGTCCATCAGATGCGTGGCTATGGCGGGCACGCCGATCTCCTCGACGAGTTCGCCGAAGAAGCCGCGCACGACGAGTTTGCGCGCCTCGGTTTCGGGAATGCCGCGCGACTGCAGGTAGAACAGCTCCTCATCGTCGAATCGGCCGACCGAGCTGGCATGGCCGGCACCGATGATGTTGCCGTTTTCGATCTCCAGATTCGGTTCGGAATCGGCGATCGCACCGGGGGTGAGTACAAGATTGCGGTTGAGTTCGTACGAGTCGGTTCCGGGAGCGGTCGGCTCGATCAGCGCATTGCCCACCCATGTGGAATGCGCGTCCTTGCCGTCGAGCGCACCCTTGTAGACGACGCGGCTCTTGCATTCGGGATGGTTATGGACGATCATCGTGCGATGTTCGATGTGCTCGCCCGGATCGACGAAGTAGATGCCGAGCATGTTGAGGTCGCCCTGCGGTCCGCCGAAGTCCTGATCCATGCGGATGCGCACCACGTCGCCGCCAAGGGTGACGACCGAATGGCGCAGCGAGGCGTTTTCGCCGACATGGATGCGATGGTTGCCGACATGCTTGGAGCCTTTGGCCCATTCCTGCACGAACGTGGCGGAGATGTGCGAATCCTTGCCCGTGGATATTTCGACGCCTTCGGCAAGGCGCGCGGTTCCGTTGTGTTCGACGATCACATCGCCTGTGGTGCCGTCCTCGGCGGTGATGACCAGATGCAGCGCGTCGAGATCCTCGCCGCCGCCTTCCACGGCGATGAGCACCGGCTTGTCGAGCGCACCGCGCAGCGCGATGATCGTGGCGGTGCGGCCGGAGTTCCATTCGACGACGGATGCGCGGTCGTTGGGCTTGGAGACGGTGCCGGATGGCGCGTCGGCGATCGGCCCCTGCGTGACGTTCACGTGATCGGGGCTGACCGCAGTGCCGTCCGCGTAGCTGATCGTGATCGTCGTCTCACCGCTCGGCTTGAACACGTCGAGGAATTCCGCGATCCGTTCGATCGGCGTGTAGCGCCAGTCCTCCTGCGACTTGGTGGGCATGGCGAAGTCGTTCACGTCGAATGAGCGCGGCTCCTTGTCGGCGCTGGAGGGCATGGCCGCGGGGATCGCATACGGATCGTTGGGATCGGCGACGGGAATGGCGATCTCAGTGCCGCGCATGCCTTCGACGGTCGCCGGCGCGCTCTGCGCAGCGGCCTGCGTCTCCTGAACGGTCTGTGCTTCCTGATCAATAGTTGTTTCCTGAACAGTCTGTGTTTCCTCAGTCTGTGTTTCCTGAGCAGTCATGGGAATCAGCCCACCGATCCTTCCATCTGCAGTTCGACCAATCGGTTCAATTCAAGTGCGTATTCCATGGGCAGCTCACGGCTGATCGGCTCAACGAAGCCGCGCACGATCATGCCCATGGCCTCCTTCTCCTCCAGACCGCGGCTCATCAGATAGAAGAGCTGGTCTTCGGAGACCTTCGATACGGTGGCCTCATGAGCCATGGTCACGTCGTCCTCACGCACGTCGACGTGAGGATACGTGTCGGAACGTGAGAAGTCGTCGACGAGCAGCGCGTCGCAGACCGTCGAATTGGACGAGCCGTACGCGCCGTCCACGATCTTGACGAGTCCTCGATACGCGGAACGGCCGCCGCCGCGGGAGATCGACTTGGCGACGATCGTGGACTTGGTGTGCGGCGCGAGATGGATCATCTTGGCACCGGTGTCCTGGTACTGCCCCTTGCCTGCGAAGCCGAGCGACATCGTCGATGCGGTGGCATACGGTTCGGCGAGGATGCAGGCGGGGTATTTCATCGTGGCCTTGGAGCCGATGTTGCCGTCCACCCATTCCATGGTGCCGCCTTCACGCACGTAGGCGCGCTGCGTGACGAGGTTGTAGACGTTGTTCGACCAGTTCTGCACGGTGGTGTAGCGCACGCGGGCGTGCTTTTCGACGACGATCTCGACGATGGCGGCGTGCAGCGAGTCCTCGGACCAGATCGGGGCGGTGCAGCCTTCGACGTAGTGCACGTAGGAGCCTTCGTCGGCGATGATCAGCGTGCGCTCGAACTGGCCCATGGCCGGGGTGTTGATACGGAAGTACGCCTGAAGAGGAATGTCGACGTGTACGCCCTTCGGCACGTAGACGAACGATCCGCCGGACCATGCGGCGGTGTTGAGCGCACCGAACTTGTTGTCTTCGGGAGACACGACCTTGCCGAACCATTTGCGTACGAGGTCGGGGTATTCGCGCACGGCGGTGTCGGTGTCGACGAAGATCACGCCCTGCTTCTTGAGGTCCTCCTGAATGGAGTTGTAGATGACCTCGGATTCGTACTGCGCGGCCACGCCGGAGACGAGGCGCTTCTTCTCGGCTTCGGGGATGCCGAGTCGGTCGTACGTAGAGCGGATGTCGTCCGGCAGTTCGTCCCACGTCTTCGCCTGCTTGTCGATCGGCTTGACGTAGTACTTGAAGTTCTCCGCCTTGAATCCGCTCAGATCGACGCCCCATTCGGGCATGGGCTTGTCAAGGAACGCCTTGAACCCGCGCAGACGCATGTCGAGCATCCATTCGGGCTCGTGCTTGTCGGCGCTGATGGCTCGCACGACGTTTTCGTCGATGCCTCGCTTCGCCGCCTCGCCGGCAGCGTCGGAATCATGCCAGCCGTAGCTGTAGTCACCGAACTGGCTGATGATCTCATCGTCCTTTTTGAGCTTCTCCTCATCGACGCGGGAGCGATCAGCCACATATTGGCTCATCTCCACGTCGGATGCGGCATGTGGCGCTTGATTCTCGCTCACCGTATGCTGCCTCCATTCATTCGCAAAAGTTCCTAGGCAAACCTAACAGAACACTTCGCAACACACTAGCGTTCAGACTGTATATTGGCTTACATTCTCGCCGTGGACTTGACACGCCGCCGGACGCGCCACGTGGCTCGTGACCGTGCCCGGTGGAATGCCGCCCGACGGGAAGCCGCCCGGTGAAGTGTGGTCCGATTGGGACACAGCCGTATGCCCGCTCCTAGGAATGCAATTGGCTCTGATCCGACAATACGACGGAACAGAGCCAATTGTTCTGACCTGCACTATGCTATCGTGCCTCAACCTGCGTCAGACAGTCGCCGACCGCAGTGCAGTCGCCATTACTACTGCTGCACGTGCACCGACGTGCCCATGACAGCCCACTTGTAGAACCATTCGGCCACGTCCCAGCCGATGCCGACGCATCCGTGGGAGCCGTTCGGCGTGTTCACGAGATCGGCATCGTTGACCGGAGTCGAGGATGCGATGCGGTGAATCGCGCAGCCGCCGTGCGAGAAGTAGTTGACGAAACCGACATTGGCTACATTCCAGGTTTCGACCTTGCCGTTCGACAGCGTGAGGTTGCCCGACATGTCCTGGCTTTCGTACTTGAGCCACACGTCGAAGTCACCGGTCGGCGTGCACATGGTGCCGTCGCATGCGCCCGTCTTCTCGTCGTTGCCGGAGGCGGCGATCATGTTCAGCGTCCTGATCAGCTTGCCGTCCTCGTAGGCGTACACCTTGCGATCGGACAGATCGACGACGACGTGGCGCTTGACGGCCTTCTGCTTCATCGGATCGACGGTGCCCTGCACGTTGACAGACCCCTCGCCCTTGCTGAAGGCGGCGATGGCCTGCGTGCCGACGCTGCTGTCGCCACCGGCCGTGACGGTGATGCCGTCATGGCCTTCGACAACGGTCTGGATGACCTCGCCGGCATTGTTGAGGATGACGGAGCTGTCCTTGCGCTCGGCCTTGAAGGTGGTCTTGATGTTCTCGTCGTAGTACTGCTGAACCTTGTCGGAGTCGAACACGACGTAGCCGTTGCGGCTCTGCGTGCTCTTGAGGGGAGCCTTCTGATCGGCTTCCACGGTGGAAACGGCCGCAAGCGCGGGAGCGTCGAGCTTGGCGACGACCTTGTCCGCGATCTTGATCGTCACCGGATTCTTGGCCAGCGTATCCAGCGTGGTCTTGGCCTGCGAGGCGATGTCGTCGGTGATGGCCGGGTCGATCTGCTTGAGCGCGACCGTGACGGCCTTGGGCTTTTCCGCGCCGAGCGTCTTCACGCTGGCCTCCGCGGAAGCGACGATATCGCTGGCATCCACGCCCTCGCCCTTGGAACCCTGGATGACGTTGAATCCGTCCTTGGCCTCGTTGATCTGCACCTTGGCATCGACCGGCGCGGACTCGGTGATGCCGAGCTTGCTGTTGAGCGTGGTCACATCGGCGGCCTTCGCATTCGAAAGCTCGGGCGAAACCGTCGTGGAAGTCCAGAACGCGTACTGGCTGAAGAATCCGTCGTTGCGCTTCGCCTGCATGATCTCGGTGGCGATGGACTCGGAATCGACGCCAAGACCCATGTCCTTGAGCGTGATGTTCTCGGTCTTGCCGTTGTACGTCACCGGAACGGCGGCATTGTCGACGGCCGCATCGATTTCGGCCACGATCGCATCATGTGACTTGCCCGCCATCGAAGTGCCCCACAGCGTGACGCCTGGCAGTGCATGCGACTGGAAGAACCAGACGCTGCCGCCGGCAAGGGCTCCAAGCAGCACGACCACCGCGGCGATGATCCACGGCCAGATGCGACGACGCTTGATGACGGCCTTCGCCGCCTTGCCGCCGCCGTCGCGCGCGGCGGTTCCGACCGACGCGATGTCGATCGGATCGAAGACCGCGGTCGACACCCCGTCGGCCGCGTATGCGGTCGAATTGCTCTTCGTGCCGCTGAAATGTTCCATGCTCGCAGTCATATCTCGTCCTGTACGCTTTCCCACAATATCCAAGGGCGCTGCCCCTTCGTCCCATTATGCACTATGGCTATGAACTATGCGCGGGATTATCCTTAGAAATATCCCTATGTGAGGCTCATGTCCGTGTGATCTTCATGACAACGGTCGGG
>NZ_RQSP01000019.1:17873-29961 GCF_009078285.1 Bifidobacterium jacchi
CCCGACCGTGTTTGCCGCTTCACATGGATTCAAGAGGAAGCGGCACTCGCTGTGTCGTACGTCGACTCTGCCGAGAGCCGACTTCTGCAGTTCGTTCAGAGCTCAACGATCACAGATCGGATCTCAACGCCCTCACCGCAGGACCAGCGCAAAACTCGCAACGCGTTGCGGCCTCGCAAGGCTCACTCGCCGGAGCGAGCCGCCTGATGGTCGAGCGCGGCCTTGACAAGTCCGGCGAACAGCGGATGCGGCTTGGTCGGACGGCTCTTGAACTCGGGATGCGCCTGTGTGCCCACGTAGAAGGGATGCACATCGGTCGGCAGCTCGACGAACTCGGTAAGCTCGCCATCCGGGCTCTGGCCGCTGATGCGCAGTCCGGCCTCGCGAAGGCGATCCTTGTAGGCGACGTTCACCTCGTAGCGGTGACGGTGGCGTTCGGTCACATGCGTGGTGCCGTACAGTTCCGCCACCAGCGAATCCGGTTCCAGTTCGGCCGGGTAGGAGCCCAGACGCATCGTATGACCCATGTCGCCATGTCCGGCGACGATGTCCTTCTGCTCCTCCATCGTGGCGATCACGGGGTTGGAGCAATCCGGCTCGAATTCCGAGGAGTTCGCATCCTCGAGATCAAGGACGTGGCGCGCGTATTCGATCACCATGCACTGAAGGCCCAGGCACAGGCCCAGCGCCGGCAGGCCGTGCTCGCGCGCATACTTGAGCGCGCCGATCTTGCCGTCAACGCCGCGAATGCCGAATCCGCCGGGCACGACGATGCCGTCGATGCGGTCGAGCGCGGCAGCCGCACCCTCCTCGGTCTCGCAGGTGTCGGCCTTGACCCACTTGACGTTCACCTTCGCCCAATTGGCGAAGCCGCCGGCCTTGATGGCCTCGGTGACCGAAAGATACGCGTCCGGAAGATCGATGTACTTGCCGACGATCGCGATGTTGACCTCATGCTTGGGGTGATGCACGCGTTCAAGCAGATCGGCCCACTCGTCCCAGTCGACGTCGTGGAACGGCAGACCAAGCTCACGCACCACATAGGCGTCGAGTCCCTCGTTGAACAGGATCTTCGGCACATCGTAGATGCTCGGCGCGTCCACGCAGTTGACCACGCCCTCCACATCCACGTCGCACATCAGGGAGATCTTGTCCTTGATGGACTGGTTGAGCGGACGGTCGGAACGCAGCACGAGCGCATCCGGCGTGATGCCGAGCTGTCGCAGCATCATCACGGAATGCTGGGTCGGCTTGGTCTTGAGCTCATGGGCGGCGGAGATGTACGGCACCAGGGAGACATGCACGAACATGCAGTTCTCGGGGCCGAGCTCACGACGCACCTCGCGGGCCGCCTCAAGGAACGGCTGGGATTCGATGTCGCCGACGGTGCCGCCGATCTCGGTGATGATCACATCAACGTCGTCGGCCGCCTGTGCGCGCATGCGCGACTTGATCTCGCCGGTGATGTGGGGGATGACCTGCACGCACTGGCCGAGATACTCGCCCGCACGCTCCTTGCGCAGCACCTCCTGATAGATCTGACCGGTGGTGACGTTCGCTTTCTGGGAAAGGAACACATCGAGGAAACGCTCGTAGTGGCCGATGTCGAGATCGGTCTCGGCGCCGTCCTCGGTCACATAGACCTCGCCATGCTGGAACGGGTTCATCGTGCCCGGATCCACGTTGATGTAAGGATCGAGCTTCTGCTGAAGGACATGAATGCCACGGCTGCGCAGCAGACGACCGAGCGAGGATGCGGTCAGACCTTTGCCGAGTGAGGAAACCACGCCGCCGGTGACGAAGATATGCTTGGTGACGTGCTCTTGGGAATTGCCATGTTGTCTTCTAACCATGGAATTTCACTGTATCATCCGTGCGTGACGCGGCGTGTTGGCTGCTATGCCGCCATTGGCGAATGAAGGGCACGCCGCGCACGGCATACCGCGCACGGCATATAGTGCGCAGTCGGGTCCAATCGGTCCGTTCAGATCCGCACCAAATCGATACAGGTCAGTTCGACCCGTCCGAGTTCCCCCAGGACGGCTCCGGTGCCTGAAGATACTCGCTGCCATCGGTGGAGTTATCGGAGTACGACCCCGAGCCGCTGTTCTGGAACTGCTTCTGCAGATCCTCGGATTCCTTCTTGAGCTTATCGGCGCGATCCTGAAGCTCCTGACGTCGCTTTTCGAGTTCGGGATCGTTCAGATAGCTGCCGCCGGAATCGGTGGTTCCTGAATCGCCAGGCTTCGGCAGCTCCATGTAGCCGTTCGTGCCGCCGTTCTGCGATGTTCCCGGCTCGGTTCCGTTGCCGCCGCCATTGCCGATGATCAGCACGATCACCAGTACGATGACGACGACGGCGGCCACGGCACCAGCCACGATGGCGATCATCTTGCCGGAGCCGCTTTTCCGCTGCGGCTGGGCGTACCCGTACGGCGTCGCGCCATATGACTGGCGAATATACTGATTCTGCAGCAAGCCGCCGCCGACTCCCTGGGACATGTTCGCTTGGTGATATCCACCGGCTGCGGCAGAGGGCTGATAGCCCGACTGGGGATAGCCCGACTGCGGATTCGTCGGTCCGCCTTGCGCAGTCATGCCGTATGGGGGGAACGGCTGATTCGTGTACGCGGGGCCGCCCTGCGCGGTCTGGGGTCCCTGTCCGGCGCCGAGGGCATATCCGTATGGCGCGGGAGCGCCGTATTGCCGCCCCTCGGAGGACGGTCCCTGCGCGGCATACGGGCTATTCGGATTCGCGCCGCCATTGAAGTCATAGCCGCCCTGCTGCGCGCCGTTCGCGTAGGGATGCTGCTGGTTGCCGCCGTCCGGAGCCGGTCCGGAGCCTGAATCAGGATATCCGTTCATGACTTCAGACTACGCCCACTCCATCCGCCGTGCAAGACGCCGACGCACCGGTGCCGGACCATCCAACAGACCAAACGCCAGCAGACCGCGCCTCCGCGAACGAGATTCGGGAAAAGAACGGCCATCTCCCGAATTACGTTTACTGAGACCATCTCAGCGATCATTTTTCGGGAATCCAACCCAAATTCCCCGAATTACGATCACCAATAGATAATCAACGGATTTCTGACGCAGATCACTGATTCTCTGCGTCAGAAATCCGTTCAGCAATTCGTCCCGAAAAACAATGGAAACATGGTCAATTCAGTGAAACGAATCTGCAATGCAGGCGCTAGTCGATCAGATGGGCGATGGCCTCCAGTGCCAGCTTGTAGCCGAAGAAACCGAGTCCGGTGATCGTGCCGCGGGAACTCCCCAGATGAGCGGTCGCAACGTGTCGAAGTATTCGGGACGGATGAGGCCTGCCGCCATCACTCCCAATCCAGTCCCAGCCATGACGCACAACACCGCGGGCACGACGGCGAACGTCCATCCCAGTGCCGGATAGTACCTGTCTCCGCAACGTCCCGGGAAGAAAACGCTCATGGAATCGGTATCCCTCCGTTCGGCAGTCCTCTCCCACGCCGGTTCGGATACAACGGGTTCGGGCCGTGCCGGAGCATCATGGGACGTCGCTTCCGATGACCGGCCGCATGCCGGGCAGAATCCGGGATTCCCCACCGTCATGCGGGCACCACAGAACGGGCAGAACATAGGCAACTCCTTGGGTAACGTTCGGGGAATTTCGTCGGGAACGGTGTTGGAACCGTTTGCCCGACTCGTCATTGCAGGTAGAACACGGTGTCGTCGGAGATGACCGGAACATCCCCCGCGGCAAGGGACTCCCATTTACCCATGCCGCGGGTACCGCCCAGAACCAGATATGCCTTCGAATCGTCCGGCGGGTTGGAGGGATCGACCTCATACTGTCCAAGCATCCTGTCGGGGCCGTTCTGCGCATCGGCCGCAGCCAGATCCATGCCCACCGGCACGTAGAACAGGGACTGGTCGCGGCAGCTTGTACCGGGATGCATCGCCGATCCGCACATCTCGCCTTCATGACCGGCCACGAGATATATCGAGATGATGGTGGAGGGCGTGGCCTGCGCCGATTGGTAGTTGAGGTCCAGGTCGAGCATGTCGTCAAATAGCGGGTTCTCGCCGGCGGTATGGCTCAGAGAGCCGTACCGGTAGGGCGTCGAACCATGCGTCACCTGCAGGCATGAGCCGTCTTCACGGCAATAGGTGCCGTCGAGCACGCCGTCGCCTCCGGCGCTGCCTCTGGCGACGGAGGCGACGGCATTCCATATCTGCTGGAATCGCGCGTACAAATCGAGTCGCCTCTGTGCCGCGCCCTCCTTTGCCTGAACCAGCTTGTTAACGTCCGCCAACGCGGCGTTGATGGCTTTTACCTGGTTGCGGTACCCGGTTGCAGTGTCGGTCAATTTGCCGACGTCCTGCACGGAACAGGATTCATTCCCCACGGCATCGACCAGACGGTTCAGCGTCCCGACACCGTCGCCATCGGCGTCGGAGACCTTGCCCAGGACCGAGTCAGCGGCATCCCGCGCCTTGGTCAACCTCTGGTATTGGTCGGAGCAGTATGACGCCGCCGCGGCGACCCCGTCGAGATCGCGCTGACGGGCGGGCAGCGCCCACAGCAACAGCGCCATGCACAATGCCATCGCGACAAGAGACGAGCCGATCGCCACCACAGGCAACACGATCGACGACCGGACCGGTTGCGTATGGTCCGTTTCGGACCGTTTGGGCGAAGCCGAGCCATCAACGTCCGATACCTTATCGAATCCGTCCGGCTCGTTCCGGAGGACGAATGCCCCGTCAATGGCGTCGGCCACATCCTCAAGAGCGATTTCCAGAGGGACCAATCCGTCATAGGCGTCGGCACGACCTGCGAACCCTTCCGCATCGTCTGCCTCCATCATCGCTTCGGCAAACGGATGACCCTCATCCGCCAAGGCTAGAACACGTGTCACATAACCGGCGTTGCATGCCTCCGACGGCAGACGCTCCTCCAATGGCTCCACGGCGTGGCGGATCCGTTCAATCGTCATCTCCCAACGGGACGTTTCGTCGTCCGCCTCGCGCAGTCTTGACCGCAGCCTGCGGCGCACCGATGTCAGGCCGATGCAGATCACCGTCACCACGACGGCGACGCAGGTGAGAACGTCGGCGACCTGCCATATGGCGTTCACGACATCAGTGGCCACAAGCCACAGGCAAAGACCCGCCGCAACGGCGTCCAGCAAGACCAGTGCGACCATACACCGCAGTATGGTGTCGCATCGGCCGGCGCGCCTGCGTTGCCGACGCGACGCGTCGAGCAATGCATTCGCATCATCCAGCCCGCGATAGGCGTCACGGAGTACGACGAACATCTGTCGAGTCTGCGTTTGGCCGAGGCCCAGCATCCGTTCCGTGCTGGCGGGTTCCCGAGGCTTCACAACGGCCGGCGCATTCCCCTTATCGGTCCATGCATCCGCCGTCTCCATCGCCGGCATGGGTTGCACGACGGTCTTGGCAGGGACGGAATTCGCATCGACGGGATGGGGGCCGTCGTGTCCCTGTGCGGGAGAAATCACCCCGGCCAACGGATGCCCGCATCCGGGGCAGAATCGCGGATCCTCCGACGGTATGCGGAAACCGCAGAACGGACAGAACAGCATGGTCGCCATCGCCGGCCCCTTTCCTCCTACGCCTCATCGCGATCAGACGGAACCGTCTTCGGACACCCAACGATATAGGGGGATTCCACGACATCGACGCCCGTCACCCTGACAAGCCCTAAACCTACCCCCCCCCGCTGGCTTTTGTCAAATGACGGAGTCGGCAACGTAGCGATGAACAAACCTGCGCGTTCCGGCATGTTATGACGATGCCGGGCGCATCGGTGCGACCAACATCATGGAACCTCCGTTCCCGGATCAGTGGTGGAGGACGAGGATCACCTTGGCGGAGTTGGTGACGGACATGTCCATCAGCTCCCTGCTGCTCCATCTCATTGGCGGCGCGTTCCATCTCCTCCGCCATGGTCCTCGCCTTCGGCGCATGATCGAACTTGGTTTTGCCACGCCCACGCTTCAGGTGGAATTCGACAATCTGGATAACCATCGGGTGCCGTATCACGTCGACTTCTGCTGGAAACTCGCCGATGGTCGTGTCATCGTCGCCGAATTCGACGGCACCCGGCAACGGAATTCGGAAACTCGGACGCCTTCCTGAATATGTTGCGCCATCGGGTTCGGATGCGGTGGGCTCACCTCCACGACTACGCACGACCAACGGGGACGACGGTGAAACACGTTTCCCGGACCCAAATGGACTCATCCCGGATGCCGACGGGAAGGACCTACCGATTCTTCCAGTCGGCATCGCCTTCGAATCAACCGTTGACGATGTGCGCCACGGCGTCGAGCGCGAGCTTGTAGCCGTAGAAGCCCATGCCGGTGATGGTGCCGGTGGCGACCGGGGAGATCACGGAGCGCTTGCGGAACTCGTCACGTGCGGACGGGTTGGAGATGTGCACCTCCATGAGCGGCAGTCCCGCGTCGCCGACCATGTGCGCGGCGTCGGCCAAGGCGTAGCTGTAGTGGGTGAACGCGGCCGGATTCATGACGACCGGCGTCTTTTCGTCCGCCGCCTGGTGCATCCACCGCACCATCTCGGCCTCGTCGTCGGTCTGACGCACCTCGACATCCAGATCAAGCGCCGCACCCCATTCGGTACACAGCCGCCGCAGCTCCTCAAGATCCTGACGGCCGTAGACGTCGGGCTGACGCACGCCGAGCCGCCCAAGATTCGGTCCGTTGACGACGATGACTTTCGTGGTCATGTTCGGTTTCCTTTCAGTATCGGATACGTCAGCGCCGAATGCGGCGGAACGCCTCTTCGACGGCATCGGCCGGCGGATCGTCGAGATGAACCATATGGCCGGGTTCGCCATCCAGCACGACGAAACGCAGCTTGTTGCCGCGCGCCTTCTTATCGCGATGCATGAGCGAGAGCACCTCGTCGAACGAGCCGCCGTTCCAGGAGATCGGCAATCCGAGCGAGGACAGCAGCGAACGATGATAGTCGACCAGATCCTGATCGATGTAGCCGAGCAGATGCGCTAGCTCCGCCGCGTACATGCAGCCGACCGCAACCGCATTGCCATGCCGCCAACGGAAGTGCTCGATCTTCTCGATCGCGTGCGCAAGCGTATGCCCGTAGTTGAGGAACTCGCGCAGTCCGGCCTCCTTGAGGTCGGCGGAGACATGATAGGCCTTGACGCGAACCGTGCGCTCGATCAGCTCCGCGGCCACATCCTCCAACCCCGAGCCCAGGAACGTCGCGCCGTCGAAACCTCGCAGCTCGTCGGCATGGTTCTCAAGAATCCTCAGAATCTGCGGATCGCGAATGAAACCGGATTTGGCGACCTCGCCAAGACCTTCGACGAAGATGTCGTTCGGCAGCGAGACGAGCGTGGTCAGGTCGGCCAGCACGCCGGCGGGCGTATAGAAGGAGCCGACGAGATTCTTGCCGGCGGTCGTGTTCACACCGGTCTTGCCGCCCGTGGAGGCATCGACCATGGCAAGCAGCGAGGTCGGACAGTTCACATAGCGAACGCCACGCATCCATGTGGCGGCGATGAAGCCGGCCAGATCGGTCGCCGCTCCCCCGCCGACGCCGACGATCGCATCCGACCGGGTGAATCCCTCGACGCCGAGCCGCTCCCAGACGCCGTTGGCCACCGCAACGGTCTTGCCGGCTTCGGCATCCGGCACGACGATGTCGTGAACGTCGTATCCGGCCTGTCGCAGCAACGCGCGCGCCTTGTCGGAATGACGCTGCACCGGCTGCGTGTGAATCAACGCCACGCGCGCCACACCCGAGCCCAGCACCGCCGCAAGATGGTTCAACGCGCCTTCGCCGATGCGCACGTTGTATGAGTCCGCGGCGACGACGTCGACGTGGACGACTCTCTCATCAATCATATTCATCAGCTTTCTCGCCGCCATCTGCGGCGTCGAACCGTGGGTGCGCACATGCACGTTGGCAATCCGGTCGAACACCGGGTCGCGCTGGCGGAACAGCGTCCTCCAACGCTCGTTTGCATCCCCGGCGAGCATAGGCCGACCACCGCCTCGATTGGCGCGTTCCATCGCCTCGGCCGGGTCCGCCTGCAGATACACCACGCGCCCGCCCTGATCCATGTATTCATGCAGCGTTCGCTGCACGGACGGCGTCATCGGCGCGCCTCCGCCAAGAGCGAAGATGCCGCCGAACCCGCGGAGCGTGTCCGCGATCACCTCGCTCTCGACGCGTCGGAATTCGGGCTCGCCGTAGCGGGAGAAATACTCCGGAATGCTCATGCCGATCTCATGCTCGATCTCGATGTCGGCATCCTTGAACGGCACACCCATCATCTGCGCGGTTTCACGGCCGACTCGCGTCTTGCCCGCTCCCATCATGCCGATGATGACCGCGATCGGCTGAGTGCCGCGATGCTGCTCGGCGAGACGTTCCTCGACGCGAGACGCCTGCGAAACGCGCGGTGCTCCCGAGTGAGCACCGCCGCCATGTCTGCGCGAACCCCTACGCAATCGTTCCCCTCCTTTTTGCCGATATCACCGCAATCGCCGCAATCGCCGATTTCTCCGCAATTACCGATTCCGCCGCAATCTCCACAACCGCCATACTCACCGCATGTGCTCCGGCCACGAGGCAAGGTATCCCTGCGCGTTGCGTCGGATCTCCTCAACGCTGTCGCCACCGAACTTCTCCAGCACGAACCGGGCCAGCGTCAGGCGGACCATGGCCTCGGCGACCACGGAGGCGGCCGGCACGGCGGTCGAATCGGAACGCTGATTGATCGCCTGGGCGCTTTCGCCGGTGAGCACGTCCACCGTGCGCAGCGCACGCGGGATCGAGGGAATGGGCTTCATCGCGGCACGCACGCGAATGGGCTGACCATCCGACATGCCGCCTTCGATGCCGCCGGCACGGTTGGACAGGCGGTCAAGGCGTCCATCCGCGTTGACGACGATCTCGTCGTGCGCCTGCGAGCCTGGACGTGCCGCCTCAAGGAACCCGTCGCCGATCTCGACACCCTTGATGGCCTGAATGCCCATCACAGCACCGGCCAACGCCGCATCGAGACGACGATCCGACTCCACATACGTGCCCAGTCCTGCGGGCACGCCGTAGGCGATGACCTCGATCACACCGCCCAGCGTGTCGGCGGCGCGCTTCGCATCGTCGATTCTCGCCATCATGCGCGTTTCGGCATCCTTGTCGAGGGTGCGCACGGGGGATGCGTCAAGCGCGGCAAGATCATCAGGAGTCGGCAGCGGCGCTGCGGACGGGTCATCCACGCCAACGCCTCCGATCGAAATCACATGCGCGATGGTGCGAATGCCAAGCGTCTGCTCCAGGAACTTCGCCGCAACGGCGCCAAGCGCCACGCGAGACGCCGTCTCGCGCGCGCTGGAGCGCTCCAGCACCGGACGGGCGTCATCGAAGCCGTACTTGCGCATGCCGGTCAGATCGGCATGCCCGGGACGCGGACGGCTCAGGGGTGCGTTGCGCCCCTCGCGAGGCAGTTCGTGATCCAGCGGATCGGCGCTCATCACCTCGGTCCACTTGGGCCATTCGGTGTTGGCGATCTCGATGGCGATCGGGGAGCCGATCGTGCGCCCATGCCGCACTCCGGTGAGCAGACGCACCTTGTCCTGCTCGAACTTCATGCGCGCGCCGCGCCCGTAGCCGAGTCGACGGCGTGCGAGGGCCTCCACGACATCCTCGGTGGTGACGCTCACACCTGCCGGAAGCCCTTCGATCATGGCGACCAACGCCTCGCCGTGCGACTCTCCCGCCGTCTGCCAGCGCAACATACCTGCTCCTCCACTTCGTATCCGGATTGACTTTGGACTATCCTACCTGTATGTCCTACCTTGCATCATTGCCCGGTCTGCTATGTGGGCTCGCGCTCAGCGCGGAAGACGTGCACAGCCGACGCGTGCCGAGAAAATGGGTCGCCGTGGGCGCGATGGCCCAGCTTGCCGCCTCGCTCGCCTATGCGATCGTCTTCAATGATCTGTTCTCGCTGCTGGCCTCGGTCCTATTCGCGCTGCTGTCCGCCCTCGCCCAGGCGGCGATGGCGATCATCCGTCCGTCGGCGCTGGGTTTCGGCGATGTGACCGCGACATTGGTGATCGGTCTGTCGGTCGGTCTGTGGGGGCTGACCGTGACGGCCCTGTGGTGGGTGATCATGGGATTGTTCGGCGTGTCGTGGATCGTCTGGTGGAGTCATTGCGATCCGCAGCGGCATGGCGCGCATGCCGGTCGCGTGCCGTATGTGCCGGTGATCGCGATTGCCGGCATCATCGCCGTGGCGATCGGCCCGCTGCTGTGACGCCGGCGCCGGCGATCCGCTGCTGTGAGGTTGCCATGCAGCGGTGCCGGCGATCCGCTGCATGCCGGCACCACACGGCTGGTTCGCTGCGTTGATGGCGCGTTAGTGCAACCAGTTACTGCGCCTAGTTCGCGTCGGGATTGTTGTCTTTGTATTCCTGCCGGATCTGCCAGAATTCGTCTTCGGTCGCGACGAATTTCGTCTCGCCGGTGTCGAGATTGACGGTCACGAAATACAGCCAGTCGCCTTTCTCGGGGTTCATGGCCGCCTTGATGGCGTCCTCTCCGGGATTGCCGATCGGCGTGGGCGGCAGGCCGAGGGTGTGACCGTTGTGCAGATTGTACGGATTCTTGTGATCGGCGTCCTCGATGTCGGCGGTGGTGATCTGCGTGCCGTTCTTGTTCAGGCCGTAGGCGAGCGACGAATCCATGCCAAGATACATCTTCTGCTCGATGCGGTTTTCGATGACGCGCACGACCTTGCCGTAGTATTCCTTGCGGTTCACCTCGGCTTCGGCGATCGATGCCACGTTGAGGATGCGCTCGCGCTGCGCTCCGGACGGCACACCGAGCTCGTCGAGTTTGGCGATGCGCGCCTTGACCATGGACGTAAGGATGTCGGCGGCCGACTTCTTGTCGGACACGCTGTAGGTGCCTGGTTCCAGCCATCCTTCGAATTTGCCGCCGGCCTCGGCGGGCAGTATCCCTTTACCGCCATCGGCGACGATCTTGTCGAAATCGCTCTGGGGTATGTCTGACTGCTCGACGACCGCGGCAATGACGTCGTTGAACCGATCTCCGGCTTTGACGTCGACGAAGCCCTTCGCGTTGGACATGTTGGAGAGGATCGTGACGACGTCCGCGCTGTTCATGTGCAGTTTGAGACGGAACGTGCCCGGATACAGCGTGGCGTCGTCTCCGGCCGCGCTGAACGCGCTGAGAAACGCTCCGGAAGTCTTGACGACGTCGAGTTTGACGAGCGCGTCGGCGATCTGCGTGGGCGTCTGCCCCTGCTCGATGGTCAGTGAGACGCTTCCCGAGCCGGGGCCCGGATAGTCGGCGGCTTCGGTCGGCTGGCTGCGCGAATCGACCCACCCCTTGAGCGAGCGGTAGACGAACGTTCCTCCAACGCCGACAAGCGCCAGAACGATCACCACGGCGATCACAGCCGTGATCACGCGACGCTGCCGGCGCTTGCGTCTGCGGCGCATCTCGCGACGGGATCGTGACGGGCGCGACGGCTCCGGGGAGTCTGAATCCTCGTTGTCGCCGTCAACCCACTGGGTGTTTTCAGCGAAGAAATCATCCAGATTGTCGCTCACCGGTCTCTCCTCGATCCTGCCTACACGCGTCAAGAGCCGACTGGAGAATCACCACAGCAGACTGCTGATCGACGGCGGGCCGATGCCTCCGCCCGGCTACCTGCGCCTCGAACAGCTGCTGATGTGCGGTGACCGTGGTCAGTCGCTCATCAAGAAACGACACGGATGGAATACACTCGGCATTGAGCTGCCCTTCCTCATCGTATTCTTTCATCCGTTTTATCAGATTGGCTCCCCAACGACGCGCCTTGCGTGCGCTTTTCCCCTCATCTCCGTTGAGCAGAAGCGGCAGGCCGATCACGACATGGGCCACAGCGTGATCCTCGATGACGCCGATCACGTCGTCTAGCGCCTGAAACGAGTCGCCATAGACGACCACGTTCCCGGCGGGATGCGCGAACGTGAGCTCGGGGTCGGACAGGGCAAGTCCGACCCGAGCGTCACCG
>NZ_RQSP01000019.1:30059-48420 GCF_009078285.1 Bifidobacterium jacchi
ATCTACACCAAGCCATACCACGCGAGGCTCAGCCCTTCAGCGCCTCGTTCTTCAGCGCTTCGACCGCCACGTCGATTTTGGACGCGTCGGTGCCGCCGCCCTGGGCGAAGTCCGGCTTGCCGCCGCCACCGCCGCCGAGGATCTTCGACGCGCCGCGCACAAGGTCACCGGCCTTGATGCCGAGCTTGCGCGCCGCCTCATTGGTGGCGACGGCCACCATGGGCTTGTCGTCCTCGGACACGCCGGCGAGGGCCACCACGACGGGCGACTCGTCGCCAAGCTGGCCGCGCACGTCGAGCACGGTCTTGCGCAGCGCGTCGAACGAACCGAAGTGACCGACGTTCTTCGCGGCGACCTTGACCGCAGCAGAGGATTCACGCGCATCCGCGACCAATGCCGGAATCGCAGCGGCAAGCTGGCTCTCATACATGGCGGCAAGCCTGCGGTCGGATTCCTTGAGCTTGGCGAGCAGCGTATTGATGCGCTCGGCCAGCTCGTCGGGACGGGCGTTGAGCTTGTCGGACAGCTGGGAGACCAGCGCATGCTCGCGGGCGTTGAAGTCGTAGGCTCCCTGGCCCACGACCGCGTCCACACGACGCACGCCCTGACCGATGGACGCCTCGGAGAGGATGTTGACCATGCCGATCTTGCCGACGTGGTCGACGTGGGTGCCGCCGCACAGCTCGCGGCTCCATCCGTCCTCGCCGATGGAGACCACGCGCACGATGTCGCCGTACTTCTCGCCGAACAGGTGCATCGCGCCGAGCGCGATCGCGTCGTCGAACTTCATCTCCTTGGTGGTCACGGCGAGATTGTCGCGCAGCTTGTCGTTGACGCGCTCCTCGACTGCGGAGATCACGGACTTGGCCGGGGCCTTGGACCACTGGAAGTCGAAGCGCAGACGGTTCGGAGCGTCTTCGGAACCGCGCTGAGTGGCCTGCGGGCCGAGCTCCTCGCGCAGCGCCTTGTGCACCATGTGGGTGGCGGTGTGGGAGCGGGCGATGGCACCGCGACGGGCCAGATCGATGTTGGCGTTGACTTCGGCGCCGACGACCAAGGTGCCCTCGGTCAGACGGCACTGGTGGACGATGAGGTCCTTGATCGGCTTCTGCACGTCGTCCACCTCGAGCACGGCACCATCGTCGGAGAGGATCTCGCCCTGATCGGCGAGCTGGCCGCCGGCCTCCGCATAGAACGGGGTGCGATCGAGGATGACCTCGATGTTGGCCGGACCGGTTACGGCCGGCACGGAGCCCTTGCCTTCCTGCATGATGCCGATGACCTTGGCGCGGGCCGACATGTCGGTGTAGCCGAGGAAGTCGATCGGCCTGACAAGCGTCTTCTTGAAGTCGTCGTAGACCGACAGATCCACGTTGTGGCGCTTCTTCAGAGCGTCGGCGCGGGCACGGGACTTCTGCTCGGCCATGAGTTCGCGGAACTTGGCCTCGTCCACCTTGACGCCCTGCTCGGCGGCCATCTCAAGGGTGAGCTCGATCGGGAAGCCATAGGTGTCGTGCAGCTTGAAGGCATCCTCGCCGCTGACCTCGGGTTCGGCGGAGGCGTCCTTGGAGGAGTCCTCCTTGGCCTTGTTGACGGCCACATCGAGAATCGTGGTGCCGGTCTCCAGCGTGCGGCGGAAGGCATCCTCCTCGCCGTATGCGGATTCGCTCACCTCATGGAAGGTATCGTTGAGCTCGGGGTAGCTGGGCTCCATGGCGGCCTTGGAGGTCGGGAACAGGGTGGGCAGCACCGGCTCGGTCACGCCGAGCATGCGCATCGAGCGCACGGTGCGGCGCAGCAGACGGCGCAGCACATAGCCACGGCCGACATTGGACGGGCGCACGCCGTCGGACATGATCATCAGGGCGGAACGCACGTGGTCGGCGACGATGCGGAAGCGCACATCGGCGTCGGCGTCTTCGCCGTACTTGAGACCGGACAGCTTCTCGGCGGCCTCGATGACCGGGAACACCTCGTCGGTCTCGTAGATGTTGCCCTTGCCCTGCATCAGGTAGGCGAGACGCTCCAGACCGGCACCGGTATCGATGTTCTTGTTCTCAAGCTCGCCGACGATATGCAGGTCGGTCTTGGACTTGACGTTGTCGACCTCGTAGTTCTCGAAGACGAGGTCCCAGATCTCGATGTAGCGGTTCTCGTCGGCGATCGGGCCGCCCTCCTTGCCGAACTCGGGACCGCGGTCGACGTAGATCTCGGAGCAGGGGCCGCCGGGGCCAGGGCCGCCGGTGGTCCAGAAGTTGTCCTCCATGCCCATCTTCTGGATGTGTTCGGGGTCCACGCCCTCGTTGATCCACAGCGAGCGGGCCTCGTCGTCGTCGGTGAAGGTGGTCATCCACAGCTTCTCCGGGTCGAAGCCGTAGCCGCCCTCGCTCTGCGGGGTGGTCAGCAGCTCCCACGCATAGTGGATGGCCTCCTCCTTGAAGTAGTCGCCGAAGGAGAAGTTGCCCAGCATCTGGAAGAAGGTGCCGTGACGGGTGGTCTTGCCCACCTCGTCGATGTCGAGCGTGCGCACGCACTTCTGATTGGAGGCCATGCGATGCTTCGGCGGGGTCTGCTCGCCCATCAGATAGGGGATGAACGGCACCATGCCGGCGATGGTGAACAAAGTGGTCGGATTCGGCGAAATGAGGGACGCCGACGGAACGACCAGATGATCGTGTTTGGCGAAGTAGTCGAGATAGCGCTTCGCGATTTCAGAAGTGCGCATTGATGAACAGACTCCTTGTGGACTTGGGGACAACGGTGGCGTGCCCCGCGTATGCATCGACTCGCCGCCCCAGTCATGGTAGCATGCCCGGCGACGGCGTTTGACAGATTATGGATGACTAATGCGTATCAGGCGCAACGAAACAGCGGCGGTGGCCGACGATTCAGACATCTATGCAGACATCGCCTCCGCCATCGGCCGCCGGATGCCTCAGCGCTGTGCGCGATCGACGTAACGGGCGTTGAGCTCCTCCTCGCGGGCTCGGCGAGTGGCGTTGAACTCGCTGAACAGTCCTTCAAGCGTGCGCACCGCGACGTGATCCTGATCGGGACCGAGAATGAACTGGCGAGCCTTGTCAGGCGTGTTCGCCTTGATGTAGGCCTGCGCCTTGCACACGGCGATCGCGCCGACGATGGTTCCCACAGCCACCCAGAACAGTCGTTTGAACATCACTCCCCCTTGGCGCTCGCAGCTGCATCCGTCGCAGCGTCGGTCGTGTCGGTTTCCGCTTGCGGCCGGCCGCCACGGCCCATGAACGAGCGCGCGGTGGTCTTGAGCGCATAGAACGCGGACGCGATCTTGATGATCGGCTTGCCAAGGAACGAACCATACAGGTCGGTGAGCGCGCCGACGTTGCCCGCCGTGGTCGAAGCGGCCGCGGAGATGCGGTTGAGGTCCTCCAGTGACCGGTTGACCTGCTTGACGGTGGTCACGCCCTCATCAAGGGCGGGAATGGCATGCTCACCGGATTGACGGACGGTGTCCGCTATCTGATCGAACAGCTTGCCGAGCCGGATCAGCGGATAGATCAGAAAACCGGCCAGCACCGCAAACGCAATCGCGGCGATGAGCCCGGCGATCTCCCCTATGCCCATATCGAACCTTTCTTCCGCATCGCCGACATCACAGCCGACATGCCGTGCACAATACCCGCACCAGCCTAATCAACGCCCCCGACGCAACGGCCCAGCCGCATCGTGCACAGCCGCATCGTGCACAACCGAAGCAAAGCGAAGCGAACGCAACGCAGCCGGAGCAACGCAGCCGAACGCACATCCGCACGTGCGCAGACCGCACACGGCCCGCGAGTCGCATTCGCGGCGCTGTCACAACGGATCACCGGTTGTAGTGCACGATCGTGAGCGCTTCGCCGAACGGCCGTGTCGTGTCGAAATCGATGTCGGTGACCGAACCGTTTGCCGGCCGCTCGCTCAGATCGAGTCCTTCGCCTCCGAACCGATGCGCGAGGCTGAGCAGCGTATTGCCATGCGAGATCTGCAGCACATCGTCGCCGTCCTCCAGGGCAGGATTCGATGCGATCAGCGCGAACGCCCCCTCGACTCGATGCCAGTACTCCTCGTCGGATTCGGCATCATGGAACGGGTCGGCCTCCTTGAGGAAGTCGCGCGTGGCGGCCAGACCGAATTTGGCGACGATGTCGTTGTAGCTCTTCGCCCCATGAGGACCGCCGGCTGCGGTCCATGCCAGCGACATGTCCTGCCCTTCGAAATAGCCGTAGTTCTGCTCGCGGAAATGCATGTCGGCCACCAGTTCGGGACGCGCATGCCCCGCATGCTCGTTGATGTCGAGGATGCGACGTGCGGTGATCTCGGCGCGTGTCGTGTCGGAGCAGTAGGCGGCGGCGAAGTCGTAGCCGGCGAGTTTGCTGCCGGCCTTGTCGGCGTCGGCGAGTCCGGATTCGGTCAGCGGCGCATTGCACCAGCCCTGCAGACGGTTGTATCGGTTGAATGTGGTCTGCCCGTGGCGGACCAGATGAAGATGCAGCATCATGTCTTTCATTATCCCTATGACAAACTGGACGAACCCTGAGAGTAGACTGTCGAGCATTCTGGAAGTCATTCTGGAAGTAAGGAGAACGACATGTCCGGCAAGGCATCTGTGGGCGACGCACAACGCAGCGCGGGCGCCGCGACAGCCCATATCAACGGCATCGACGGGCTGCGGGCGCTGGCCATCATCGCCGTGATCGCGTTTCACACCCGCCCGTCCCTCCTCGAGGGCGGTTTCATCGGCGTGACCATGTTCTTCGTCATCACCGGTTTTCTCATCACCGGATCGGTGGTGCGAGCGGTCGATGGGCATCGTCGGTTCGACTATGCGGCCTTTGTGGGCAAGCGTGTCAGGCGGCTGTGGCCGCCCACGCTCGCGACGATCGCCATAGTCGCGCCGTTGTGCTGGCTCGTCTCGCCGAGTCTGCTGCCGAAAGTGCAGTCTGACGCGCTGCCGCATGCGCTGTTCGTCGGCAACTGGACGTACATTCTGCGCAAGTTGCCGTATTTCGAGGCCGCCGGCCTGCCCTCGCCGTTGACGCATCTGTGGTTTCTCGGCGTGACGATGCAGTTCTATCTGATCTGGCCTCTCATCGTTTACGTATTGTGCCGTCTGACCGCATCGCGGCTGGTTCGCGGCGCGGTGGTCGCCACGATCATGATCGCCTCCTGCGCGGCGATGTGGCTGCTGTTCGACCCGGCCGACACGTCACGCGTCTACTACGGCACCGATACGCGTCTTGCCGAGTTCGCCGCCGGCGCGCTGCTCGCGATGATCGTCGCCCGGCCGGCGAGTGGCGGTGCCGATGCTCCCTCAATCCCGCAATCCGCCGAATGGCGCACTCGGCTGCTTGACGCGGCAGCAACGGCCGCGCTGGTCGGACTCGCCGCCGCGGCGTGGCTCGCGAACGGATACCGGCCGACCATGTATCACGGCGGATACCTGATCGCCGCGATCGCATGCATGCTGGTGCTTGCCGGGGTCGCAACGCGTGGCACGCTGCTGTCGAGGGCACTTGGATGCCGTCCGCTGCGCTACGTGGGTTCGCGTTCGTTTTCGCTGTATCTGATGCATTATCCGCTGCTCGCATTCATGAATCCGGCGACGCGCACCACCGCGCTGCCGTGGTGGGGCTGGCTGCTGGAGGCGGCGGTCATATGGGCTGCCGGCGAACTGTTCTATCAGATCGTGGAGCGGATGACGAACCATATGCGGCGCCTGCGTCGTGCCCGGCAGCGTCGCGCAACGGTCGAATCGGGCACTGATTCTGTGACGTATTCTGATGCGACGCGGCACGGCACGGCCGCAGAGGCAGCGGCACCGGCGCAGACCCGTCGGGAACGAACCGCGATAGCACGCGCATCCAGGCCGCGACTGCGCATCGGCGCGAAGATCCTCAGCGGCATCGGCACGATCGTCGTGATGACGCTCGCATGGGCACCGGTCAACTGGGCAAGCGTGGCGCAGCAGCGCGCCATCCAGCTGCGGCCCGAGCTTGCGCAACCGGTGCGTGCGATACGCCCGCGCCCAGTGCAGCGCAATACCGACAAGCCGGCGCAATCATCGGATGCCACCGGCGATTCGCCCACCAGCAAGGAGAATGCCACAGCCAAAACGCAGCAGAGCGAGACAGCGCAGAACAAACCACAACCCCAGCCAAAGCCTGAGCCTGTCATCAAGCCGATCGCGGAGAAGGCACCGAACAACCTCGACCCCTCGGCATACACCTACGATGAGGCGACGCAAAGCTGCAGCGCCGACGTGATGATGGTCGGCGATTCGGTGACATCCGGTTCGCAGCCTGCGATTCAGGCCGTGTTCCCGAACGCGTTCATCGACGGCCTGCCCAAACGGCAGATCACCGAAGCGATGAGCGTCTACCAGCAGGATACGGCGGCCGGGCACACTGGCAGCGTTGTGATCTTCGCTCTGGGCACGAACGGCCTGATCAGCAGTGAGCAGCAGGTGCAGCAGCTGATCGATCTGACGGGCGGCAAACCGACGTATCTGGTGACGGTGCGGCTGCCGTATCCGTATCAGGTGAGCAACAACAATACGATGCTGCGCAAAGCGGCCGCGAACAATGCGAATGTGGGCATCATCGACTGGTATGCGGTCAGCGAGGGACACGGCGAGTATCTGTACGACGACGGCATCCATCCGAACATGACCGGTGCCTACGTGTATGCGGACATGCTGCGCAAGGCGGTGTGCGGGCGCTGATTCACCGGATGCAACGCCGATGATGCGATAATCCCGGGGATGCGATCATGATGACGCAATCCCTATTATGACAGTACAAACGCTGGTGCCCCGGCCTTGTGCAAGACCGGGGCACCAGCGTGTATGTATGTCCTTGACAGCTGTAAATCCTACAGTTGACGAATCGACGTCAGCGAGCGTAGAACTCGACGACGTACTGAATGTTGACCTGAACCGGGATCTGCTCGACCTCGGGCTTGCGGGTCAGGGTAGCCTTCAGGGAAGGCAGGTTGACGTCGAGATAGCCCGGGACCGCAGGCAGCACATCGCGGTGCACGCCTTCGGCGGCGATCTGGAACGGAACCATCGTCTGGCTCTTGGGCTTCACCTGGATGGTCTGGCCCGGCTTGACGCGGTAGGACGGACGATCGACGATGTTGCCGTCGACGAGGATGTGACGGTGCACGACGAACTGACGAGCCTGGGCGGTGGTGCGGGCGAAGCCGGAGCGCAGCACCAGGTTGTCGAGACGGGTCTCGAGGTCGATCAGCATGGCGTTGCCGGTCTGGCCCGGAGTGTGGGTACCGGCCTCGTAGGCGCGGCGCAGCTGCTTCTCGGACACGCCGTACTGGGCGCGCAGACGCTGCTTCTCGCGCAGACGAACCGCGTAGTCGGACTCGGTGCGACGACGGGTGCGGCCGTGCTCACCGGGAGCGTACGGACGCTTCTCGAAGATGCGCTGGGCCTTGGGGGTCAGTGCGATGCCGAGGGCGCGGGAAAGACGCACCTGACGGCGAGAACGCTGAACATTGGTCATGAGTTCATTCCTTTGGTTGATTCTGTCGTTGTCTGAACGGAGCGCGCCGATCTCAAGATCAACGCACTGAGCCGGCCTCTCCAGCGCTTGTTCGCAAACGCGAACGGCAGGAATCCAATGCGATTGCATCGGGTTCCGGTCGCCGACCCGCTGACGGGCTAAGGCTCACAGACGTGTGCACCTTTCGACACACACAAGCGTTTATTATAGGCAGCACCTGCGGACAGCGCGTGTTGTCCCTGTCTACGCCCGTAGCCGAGCCGTCAAACGGGCAGTCCAGTGGACTGACCGTAGGCGAGGTGAGCGGACGCGCAACAGCGTCCGCGAAGGCGCCGATAGAGAAGCTCGTCAGAGCTTTTCAATCGGCGCAACACGCAGCATCAAACGCTTGACACCGTCCGTGCCGAAGTCGACGGTGATGACTGAATTGCGGCCTTTGTCCTGCGTATCGACGACGGTGCCGAGTCCGAATCGGTCATGTGTGATCTTGTCGCCGACGTGGAAGTCGGCGATGTCGAGATGATTGTCACGTCCAAAGCCGGCATCCGCCGAGCCGGATGACGAGCCGGATGATTTCGGCGTCACTCTGCGTGTCGTGACTCGTCCGGAACGGGATGACGAGCCGGAACCGCCGCCATAACCATACGATCCCGAACCGTATCCGGACGAACCGTATCGGGAGCCGCTCGACCGAGACGACGTACGGGAACCTGATGCGGCAGAGCCGAACCGCCGCGACGAACGGGACGTGCCGCCGTCCGAATCATTGGACGACGATCCAAAGCCGGCGGAACCGTACGAACCACCGAACGACCTGCCGAAAGAGCCGCCATACGAGCCGCCGTAGCTCGAACCGTAACCCGCTCCACGGCCACGCGAGCCGTATCCGGCATCGGACCCGCCATACGAGGAGGACGAGGACGAGCCGCCGAACGTGGTGCCGGACCCGGCGGAGAAATCATCATCCCATCCGCCGAACTCATCGTCATCGCCGAATCCACCACCGAATCCACCGCCAAAGCCGCCATCGCCACCCGAGCCGGACCACTGCGCGCGCATGCGTTCGACACCGGTCTCGCGGCGCTTCCAGTCGATAAGATCGTCGGGAATCTCATCCAGGAACTGGCTGGGCATCATCTCGTTCGCCTGTCCCCACTGGGCGCGGACGGCGGCTCGCGTGACGTACAGCCGCTTCTTCGCGCGCGTGATGCCGACATAGGCGAGACGGCGTTCCTCGGCCAGTTCGCCGGCATCCTCGAGTGAGCGCGAATGCGGGAACGTGCCCTGCTCCATGCCGGTGAGGAACACGACCGGATATTCGAGGCCCTTGGCGGTGTGCAGCGTCATGAGCGTCACCTTGCCCGAATCCTCCCCCTCGCCGGGCAGCTGGTCGGAATCGGCCACCAACGCCGTGGTCTCGAGGAATCCGGCGAGCGTCGCCTCAGACGACTTCTGTTCGAACTCGGCGGCGACCGACTGCAGCTGGGAAAGATTCTCGACGCGTGAGGCGTCCTGCGGATCCTCGGATTTGCGCAGATCGTCAAGCAGACCGGACTGGGTGAGCACCTGCGCCACCACTTCGGACGGCTGGCCGTCATGCTCGGCCGCGAACGTGCGCAGCGACACCATAAGATCGCGGAACGCCTTGAGCTGATTGGCGGTGCGCGTGGGCACGCCCTCGATCGACTCGATCGATTCGATGCCTTCGTAGAAGCTGCGTCCGTGTTCGGCGGCGTATGCGGTGACGATCGCTTCGGCGCGGGCGCCGAGTCCGCGCTTGGGAACGTTGAGAATGCGGCGCATGTTCACATCGTCGGCGGGATTGACGATAGCCTGCAGGTAGGCGATCGCATCCTTGACCTCGCGACGCTCGTAGAATCTGGTGCCGCCGACGAGCTGGTAGGGCAATCCGGCGTTGATGAGCGCCTCCTCCAGCGAGCGCGACTGCGCGTTGGCACGGTACATGATCGCCATGTCCGAGTATGCGATGGACTCCTCGGCATGCAACCGCTCGATCTCGCCGGCGACCCATGCGGCCTCCTGCTGCGCATTGTCGGCCGCATAGCCGACGATCGGCTCGCCCTTGCCGAGGGCGGTCCACAGCTTCTTCGGCTTGCGTCCCTCGTTGTGGGAGATGACCGCGTTCGCCGCATCGAGGATGGTCTGCGTGGAACGGTAGTTCTGTTCCAGCATGATGGTCCGGGCGTTGGGGAAATCCTTCTCGAAATCCTGGATGTTGCTGATGTCGGCACCGCGGAACGCGTAGATCGACTGGTCGGAGTCGCCGACGACGGTCACCCATGCGGGAGGCAGCACGGCGCTTCCCTGTGCGCCGCCCGGTGCACCGTGCTGCGCCGCGACCTGCGCACCGCCTGATGCCGTAACGCCTGCTACCGCACCGCCCGACGCCGCATCGATGCCGGCGAGTTCACGCACGAGCACATACTGCGCATGGTTGGTGTCCTGATACTCGTCAACAAGAATGTACCGGAATCGCCGGTGATAGTATGCGGCCACCTGCGGATCGACGCGCAGCAGCTCGACCGTGCGGGAGATGAGATCGTCGAAATCCACGGCGTTCGCCGCGGCGAGCCGATGCTGGTATTCGGCGTAGACGACCGCGTACAGCGATTCGACGTCGCCGATCGTGCCGATCCGGTAGCCGCGCTGTCCGGGCTTGTAGTCGGGCGCGTACTGGGCGAGCCTGGTGCGCCAATCCTCCAGATTGTTCTTATAGTCGGATATGCGCGCGAGAATGCTGCGCGGCGTGAAGCGTTTGACGTCGAAGTTGAGATCGGCGGCGATGAGTTTGACGAGCCGCTCGCAATCGGCGGTGTCGTAGATAGAGAAGCCGGGGTCAAGCCCGATGGCCTTGCCGTCTCGTCTGAGGATGCGCACGCATGCGGAGTGGAAGGTGGACACCCACATGCGCTGCGCGACCGGTCCGATCAGCGTGGCGAGCCGTTCGCGCATCTCCGCCGCCGCCTTGTTGGTGAAGGTGATGGCGAGAATCTGGCTGGGCCACGCTCCCCCCTGGCTGAGTATCCATGCGATGCGTCGGGTCAGGACTCGCGTCTTGCCCGATCCCGCGCCCGCGCCGATGAGCAGCGCCGGCCCTGCATAGCGGACCGCCTGCGCCTGCTGCGGGTTGAGGTCGCCGATCAGTTCGTCGGCGCTTCTTGCGATGATTTCCGGATCCTGCTGCACGCTGCTCCCCCTGCCGGTCGGTGCCGTCCGCGGTTGTCACCCGCCGATGCCCGATGTCGATTCGTTTTCAGCCTTACTTGTCTACCACAGGAGGCGGTCAGTCGGACACATGCTGCTTCTGCCATGAGACGATCGCGTCATGCACCTGCTGCGCGTACAGGTCCGCACCGGGGCCGGGGGCGACCGGATGGATGCCGTCGCTGTACAGCCAGTCGAGATGCGGCGCGATCGCGGTGTTCCAGTCGACGAGCACGGCGGAGTCCTTGTGGGCCTTGACATAGTCGGATGCCGCCTGATTGCCGACCGGTATCCATGTGCGGTCGCCATACCCGTTGACGATGATGAGCACATGCCCCTCGCCCGCGGCGTTGGCGATCGCTTCGAAATCGGCGACGGTGACCGCGCCGTTGGTGTTGAGTCCGATCACGATGTATTTGCGCAACTGGCCGGATGCCTTGAGCTGGCTGATGATGCCGGGTGCGACCAGGACCGATCGCGACACCTCGGCATCGACGTTGACACCGGGCATGAGCTTGGACATCGCATCGGATGCGTCGAGCATCACCGAGTCGCCGATTGCGGTCACCTGCGTGCCGTCCACCGTGGCTGCCTGCGCCGCCTTGCGCTGCGCGTCGGCCTGCGCCGCCGCCTGCTCCTGCTGCCGCTTGCGTTCGGCGGCCTGTTCGGCCGCACGACGCGCGTTCTCCTTCTGCTGCGCGGCCATCCGAGCCTGTTGCGCCTCAAGACTGATCTGCAGCTTCGTTTTGGCCGGAGCCGCCGCCAGAGCGGTCCCGTAGCCGACGCACAGCAGAACGGCCACTACCACGGCGACCAATGCGTTGACGGCCATTCCCATCGTGTTGAAGCGCTGCGAGCCTTGGGCGGATCGATATAAGGTCGGCTTGGCGATTCCCGACGCTTCCGACATTGGCGCCGAAGACCTGCGTATCGGCGCCGTCGACATCTGCGGCTGCGACGGTGCGGGCTGTGCAATCCCGGACGCGGCGCCGACGAATACACCGCCGGACGCATTCCCCGGAACGACCACGGCATGGCCATCGCCTCGCTGCGCGCTGTGCGCATTCGGTGCCGAATGCCATCCGGCATACGCCGCAGCCGATGTACCCTGCCCCGACACCATGCGCGGAGCCGCCGTGCGGGGTCGCCGCGCCGTACGAGCAGAGAACAGCCCATCCACGATTCGAGCGGCCGGCCGTTCCACAAACCGCCACGACAGCGCCGTGAACATCACCGTAAGCGCCAATGCAAGCGACCACAGCGCCCACTGCATACCGGCACGCCACTGCGGAAACGCGCCCTGAAGCAGCACAAACAGCGGCCAGTGCCACAGATAGATGCCGTAGGAGTATTTGCCGATCAGCGCCAGCGGCCGCCATTCGAGCAGCCCGCGCATCCACGAATCCTCGCCGATGGAGCCGATCAGCAGCACCAGCGTCAGCAGGGCGGCCGCGATCAGGCCGCCACGGAACGCCGACTGATCCTGACGAATGAGCACGGCGAGCGCGATCAGGCCGCACAGCGCCACGGTCGCCGCCCACGGCAGCATGCGCGCGATGATGCCATGCCGACCGGCGTCGCCCGAAGGCGCACGCTCGGGCAGATCGTGCAGCACCCATGCCGCAGTGGCACCGGCAAGAAGACCGAAGGCATGCGTATCAGTGCCGAAGTAGACGCGCGTCGGGTCGGTGCCTGGCACATACATGATCCACATCGCGACCGCGGATGCGACCGCCAGCAGCGCCGGAACAAACGGGCGCAGCGGCTTGGGCGCAATGCGATGCACGACGGCGACGAGCAGCGGCAGCACCAGCAGGAACTGCGCCAGCAGCGCCACATACCATACATGCCGCAGCAGTTGCGGCGCAGCATTGGCGAAGTAGCTGCCGCCGCTGACGATGTCGTACCAGTTGTATGAGAACGTCATCGCCGCGATGCTCTGCCCGCGAATGCCGACAAGCGTATCGGTATCGATGAATCGGCCGGCAGCGACAACCGCCAGCGTCATGACGAGCAGCGCCGGCAGCAGACGCGCGAGACGACGCATGTAGAAACGCCCCAGTGCAAGCCCGTCGCCATCGAGGCCACGCAGCAGACTGGACGTGGTCAGCAGGCCGGAGATGACGAACAGGACCTCGACGCCGATGAATCCGCCGCCAAGCGACGGCGTGGAGAAGTGGTAGACGATGACCGCGATAAGAGCGAGACCTTTGATACCGTCGATCGACGCGAATCGTTTCCCATTCGCCATGCACCACTCCTCACATGCCCAGACGCCGACTCATATCCTCGTCATGGCTCATCGCCATGAGACACGCTGACACTCTAGCCGCGAGCGTGTACGGGAACACGCCGGTGTCGCCCCGATGCGGCATCGTTGCGGCATCGCTGCGACACCTCCACGTCACCGCTATGCCACCTTGCGCGTAGGATGGTGCCATCATCCGTTCGCCCCGATGTCAGATCGGGGCATGAATCAGGCAAGGAGACGTTCGCCGTGGGTATGAAGGAGCTTGAGGATCGCATCCGACGTGAGGGTACCGTCAAGGAGGGCGACGTGCTGAAGGTGGACGCCTTCCTCAACCACCAATGCGACGTGACGCTGTTCGACCACATGGGCGCGGCGTGGGCGGAGCACTTCGCCGGCAAGACGATCACGAAGATCCTCACCATCGAGGCGTCCGGCATCGGCATCGCCTGCATCGCCGCCCGGCATTTCGGCAATGTGCCGGTCGTCTTCGCGAAGAAGGCGCAGTCGATCAACCTCGACGGCGAGCAGTACGTCACCACCGTCTACTCGTTCACCAAGCAGCGCGAATTCCCGGTGATCGTCTCGAAGAAGTATCTGAATGCCGGCGATCATGTGCTGCTCATCGATGATTTTCTCGCCAACGGCAAGGCGCTGCACGGGCTGATCAGCCTGTGCGAGTCCGCCGGGGCGGTCGTGGAGGGCATCGGCATCGCCGTGGAGAAGGGCTTCCAAGGCGGCGGCGACCGGCTGCGCGACGAGGGGTACGACGTGGATTCGCTGGCGATCGTGGAATCGATGGACCCGGCGACCGGCGAGATCGAATTCCGCGGCTGAGGACGCGACGACGGGGTTTCGCGCAGGCGCAAGCGCAAGAAGAGCGATAAGAGCAAAGCAATAAGAGGAATACGAAGGCAAGAAGGGAAGATCAGGAAGTTGAGCACCGAGAAGAAGACCCCGGCCAAATCATCCGGCATTTCGATGGAGGCGCTGACCTCGCTGGACGCGCCCGTGTCGTTCTGGAAGGGCATTCCGTTCGGACTGCAGCATGTCATGGCGATGTTCGTGGCCAATCTCGCCCCGATCTTCATCGTCGCCTCCGCCGCGAAGATGGATGCGGCGCAGTCGGCCGCCATCATCCAGGCCGGCCTCCTGGTGGCGGGTCTCGGCACCTGCCTGCAGCTGTATGGAGCGTGGCGCATCGGCTCGCGTCTGCCGATGGTCACGGGCATTTCGTTCACCTACGTGGCCGCCGCGGTGGCGATCTGCGCAGACAAGGGGTATGGCGCCGTCGTCGGCGCGGTGCTGGTCGGCGGCCTGCTTGAGCTGGTATTGGGCTTGACCGCCCAGTACTGGCGTCGGTTCGTGCCGCCGATCGTCTCGGCGATCGTCGTCACGTCCATTGGTTTTTCGCTGCTCAACGTGGGCGCCACCTCGTTCGGCGGCGGCTCCGGCGCGAAGGACTTCGGTTCATGGCAGAATCTGACGCTTGGCCTGATTTCGCTGGTCGCGTGCCTGGCATTCCAGCTGCTGATGAAGGGCACCGCCAAGCAGCTGTCGGTGCTGTTCGGCCTCGTGGTGGGATACGTGGTCGCCGTGTGCATGGGCAAGGTCGATTTCTCCGGATTCCAGCATCTTGCCATCGTGTCGCTGCCGCAGTTCATGCCGTTCAAGCCGGTGTTCGATCCCGGTGCGATCATTTCGCTGGCGCTGCTGTATGTGGTCTCCTCGGTCGAGGTGCTGGGCGACACCGCGGCGCTGACCAAGGTGGGTCTCAACCGTCTTCCCACCGAGAAGGAGACCGCCGGGGCGATCGCCGGCGATGGTCTGATCTCCTCGGTCTCCGGTCTGTTCGGCTGCCTTCCGCTGACCTCGTTCGCGCAGAACATCGGTCTGGTGGCAATGACCAAGGTGGTCAATCGCAAGGTGATTCTTTCCGGCGGACTGATTCTGGTGGTCGCCAGCTTCGTGCCGGCCATCGCCGAAGTGTTCAACTCCCTGCCGCAGGCGGTGCTTGGCGGATGCACGATCATGATGTTCGGCAACATCATTCTTTCGGGATTCCAGATGATCGCCGAAGCCGGATTCACGCAGCGCAACATCACGATTGCGGCGCTCTCGCTGACGATCGGCATCGGCTTCACGCAGGTGAGCGACATCTTCTCCCAGTTCCCTGCCCTGTTCCAGCAGATCTTCGCGTCGAACTGCATCGCGGTCGCCTTCGTCGTCGCCGTCATCCTCAACGCCGTCCTCCCGGGCGAGGAGCACTTCATTGCTGCTCGCGGCAAGGAACAATAAGCACAGACTTGCCGCTCGCGGCAAGGAACAATAAACGTAGCCGTGCCGTTCGCGGAAATAGGCAATCGTGCCGCTCGCGGAAACAGGAAATCGTGCCGTTCGCGGCGACGGTGACGAACTGCGGTCATCCAAACCAATTGATGACGACTGCACCAGAAGAAATCCCCCAGACCGATCAGGAACACCAATCAGGAATGGGGGATTTCTTCTGTTTGCGGCACCGTCGCCAGTCGCCAGCCGAAAGGTCAGCGGATATCAGCGCAGGCGCGTCTGCTTGAGCGCGGACTTGACCGCCGCCTTGGTGAGTGCGTACTGGGCGTAGCAGCTTACCGCGATCACGATGCCCATGGAGATCAATGTGACGACTCCGGCAATGGCATCGCTCTTCGAGATGTTCCTGACCGGGCATTTGCCGGCACCGTCGCACAACCCCAGGCAACGCTTGACCGGACAATGCGCAGCCTTGCCACAGACCTGGGACTGCGCCGGTCGCTCATCCGCCGCCGTGTCCTGAATCTCATCCTCATTGAACGTGAACGTCTCGTTGTCATTGACATCGCTCATGTCGGTTCTCCTTCGCTGGAACACGCTTCGCAACAGCTCATGCTTTCGGCGACCGCAATGCCGCCTTCCCCTCATTATATTGGCTTTACGCAATATCGGATATGCCTCGCCCGGGTGCCCCGGCTTCCCGGTGTACCCGATTGTCCGAGAAAACCTTGCGCAACCGGCAGGCTTAGCGCAAGAGATTCTCGAACTCAGGGGTTATTTCGAGAAAAACATGCGCTGGGGTGTCGCAAGTGTTTGTGGTTGCTGATGGGGTGTGCCTAGCGCAAGTATTTTCTGGCGATCTTCCGAATTTCATTCGCTCCGATTGCGTCAGTGAACATTATTCGGGAATGTGACCCATTGCTCCCGAATTATGTTCACTGAGCGGCCGGCAGCGATCAAAATTCGGGAGCGGTGGCCTCGATTCCCGAATTTCGTTCACTGGAGGACGCCCCTCAGCACCCTCGCCGTGTCTTTCGCGCCTATCGTGTGCATGCAACGTATGCCGCGTGGACTGTCGCGTGTGCATCGTGTGCATCGTGTGCATCGTGTGCATCGTGTGCATCGTGTGCATCCTACGTATGTCATGCGGGCATCGTGTGCATGCAACGTATGTCGTCGGAGGCATCGTGTGCATGGAACGGATGTGTAGATGCGCAAAACGCGCGCTTCACGAACGTCCCATGCACACGATCACGTAGATGTACGTTCCATGCGCACGATCAGCAGCGCCTTACGTACGTGCCATGCACACGATCGACGGCCCGACACGGTCAAGCGGGCCCGTCGCACCCCCGTTATGTACGTGCCATGCACACGATGACTACAGAGGGATGAGAAAGAGAGACCGATCTCAAGGGACAGAGAAGGAACGGAGAAGGAACAGACCGGAATAGGGAAAAATCTTGCACTGTCCGACCCATAAGCGCAAGAGAATCTCGAAACATGGCCCGATCCCGAGAAAACCTTGCGCCAGCAGGCCGGTTTGCGCAAGAGAATCTCGAACTTGGGGTTCACTTCGCGATTATCTTGCGCTAAGCGTCCTGCCTGCGCAAGGATTTTACGAAATAGTCGTTTTCCCCGAGAAAACCTTGCGCTAAGCCGCGTCCCACAGTGTCCCGGCGCACCGATTCCACGAATCACCATCGCGCACCATGCACGTGAATTCCATGTGAACCGCAGGCATCGAACGAGTTCAGCATCACTGTGCGGGTCTGAGCATGCGACACAATGGTGTCAAGGAGGTGCGTCATGCCCAACGAGCAGACCGTCGATGTCTACACCGCGAAGATGAACGAGCTTATCGCGCTCATGCGTCTCATCGGCAACGACACGCAGCAATGCGAGGTCAAGGAGTGCGCGCGACGCATATCCTCCACGATCACCGACACGCTCTCCGCGTTCTCCAACGGGTCCGGCGGGTGGATCATTCTGGGGCTTTCCGAGCGCAACGGGTTCACGCCCGTGGAGGGATTCAACGCGCGAGCCATGCAGGAGTCACTCTCCCAGGCCTGCGAAAAGATGACGCCGGTGGTGAGGCCGACCATCGTGACATGCCCGTTCGAAGGCGCCAATCTCGTGTTCGCCCGCGTAGACGAGATGCTTCCGCGAGACAAGCCGTGCTTCGTCAGCGAGCAGGGACCGTACGGAGGCTCATACATCCGCACCGGCGACGGCGACCGGCATATGAACTCCTACGAGGTGGACCGGCTCATCGAGGAGCATCTTCAGCCCACCTACGATCTGGACATCGTGCCGGCCGCGACGTTCGACGATCTCGACCCGACGCTCGTATCCGGCCTGCTGCATCGCGTCCGCGAGCAGCATCCGCATGTATTCGCCGATCGCAATGACACCGATGCGCTGCTGGACCTTCAGGTGCTTCGACACGACGATTCGGACGAGTCGATGGTCGGCGGCGTGCTGCGTCCGACATTGGCCGGGCTGCTCGCCTTGGGTCGATACCCGCAGAAGTACTATCCGCGGCTTGGCGTTTCGATCGCCGTGTTTCCCGGCATCAGCCGCGACGACGTGTTCCGCGGCGATGAGCGTCTGGTCGCATCGAAATCGATCGTCGGCCCGATTCCCGTGATGATCGACGACACCGTCGATTCGCTGATGCATTGGATCGGTGCGAAGAAGCCCGACTATCCGCCGGTGGTGCTGCGCGAGGCGATCGCGAACGCCCTCATCCATCGCGACTACTCCCCCGACGCACGCGGCACCCAAGTGCACGTCAACGTGTTCACCGACCGTATCGAAATCGTCAATCCAGGCGGATTGTACGGCACGGTGACGCATGACGTGCTCGCCAACCCGCACCCGGTCGCCGGCACCCCGTTCCAGTCGACCCGCAACCAGTTCCTGTTCACATTGCTGGAATCGACCCCCTACCCCGCCGGAGGATTCGTCAATCCGGAAGGCGGCGACGGGTACCAGCGCATCGCCGCTGCGCTGCGTGAAGCGGGCATCGAACCGGCGACCACGGTGAACACGATCAACACGT
>NZ_RQSP01000020.1 GCF_009078285.1 Bifidobacterium jacchi
ACTGATCATCGTCGCAGAGCCGGGCGAAGACCAAAGTGCGCAAGAATCCGGGCACTACCAACCAAGTCAGGAAATATATATACACTTCGACACGCCGGCGAATTACGCTCACTGGGACCGTCTCGGCAGACCGTCTCGGCGATCACAATTCGGGAGAAGAACGGCTATCTCCCGAATTTCGTTCGCTGGGATTGTGTCAGTGATCATTATTCGGGAATATGGCCCATTGCTCCCGAATGTTGTTCGCTGAGCGGCCGGCAGTGATCGAAATTCGGGAGAAGTGGCCTCGATTCCCGAATTTCGATCACTGGAGAACACCTCGATGTGTCTTTCACCGTGACTTTCATCGTGCTTTTCCCCATCGTGTGCATGGGATGTATGCCGCGTGGACTATCCGTGGCCATCGTGTGCACAGGATGTATGTCGTCGGATGCATCGTGTGCATGGAACGGATGTGTAGAGGCGCGAAACGCGCGCTTCGTGTACGTCGTATGCACACGATCGCGTAGATGTACGTTCCGTGCACACGATCAGCAGCGCCTTATGTACGTTCCGTGCACACAATCAACGGCCCGACACGTCCGGGAGGGCCCCATCATACCCCGTTATGCACGTGCCATGCACACGATGACTACAGGGGGATGAGAAGGATGGGCCGATCTCAAGGGACAGAGCAGTGCAGAGCCGACCGGCTATGAAGCCGACTGGATGCAGGGGCTGAAATCCTCAATCATGAGCAAGGCAAATCACTGGGCGGCGTGTGCTGTCACAGCGTGAGCGCAGGCGACATGTGCAGTCGCATGCGCTCTGCGCATCGATTGCAACCTCGATCGCAATGCTGATTGCGCATCGATTGCGACATCGATCACTCACCGATTGCACACTTGGAATTCATTCCCCATTCATCCCATGTTCAACCCCTCGCAACCCAAGTTTTCCAAGGGAAAACGGGGTTGTCATTGTCTGTTTCTCGCGGGACAATGACACTACACAGACGTGTCGTCTGCCGTTGACGCAACCGCTGACAACTGCCTCGCAATGGCATCCGACACGCAGACGGTCAGCGCGGCGCGCGGAGAGGGGTACAGAAATGACCCGGGCGATAACGAAACTCGGCGAGTCCGATCAATCAGACGATCCGAACCAGCGGCCGGCATGGCAGCAACGCCAACGTCAGCAACACCAGCAGCATCCATCGCCAACGCCGCTGCGCCGCGCGATCACACGCCTCGCAGCCGTCGTGGCCGCGACCACCGCAATGGCGCTCGCTCTCGCGGGCTGCTCGTCCGGAAACGGCTCGGACTCAGCGAACGAATCCGGCGACTCCTCGAAGACGCAGACCTTCACTCCGAAGTCCGGCAAGTCCTCCGGCAAGCTGACCATCGCCTCCGGCTCGGAGAACCGCGAGGTCGCGTCGGCCGTGCAGAAGGCCGCCGAAGACTCCGGCGTCACGGTCACGCTCGACTACATGGGTTCGCTCGACATCATGAGCACCCTCAAGCGCGGCGGCGACCAGTACGATGCTGTGTGGCCGGCCAGCTCCATGTGGATCTCGATGGGCGACACGAAGCATATCGTCAAGGACCAGCAGAGCACCTCCACCACGCCGATCGTCTTCGGCATCGCCAAATCCAAGGCGGTCTCGCTCGGCTGGGCGTCCGACGACGGCACCACGAAGCCGGTCAGCACCAAGGATCTCATCGATGCGGTGAGCGCCGGCAAACTGACGTTTTCGATGACCAGTGCCACCCAATCCAATTCCGGCGCTTCCGCCTACCTCGCGTTCCTCACCGCGCTCAGCGGCAAGAACGAGGCGCTCACCTCCGCCACGCTCAAGGATGCGAAACTGCAGGAATCCGCCAAAACGCTGCTGAGCGGCGTCGATCGCAGTTCGGGCAGCTCCGATTGGCTCAAGGACATGGTCGTCGCCAACCCGGATCGTTTCGATTCGATGGTCAACTACGAATCGCTGGTGATCGCCGCCGACCTTGAGCTCACCAAGGCGGGTAAGGACCCGCTGCTGGCGATCTACCCATCGGACGGCATCGCGGTCAGCGATTCGCCGATCGGCTACGTCGACCGCGGGCAGAACAGCGAAAGCGCGTATCGTGACTTCGTCAAGGCGCTCACGTCGAAGGACGGCAAGCTTTTGTTCGAGCAGGCCGGTCGGCGCACCGGTCTTGGAGGCCGCCTCGCCTATGCGTCGGACGCCAAGGTCAAGGACGCGTTCCGCGCCGAATGGGGCATCAACACCAGCGCCGACGCGCTCAAGACCATCGCGCTGCCCTCGGCGAGCGTGATCAGCGAGGCGCTGGACGTCTACCAGCGCGATCTGCGCAAGCCCAGCTGGACGGTGTGGGTGGTCGATTATTCCGGCTCCATGTTCGGCGCCGGCAAGAATGGCGTGGTCAACGGCCTCAAGTCGGCGCTCGACCCCGCCGAAGCGGCGAAGTCGATGATCGAACCGGGCGATGAGGACGTCAACATCCTCATTCCGTTCAATTCGGAGGCGATGAGCGCGATCAGGGCCACCGGCACCGACACGTCCGATCTGCTCGCGCAGGCCGAATCGTTGGATGCCAGCGGCGGCACCAACATCTACGACGGTCTCGACAAGGCGCTGGAGAGCAACATGCCGTCCGATCCGTCGAAGTACACCACCGCCATCGTGCTGATGACCGACGGTCAGTCGCTGACCGACGATCAGTCCACGTTCAACGACAACTACCGGTCCGCGTCCAGGCAGTATCCGATCTTCTCGATCATGTTCGGCGACGCCGACCCGACTCAGCTCAAGGAGATCGCCACGCTGTCGAATGCGAAGGTGTTCGACGGGCGCAACGGCGATCTTGCATCCGTGTTCCGTCAGGTGAAGGGCTACAACTGATGGTGTCGTTGATATTGGGTTTCATTGCCGGGCTGCTGCTCGGCGGCGCCGCGTTCGCGCTGCTGCATGGCGGGCTGCTGGGATTGGCGGTCGGTGCCGTGGTTGCGGTGGGCGGCTATGTGGGCGTGTCGCTGATCGCCGAACGGCCGCGCAAGATCGGCGATATGACCGCTGATCTGGTGCCGGATGGCGACAAGGCGCTGGCTGCGATCGATGCGGCGAACGCGAGGCTGAAGTCGATTCGCGCGCTGTCCGCCAGAGTGATCGATGGGCGGGTCAACAAGGAGGCCGCCGACTTCATTGCGGCCACCGAGGCGCTGATCCGATACGTGAACACCGATCCGCATTCCTATCCGACGCTCAGCCACTACATCAACGTGTATGGCGAGCAGACCGAAAGCCTGATCAAGGGCTATCTCGACGTGGAGCGCTCCGGCGTGCCGTCGCAGATAGCCAGGGCGCGCACCGAGGCCATCGAGGCGCTTCAGGCGTTGGAGACCACGGCCGCCGGCGAACTGCGCCGCGCGGTGGAGGCCAAGACGCTCGCGTTGTCGGCGGATTCCGATGCGATCGTGCGGCTGGCCAGCATGGACGGATACGATCTGGATGCCGCCGCGTCGGCGGACGGCGCTGCCGACGTTGCCGGTACGGCTGAAGCCGACGGCGCGACCGGCGCATCTGACGCTGCCGGCGCATCTGGCGCAACTGACCCGGCCGACACGACCGGGCGACGAGGGGAGAGGCAATGAGATTCACGAAAGCCAAAGTCGCCGGACTCGTGACGCTTCTACTGGTGTTTCTGGTGTTCGGCGGCATCATCGTATGGCGTCAGTCGCAGCCGAAGCCGGTTGAGCTCACCACGGTCAACGGATATCTGGGCGGCGAGAAGATCTCGCTGTTCGACGACGAGCAGTTCGACAAACTCGCCGAGGCGCAGGGGCTGAAGGTCGATTACCGCAAGGCCGGCTCGCTGGCCATGATGGATGCCGACCGCAAGGGCATGGACTATCTGTTCCCCTCGTCGCGCGCCGCCGTGGAATACGGCAAGGCGAAGGGCGTGGACACTTCGCGCGGTGATATCGTATTCAATTCGCCGATCGTGCTGTACACGCACAAGCCGGTGGCCGAGGCGCTCGTCAAATCCGGGCTGATGAGCAGGACGGACGGCGTGTATCGCATGGACATGGCCAAGGCGGTCGATGCGATGATCGCCGACAAGACGTGGGCCGATGTCGGCTGGACGTCGGGATACGGCCAGTTCCGCATCGATTCGACCGATCCGGTCAAATCGAATTCCGGCAACGAATACGCCGCCCTCATCGCCACCGTCCTCAACGGCGGCCGTCCGGCGACGACCGCGTCGATCAGCCGCGACGGCGACAAGATCAGCGCGATCTTCTCGAAATCAGGCTGGATGGAGACCAGTTCCGAGGATTCGTTCAACCAGTTCCTCAACCTCGGCGTCGGCTCCAAGCCGCTGATGGTCGGCTACGAAAGCCAGATCCTCGATCTTGCCGTCAACGATCCCGACGCGTGGAACCAGGTCAAGGACGACGTCGTGATCGTCTACCCGACGCCGACCGTATGGTCCACCCATGTGTTCATCCCCACCGACGACAACGGCGAAAAGCTGCTCAAGCTGCTCAAAGGCGGCGACGTGCAGAAGCTCGCATGGGAGCGCCACGGATTCCGGGCGGCGAACTTCAACGGCACGTCCAGCATCTCACGGTTCAAAGTGCCAGGCACGCTCGAATCGATCAGTGCCGTATCGGAACTGCCCGGCAACGACGCGATGAACGCGTTGATCACCCTGCTATCGAAAGGACAATGACATGGCCAAGGAAATATCCCTCGCCGACCTGACCAAAGGATCCGACGCGGCGGCCCCGGCGACCGCGACCGCGGATGAGTCGCAGGCGCTGACGCTTAACGATCTCAACGGCACCGGCAACGTGCTGGAGGCGAATCACGCCCAGCTGACGCCCGAGGCGCAGCTCGACGCGCAGATCGCCAACCTTCCCGATGCGGATCGCGCCCGCATCATGCAGCTGGCCGACGGCATCGACTTCACGAAGAAGGGCATCGAATCGTCATACGCCAAGGATGCGCAGCGGTCCACGTCGAGCTTTGCCGACGACATTCTTGCCAAAGTGCAGTCCAAGGACACCGGTCAGGCCGGCGAACTGCTGCAGAATCTGCTGACCACCGTCGATGACGCCGATCTGGGCGCGATCCGCAAGGTGCCGATTCTGGGCAATCTGCTGGGCGGCGCCGACAAGCTGCGTCGCCGGTATCAGAAGGTGTCGTCGCAGATCGACGAGATCGTCGGCAAGCTGGAGGCGCAGCAGACCCGTCTGGTCGCCGACATCTCCCTGTACGACACCATGTACCAGCAGAACGCCGAACAGTACCGTCAGCTCAAGATGTACGTGCTCGCCGGCAAGACCGCCCTGCGCGACTTCAACCGCGACCAGCTGCCCAGGCTCGAAGCCCAGGCGCAGGCCTCCAGCGATCCGATGCAGGCGCAGATCCTCACCGATTTCAAGGCCAAGCTCGACCGGTTCGCCAAGCGGCTCGACGATCTCGACCGCGTGTCGGTGGTGGCGCTGCAGACCGCGCCGCAGATCAAGATCATCCAGAACGCCGATCAGACCATCGTCGACAAGATCGACACGACGATCTCCACGACGATTCCCGTGTGGAAGTCGCAGATGGTGATCGCGCTCGGCCTGGAGAACCAGCGCAAGGCGCTTGACCTGCAGAAGCAGGCCGACGACGTGACCAACCGCATGCTCGCCCAGAACGCGCGCGCCCTGCATCAGGGTGCCGTGGACGCCGAACGCGCCAACCAGCGTGCGGTCATCGACACGGAGACGCTGGAGAAGGTCAACAGCGAGCTGATTTCGACGCTGCGCGAGACCGTGCAGATCCAAAAGGAGGGCAAGGCCAACCGCGAGGCCGCCGAGGTCAAGATGCGCCAGATCGAGGCCGATCTCAAGAACGCGCTCATCGACAACGCCCAGCAGATGCGCTGACGGCATTGCGCTGACGCTTTCGCGCGGGTGCCTTCGGCGCATGCCGCGATGTGCGACTTGTGTTAAGGTCGATCGGTATGCGCAGCGGTATGCGGGCTTGCACCGCGTCGAGGCAAGGTGGTGGCGATGGACTGGCATGCGTCGGTATACGGATCTCGCGCGGGAGACGACTCATTCGGCGGTGATTCCGGCGGATTCGGCGGTTCCGATGGTCCCGGATCGTACGGCTCGTACGGCTCGGGTTCCTATGGCTCGTATACCTCGGGCTCGTCCGGCTCGGGCTACCCCGGCGTCGATTCCCGGGATTATTCGGATAGTTCGGATTATCCGGATTTTTCGGACGACGCGGCCGGCGTGGACGGCAGAATCTACGGGCATGTCGTCACCATCGACGAGGACGATCTGCGTCGCGCCTCCGGCTACGCCTACTATCGTGCGAACGAGGTGATCTTCGGCCATCGGCTCTCCGGGCTGGCCGCCACCGACATCGGCGACTATCTGGTGCTGTCGGGGTCGAGTCGAGCGGCGGACGGATTCGGGGACGACTACGAGGTGTCCGCGCTCATCGACGAATCGTCGGGCGGACTGGTCAAATCCCACTGCAGCTGCCCGGCGTTCGGCCGGTACGGCGCATTGTGCTGCAAGCACGTCGTGGCGCTCGCGCGCATGTACAACGAATCGCCCGAGCTGTTCCACCAGACGAGATCCAGCGATGATTCCCTCGTGCAGCGCACGACGTGGCAGTCCCGACCGCAGACCGGTGCCGGTGCGTCAGGCCGTCGCAAGGGTGCCAAATCCAAGTCGGCCAAGCAGCGGACGTCGTATCCGCTGGCCGTGTTCATGCAGCAGGAGACCGAACGCATTCGTCAGCGCGATCAGCAGCGTCAGGTGGGGCTGCTGCGGCGCATCAGCGGGCTGTCGGCCGCCGACGATGCCGCGACAGGCGGCCGCGGCGGCAACGTGGGCAACGCGGGCGGCATCGACAATGTCGGCAACGCCGGCGCGGCGGGAATCGTGCCGCCGGGAAGCATCGTGCTTCAGCCGCAACTGCAATGCTTCGGCAACGGCACCGGATGGCAGCTCAGGCTGCGCATCAGCTGTCCGAGTCGTTCGGCGACCTACGTCGTCAAGGATCTCGGCGATCTGGCATCCCTCGTGCGCGCGGGGTCGTTCCATGCCTACGGCAAGAAGCTCGCGTTCATCCACGAATCGGACGCGTTCGACAAGCGTTCCCAAGGACTGCTCGATATTCTCGACCGGGCGATGCGCATCCGGCGTTCGGTCGCCTCCGACTATTCCGACACCTACCGCTACCAGTACTATCGCCCCAAGTCCCAGGTCGGGCAGCTCACCTTGACCGACGACGAGGCGGTGGAGCTGTTCGATCTGTATGTCGATTCCGGCGTGCCGCTCAACATCGCCGTGCCGGGCAGCTACACCACCGACACCGTGCCGACGACGGTGGTCGACGGCAATCCGGATCTGGGCATACGCATCACCCCGTTTCAGGACGGATACCGCATCGAGCACCGATTGAGCATCGTCGCGCTCGCCGCCGGTCGCCAGTCGTCGTATGTGCTGGTGGTGCCGTCGAGGAGCCCTGCGAATCCGAAACCGGCCGAACGCGGCATGCTGTGTCGCTGCGACGCTGCATTGGTGCGCAACGGCCGGCTGTTGCGCATGCTGTGCGGCGATGGCGGCGACGGCATGTTTCTGTCGGGTGCGGACGCGAGTTCGTTCGCTCAGACCGTGCTGCCCGCATTGCGCCGGATGGCTGCCGGGGCGGCGCATGGTGATGCGGGTGCGGATGGCGGCGCGTTCGGCGGTGCAGCCGATGGCGGTGCGGTGCCGAACGATGCTGCATCCGACGGTGCAGACGGCGGCAATGCAGACGCGCCGGCGGCACCCTCAGGCGAGACCGGCGGCGGTCTCGATATCGAGATTCCCGATTCGCTTGAGGGACTGATGCGCGTGCCCTGCAGCATCGGCTTCTATCTTGACCGATCCGACGGTCTGGTGACCTGCGATGCGAGGGCGCGATACGGTGATCGGTCCTTCGAGGTGTTCGCCGGCATCGGCGCGCACGAGCCCGTCGAACGCGACAAGGCGTTGGAGCGTCTTGCCGTCGAGGCGGTGTCGCATTATTTCCCGCGTCCAAGCGAGGGCACGGTCGCTGCGATCGATGAGACGGACGAGGATGCGGTGTGGAATCTGCTGCGCGAGGGGCTGTCCGTGCTGCGCAGCGTGGGCGAGGTCTATGCCACGCCCGCGTTCGACGGGCTGAGCGCGGCGCCGCGACCGGTCATTCGCGTCGGCTTGTCGATGAAGTCCGATCTGGTGGAGATCTCGCCGATCGCCGACGAGATCGATCCCAAGGACGTGCCGGCCCTGCTGTCCAGCTACCGGCATCGTCGGCGCTTCCACAGGCTGCGCAGCGGCGCGTTCGTCGATATGGCCGATGTGGACGTCTCCGCGGTCAGCCGGATCGCCGACGATCTGGGCATCGACATGGAGCGTCTTGAGGACGGGTCGGTGGACGTGCCGTCGTGGGATGCCTACTATCTCGACCATGAGGTTGACGACGGCTACAAGGATGTCGCGTTCAGACGCTATCTCGAAGCGACGCGCGTCATCGACCCGACCGCCTACGTCGTGCCCGAATCGCTCAAGCATGTGCTGCGTCCCTATCAGGTCGAGGGATTCCGCTGGCTCAACGCCATTTGCGACAAGAACTTCGGCGGCATTCTCGCCGACGAGATGGGTCTGGGCAAGACGGTCCAGCTGTTGTCGCTGCTGGTCGCCAAACGCGACGAACAGCGCAGGGTCGGTCCGACCCTGATCGTCTGCCCGGCATCGCTGGTCTACAACTGGTCGGCGGAATGCGCGAAGTTCGCGCCATCGCTCAACGTAGGGGTCGTGGCCGGTTCCGCCGCCGAACGCAAGGCGATGCTCGACGGGGTGCGTGGCGCTGCTGTCGTGGATGATGCTGCTGTCGTGGATGATGCTGCCGGCGTGGATGATGCTGCCGGAGCAAGCGAACCGCCGACCGTCATCCCCGACGTGCTCATCACCTCGTATGATCTGCTGCGCCGCGACATCGAGAACTACGACGGCATCGAGTTCTACTGCGTGACGCTCGACGAGGCGCAATACATCAAAAACGCCGCCACCAAGGCATCGAAGGCCGTTCGCCTCATCGCGGCACGGCATCATTTCGCGCTCACCGGCACGCCGATCGAAAACCGTCTGGCCGAATTGTGGAGCATCTTCGACTTTCTCATGCCCGGCATGCTCGGCTCGTACCGACGGTTCTCCGAACGTTTCGAGCGTCCGATCCTCTCCGGTGACGAGGATGTGCAGTCGCGGCTCAAGGCGCTGGTCGGCCCGTTCATCCTCAGGCGTCTCAAGAAGGACGTGCTCAAGGAGCTGCCGGACAAGATCGAAAACGTCATCACCGTGCAGCTCGCCGGCGAACAGCGTCGCCTGTATGCGGCCCTTGAGCAGCAGCTGCGGGCGTCGATCAACCGGCAGAGGGACGACGAGTTCGCGATGGGCAAGATACAGGTGCTCGCCCAGCTGACCCGTCTTCGCGAGGTCTGCTGCGATCCACGGCTGCTGTACGCGAACGTCCAAGGCGACGACGATGCGCGCGATGCGCGCGATGCGGCCAGCTCGGCAGCATCAGCCAAATCAGCGGCATCAGCCAAATCAGCTGTGAAACAACCCGTGAAACAATCCGGAAAGCCGGGAAGACGCCCCTCGTCGGCCAAACTCGACGCCATCGAGGAGCTGGTCGCCAGCTGCATCGACGCCGGCAGCAGAATGCTGATCTTCTCCCAGTTCACCAGCTATCTCGATCTGATCGCCGAGCGGCTGCGCGCGGACGACGTCGACTACTATACGATCACCGGCGCCACGCCGAAGAAGAAGCGTCTGGAACTGGTCGATCGCTTCAACGCCGGCGACACGCCGGTCTTCCTCATCTCGCTCAAGGCGGGCAACACCGGACTCAACCTCACCGGAGCGAACGTGGTGGTCCACGCCGACCCGTGGTGGAACGCCGCCGCTCAGAATCAGGCGACCGATCGTGCGCACCGCATCGGCCAGACGCGCGATGTGAACGTCTATCAGATCGTCGCCAAGGACACGATCGAGGAGCGCATTCTGCGACTGCAGCAGTCGAAGACAGATCTCGCATCGCGGTTCGTCGACGCGGCCTCTGCGACCGGCCATTCGATCGCCTCGCTGACGCGCGACGATCTGCTTGCGCTGCTTGGCTGACTGTGCTGTGTGACTGACTTGTGCTGTGTGGTCGGCCATGCTGCGTTGCCGGCTGTGCTGCATAGCCGGCTGCGCTGCGTTGCCGGCGACCATCTGACTGCGTTGTGGGCGGCTGTGGGCGAAATCGCCATGACGGGACTACACTGGCGGTGATCGCCTCGCGCGACGGCCGTGCCGCGTGAGGCATGCATTGTCGTTTCGCAATTGTTGGGGAAAGAGGCGATTATGGGATTCGGCAAATCCATGACCGTAAGTGAGATGATCGGTCAATTCATCAAACCGGAAGCGCCCATCTATGTCAAGGCGTTCGACGGATCGACGTTCGGCGAGCCGTCCGCCGACCTGCGCGTGCGGGTTGTGCGTCCGGATGCCGTCTATCAGCTGTTGACCCAACCCAATGAGATCGGCGCGGTGCGAGCCTACGTGCTTGGCGACATCGACTTCGACGGCATCGACTACGCCGATCCGTACCCGCAGATGCGTCAGCTGCTCGCCATCGCGCCCTACGTCAAGCCGATCAGGCCGCTGGCCGTCGCCAAGGTCGCCTCCGGCGTGTTCAGCCACGGATTGCGTCGTCCGCCTGTGCCGGCCACCGAGGGGCCAAGCAAATTCGACCGCATCAAGCGCGGTCTGCTGCCGCACACGGAGAAGGCGGATTCCCAAACCGTGAGCTTCCACTACGACATGTCCAACGAGTTCTACGCCGACTTTCTCGGCCCCTCGATGACCTACACCTGCGCGGTGTTCGACGATCCGTCGATGAGCCTTGAGGACGCGCAGGCCAACAAGCTGCGGCTCATCCTCGACAAGCTGGGTCTTGAGCCCGGTCAGCGGCTGCTTGACATCGGCTGCGGCTGGGGATCGATGGTCATCACCGCCGCCCGTCGCGGCATCAAGGCGCTCGGCGTCACGTTGTCCAAGGAGCAGGCCGAGTATGCGAACGAGTGGATCGCGCGCGAAGGGCTGTCCGATCTCGCCGAGGTGCGCGTGCAGGACTATCGCGAGGTGCCGGAAAGCGACTTCGACGGCATCTGCTCGATCGGCATGATGGAGCACGTCGGCGTGAAGAACTACCAGCGCTATTTCGAGGAGATGTTCCGTCTGCTCAAGCCGATGGGCCGACTCCTCAACCATCAGATCACCATCAGCCACGACAAGCCCAACGGCAAGCCGGGCACCGACGAGTTCCTCGACCGCTACATCTTCCCCGACGGCGACCTCGGCACGCCGGGCTTCATCGAATCATGCATCCATGATGCCGGCTTCAACGTCGTGCATCAGGAGAATCTGCGCCAGCACTACGCGCTGACGCTGCATCATTGGAACCGCAACCTTTCCGAGCACTGGGACGACGCCGTCAAGCAGGTCGGATTCGAGCGTGCCAAGGTCTGGGGCCTGTACATGGCCGCCTGCTCGCTCAACTTCGAGCTTGACGGCATTCAGATTCACCAGTTCCTCGCCGTGCGTCCCGACCGCGTGGGTCACCCGATGGGCGACTGGTATCCGCTGCGCCCGTGGTGGAAGGCCTGATCGCACAGTCGGTCTGATCGCGTGCCCGCTCACACGGCGATTTCGCGCATGCGCTCGATCGCATCGGTATTGGTCTCGTGGCGCATCGAATAGATCGCCAACAGCGCCACCGAGACCACCGCCAGCGGCAGTCCGCCAAGCGCGGTGAAGTGATAGTTCATATTCGACAGACTGAGCATCGCGCCGCCGACGATCGAACCGACCGCATTGCCGAAATTGAACGCCACCTGAACGGCGGCACCGGCGAGCAGTTCGCCGCCGCCCTTGCCGGCCTCGACCATCAGCAGCTGCTGCGGCGTGGAGATGAAGAACAGGCCGAACGCGATCCAGAAGGTGAACAGCGCGCAGCTGACATACGAGCCGGGCACCAGAAAGACAAGCAGCAGACCGATGCCGGACAGCATCTGCCCGACGGCGGCGGTGCCGGCATGCCGCCAATGATCGGTGATCTGGCCGCCGACGATGCCGCCGACCACCATGCCGAATCCGGCGAGCATCATCATGAACGGCACGATGTCGGCAGCGTAGCCGCCTACGTGCTGCAGCCACGGCGACACGTAGCTCCACCAGCAGAACACGCCCGCATTGCCGGTGAACACGGCCCCCAGAATCACCCACGGGCCGGGCTTGGTAAGGAATCGGAACTGGCCGGCGAGACCGACGTCCTTGACTGCGGCGACCTCGGGAATCCATGCCAGCGAGAGCAGTATCGTTGCGGCGGCCCATGCGGCAAGCAATGCGAATGTAAGCCGCCACGAAACGGATTCGGCCATCAGCGTGCCGATGCCGACGCCGAGCATGTTGGCCAGCGTCTGCCCGGTGACCATCACCGACACGGCCTGCGCCTCCTTGCCCTTGTCGGCCACCGTCTTGGCGATCAGCGTGGCGGTGCCGAAGAACGCGCCGTGCGGCAGACCCGAGATGAATCGCGCGATGATCAGCATGGATGCGTTCAGCGAAACCGCGGAGAGGAGGTTGCCGACCATGGTGATCACCATGAACAGGATGATCAGCCGCTTCGGCGGTATGCGGCGGCCGAAGACGAGCATCAGCGTGCCGAAGCACACGCCGATCGCATAGGAGGAGATGAAATGGCCTGCGGTTGGGATGTCCACCTGCATGGCGGCGGCGGTCTGCGGCAGAATGCCCATCATCACGAATTCGGCGGCGCCAAGCGCGAATGCGCCGAATGCGAGGGCGATCAGGCTTTTCTTCATGACGGTTCCTTCTTGTGGCTGCTTGTGGCTGCTTGTGGCTGCTTGGTTGGTGATGGGTTTGCGGGCTTGTGATTGATGTGGGGACAAAGAAAAGGGAACCACTGAGCTATCAGTGATTCCCTTGTCGTTGATGCGTCGGGCTGGCGGGATTTGAACCCGCGGCCTCTTCGTCCCGAACGAAGCGCGCTACCAAGCTGCGCTACAGCCCGTTTTGGCAACGCCCGCTATATTACAACGTACAGTTGGCGAGTCAAGTTTCGGCGTGTCGTGGGTGTGTGGCGGATATGTTGTTGACGTATTTCGCGCACGCGTGGTATATCGCGCAATATCGCTACACTGGGGCGGTATGTGTGAAACTCAGGAATCCCAGACTAATTCCCAGACCAATGAGGAAGAGGCGGCGCCGGTCGCGATGACCACGGTCGAGCACGCCGAGATGCTGTTGGAGCAGGATCGTGCGATTGCCAGGCGCATCGCCGATGGCGCGACGCTGGATGAAACCGTGGACCCGTCGAACAAGGAGTTCGGTCCGCTTGCGCACCCCGAGCAGGTGCAGATGCGAGTCGCCAAGCGTGCGATGATGCTGGACGCGGGCCTTCAGCCGTATCCGGTGCATCTGGATGTCGACCACACCATCGAGCAGATCCGCGCCACCTACGACGGCAAGCTCCAGCCGGGCGAGGAGACCGAGGACATGGTCGGCGTGGCCGGTCGCGTGCTGTTCCTGCGCAACAGCGGCGGACTGTGCTTCGTGCAGCTTGCGGCCGGCGACGGCACGAAGCTGCAGGGCATGATCTCGAAGAAGGAGATCGGGGCCGACTCCCTCAAGCAGTTCAAGCAGTTCGTCGATCTGGGCGACCACCTGTATCTGCGCGGTCGTGTGATCGCGTCGAAGACCGGCGAGCTGTCGGTGTTCGCCACTGAGTGGGCGATCGCCTCGAAGGCGCTCCAGCCGCTGCCAGCACTGCACAAGGACCTCAACGACGACACGCGCACGCGCAAGCCCTATGTGGCGATGATCGCCGATGAGAAGACGCGCGACATGGTGCGCAACCGTTCCAAGGCGGTCGCCTCGCTGCGCCACACGTTCGCGAGCCATGACTTCCTTGAGGTCGAAACTCCGATGCTCCAGACCGTGCACGGCGGCGCGGCGGCGCGCCCGTTCACCACGCATATGAACGCGTTCGATCTCGACCTCTACCTGCGCATCGCGCCGGAGCTGTTTTTGAAGCGTTGCCTCGTCGGCGGCATCGACCGCGTGTTCGAGATCAACCGTGACTTCCGCAACGAGGGCGTCGACGCCACGCACGCCCCCGAATTCACGATGGTCGAGGCATACCAGGCGTACGGCACGTACGACACGATCGGCCAGCTTGTCAAGGAACTCGTGCAGAAGACCGCGATGGACGTGTTCGGCTCGCACAAGGTCACGCTGCTCGACGGCACCGAATACGACTTCGGCGGCGAGTGGAAGACGATCAGCATGTACGATTCGCTCTCCGAGGCGCTCGGCGAGGGAATCGTGCCCAACGGCGGCCCGGACGCGCCGGGTACGAGCGTCGAGCATCTTGGCGCGATCGCCGACAAGCTTGGCGTCGAGCGCGACGAGGTCGAGAACCACGGCAAGCTCGTCGAACACCTGTGGGAGCACTTCTACGAGGACAAGCTCTACGAGCCGACATTCGTGCGCGACTTCCCGGTTGAGACCTCGCCGCTGGTCAAGGGCCACCGCTCCAAGCCCGGCGTGGTCGAGAAGTGGGATCTCTACGTGCGTGGCTTCGAGCTGGCCACCGGCTACTCCGAGCTCAACGATCCGGTCGTGCAGCGCGAGCGCTTCGTTGCTCAGGCCAAGGACGCCATGGCCGGCGACGAGGAGGCCTGCGACATCGACGAGGACTTCCTCGAGGCGCTCGGCGTGGGCATGCCTCCGGCAGGCGGCATGGGCATGGGCATCGACCGACTGCTCATCGCGCTGACCGGTGCCACGATTCGCGAGACCATCACCTTCCCGCTCGTCAAGCCGCTCGTCGCCTGAGTCGGTGGCTGATGCGGCCGCCTTCGCCACGGTAATCGGCATGGGCTAGGCTGGACGATATGAGTGCGAAATTGTGGTTCAAGGGCGCTCGCCCTATGACCTTGCCGGTGGCCGTATCGTCCGTTGTCGTGGGCGCGTGCGTCGCCTGGCCCATCATCGAGGGGCTGGGCGTCTGCCCTGCGGTTTCTCCCACGCCGGCCTATTGCGCGGCGAATGCCCAGCGTGCCGCGCTGCTGGGCTCGCGGTTCTGGCCGGTGCTGCTGTTGTGCCTTGCCGTGGCGGTGCTGCTGCAGGTCTCGGCCAATTATGCGAATGATTATTTCGACGGCATACGCGGCGTCGATGAGGGGCGCGGAACCGAGGGTGGCACGGCCGCCGGTGCTGATCAGGATGCGAATCAGGACGCGCGCAAGCATGACCCCAAGCCGATGCGTCTGACCGCATCCGGCAAGGTTGCTCCGCGTAATGTGCTGTTTGCGGCGATCGGCTGTGCGGTTGCCGCCTGCGTGCTCGGTCTGATCGCGGTCGTATGGACCGGGGCGTGGTGGCTGCTGGCGGTTGGTGTCGTCTGCGTGCTCGCAGCATGGGGGTATACGGGTGGCAAGCATCCATACGGATATGCCGGCCTTGGCGAACTCGGCGTGTTCGTCTGTTTCGGTCTGGCGGCGGTGCTTGGCACGCAGTACGCGCTGACCGGTGCCCTGAGCGTGTTCGGCATCATCTGCGCGGTGTGCGCCGGGCTGTTCGACTGCGTGGTGCTCATGGTGAACAATCTGCGCGATGTCGAATCGGATGATCGCCACGGCAAGCGCACGCTGGCGGTGCGGCTGGGTGCCCGGCGCGCGCGCATGGTGATGAATGTGGTCATCGTTCTTGCGTGGCTGATCGCGATCTACGTCGGCATGGCGCTGTGGATTCCGTGGGGCGGGGTGCTGATGGCTTCCGGCATCGGCGTTCCGGCTCGCTTGGTCAGTGGTCTTGCCAAGGGCGGCTATCGCGGCGCGCTCGCGGATTCCGTCTATCAGACCGTGCTGTTCGCGCTGGTCGTCGTCGTTGCGCTGATGATGTGATGATGCGGCGATGCGGTGGTGCGGCTGACGACTGCAGATGAGACGACGCGGCGGAGCGGCGATGCGGTGGTGCGGCGGATCGGCGGATCGGTGGATCGGCTGATCGGTGAGGTTGACCACCGTCGATCTCACGAATGGCGAATCGACGCGCGTGTTGACCCCACTCGGCTGTAGACTGGCCATATGACTTACAAACTAGTACTGCTCCGCCATGGGCAGAGCGCATGGAACAAAACCAATCAGTTCACCGGCTGGGTCGACGTCCCGCTGACCGAGCAGGGTGAAGCCGAGGCCAAGCGCGGCGGCGAGCTGCTCAAGGAGAAGAACGTCCTGCCGGACATCGTCTTCACCTCGCTGCTGCGTCGTGCCATCAACACCGCCAACATCGCACTGGACGCCGCAGATCGTCTGTGGATTCCGGTCGAGCGCAGCTGGCGTCTCAACGAGCGTCACTACGGCGCTCTGCAGGGCAAGAACAAGACCGAGATCCGTCAGGAGTACGGCGACGAGAAGTTCATGCTGTGGCGCCGCTCCTACGCCACCCCGCCGCCTCAGATCGACCCGAACGACCAGTACGCGCAGAACCATGACCCGCGCTACACCGGCGACCCGGTTCCGGAAGCCGAGTGCCTGGCCGATGTCGTCAAGCGCGTCGAGCCGTACTTCAAGTCCGATATCGAGCCGCAGCTGCGCGCCGGCAAGACCGTGCTGATCGCCGCTCACGGCAACTCGCTGCGTGCCATCGTCAAGATGCTCGACAACCTGACCGAGGAGGAGATCGCCAAGGTCAACATCCCGACCGCCATCCCGCTGCTGTACGAGCTGGACGACGATTTCAAGCCGGTCAAGCCGCGTGGCGAGTACCTCGACCCGGAGGCTGCCGCCGCCGGTGCCGCCGCCGTCGCCGCTCAGGGCCAGAAGTGATCTGACTCCCTGCGTCGCGTCTCTTGCTGATGGTGGGTTGCCGATTCGTCGGCAGTCGGTAGTCAGTAGGTTTTGGACGCTGGGCGCGGGATGATGGTCATTCGTTGTGGCCACCGATGTCGGTCGGCAAGACCGCTCATCAAGACCGGTCTTCGTCACTGATCATTGAGTGGGGGAGTTGCAGCAATGCAGCTTCCCCACTTTGTTTGTGTAGTGTTGTTTGGGCTGATGCTCGGATGTCAGTTCGGTTAGCTGGTTCGGCTTGTATCGGATTGTTTGTACCGGATTGTGATGTGGATTGTGCCGCGATGCGGTGCCATGGCTGCCGTGCCGTAGCTGTGGTGCCATGGCCATACGTCGGGTTGCGCACTTCGGATTGTTCGTGTCGCGTTGTTCGTGTCGCGTTGTTCGTGTCGGGGCGTGCAGCTGGTTTGCGCAGTCACGCGATCGTTTGTGATCGTTTACATCGCGTTGCGGGGCTTTCCGCGCAGCTTTCCGCGCTGCCATGGGTTTGTGAAATGCCCGTTTTTCCAGGCGCTTCTGTCATTATCGTTGGTGATGGCTCGTTGCTGAGCCGTTGGGATGGTAGAGAAATGGCGCTTTTCGGTTAAGACGCTCATCGACCAAGTCATCGACCAAGTCATCGACCAAGAAGAACCACGGAACTTGCGCCAAGCGGTGTCCCTGCTCTGGTGTCTTTGCTCTGGTGTCCCTCCTGCGTCTTTCTCTATCTTTCTCTATCTTTCTCTACCTCTCTCTAGTTCTCTCGCTTGCACTCGCTCGTGTTTCCTCGCTCGTGCTTCCTTTGCGCACTTCCTTTGCGCAAAGATTTTTCGGGATTTGCCCTGAGTTCGTGGAATCCTTGCGTTAATCGGCGTCTTAGCGCAAGTATTTTTCGGAATCCTCCTTGAGTTCGTAATATCTTTGCGCTAAGCCCTGTCCCAGCGCAAGGATTCTACGAAGTCCCCCTTCTTTCCGAGAAATCCTTGCGCTAAGCAGCGCCCGTCTCTCGTCGCCCTCTGGTGCTTCCTGTCTGGTGCTTCACTGTCTGGTGCTTCCTTTGCGCAAGGATTTTTCGGGAATTGCCCTGAGTTCGTAGAATCCTTGCGCTCAGCGACGTCTTAGCGCAAGGATTTTTCGGAATCCTCCTTGAGTTCGTAGAATCTTTGCGCTAAGCCCTGTCCCAGCGCAAGGATTTTACGAAGTTCCCCTTCTTTGCGAGAAATCCTTGCGCTAAACAGCGCCCATCTCTCGTCGCCCTCTGGTGCTTCCTGGCGCTTCCTGTCTGGTGCTTCCTTTGCGCAAGGATTTTTCGGGATTTGCCCTGAGTCCCTGGAATCCTTGCGCTAGGCGGCATCTCAGCGCAAGGATTTTTCGGAATCCTCCTTGAGTTCGTAGAATCCTTGCGCTAAGCCCTGTCCCAGCGCAAAGATTCTACGAAGTTCCCCTTCTTTCCGAGAAATCCTTGCGCGGAGCAGCTCGCAAGTGCAAGAGAATCTCGAAACAAGCCCGTCGCTCCCGAAATCAGCCCCGGCGAAGACACCGAGACCAAACCACACACCACACAAACTGGCGAAGACTCGTATTTTGTCACGGGACGTCGTGTGATCGGGCTGCGGGTGATCGACAATACGAGATACTTTGCCGATTCGGCTGAGTGGCCGACGATTCGTCCGATGAATCGTCCGACGAACCGTCTGATGAATCGCACGACGGATCGCCTGTGACGTTTTGCCCCACATGTCGCCCAAGCACATGTCCCCAGGCACGTGTCGCCTAGGCATCTTAGCGATTTGCCGTACAGGTATGGAAAAGCCTCCCGCCAAGGGGAGGCTTTTCCATACCTGTACGGAGCCAGATCGCAAGCCGGATCACCAGCCGGATTCACAAACTTGCTGAGTGAAATCCAAGCCTAAACCAGTGCCAAGCCTATTGGACAAACGTCACTCGACGGCGCCGTCCTCGTCGCGGCTCGGCTCCTTGGAAGGGTCGAAGCCGGAGACGATGTAGACCACGCGACGCGCAGCGGAGACCGAGTGGTCGCCGAGACGCTCCAGGAAGCGGCCAAGCAGCACGACGTCGATGAGCTGCTGACGGGTTCCGGTCCACTCGTCGGAGAGCGCCAGCTGGAAGGTCTTGCTGTGCAACTCGTCGAGCGTGTCATCGTTGGCGATGATCTGCTCGGCGGTCTTCGCATCGCGATCCTGCAGCATCGTCACCAGACGGTCGGCGGTCTCATTGAGGAACGCCTGCATCTGCTCGAACAGCGGCTTGGCCTCTTCGGGCAGCGGGGAGGTCGGGTAGGAGCGGCGGCCGGCCTCGGCGATGTGACGCGCAAGGTCGCCCATGCGCTCGAACGTCGCGGCGAGACGCAGCGTGGAGACGACCACGCGAAGATCGGTGGCGACAGGAGTCTGCTTGGCGAGCAGACGGACGCACTGGTCGATGATGCTCAACTCCAGAGCGTCGATTTCGATGTCGCCGTCGATGACGGCCTGAGCGGCCTCGACATCGGACTTGAGCAGAGCCTCGCCGGCGCCCTTGATGGCCTTGCGGACATCCTGGGCCATACGGTCGAGATCGTCGGCCACGGCCTTCATTTCCTCGTTAAAAATCACGCGCATTTCTAAAGCCTTTCCTGCGTTGGCGTTTTGCAACCCATGGCGCATAGTGCAACCTCTATTGCAACCTCTATTAGTGTATTAGGAAGGGCGCATCTTTGTCGACAACGTAGCTAAACGCCATGCTGTGTTGGTGCAAAATTCATTGAATGGTTCACCGTCCATTCACTTTGACTGCGGAGCCGCGTCGGGTATGAGACAATGGTGGCTATGGCACAGGATGCATCGGCATGGATCATAGGTGGGGTTTTTGCGCTTATCGCGCTGGCCGTATTGTCTGCGGCGGTCGTTGCGCTGTATTGGCGCGTGTCCGCCAGACTGGCGGGGCGTGCCCATACGGCGGCTGCAGACGATTCGTGGCGGCATCATCTGAGCGATCTGACGGCGAAGATGCATCATTGTCATCACGGTGGTGCGGACGGCGAGGAGGAGCCGCCCGCGGCGGTGCTGTCGCTGCTGTCCATGCTGCCCACCGCGTCGGCGCTGGTGGATGATCATGATACGGTGCTGCGCGCCAGTCCGTCCGCCTATACGCTGGGCATCGTCGATGACGAGGCGATCGTCAATGAGCGGGTGCGCGATGCGATTCGCCAGGTCCGTCAGATGGGCGGGCGCTCATCATTTGATCTGACGACATCCACGCCGGAGTTCTATGCGGGCATGACCGCCTCGGGCGCCGAGGCCGAGGACGATGATTCCATGCAGATCTCCGACGATACGCAATCGGTGGAGCGCCCCAACTGGCTGAAGATCACCGTCGGCCGCATCGACGCGCGTTTCGTGGTTGTGCTGATCGATGATGTCAGCGATGCGATTCGATTCGCGCGAACGCGGGATGATTTCATTGCAAACGTTTCCGAGCAGCTGGTGCAGCCGATGGATGCGTTGGAGCAGCTGGCCGGATCGATGGAGCAGCACAGCACGGATGCCGTGCGCGTGGCGCAGGAGTCGAGTCAAGTGCGCCAGGCGTGTCTGCGGCTCAATCATATGGTGGAGGATCTGCTGCTGCTGATGAAGGTGCAGGCGCCGGTCATCGCATCGTCTGCGAATCGGGTCAACGTCAAGCATCAGCTGGATCGCGCCGCCGGGCAGCTGCGTTCGCTTGCCGACCGGCTGGGCGTCGATCTTCGTGTGGAGGGGGATGCGTCGCTGACGACGAACGGCGAGGGCGCGCAGATCTGCGCCGCGATCAACCGGCTGATCGACAACGCGCTGGTGTATTCGTCTGCGGGCGGTACGGTGAACGCCACGGTGTCGGTGTCGCAGGACGGCAAATTCGCCGTGGTCCGGGTGATCGATCAGGGCGTGGGCATATCCCGCGCCGATCAGCGGCACATTTTCGAACGATTCTATCGTGGCGCGAACCAGACCAAGGCATCAGCCGGCGGCATCGGTCTGGGACTTGCCATCGTGAAGCATGTGGCATTGGCGCATCATGGCAATGCCACGGTATGGAGCATGCCCGGTCAGGGCAGCACGTTCAGCCTGATACTGCCGTTGGCGCAGTAGTGCGGCGGCGCGTCGGCGCGTCCGCAGTGGCTGCAATGGCTGCTGCATTAGCCGCAATGGCTGCAATGGTTGCAATCAGATGACGCAATAACAATGACTGTAATGATCGCGATGTTTCGCGATATTCGCAATGATCATGCGCCGAGACGCCGGTAGTCCCAGCGATCGAAATGCTCCCAGATCAGCATCATCACCCCGATGACCGTGCCGGCTGCGCATACGACAAGCAACTGCAATATGGGCAGCCGGAAGGCCAGCAGAATCAGGCAGACGACCAGCGCAACGGACCACAGCGCCGTTCCCACGAGAAACACCTTGCGCAGATCCACCTGCACCGGCTTGGGTGCGGGCCGACGAACGTCGGGGTTGATGATTGGGGCGATCTTCATGCCGCCAACTGTAGTCCGACCGCTGTATCGCATGGCCGTGCCTGGTTCGCAGCTTGTGCGCCACCAACCATACGCAGACCAACCGGCAAGCCATGCGATACAGCCTCGCCGAGCGGTCTACAGGTGCTCGACTACGTAGTCTACGGCGGCGGTCAGCGCGGCCACATCCGAAGGCTCGACCGAGGGGAACACGCCGATGCGCAGCTGGTTGCGGCCGAGCTTGCGGTAACCGGCGGTGTCCACGATTCCGTTCTCGCGCAGGATCGCCACCACCTGCTTGGCGCTGATGGCATCGTCAAGGTCGATGGTCACCACCGAATGCGAACGCGCCGCCGGATCGGTGACGAATGGATGAGCGTACTGGGAGCGCTCGGCCCAGTTGTAGAGCGTCGATGCCGATTTCGCGCATCGTGCGGTCGCCCATGCCATGCCGCCGTTGCTGTTGAGCCAGCGGACCTGATTCTCCAGCATGATGAGCGTGGCCACGGAGGGGGTGTTGAGGGTCTGATCCTTACGGGCGTTGGCGATGGCGGACGTCAGCGACAGGAACGGAGGCACCCACCGGCGCGCCCCCTCCAGCGTGGCGCTGAGCTCGACGCGTTCGGCCCGTTCGACGGCACGCGGGGAAAGCACGGCCAGCCATAGGCCGCCATCCGAGCCGAACGCCTTCTGCGGCGAGAAATAATAGGCGTCGGTCTGGCTGACGTCGACGGGAAGCGCTCCCGCGGCCGATGTGCCATCGACGAGGACCAGTGCATCCTGTTCAAGGCTTCCCTCGACTCGACGCACCGGGGCGGCGACGCCGGTAGAGGTCTCGTTGTGCGCCCAGCAGTAGGCGTCCACGTTGTCGGTGAACTGAGGAAGTCGGAAGGTTCCGGGCTCTGACCGGTACAGGACGGGCGCCTCCAGGAACGGTGCCGACTGGGCGGACTTGGCGAACTTCTCGCTGAACGAGCCGTATACGCCGAATGCCGCTCGTCGATTGATCAGCGAGGCGCAGGCCATATCCCAGAACGCGCTAGCGCCGCCGTTGCCAAGGGCGATCTCATAGCCGTCGGGCAGCGAGAAGAACGATGCCAGTCCTTCGCGGATCGATGCGACGAGCTGCTTGACTGGAGTCTGGCGATGCGATGTGCCGAGCAGGGTGGAACCGCCTCGTTCCAACGCTTCGACCTGTTCCTGCCTGATCTTGCTCGGGCCGGAGCCGAACCGCCCGTCCTGCGGCAGCAGTGACTTCGGAATGATGATTGATGTAGTCATATATTCACCCTAGCGGCATGATGCGATGACGTGCGCAATGCGTTCGCAGAGCGGGAATCGAATATCACATATGAAACGAAGTTCAGGGGGTGCCGTGCATGCGATGCATGGTGAAGACGCATGGCGAATGTGGCGCGCATCACGATGCGGGTCTCACCGGCGGTATACACTAGTTGCTTGGTGACGGTATCACAGTGCCGTCGCGACGAGATCGATATGGCAAGGAGTGTGGTCAGCATATGAGGCATGGAGCCCACAAGGCAGCCAAAGCGCCCTCCCAGCGTATCCGAACGGCACGCACGGTGTTCGAGTCCGGCTTCGGTTCGCATACGGCTCGACAGACCGCGCTGAAGGTGGCTCTCGCCGACGGCGGAGCCGCTATTCTCGGTATCGATCAGGCGCTCGCAGACAAGCTCAACGAGGTCGCGCCGCAGACGAGGCGTGCCATGCGAGAGGCGGCTCGTGCCGCGGAGCGTCGATCCCATATCATCACGTCGGCATCGCTGGCAGCGCTGGTCGGCACTGCGGCAACCGCAATGGCATTCTCGAACCCGCACGCTCCCTCGCTGGACGTTGCGCAGGATCCGGCGACCACCACGTCGACGCTGCGTCGCATCACCGATGCGGCGGCGTCGCGTTCCGAGTCTCGTGAGTCCCTTGCCGATCGTGCGGTGAGCGATCAGACGAATGCCGCAGGTAACGCGGTGGCGAGTGAGTCTGTGTCGTCCGAGACTTCAGAGGGCGAGTGGACGCTCGGCGCTGATAGCGCGCTTGACGTCGACCAGATGTCCCGTTCTTTGGCCAACAATCCGAACGTGGCACAGCTGCTCGACACCGATTACGACCACACGCCGGACGGATTCAATCCCAACCATGCCACCGGTCAGGACGGCAATTCCTATCCCTACGGTCAGTGCACATGGTGGGCGTACGAGCGCCGCGTGCAGCTCGGACTGCCGGTCGGTTCGTTCTTCGGCAATGGCAATATGTGGGCTGATTCCGCTCGCTCCATGGGATACTGGGTGGATCACACGGCGCGTCATCCCGGTGATGTCGTCGCATTCCAGTCCGGTCAGTTCGGCGCCGACGCAACCTACGGGCATGTCGCCGTCGTCGAGCGCATCAATTCGGATGGCTCCATCGAGGTTTCCGAATCCAACGTCAAGGGGCTTGGCGTGGTCTCCCATCGCACGTTCAGTGCCGCGGATGCCGCGCAGCTCAACTACATCCACTACTGATTGGCCAGTTGGTTGATCGGCTGATCGGTTGGCAGTCGGACTGACGAGGTGGGTTTGACTGGTCAGCTGACTGGTCGGCTTCATCCATTGCTTTGCACAGCGTTGTGCAGATTAACAGACATAGGGTCGGCGCGTTGCCAATCGATAAGCCGTTTTGCCGATTGCTGCGGCGATGGCATGGGATTCGTGCATGATACGCTGGGCAACCATGAGGCTTTCCAAGACCATGATGTCCGCATTCACTGCGACCGTGGCCGCCGGCATGCTGTTCGCCGTCGCGCCAATGGCGCACGCCGCCGAGTCCTCCTCGGGGCTCAGCGCGGTACGTTCGTTCCCCGCGTATTCCCAGGTTCGCAAGGATTTCATCGGCGAGCACACGTCGACCGAAGTCGAGTCCGACAGCAACTGGGGCGGCATTGAGGATCTCAACGTTCCCAGGACCAAGTCCAGCGCCGAAAAGCAGGAGGAAGCCGCGCGAGCAGCGGCGAAGAAGGCCGAAGAGGAGCGTCGCAAGGCCGAGGAGGCCGAGCGCGCCTTGGAGGAGTCGCAGCATCTTGCCGTGGCGAGCCAGACCGCGCAGGCGGCGAGCCGTTCCGAGGAACGCAAGGCGCTCACCGAGTTCGTGTATGAGGACGGCGATGTCACCTCCGGTGCAGGCGCCGCCATCGGTGAGGCGTATTCGCTGATCGGGCAGAGCATGGACTGCACGATGCTGGTGTCGAGGGCACTGGCCGCGGCTGGGATCAACTTCCACGGCTGGCCGGAGCAGTACGTCAACGTGCCCGGCGGCGTCGAGGTGACCGACGGATCGCTCAAGCCCGGCGACATTCTCATCTACCGGTACACCGGTGGATACAACGGCGGCGCCCACTGGGATCACGTCGCTCTCTACGTGGGCAATGGCAAGGCCATCCACGGCGGATTCAACGGCGGCACGGTGGCGTTGGCCGGCGTGAACGTCTCCACGGGAGGCCCCGACAAGGTGGTTCGCGTCTTCCACTGAGGCGTTGTTTCGTCGATTGCTCTCTGAGAGAAACCTGAAAAGAAGGCTGTAATCATAACCATGGTGCCGATGCTGATCAAACCACGGCGTGTCGCGTGTGTAATCAGCGTTGCGAGCGGGCGTTCATCAGGGTCGGATCCGACGTAGGACACCAACGTGTGGTACGTTGGTAGGCGATGAAAAAGAAGAATACCCTAACGGCCATAGCCGTCATGTTCGTCGCCGGCGCAACGCTGGCGGTCGGTGCTCCGCTCGCTCAGGCGACGGATGCAACACAACCGGTCTCCTCGGTCCGTTCGTTCCCGAAGGTGACCACGGTCAAGAAGGACTTCCTCGCGGAATCCACCTCCACCAAGGTCGATGACAACTCCAAGTGGGGCGGCATCGAAACGGTGAACGTGCCCAAGACCAAGTCGACTGCGGAGAAGGAGCAGGAGGCAGCCGCAAAGCAGGCCGAAGAGCGGGCCAAAGCCGAGCAGCAGGCTCAGGCCGAGGCTGCCGCGGCAGCCGCCGCCGAGCAGACTCAGGCCGCAAGCCGCTCCGAAGCGCGCGAATCCCTGAGCGCCGGAACCGATTCCGCATCGTCATCCGATGCCGCGGCGGATGTTCCCGCCACCAAGAACGGTGCCGCGCTCGCCAGCTTCGCCTCGCGCTACGTCGGTCATCCCTACGTCTACGGCGGCAATACGCCGGCAGGATGGGACTGCACCGGTTTCACCCAGTGGGTGTTCTCCCAGTTTGGCAAGAACATCGGTCGTGTCACCTACGATCAGATCAACGCGGGCAAGCGTGTCACCGATCCGCAGCCGGGTGATCTGATGATCTCGACCGACATGAGCCACGCTGGCATCTACTTGGGCAATGGCATGATGGTCCACGCCGCCAATCCCGGCATGGGCACGGCGATCAACGCGGTCGCCTCGGTCATCCCCAGCAGCTACATCTACGTGCGCGTGCTCTAAGTCAGCTTTTTCATTCATGCGGCGCATCGCATGCCGAGGCGTGCGGTGCGAGCGTGGGGTGTTCTTTTCGCAAAACGGCGTTGTGTCGTGTCGCTTGAGCGATTGCTCCGGCGATACGACACAACGCCGTTTTCGTATGTCGCCGATAGCCGATAGTCGATGGTCATTTGCGCTTCCTGCGCCTAATTTGCGCGGTATTTCGCGTTATTTGCGCGTTCATGCGTTCCAATCGCGAACGAACGGGGTATTGTGGAATCAAGACGCATGGAGGCGTTGAAAACTTTCCGCAAGGAGGTCGTCATGATCAACGACAAGGCTATTCTCGTTGGCGTCGATGGTTCGCATGCCAGCTACAAGGCGACATGGTGGGCCGCTAACTATGCGAAACATGCAGGGCTGACGCTGCAGATCGTCTGCGCCTACTCGCTGCCAAGCTATGCCGCGGTGTCGTTCGATGCCACATATACCGCCATGGGCGACGACAATGCGGCGCATAGCGACGCGCAGGACATCCTATCCAAGGCGAAGGCCATCGCCGACGAGCAGGGCGTCGAAGCGACCACGCTGATCGTCACCGGCGACCCGGCGTCGGTGTTCGTCGAACTGAGCCGCAACTACAATCTCATCGTCATCGGCAACCGAGGCAAAGGCGGACTCGCCGAACGGCTGCTGGGCACGACCAGTTCGTCGCTGCCGGCATACGCGTACTGCCCGATCGTCGTCGTGCCCTACACCGACGACGACGGCAATCTGATGCATCTGAACAACACCATCACCAAGGTCGCCGTCGGTTCCGACGAGTCCAAGTGGGGACTCAAGGCGCTTGAGATCGCAGCTGGTTTCGCCGATGCCTGGGATGCCGAGCTTGACGTCATATCAGCCGTCCCGAAGATGCAAGGCATCGATGCGGAAGGTTCGGTCATGGACTCCTATATGGAGGATCTCAACGTGCGCATCGCGCCGCTGGCCGAACAGTACCCCAATCTGAAAATCCGCCGTAGCGTCGTACCCGGTCCTGCGGTCGGCGCGCTGACCAAGGCCAGCTACGATCACGATGTGGTGGTGGTCGGTTCCCGCGGCCGTGGCGGATTCACCGGTCTGCTGCTCGGCTCGACCAGTCAGGGGCTGCTGCAGCATGCGGTCGGTCCGGTCTATGTGGTGCCGCGCAAGTATGTGGAGGCTGCGGAAAGCCGCCTGAATACGGTGCCCAGCTCGCCTTCCGAGGTGCCGACCAAGTCGCTTGACGAGATCAGCGGCGTCGAGGAGATTGCGGTGCCGACCGCGGATACCGAGGTGGCGCGCAACATCGACGCGACGATCGATCCCGATCGACAGTAGCGTTTGGTTGCAGTTAGCGCTTGGTTGCAGTTAGCGTTTGGTTGCCGTTCGGCAGCCGTCTGGCAGCGTCCCGTGGCGTGTTCTCGTGGCGTTTGGTAGCGGCGGCGATTGGGCAATAGCGGATATGCAACATGAGCGGGGCACGGCCAGTGGTCATGCCCCGCTCATGTTGTGTCAGATCAGCGTTGTGTCAGATCAGCGCGACTGCGCGCTCTCAGTGGCGCACCGTCACATCCATGCGCACCGGCGTGTCACGCTCGTAGGTGTGCTTGACCGTGCATCCCTTTTCGATGTGCCGCGTCACACGCTCCTTGAGCTTGGCCGCGTCATCGTCGCTAAGCCCCGCGTCGATGGCATCCACCACGACCTGCTCGCTGAAACTCAGATAGGCGTCGTCATCGGCGTCATACGTGCCATCGACGACGATGCGAGCCCCCTTGCCCTCGCCAAGCGTATGCTCGACGGCGAACTGGCTCGACAGAGCCGCGCAGCCGGCAAGGGCGATCTTCATCAGATCACCGGGCGTGAACACGCCGCGCCCCTTGCCGAATTTGAGATGTGCGCCATCCTCGCTGAACGCATCCCAGGAACCGTCCTTGTTGCGTTCCACCCACAGTCGCTTGCCCATGCATCCTCCTTGGAAGGTCACTGTGCGTCACGTCCGCCGTGCCGCATCAACTCCAATGTAGTGCAATCGTAGTGCAATCGTAGTGCAATCGTGGTATCCATGCGCAAACGATGCCGAATAGGTGCTGACCACGTTCGGCGCGGCGCACGATACACTGGTGGGCATGGCTTTGACATCGCAACAACTGGCGGACATCCGTGCCAGGATCCCGGCACGGCCGGTCACCGACATCCCCACGCCGTACGAGGATCTGGTGCGTGACATCCTCACCGAGGGAACGCTCAAATCGGATCGCACGGGAACGGGCACCATCTCGCTGTTCGGACGGCAGATGCGGTTCGATCTGACACAGGGATTCCCGCTGCTGACCACCAAGACGGTGTTCTTCAAGGGACTCGCCTATGAGCTGCTGTGGTTCCTCAAGGGGTCACGCAACATCCGCTGGCTGCAGGAGCACAATGTGCACATCTGGGACGAGTGGGCCGACGAGAACGGCGATCTCGGCCCGATCTACGGCGTGCAGTGGCGCAGCTGGCCGGCACCCACGCCGGACGATCCGAACCGCACCATCGATCAGATCAGCAATGTGCTGGAACTGATCCGCAATCATCCCGACTCGCGTCGCATGGTCGTCACCGCATGGAATCCCGCCGAAGTGGAGCAGATGGCATTGCCGCCATGCCATGCCCTGTTCCAGTTCTACGTCGCCGACGGCCGACTCAGCTGCCAGCTGTATCAGCGCAGCTGTGATATGTTCCTCGGAGTGCCGTTCAACATCGCGTCGTACTCGCTGCTGACGCTGATGATGGCCCAGCAGACCGGTCTGCAGCCCGGGGAGTTCGTGTGGACCGGCGGCGACTGCCATATCTACGACAATCACGTCGAGCAGGTGTTGGAGCAGCTCGGTCGGGAACCGTATCCGTATCCGCAAATCGAGATCCGCAAGGCCGATTCGCTGTTCGACTACACGTATGAGGACTTCACGATCGTCGGGTACCGGCATCATCCGACGATCAAGGCGCCTGTCGCTGTTTGATGGGCGACATGAGTCGCTCGCCAGACAGCAACAGGCTCCCTTCGGTTCCGCTGATAGCGCGGAGCCTCACCTCGCCTACGGAAAGTCCGCTGGACTTTCCGTTTGACGGCTCGGCCGTCGCCGTTTGACGGGATCGGCCATTGCCGGACAGCGACTGCGCCCAGCCGTCTGAACCATCGCATACACTACTGCTCTAGTGCGAGCCAAGGAGTAAACGAAATGGAGCATGACAGTAGCCACAACGGCTATCACGAACCCGAGCCCGGTTTGGCCGGGCAGCAGTCCGAGGACTGGGGAGATGACTTTCCCAAGACGTTCTCGGTGAATCTCATCTGGGCTCAGGCCCATGATCGATCCGGTCGCGACGGCGCCATCGGCTACAAGGGTGACCTGCCATGGCATCTGCCGGAGGATATGCGGCATTTCAAGGAACTGACGGTGTCCCATCCCGTCATTATGGGGCGTCGGACCTGGGAGTCGATTCAGCCGAAGTTCCGTCCGCTGCCGAATCGCGACAACATCGTGATCTCTCATGATCCGCAATATGTGGCACCGGGGGCTACCGTCGTCGAAAGCCTCGATGACGCACTGGATCTGGCACGTCAGGAGGCCATCCCCGACGACGGGCTTGACCGCAGCGAGATCTGGATCATCGGTGGCGCTCAGGTGTTCGAGAAGGCGCTGCCGCTTGCCGACAAGGCATACGTGACCCGCATTCGCGCCCACGTGGACGCCGATGCATATGCGCCCGACATCAAAGCGCTGGTCAAGGCCGGATTGTGGCAGGTCACGGAGAAATCCCCGTGGTATACGCCCGAGCATACCCAGGAAGACATCTCCGCATACCGGTTCGTAACCTACGAGAAGACGCGCTGACACGCCGAATGCGGGGGCATGCATCGTCGATTCGGGCTCGTCGAGTCGGCAAGCGTCGCCTCATCAGCGAAAACGGCCTGCAATATGAACAGTAGGCGATGCTGCAACCTAACGATACTGACTGCAACCAAGCGATACTGAAGCGATACTGTGACAAGGAGAACCAGCCATGAGCGATACGCGCGACGCTGAACGCCCATATACCGTGATGACCGTGTGCACCGGCAACATCTGCCGTTCTCCGATGGCCGAGATCATTCTGCGCGAGCAGCTTGACCGTCGTGGTCTGTCCGATCGGGTGCGGGTGATGTCCAGCGGCGTCAGCGACGAGGAGTACGGCCACCCGATCGATCCGCGTGCGGTCCGGGTGCTGCGTGCGGATGGATATGCCATTCCGGCGCATCATTTCGCGCATCGCATCACGCGTTCCGAGATCGAGGAAAGCGATCTGTTTCTGCCGATGACCGCCTCGCATATGCGCTCGCTGTTGCGTCTGCTGCCACCCGCGAAGCGCGCGGAAGTGCACATGTATCGCAGTTTCGACCCGAATCTTCCCAAGCCGCCGGCCGGTAGGGAGGATGAGATCGATCTGGTCGATCCGTGGTATGGCGGGCCGCGCGAATTCCAGGTCGCCATCGACCAGATCAACGAGGTCGCGCCTTACATCGTCGACTGGATCGAAGAGCGGCTCAAGCGCGCCTAGCGCGGCGGGGCTAGGTCGGGTGGCGCGCGACGGGCGGCAGGCTGCTGGGTTGGGCGCGCGGGGCGAGGTCACGTGGCGCGGAGAACGAGCATTCTCGACGACAGCAAATGGCACAAGCCGTCTCACAGTAGAGACGGAACAAGAATCAGGCTGCTTCAGAGCAGGGAGGGAACAAGCATGGTCCTGCAGTGGCATCCGCGCATGTCGTAGATGATCGAAGATGTCCAACGGCAGCAAAAACAAAAAATCCGACACGCAACAGCATGCCGGATTGGTGGTGGCTCCGAGCGGCATCGATCCGCTGACCTAGCGATTTTCAGTCGCTCGCTCTACCAACTGAGCTACAGAGCCAGAGAATAGTTGAAAAAACCCGGAAAACCGGGTCTCGTACCATTCGCGACCCCGGCCGGACTTGAACCGGTGACCTCCGCCGTGACAGGGCGGCGCTCTAACCAACTGAGCTACGGGGCCGTGTTGCTTGCTTTGCGCAACGAGTAGAAATATTACCCATATTGGCGGTGAATGCAAATTGCGGCGTGTCGCGTGTGTTTTCAACGAATTATCGACTGCATTGCGCGGAATCGGCACAGCGCGGAATCGGCACAGCGCGGAATCGGCACAGCGCGGAATCGGCGCGGTATGCTGCCATGGCGCGGTTTCGACCTCAGCGGATTCGCGCCGCCGTGGTGTACCGCCATGCTGTGCCGCCGTGGTGTGTCGTCATGCTGTGCCGCCGTGGTGTGCCATATTGCTGTGCCACCGACAGCGCAAGAGAATCTCGAAATCGTCGGCCATTTCGAGAAAACCTTGCGGAAAACCACGGCTAAGCGCAAGTTTTTCTCGGGGTTGGCCTTGATCTCGAGATTCTCTTGCGCTGCGAGGGATGCCAGCGCAAGGTTTTCTCGAGATGGCCGCTTATTTCGAGATTCTCTTGCGCTGCTGGGGGGGGTGATCGGGCGCTGCCGGGGTGATCGTGCCGCGGTCGTCGGCATTTGCCGGACTTGGACTCGCTGGCATCGGTCCGCGCCCGGTTCGCATCGCCTTATGATCGGCCAGCCGCCGCTTCTCGGCAGCATCGGCCCGGGCTCGGGTGGCGGCAACGATATGATGGCCTACATTGTGTCCTTATCAATCGCGTCGCAAGGAGTTGTCATGGCCGCAGAGCAGTCCGATCAGCAGGAGACGTTGACGCAGGCGGCCGCAGTGATCAGTGATGCCGCAGCTGGCGCTGCAGCTGGTGGTGCCGCAGTCGTTGGCGCTACTGCCGGTAGTGCCACATCCGACGGTGGTGCCGCCGTTGATGACGATGCGGCAGCCGACGTCGGCGCCGCTGCCGCAGCCGATGATAACACGGCCGGCGCGCGTGGCGGCCATCCGTTCCGTCCGCTGCTGTCGTTCGTCCGCCGCTCCGGGCGGCTGGATGCGCGACTGCAGCGGGCATGGGATGCGTATGGCGAACGGTATCTGTTGGATATCAACGACGGTGAGGGATCGCTGCGCTTGCGGCCCGGCTGCACGTTGGATAGCGCGTTTGTGGAGCGCCATTGGGGCGACGATCATCCGCTGACCGTGGAAATCGGCACGGGGCAGGGGGAGAACATCGTCGCCGCGGCTCAGTCGCATCCTGATCGCAATTATCTGGCATTGGAGGTCTATGATCCCGGCGTGGCGCATACCATGCTGCTTGCCGGAAAGAACGACCTGACGAATCTGCGCATCGCGAGGATCAACGCGCCGGATCTGTTCGCCTCGGCTCGTGCCGGAGCGGTGGCGGAGGTTTGGACGTTCTTCCCTGATCCGTGGCCGAAGATGAAGCATCACAAGCGCCGCATCGTGCAGCCGAAGCTTGCGGATGACGTGCATCGCGCGCTGGTGGCCGATGGCGTGTGGCGCATCGCCACGGATATCGAGGACTATGCGCTGCATGTGCACGAGGTGATGGATGGGCGCGTCGGGTGGCGTCTCGTAGAGGATGTGACGGTCAGTCTGCCGACCGGCCATGTCGGCAAAGGGAACGCGGATGATGCGCGGCAGCTGCCTCATGCGGATTTCCCCGAGTCGGGCCGCTTCGAGGGTCGGGTGCTCACCAACTTCGAGAAGAAAGGCATTGCGGCGGGTCGTGTGATTCATGATTTCGCGTATCGCGCGGTCTGACGCGATGTGTCGCATCGTGATGCGATGTGATGCGATGTGAACGGACGGGCTGCGCGGGGGCATGCGGGTCGCAATGCAATGTGCGGTCCGCGACGCTCGTGACGGCGCTCGTGACGGACATCCGTGACGGACGCCCGTGGCATCGTGCGACACGCCGTTTGGCATCTGATTTGCCTTTTTCAGTATGAACCGGTATCGTCTATCAAGTTGTTTGCCCCCATCGTCTAACGGTTAGGACACCAGACTTTCAATCTGACAACGAGAGTTCGACTCTCTCTGGGGGTACCAGTGGCACAAGCCACGAAAAGCGCTGAAACTCAAGGGTTTTGGCGCTTTTCTGTTTTCTTTTCTGTGTTTGAGACTAGGCAATTTGGGTGGTTTTTGGACGGCGACGGACGATCCATGCCCCATGCCCATGTGCCGTGTTCAGCGGAACAATGCGTAGTCGCCGCTGGGGTAGCCGAGTGCGAAGGCCTGCTTGGCGCGCGTCGCAGCAAGCAGTGCCAATGCGCGTCGTGCCGGATCGACCGTGCCGAGAGCCGCGGCGCCTGACGCGCCATCGGTGCCCGTCGCGGTGCTGTCGTCGGCAAAGGCTCCCAGCTCCTCGCGCGCGCAGTCGATTTCGATGATGGCCGTCGTGGGCGCATGCAGCCCGGTCGCCGGATCGATCGCGGAATCAGGGTCGGCGATGAGCTGATCGATCGCATACACCTTCTGTCGCGGATCGCTGACGGTATGGTCGGCTTTCTGCGCGGCTGAAATCAGCTGTTGCGCGGTTGTCTTATGATGATCGCTCAGCGTCAGACTCGCGCCCGACGCGCCGCGCGCAGCCAGCAGCTCCAGGGCGAATCCCGCGCGATCCTCGGCCAGCGACATCGTCGTCAGCTGCTTCGGCGCGACCGCGGCGACATTCTGTGACTGATTCGACGGATTCGACCGATCCGACTGTGTCGACAGCGCCGACAAAGCGGTCGCATCGATTGCGTCGGATGATGGATCGGGATAGTCGTCATCCGCGGAATCGAGTCGTTGCACCAGCCGCCATGCCGCAATGCCGGCTTGCGCGCTGCGCAACGCGCCCTCCTGCATGCGGTTTTCGCATCCGGCCGCAACGTCCAGCCATTCGGATTCGGCCGATCGCGCCGCGAAATACCGTTCGATCAGCGGTGCGGCGGCTGCGAATACGGTGTCGTGGTGGGCGGACGCGGCATAGAACGCCGATTCGCATGCGCTGAAGGTCTGCTGCGATTCTGCCGCACCGTCAACGCGAGGCATGCCGCATCCGCCTGCGATCGCAGTCATCGTGAACGCCAGCGTACATGCGGTTATGCGGGCGGGGGAGAGTCGATGACGTGTCTGCATAAGCTCCTACACTAATATCTGACTGTGACCATAGGGGCGACAAAGCCCTGTATAACTTCATAGGAGGTCGGGACGCATGGAACTGGATCTGACGGGGATGCATCGGCTGGCCGCCGAACAGGGCATTGATCCCGAGACGCTGGATGCCGCATTGTCCGAGGCACTGCGTCTGGCATACATGAAGACTTCTCATCCGTCCAAGCATGCTCGCGTCGAGCTCGATGAGCGCGCCGGCACCTTCACCATCTGGGCGCGCAAGGAGATTCCGGTCGAACCCACTGAAGACAACCCGCATCCCGAGCCCGAGCTGAGCGAGGAGTATGACGATACGCCGCGCGATTTCGGTCGTCTCGCGGCGGCCACCGCGCGCCAGGTCATCGGCCAGCTGTTCCGCAAAGTCGAGGATGATCGCATTTTCGGCGCGTTCTCGGGGCAGAAGGGCAATCTGGTGACGGGTGTCGTACAGCAGGATGCCAGCGATCCGACCAATGTGCATGTCGCCATCGGCGATGTCGAGGCCATCCTTCCCCGGCGCGAGCAGGTGCCGGGCGAGCGCTACCGCCACGGCGAGCGTCTGCGCGTCTATGTGGTCAACGTGGCCCGCGGCCTCAAGGGGCCGGAGATCGTCGTGTCCCGCTCCCATCCGGAACTGGTGCGCAAACTGTTCGAGCGCGAGGTGCCCGAACTGGTTTCCGGCGCGGTGTCGATCATGGCCATCGCGCGTGAGGCCGGCGCCCGCACGAAGATCGCCGTCAAGGCGAATACGGAGGGCGTCAATCCCAAGGGCGCTTTGATCGGTCCTGGCGGCGCACGTGTGCGTGCGGTGATGGAGAATCTCGGCTCCGAGAAGATCGACATCGTCGACTGGTCCGCGGATCCGTCGGTGTTCGTCGCATCGGCGCTGTCTCCGGCCGTCGCCACCGGCGTGCAGATCATCAGCGAGAAGAACAAAACCGCCATCGCGTTCATTCACGACAGTCAGCTGTCGTTGGCCATCGGCAAGGAGGGACAGAACGCCCGTCTTGCGGCCAAGCTCACCGGCTGGAAGATCGGTATCGAGTCGGCTGAGGCGCACGCGAAGAAGCAGGCGGCTGCTCAGGCTGCGCAGTCGGCTCAGTCGGCTCAGTCGGCGCAATGACGCAGCGGCAGGCGACACAGGCGAAATGAAGCGCCTGTGAGATTGACGCCGGTGAGTCTTCCGTGATATTGACTGATATCGACTACGTGATGGTGATATTGACGTTGTGATCGACGGGCGTCGCGTTGTGCGGCGCCCGATCCATTCGGGTGTGTCGCGCTGGGCGCGCACATCCAGCGGCACGGGTATGCTTGTGTGCGAATCCGAGCATGGCCGCGCTCTACGGTCATGCCTGAATGACGAAGAACTGAGGCAGCACGATCATGGTCGCACGATGATACGAGGTAGGCGCTCGGTAATCAAACAATAACCGCGGCTCACATGCACGCGGTTGTGAACAGGAGAGATATTGGCAGCGAAAAAGCGCGTGTATGAATTGGCCAAGGATTATGGCATAGACAGCAAGACGGTGCTTGACACATTCAAGGAACTGGGGGAGTTCGTCAAGTCCGCATCATCAACCGTCGAGCCGCCGGCTGCTCGGCGACTGCATGCAGCGCTTGTCAAGAAGGGGGCAATCCCCGGTGGCAAGCAGGACGATCACGATAACCGCGATAACAAGACGCAGCGCGAGGTGCGTCCCGCTGCGGGTCATCCGCAGGCTGTGAAGTCGGCTCCGACCCCGGCCGCGCGTGCCGCGGCACCCATGCCGACCGCACCGAGGCAGACTCGGGATGCGGGTGCATCCGAACCGGCTGCGGCTCCTTCCCCGATGTCGGCGAAGCCGTCCGCTCCGACGCCTCACACCATTGCACACGATGTCCCGAAGCCGGGCGCGGCTCTGCCTCGTCCTTCGCAGCGCCGTGATCGCGATGAGCGTCCGGTTCGTGATGGCCGTGATGGTCGCGGTGAGCGTAATGAGCGCGGTGAGCGCGGCGGTCGCCCGATGTCGGGCGCCCCGCGTCCGCATACCCCGCGTCCGGCTCAGCCGGGTGCCGAGGCTGCAGCCGCGGCCGGCAATCGCATGCATGGTGCGACTCCCGGACCTCGTCCGGGCAACAATCCGTTCAGCCGCAAGCAGGGCATGCATACGCCCACGCCGGGCGATATCCCGCGTCCGCATCCGATGGCGCGTCCGTCCGTGAACAGCAACGAGCGCGGAGGTCGCGGTGGCCGTGGCGCCGGTGCAGGTGCCGGGCAGCGTGGCGGTTTCCGTGGTCGTCCGGGTCAGGGCGGTGCTCCTCGTCCCGGTCAGTGGGGGCATAGCCGTCCGGGGCAGGGCGGTGCGCGTCCGGGCCAGGGCGGCGGCAGCCGTTTCGGCGGCAATGGCGCGCAGGGCGGCGGTTTCCAGTCGGCCGGTTCGGGCAATGGTCCCGCACGCGGCGGTCGTGGAGGTCGCGGCGGCGCTGCAGGCGCGTTCGGTCGTCAGGGCGGCAAGTCCTCGAAGGCGCGCAAGAACCGTCTTGCAAAGCGTCAGGAATTCCAGGAGATGAAGGCTCCGGTCATCGGCGGCGTGCGCATTCCGACCGGCAACGGACAGACCGTCCGTCTGCGTCAGGGCGCTTCGCTCGCCGATCTGGCCGAGAAGATCAACGTCAATCCGGCGGCTCTGGTCACCGTGCTGTTCCATCTCGGCGAGATGGCCACCGCAACCCAGTCGCTCGACGAGTCCACGTTCCAGATTCTGGGCGAGGAGATCGGCTGGAACATCAAGATCGTCTCCGCCGAGGAGGAAGACAAGGAGCTTCTGCAGCAGTTCGACATCAACCTTGATGAGGAGGAGCTGCAGGATGACGAGGATCTCAAGCCTCGTCCTCCGGTCGTCACCGTCATGGGCCATGTCGATCATGGTAAGACCCGACTGCTCGACACAATCCGCAAGACGAACGTCGTCGCCCGCGAGGCCGGCGGCATCACCCAGCGCATCGGCGCCTATCAGGTGACGGTCGAGCTGGACGGCGAGAAGCGCAAGATCACGTTCCTTGATACCCCTGGCCACGAGGCGTTCACCGCCATGCGTGCACGTGGCGCCGAGATCACCGATGTGGCGATCATCGTCGTCGCCGCGGATGATGGCGTCATGCCGCAGACCGTGGAGGCGATCAACCATGCGCAGGCTGCCAAGGTGCCGATCGTCGTCGCGGTCAACAAGATCGATAAGCCGGGCGCGAACCCCGAAAAGGTGCGCGGCCAGCTCACCGAGTTCGGACTCGTCCCCGAGGAGTACGGCGGCGACACCATGTTCGTCGACATCTCCGCGAAGATGGGCACCAACGTCGACAAGCTGCTTGAAGCGGTCCTGCTTACCGCCGACGCCGATCTCGATCTGCGCGCCAACCCCGACATGGATGCGCGTGGCGCCACCATCGAAGCACGACTCGACAAGGGCCGTGGCGCGGTGGCCACCGTGCTGGTCCAGCAGGGTACGCTGCACATCGGCGACGCGATCGTGGCCGGTACCTCGTATGGCCGCGTGCGCGCCATGCTTGACGAGAACGGCAACCACATGCAGTCCGCCGCACCGTCCACGCCGGTTCAGGTGCTCGGCCTGACCTCGGTGCCCACCGCAGGTGACCTGTTCCTCGTCGCCAGCGATGACCGCACCGCGCGCCAGATCGCCGAAAAGCGTCAGGCCACGGAGCGCGCAGCCCAGCTGGCGAAGCGTCGCAAGGTCGTCTCGCTCGAAAGCCTCAAGGAGCAGTTCGCCAAGGCTGAGGTCGACATGCTCAACATCGTCATCAAGGGCGATTCCTCCGGCTCCGTCGAGGCGCTTGAGGACTCCCTGATGAAGATCGAGGTGTCCGACGAGGTCGGTATCCAGGTCATCCACCGCGGTGTCGGTGCGATCACCCAGAACGACGTCAACCTCGCCTCCGTCGACAAGGCCGTGATCATCGGCTTCAACGTGCGTCCGAACCGTCAGGTGCAGGATCTCGCCGACCGTGAGGGCGTCGAGATCAAGTACTACTCGATCATCTACAAGGCGATCGAGGATGTCGAAGCCGCGCTCAAGGGCATGCTCAAGCCGGAATACGAGGAGGTCGTCACCTCGCATTCGGAGATCCGCGAGATCTTCCGCTCCTCCAAGTTCGGCAACATCGCCGGCGTCATGGTGCAGGACGGCGAGGTCAAGCGCGGTACGAAGTGCCGTATCCTGCGCGAGGGCGTCGCCAAGGTCAACGATCTGGAGATCGCGTCGCTGCGTCGCTTCAAGGACGACGTGCAGTCCGTCAAGGAAGGATACGAGGCCGGTATCAACCTCGGCACCTTCAACGACATCGAGCTGGGCGACATCATCGAGACCTACGAGATGCGCGAGGTCGAGCGCAAGTAGCGTCAGCCCGTAATCGTATGGCCCCCTCAGCCCTCAGCCGAGGGGGCCATACTTGTTTGTTCTGTTTTGTTTGTTGATTTGTTTTGCTTGTTGAAAGGACTCTATATGGCAGGAACGAATCCGCGCGCGGCGCGCATCGCCGCACTTATCCAGCGCGTCATCGCCTCGTCGATGGAAGCGCAGCTGCACGACAAGCGTCTTGCGTCGGTGACCATCACCGACGTGCGCGTCACCAACGATCTGCAGATCGCCAAGATCTACTGGACTCAGCTCGGGCGCGAAGGCAAGGAGCAGGGCGAGCGCAAGCGTGCCAAGCAGGCGCTTGAGCAGGCCAAGGGACGGTTGCGCTCACTGGTCGGCGCGAAGGCCGGCTTGCGTCTGACCCCGCAGCTGCAGTTCATCTATGATGAGGTGCCGACCGAGGCGCATGAGATCGAGGATATTCTCGCCATGGCACGCAAGCGTGACGCCGAACTCGCCAAGGCGCGCGAAACCGCGCAGTATGCTGGCGAATCCGACCCGTACAAGCATCCCGAGGAACGCGACGAGTCCGATTACGATGATGCGGACTACGACGCTGATACCGATGACGCGGACTACGATGACGCTGACCATGACGACGCGGCTGACCACGACGACACGGACATTGACGCCGACTACGGCGATGAGAATGCCTTGCTGGCCGATGAGGCCGAAGGCGATGCCGATGCCGTGCAGGTCGAGGACTTCGACGGCCCGGATTCGGTGGATCAGGCGTGATCGCGACGCATATGGTCTCGGCGTCTTCTTCTGGCGCGGGGCAGCCGCCGAGTCGGGGGCGGTCGAATCGGGTGAAGTCGATGCAGAAGCGCCCGAGTCGGCGGCTGCCGCTCAGCGGACTGCTGCTCATCGACAAGCCGCAGGGGGTGACGAGTTTCGACGTGGTGGCTGCCGTGCGTGGGACGCTGCACATGAAGAAGGTCGGCCATGCCGGCACGCTCGATCCGATGGCGACCGGCGCACTGATCGTCGGGTTCGGCGATGCGACGCGACTGCTGCCGTATATCGTCGAACATGACAAGACCTATGAGGCTACGATTCGTCTCGGTCGATCCACCACCACCGATGATGCGGACGGCGAACTGATTGATATGCCGCTGACCGAGTATGGCGATGCGTGGCGTGTGCTGGCTGCGCGGTTGGACTCGCGTGGCGGCTCGGCTATCGACATGGGTTCGGCAACGCAGGAGTGGCGAAAGCTCATCACTAGCACGATCGCCGAACGGCTGACCGGACGCATCGAACAGGTGCCGAACACGTTCTCCGCCATCAAGATCAATGGCCGACGGGCCTACGACCTGGCGCGAGCGGGCGGTGACGTTGAGCTCAAAGCGCGGCCGGTGGTCATTCATGCGTTTTCGTTGCTGGATATGCGCATCGGATTCGTGGATCGGGGTCGCACGAATGGGCCGCTGCTCGACTATGCGGCTGCTGGCTGTGTTGCTGATGGTTGCTCTGTTGCTGATGATGGTTGTCTTGCCGATGCTCGCTCTGCTAGCAGAGGTTCTTCTGGCGCTGATTCTGTCGGTGCTGGCTTCATTGGAGTCAATGTCGATGAGGTCAATATCGATGTTGCTGGTATCGTTGATGCGGGCATCGGTAGCGTCGGTTCCAGTGCGCGCACGGAAAGCTGTGAGCGGACTGAGTTTGTTCCTGCGATCGATGTGCATGTGCGTGTCACTTGTTCCGCTGGCACTTATATTCGCGCGTTGGCTCGCGATCTCGGCACCATGCTCGGTTGCGGCGGTTACCTGACGAGGCTGCGTCGCACCCGCGTCGGCAGATTCGCGTTGCCCGACTATCAGGGTGCGGCGAATGCCGGGGGTGCAACGGTGGATTCCGATCGATTGTTGCTTACGACGGTGGCTGAGCGCGTTGATGCAGGTGTGACTGGTGATGCGGCCGTGATTGACATGCCGGTGATCCATGCGCATGCCGAGCCGAAGACGTTCGTGAATCGCGACGGCGAGACCGTGACGCGGCTCAAGTGCGTATTTGATGTGCCGTCGGTTACTGGCGTCGCCGGAAACGTTGCGGTGCATGACACATCTGATACGGGTGATAACGGTGGCTCCGATGATTCTGGTGCCACCCATGCCGGTGGTTCTGTGGGGTACTCCGGTGGAAACGCTGATGGGAATCCCAAGGGAAATCCCGATGGAAACCATGACGGTGAGGCAGGCAACGGCTCTGCCAGCGATCTGTCGCTCGACAGGGCCGGATGGCTGCGCTCGCAGGCGTTGCACATGGCGGATGCCGCACGAGGGGCGATGCCATGCCTGAATATCACCATTGATGAGGCGCGTCTGCTGCGCTTCGGCCAGCGCATCGAGCGCAGTGGTCTGCGCAAGGACACGGCGTATGCTGCGATCGCGCCGTTTGTGTGCGATGCGAGCCACAGTGGCGATGACGGAGATGGTGACGCTGAGCTCGGTGATCTCGTTGCCATCGTCGAACGCGCGAATGCCCATCAGATCAAGCCGGTGACAGTGTTCACGGCTGCGCAGTGAGCGTGGCTGCCTACGTTCGATACGGTGAATGCACGGTTTTCGATGCCGCCCACTACAGTAGACGCGGCATCTTGAATCGTGGCATGCGGACGGATCGGTGTGCGATGGCGTGCGATGGCATCTTCTCGCACATGATCGGTCTGCGGCGTTGACCGCAATGGTCTTCAATGAACAGCAACAGCAAGGACGGCAATGGATATCACGTACCTGACTCCGGATGAGAACGGCGACATCGCGTGGCCGGATTTCGATCGCAATCGTCGCTCCGTCGTGACGCTGGGCGCATTCGATGGCATGCATCGTGGGCATCAGGCGGTGATCGATCGCGTGGTGGCATTGGCGAAGAAGCATGACGCGATGTCGATCGTCATTCTGTTTGATCCTCGTCCTGCATTCGTTCATGGGTGGGCGGCCGCGCATGACGGTGAAGAGCCTTCCGACGATGTGACCGATGTGAATGCGCTGAGCGGGGTTGATGATCGTTTGGCGTATATGCGTCGGGCCGGTGTGGAGCATGCGCTGGTGGTTCGTTACTCGCTGGCATTTGCGGCGAAGTCGTATCTGTTCTTCCTTGGCCAGTGCACTGGCAGACTGGGTATGCGCACGTTGGTGTTGGGTGCTGATGCCGCGCTTGGCGCAGGGCGGAAGGGCGATGTGAAGACCATCGCCGCTCTCGCTGCCTCCGCCGGGGTGTTCGAGCTTGATGTGGTTGATGACCTCGGTCCTGGTGAGGTGAGGATTCCTCGAGATTGGAAGCCGCAGATGCCGGATGCGTGGGGAGAGCCGGCTGATCCGCTGGCCGTCGCGTCGAAGGCGGAACGCCGTGCGTGGAGCAAGCGTCATCAGGCGAGGAGCGTGCGCGCATGGAGTTCCAGCAATGTGCGCTATCTGCTGGGACATGGACGCATCAAGGATGCCAATGAGATTCTCGGGCGTGCGCACGGTGTCATCGGCACGGTGGTGCACGGAGAGGAGCGCGGACGCACGATCGGTTTTCCCACGGCGAACCTGAGTGCGGATGTCATCGGATATCTGCCGGTCGATGGCGTATATGCAGGTTGGCTGATTGATCTTGGTTCCGTGGCTGACGTTGACACCGATGCCGGTGCTGGAACCGATGCGACTGTGGAAGCCGACGATACCACTGCTGCGAAGAGCGGGGCGCGATGGCCAGCGGCCATTTCCATCGGGACCAAACCGACGTTCAGCGAGAAGACCGGACTGCACGAGCGCGTGGTCGAAGCCTACTGCATCACCGACGACTGGTTGGAACTGTACGGTCACCGGGTGCGTGTCGAGTTCGCCGGTTTCCTTCGCCCGCAGGTAAGGTTCGACGGTGTCGACGCGCTGAAGGCAGAACTTGCCCGTAACGTCGAGGAGACCAAGCGCCTGACGGCATGATGTGCTGTTTGCCACTGTAAAGTGCATCTTGGTCCTCCTGCCAATAGGGTGTTCGTTGAGTTCGCTAGCGGTTCGTTGGTAACTGATCGGTCTGGTGTCATTGGTTGCCCAATTGCTAGTGATCTGTCTCGCAAATAATGACGAGACAGACCACTAGGAGCACATAGCAGGCGCTTTCGCGCCCGCTACGAAAGCAGGGCGTCTAGGGCGTTGCGCAGCGTAGCGGTCTGCACAATGTGCATGCCCGGTATGCTGAGCTGCTTTCGCATGCGCGGCACTACGGCGGTGGTGAAACCGAGACGCGACGCTTCGCGCAGTCGGTATTCGAGGCGCGGTACAGGGCGAACCTGACCGGTCAGCGATATCTCGCCTATGGCGCAGGTGGTCCGCCGTATGGGCTGGGACTTGGCTGCGCTCGCCAACGCGGCTGTGATAGCCAGATCGCAAGCCGGCTCTTTGGCGAGACCGCCCGCGATCGTCGACACATAGAGGTCGTTCGCCAGAAGATTCACCTTGCCGTGGCGGTAAAGCACGGCCGTCAGCATCGCGATGCGATTGGAATCGACTCCGTTGACGGCACGTCTGGGCGTCGGCAGCACCGAAGCGGTGACCAGCGATTGGATCTCGATTGGCAGCGAGCGATGCCCATCCAGTGTGAACGTCACGCACGTGCCCTCCACAGGCGCGTCTGCGGATGCGTCGCCGTCAGCCGTGCCGCCGCCCGACGACAGAAACAGCCCGGACGGGTCGCTCACCTCTTCAATGCCTTCGCCGCTCATATCGAAGCAGCCAACCTCATCAGTAGGGCCGAAGCGATTCTTGACGCTGCGCAGCATGCGCAAGGCGGTCTGGGAATCGCCCTCGAACTGACACACCACATCCACCAGATGCTCCAATGTGCGCGGACCTGCAATGGAACCGTCTTTGGTGACGTGCCCGACCAGCAGGACGGGAACATCAAGGCTCTTGGCGGTGTCGATCAGAGCGCTCGCCACCTCGCGCACCTGAGTCGAGCCGCCCGATATACCATCGACATTCTGTGAGACGATGGTCTGCGCGGAATCGACGATCGCCAGTGCCGGTCGCTCCTGTTCGATCAGTCCCAAAACGGTGGACAGGTCTGTCGTGGATGCAAGCAGGAGGTTGCCGAGCACTGCGCCGATGCGTGATGCGCGTAGTCGCACCTGCGCCCGTGATTCCTCGCCGGAAATATAGAGGACCGTTGCGTCGGGGTGAGTGCGGGCGATCGCCCCGGCTGTCTCCAGTAGCAGCGTGGATTTGCCGATGCCCGGCTCGCCTGCGACGAGCACGACCGCTCCAGGTACGATCCCACCGCCAAGCACTCGATCGAATTCGGAGAATCCGGTGGGGATGCGCTCGACGCTTGTAGTACTCACTTCGGTGATGGGCGTGGCGGTTCCCTCGGCGACAGCCACGGCGGATGTGCGCGAGGTGCGGCCGGGCGCAGCCGTTCTGGTGCCTGACGCGCCTGAACGGGGTGCCGCGGACGCGGCGCGCGGCTCGTGGAATTCCGAGATCGTGCCCCATTGGCCGCATTCGGGGCAGCGGCCGTACCATTTGACGCCGTTCCAGCCACATTCGGAACAGACGTATTGAGTCGTTGTCTTTGCCATGATGTCACAGTAACAACACGCGCGGACAAATGTTCGATAGTTTGTGTACTATGAGAACAAGCGTTCTATTACGAAGGTGGTGTGTGATGCGCAATACGGACTTGCCAAGAGTGGATTCGGCACATGCGGGCGATACTCGGCCATTGTCTGGCATTGGGTCAGGAAGCTGTGAGACAATCGGACTCATGCCGAATACGTCGAATCAGATTTCTCGTTCCCCGCAGCCTTCGTCGCAGCAGCCGCAGGTGCAGCAGTCGTCGCATGGCAAGCTGTTCGTCGTGGTGATTGCGGCGGTCGTGGTGATTGTGCTGTCGCTGTTGTCCGCATTTGTATGGCCTGGCTGGGCGATCAACCACGGGGCCAATGCTTCCGGAGAGTCCGAAAACGCCGTCTCGCAGACCGATGACAAAACCGGTGACAAAGCCAAGGACAGCGAGCCTACCAAACCAAGCATCGCCGCCACTCCGTTAGCCGATGGATCCTCCGAATTGGTCAAGGCTCTGCCGGACAGCGTGCTCAATTATGTGCGTTCGAAGGTGGAGACATCAGCGCAGTGGTCATCGAGCTCGCCGTTGGAGGAGTACACGGTGACCTATTCGACTGGAGTCAAATCAAAGGATGTCACGCTTATCGTCGCACAATGGTCCACGGCGACGAACGCCAAAGCACAATACGACTCCGTGGCGGCCGCCCTGACGGGCGACGAGCTGGCGAGTGGCAATGTCAAGGTCTCCGGTACGACGACCGGAACTTACACCGTGCACAAGGATGCGTCGAATGAGGCGAATTCGGTCGCCGTTTGGCAAAATGACACGGTGGTGTTTCAGGCAACCGGCGCAAAGGCTGCGGTGGACAGATTCTACAAGGAATTCCCACTATGACGATCTGGCTGATTCGGCTGATTGACGCTTGATCGGCTGCGACTCGGGTGGTGATCTACGGTGACTGGCTCGAGTGGCTTGGAAATCTGCTGTTCGGGAATCCGAGGTCTGGATGCCTTCCGGTGGTTTGTTCATCGTGGGTTCATTCACTGTTTTACGGTACGTTCCATGAAAACGCCGTGACGTTCGTCCCCTAAGTCGTGTACTATTGGGCAAGTTGCAATCTTTCACGTACAAGGAGGCTGACGATGGGCTCGGTCATCAAGAAGCGCCGCAAGCGGATGAGCAAGAAGAAGCACCGCAAAATGCTGCGTAAGACTCGCCACCAGCGCAAGTAGTCTTTCGCTCACATGGTGAGCCACAAAGCCCCTTACGGACAATGACCGTAAGGGGCTTTTCGCTATGCAACAGCTGTAATGCCGGATGATTCCGATGCGCCAGCTCAGTCATTGCTTCGCGAGGAAGGTGTGCAGTTGGTCAATGTGTGCAGTTGATCACCCAAAAGACAAACACCTTGAAGAGAAGGAGCCGAAGCGGTAGTCTCAAAAGAAAAAACGGAGAGCACCATGCACAGGTGCTCTCCGATGTGCTCTCCGACTCCGATGTGTCGAATTGAATCGGATTGAATCGAATGCTGAAGAACGGCTTACTTGTTGCTGTTGGTCAGCACGCGCGGGCCATTCGGATCGCCCACGATGACCTGATCGACCATGTTGAGGAACAGGCCGTGCTCGACCACGCCGACCGTGGTGATGAGATCCTCGGCCAGATCCTTCGGATGATCGATGCGCTCCAAGTGCAGATCGACCACGTAGTTGTTCTCGTCGGTGCGCACCGGCTTGCCCTCGGCATCGAGACGCAGCGTCGGCTTGTAGCCGCGCGTCTCAAAACGTTTGATGACATGTCCGGCACCGAACGGAATCACCTCGACCGGCAGCGGGAACTTGCCGATCGTGTCGACCACCTTGGACTCATCGACGATCCAGACGATCTTGTTTGAATTCGTCGCGACGATCTTCTCCCACAGGAGCGCAGCGCCGCCGCCCTTGATGCCGTTGAAGTTCTTGTCCACCTCATCGGCGCCATCGATCGTGATGTCGATGTGATCGACATCGTCGATGTCGACGATCTTGATGCCGTAGCCCTCGGCCTGCTCCTGCGTGCGGCGCGACGTGGTGACGCCCGTGAACGTCAGCCCCTCCTCCTGAACGCGGCGGCCGAGTTCATCGACTAGGAATCGGACGGTCGAACCGGTGCCGAGGCCTGCGATCATGCCGCTGTGAATCAGCTTTGCGGCTTCGATGCCGGCCGCCTTCTTCAATGCATCCTGCTGTGCCTTATCCATGTGTGCTCCTTATCGGGCTTGGTGATCCAAGGATTGACGTCGGTTCCTATACTATCCGAGGGGTGGCCGTCCGCAGCCGCCGATTCCCGTATTGTTGACGCCCGTTGCCGCACGATTGTTCATGCGTTCACATTTGCTGGCGAAAGCTGAACGCGCTGCGTGATCCATGCGCAAGGTCTAGTGCGCCTATGAGCGGCGGATTGCGAACGGCGCGTCGGTCAGCGTAATCGTGCCGTCGCCGTTCACGTAGCCTTCGACCGCAACCGTACCGCGAATCATGCGCGGAGTGCCGTCATATGTCGGACTGGATGACGGCGGCGGCGAAAACCGCAGTGTTCCCGACACGGTCAGTCCAGAAGCGACCGTTGCCGACTGCGCGCTGGGCATAGCGGTGGCGGTGTTCTGCTGGGCTGCAGCGTTCTGCTGGGCTGCAGCGTTCTGCTGGGCGGCGGCTGACTGGGGTGCGGCGGCAGGCTGCGTTGCAGCAGAAGGCTGGATTGCGGTGGTGGATTGGACCGCTGGGGTGGATTGCGCGGTATCGGAATGGGCGGAAGCCGCGAGAGCGCCGGGTCGGCGTTGTGCAGATGCGACGGAAGAAGTGTCGGCGACATCGGCTGCCGTTTCGGCCGCGTCTGCGGGCCTCTCGCGATCGGACAGAACGCCCGATGACGCGGCATCAGCATCGTGCAACGGACCGTATTCCGCAAGATCGGCGGGTACGCCCTCCGGTTCGGCAAGCGCATCGATCAACGAGCGCTTCGCCGAACGCGCCGAACGCGTCGGCTGCGCAGTCGACGAATCCGACATGCCGACGCCGCCCCGAGCGGCGGAAACGCCGGCATCCGAATCCTCGCCGCGACCAAGATGATATTGCGCGGCGCTGATACGACCATCCATCAGCATGCGTGCGTCCTCGGGCACGTCGGTGCCCTTGGCATACTCCGAAGCAAGCAGCGACTGCCAGCCTTCCAGCGGCAGATATCCGTCGCGTACACCGGATCGGCAATCGCCGGCATAGGCGCGCGCCAGATCGTCGACCTTCTCGTTGCCGGCGTTGCCCGCATGACCCTTCACCCAGACGAATTTGACCGAGCCGTCGCGACGGGCAAGCTCCGCGTCGATCGCCTTGATCAACGCCGCGTTCTTCACAGGCTTCTTCTGCGCGTTCTTCCAACCGTTTCGCTTCCACCCCTGCACCCACTTGGTGGAACAGTTGATCGCATACTGGGAATCCGTTTCGATGATGAGCGGTTCGTCGCCCGGATGCGCGCGCAGCGCCTCAAGCACGGCGCACAGCTCGCCGATCTGATTCGTGCCGTTCGTCGCGCCACCGGCGTCGCAGTCGCCGGGATGCTCGTGACCGGTCGTGCCGCCCGCATGCGGGGTGTGGTCGGCCCAGGCCCAGCCCATGGGGCCATTCGGATTTCCGAGGGCGGATCCGTCGGTGGATAGGGTGATGGTCATGTGGTGTGCGCCTCCTGGTTGATCCGAATGGCCCCTTCGCGGGCGCCGGTGGCGTCTACCTGCGTTGTCGTCATGATGCTCAGGATACCCGTATTGCGCAAACGTCACCTTGGGGGGTGCTCTGCGAGTGCGGTATGTCCCCATGATGTAGGGAATATCGCATGGTGTAGGGATCGGAGATGT